>NZ_JACJJE010000004.1 GCF_016899775.1 Pseudoflavonifractor capillosus
TGCGCCTCGGAAATGATACCTCTCGCGAAATTTTGGCCGACAATTTCGCAAGAAATCGAGGCCAAAATTTCGTGCAGCTCCACTCGAAAAAGTGGCTCTGCCACTTTTTCGACAGTCTCCGGGAGGCGGCTTTTAGCCGCCTCCCGGTTTGTCATCTGCCATGTTCAGCTGCTCTCCTTCTGGACCAGCGTCCAGGGGGCCACCTGGGACTGGCAGGGGACCCCTTCAAACAGGTGCATCAGAAGCTCGGCCGCCATCCGGCCCACGTTGTGGGTGCCGTGGGACAGGGAGGTGATGCGGGGGGTGGTCATCTCGCTGTACTGGCTGTTGTCAAAGCTGACCACGGCCATATCCTCCGGGATGGAGATTCCCCGCTTCACCAGCTGGGCCACCAGACGGCTGGCGATCTCGTCGTTGTAGCACACCACCGCCGTATAGCCGGGGAGGATCTGCTCCAGGTACTTGACCCCCGTTCCGTCCAAAAACAGGGACTCCTTGGCCTCCGTGCTGTACCAGAAGACCTGCTGGTCCTCGAAGGGGAGGCCCAGGGTGCGCAGGGCGTCGGCATAGCCGGCGTAGCGCTGGTGGCCCTGGATGTCGTCGTTTTTGAAGATGCCCGCGATGCGCTGGTGGCCCTTCTGGTGGAGATAGTCCACCAGCATCCGGCCGCCTGTGGCGTTGTCGTCCAGCACCGAGAGGCTGTCGGTGAGCTCGGGGTAGTTGCCGTTCATAAAGACAAGGGGGACCCCACGGTCGATGAGCCGGCGGTACAGGTCCAGGTTGGGGTTGGGCAGGCCGGTCTTGGTCCCCTCCACCAGCACCCCGTCCAGGGAGGTCAGGTCCAGAAGGGTATTGAGCACCTTCCGCTCGTTGGACACCTGGTTCTGGGTGGCAAAGAGCAGGGGGGCGCTGTTGTGGTCGGAGAGGACGTTTTCCACCTCTCGCAAAATGCTGGGGAAGATGTAGTCGCTGATGTAGGTGGTGATGACCGCGATCGAGCGGTGGGGCATGGGGGCCGGCTTGGACCGGTCCCGGATGTGGGAGCCGCTGCCCTGCCGGCGCTCAATCAGCCCCTCCGAGACCAGCAGGGCCAGGGCCTGCCGCACGGTCTGGCGGCTGACCTGAAACTGCTGGCACAGGAGCTGTTCGGTGGGCAGAAGCATACGCTTTTGGTAGACTCCGTCCAGAATATCGGTCCGGAGCGAGTCCGCCACCATCTGATATTTGGGTGCCATGGGACAAGTCCCTCCAGTCGTGGCTTTCAATTAAACCCAGCATAGCATATTTGCCTGCTCTTTTCAATACAATTTTCAGATTTGTCTGGAGAGAAATCTCCGGCCCCGGAGAGAGAGGCCCCTGGGCGGTGAGAGGATTACCCAGGAGGCCCTCACATTTTCTTCTAATTTTTTGTGCTATTTGTCAAATGTGCCGGAGAATAATCCGTCGGAATTTCGAACTTGTCCATTTTTACAAAGAGTTTTTAACAAACTATTAACTAAAATTGCAAGAAAAATGCGGGGAAAAAGTAAACAAAAATCGTACTTTCAATGGAAAAATAGAACGAAAAAAGAGAATTTACAAAATTGTACTGTTTTTTGACGGCGGTTTTGACACGATTTGTATTGTTTGTTCGGATGAAAACACAAATTATACGAACAAATTGTTGACAGCGGGGGGGTTCTGGGAGTATACTTCGGTCAAGAAGTCCGGACAACCTGCAATACAACATGCGAGCGAATCCGGTTCGGGCTTAATCCTGGAAAATCGAAAAAGGAGCGATTCAGAATGAAAAAGAAAGTTCTTGCCCTGACCCTGGGCCTGACGATGGCTCTCTCCCTGGCTGCCTGCGGCGGCAACACCGGTTCTTCCACTTCCGGCTCCGGCGCCGCCTCCGGCTCCGGTGCGGACGCCTCCACCTCCGGCTCCGGTTCCAGCGGCGACCTGATCACCGTGGGCTTCGCTCAGGTGGGCCACGAGTCCGACTGGCGCACCGCCTCCACCCAGTCCGCTCAGGACGTGTTCAGCGAGGAGAACGGCTATCAGCTGAGCTTCATCGACTGTGACAACGACTCCGCCACCCAGCTGGAGGCCGTCCGCGGCTTCATTCAGCAGGGCGTGGACTACATCATCATCGACCCTATCGTCTCCACCGGCTGGGACGCCGTGCTGACCGAGTGTGAGGACGCCGGCATCCCCGTCATCGTCATCGACCGTACCATCGACGACTCCGACAAGTATGTGACCTGGGTGGGCTCCGACTTTAAGACCGAGGGTCTCGCCTGCGGCGAGTGGCTGAAGGCCTACGCCGAGGCCAAGGGCATCACCGAGATCAACGCCCTGGTCATCGAGGGCTCCACCGGCGCCTCCGCCACCATCGGCCGTACCGAGGGCTTCAAGGAGGTCGCGGACCGTGAGGGCTGGACCATCCTGGACAGCCAGAACGGCGACTTCACCGAGGCCGGCGGCCAGGAAGTCATGGAGTCCTACTGCCAGAGCTATGAGGGCCAGTTCAACGTGGTCATCTGCCAGAACGATAACGAGGCCTACGGCGCTATGACCGCCATGGACGCCGCCGGCGTGAGCTACGGCGTGGACGGCGACGTGATCATCGTCTCCTTCGACTCCAACAAGCCCGCTGTGCAGCACGTTCTGGAGGGCAACATGAACGCCACCTTCGAGTGCAACCCCATGGCCGCTCCCTTCGTGGAGGAAGTCATCCAGCAGCTGGAGGCCGGCGAGACTCCTGAGAAGGAGATCTACATGGACGAGTCCTGGTTCGCCGCTGAGGACAACGTGTCCAGCATCACGGTGGACGGCACTGAGATGCCCATCATCCATGTGACCCAGGAGGTCCTGGACGCCCGTCCCTACTAATTCCTCCCAGTTGCTGTGAGGAGGCCTTTATAGGACCCCAGAGGGAGGACCCCATACAATTCAACGTGGGGTCCTCCCTATTTCATTCTGAATTTCCGAATTTTAACAGAGGTGACGCGAGATGGAAGACAACATTGTATTGACGATGCGGGGAATCTGCATGACCTTCCCCGGCGTCAAGGCGCTGGACAATGTGGACTTCACCCTGCGCAAGGGGGAGATTCACGCCCTCATGGGGGAGAACGGCGCCGGAAAATCCACCCTGATCAAGTGCCTCACCGGCATCAACGACTTTGAGGCCGGCGAGATCCGGGTGGCCGGTGTGGAGGGGGCCGTCAAGAACCACTCCACCCTGGATGCCCAGAAGGTGGGCATCTCCACCGTGTATCAGGAGGTCAACCTGTGCCCCAACCTGAGCGTGGCGGAAAACCTGTACATCGGCCGGGAGCCCATGACCCCCTTCCACACCATCGACCGCCGGACCATGAACAAGAAGGCGGACGAGCTGTGCAAGCGGCTGGACATCAAGGTGGACGTGACCCAGAACCTGGAGAACTACTCCCTGGCCCTTCAGCAGATGATCGCCATCGCCCGGGCGGTGGACATGGATTGTAAGGCCCTGATTCTGGACGAGCCCACCTCCTCCCTGGACGACAGCGAGGTGGAGAAGCTCTTTAAGATGATGCTCCAGCTGAAGGAGCAGGGGGTGGGCATCGTGTTCGTCACCCACTTCCTGGAGCAGGTGTACGCCGTGTGCGACCGGATCACCGTGCTGCGCAACGGCACCCTGGTGGGCGAGTACCCGGTGGCCGAGCTGCCCCGGGTGAAGCTGGTGGCCGCCATGATGGGCAAGGACTTCGACGACCTGGCCTCCATCAAGCCCGAGGGCTTCACCTACGACAAGGAGGCCCCCCTGGAGATCTCCGCCCGGGGCCTGAGCCACAAGGGCACGATAAAACCCTTCGACCTGGACATCCACAAGGGCGAGGTCATCGGCCTCACCGGCCTGCTGGGCTCCGGCCGCAGCGAGCTGGCCCGGTCCATCTACGGCGCCGACAAGGCCCAGACCGGCACCCTGAAGGTGAAGGGCAAGGAGGTCAAGATCAACCAGCCCATCGACGCCATGAATCTGGGCATGGGCCTGCTGCCCGACGACCGGAAGGCGGAGGGCATCATCGGCGACCTGTCCGTGCGGGAGAACATCATCCTGGCCCTCCAGGCCAAGCGGGGCACCTTCAACCAGCTGTCCCGTGCCAAGCAGGAGGAGATCGCCGACCGGTACATCGACCTGCTCCAGATCAAGACCGCCAGCCGGGAGACCCCCATCAAGCAGCTCTCCGGCGGCAACCAGCAGAAGGCCATCCTGGCCCGGTGGCTGGCCACCGACCCCAACTTCCTGATCCTGGACGAGCCCACCCGGGGCATCGACATCGGGACCAAGACCGAAATTCAAAAGCTGATTATCCAGCTGGCCGGCGAGGGAAAGAGCATCATGTTCATCTCCTCCGAGATTGAGGAGATGCTCCGGACCTGCAACCGGATGGCGGTCCTCCGGGACGGCGCCAAGGTGGGCGAGCTGGACGGCGAGCTGACCCAGGAGCGGGTCATGGCCGCCATTGCGGGAGGTGCGAGTGAACATGAACATGAGTAAGCTAAAGAAACTCACCCAGCAGCAGCTGTTCCTGCCCATTTTCTGCATGATCCTGGTGCTGTGTGTCAACATGATCTACGACGTGTCCCAGGGCCGGGATTTTTATGAGTTCTTCAAAATCGGAATCCAGAACGAGCTGCTCAGCGGCCGTCTGGTGAACATCCTGAACCGCGGCAGCGAGGTGGCCATCCTGGCCATCGGCATGACCCTGGTGGTCTCCTCCTCCGCCGGTACCGACATCTCCGTGGGCTCCGTCATGGCCCTGAGCGCCGGCGTGTGCTGCACCCTGCTGGCGGGCGCGGCGGCCCCCCAGGCCACCGAGCTGGCCGTCCCCCTGATCGTGGGCGTGCTGGCCGCCCTGGTGGTGGGCTGCGTCTGCGGCGCCTTCAACGGCGCCCTGGTGGCCTATCTGAACATCCAGCCCATGGTTGCCACCCTGATTCTGTGGACGGCCGCCCGTGCCATCGGCCTGCTGGTGTGCAACAACCTGATCGTCTATGTGCGCAACGACGCCTTTGCCATGTTCGGCGGCTACATCGGCCCCGTGCCCACCCCCCTGATCATCGCGGCGGTGTGCATTGCCGTGGTCACCATCGTGCTGAAAAAGAGCGCCCTGGGCCTGTACATCCAGTCCGTGGGCATCAATAAGAAGGCCAGCCGCATCGCCGGCCTGAACTCCCAGAAGATCATCTTCCTGTGCTATGTGCTGTGCGGCCTGTGCGCCGGCATCGCCGGCGTGGTGGCCTCCTCCCGCATCACCAGCGCCGACACCAACAACATCGGCCTGAACTTCGAGCTGGACGCCATCCTGGCGGTGGCCCTGGGCGGCAACAGCCTGGCCGGCGGCAAGTTCAACCTGGCGGGCTCCATCATCGGCGCCTACACCATCCAGGCCATCACCACCACCATGTACAACCTGGGCGTGTCCAGCGCCGTCAACCCGGTGTTCAAGGCGGTCATCGTCATTGTCATCGTGGCGGTCCAGGCGCCTCCGGTGAAGGCGTTCTTTAAAAAGCTGTCCGCCAAGCGGCAGGCGGAGAAAGAAGTAAAGGGGGCGGTGGGCGTATGAAACCGGCAAACGCGCTGAAAGAGCGCAAGCAGATGAACAGCAACACCACTCTGCTGGTCATCACCATCGTACTGTTTTTCGTTCTGTATGCGGCGGGCTGCGTGGCCTACGCCGGCAAGGGCTTTACCACGGTCCAGACCTTTTTGAACGTGCTGCGCAGCAACGCGGGCCTGATCTGCGTGGCCTGCGGCATGACCTGCGTCATGCTCACCGGCGGCATCGACATCTCCGTGGGCTCCCTCATCGCTATGGACTGTATGATCATTGCCTACGGCCTGAACAACTGGGGCTGGGCCAGCGCCCCCACCATCATCCTGCTGGTGCTGGCCATCGGCATCGTCTTTGGCCTGGTGCAGGGCTTTTGCGTGGGCTATCTGGAGATCCAGCCCTTTATCGTCAGCATGGCGGGCATGTTCTTTGCCCGAGGCATGACGGCGGTCATCTCCACCGAGCAGCTGTCCATCACCGCCGAGGCGGACCAGACCTTCTATGACATGGCCAACTTCCGCATCTACCTGCCCTTCGGCGGCACCATCAACCGGGCCGGCAAGCTGATCATGCCCTATGTGGGCATCGGCGTGGTCATCGCCCTGGCGGTGCTGGTGGTCATCTTCCTGATGCTCCGCTACACCAAGTTCGGCCGGGCCCTGTACGCCGTGGGCGGCAGCGAGCAGTCGGCGGCCATGATGGGCCTGAACGTGAAGGCCACCAAGATGAAGGCCTATGTGCTCTCCTCCTTCCTGTGCTCCATCGGCGGCATCTGCTACTGCATGAACACCATGTCCGCCAGCGTGAATCAGGCCACCGGCCTGGAGATGGACGCCATCGCCTCCTCGGTCATCGGCGGCACCCTGCTCACCGGCGGCGTGGGCAACGTGATCGGCACCCTGTTCGGCGTGCTCATCAACGGCACCATCGCCTCCATTGTGCAGTTCAACGGCAAGCTGGCCTCGTCCTGGCCCAACGTGCTCACCGCCGCTCTGCTGTGCTTCTTTATCGTCCTCCAGAGCATCTTTGCCAAGATCAAGGAACGGAATAAGTAAGGAGACAGATTTTTATGGAACGCAAGGAAATTATCACCTCCGGCCAGGCCGTCCTGGGCATCGAGCTGGGCTCCACCCGGATCAAGGCGGTCCTCATCGGGCCGGACCACGCCCCCATCGCCTCGGGCGACCACGGCTGGGAGAACCGGTATGAGAACGGCGTGTGGACCTACCACATGGACGACGTGTGGGCGGGTCTCCAGGACGCCTATGCCAGCCTGTGTGCCGACGTGGCGGAGAAGTACGGAGTCAAACTGACCAAGGTGGCCGCCATGGGCTTCTCCGCCATGATGCACGGCTACCTGCCCCTGGACGGAAACGGGGAGCTGCTCGCCCCCTTCCGCACCTGGCGCAACACCATGACCGCCCAGGCGGCGGAGGAGCTGACCGGCCGCTTCGGCTTCAACATCCCCCAGCGGTGGTCCATCGCCCACCTGTACCAGGCCATCCTCAACGGGGAGGAGCACGTGAAGGACATCGTCTACCTCACCACCCTGGCGGGCTACGTCCACTACAAGCTCACCGGCGTGAAGGCTCTGGGCGTGGGGGAGGCCAGCGGCATGTTCCCCATTGACAGCGACTCCTGCGACTACGACCAGGCCATGGTGGACTCCTTTGACGCCCTGGTGGCGGACAGGGGTTATCCCTGGAAGCTGCGGGACATCCTGCCCAAGGTGCTCCCCGCCGGGGCGGACGCGGGCTCCCTCACCCCCGAGGGGGCCAAGCTCCTGGACCCCGCTGGGGCCCTGGAGCCCGGCTGCCCGGTGGCCCCTCCCGAGGGGGACGCGGGCACCGGCATGGCGGCCACCAACGCGGTGGCCCCCCGCACCGGCAACGTGTCCGCCGGCACCTCTGTGTTTGCCATGATCGTGCTGGAGAAGGCCCTCAGCAAGGTCTATCCGGAGATCGACATGGTGACCACCCCCACCGGCAAGCCGGTGGCTATGGTCCACTGCAACAACTGCACCAACGAGATCAACGCCTGGGCCAAGGTTTTCAAGGGCTTCCTGGAGGCCCTGGGCCAGAAGCCCGATATGAACGCGGTGTTCACCGCCATGTTTGAATCCGCCGCCAAGGGGGCGGCGGACGGCGGCGGCCTGCTGCTGTACAACTACCTGTCCGGCGAGCCCATCACCGGCATGGAGGAGGGACGTCCCCTCCTGTGCCGCGCCCCGGAGGGGGAGCTCAGCTTCCCCAACCTGATGCGCGCCCAGCTCCTGTCCGCCCTGGCCACCCTGAAGATCGGCCTGGACATCCTGGCGGGGGAGCAGGTGGCGGTGGACCGGCTGCTGGGCCACGGCGGCTTCTTCAAGACCCCCAAGGTGGGCCAGAGCATCCTGGCCGCGGCGGCGGGGGCCCCGGTGTCCGTCATGGAGACCGCCGGCGAGGGCGGCCCCTGGGGCATGGCCCTGCTGGCCGCCTACCGGGTGAACCGCGGGGAGGGCGAGTCCCTGGAGGACTACCTGGCGAACAAGGTGTTCGCCGGCGCCCAGGTGTCCACCCTGGCCCCGGAGCAGGCCGACGCGGACGGCTTCGAGGCCTTCATGGCCCGCTACCGCAAGGGGCTGGCCATCGAGCGCTCCGCCGTGGACAACTTGGGATAACACCCCCGGAACGGGGCGTATTTAAAAGCCCTCCTGCAAGGAGTTCCGCCGTCATCTCCGCGCTAAGAGCCGCCGCAATGCGGCGGTTGCGCTCCGAAACGCGCCTGCGGGCGCAGGCAGACGGCGGAATAAAATGAAATTTCATCATTTCCGAGGACACACCCCAGGGTGGCTTCTCTTGGCCTTCGGCCAATTCACCTTCTGCGCCTCGGAAATGATACCTCTCGCGAAATTTTGGCCGACAATTTCGCAAGAAATCGAGGCCAAAATTTCGTGCAGCTCCATTCGAAAAAGTGGCTTTGCCACTTTTTCGAATCAACAAAATTTGGAGGTCATTTCCCATGGATATGAAAAATTGCGAATTCTGGTTTGTGGTAGGCAGCCAGTTCCTGTACGGCCCCGAGGTGCTGGAGACCGTGGCCCAGCGGGCCGCCGAGATGGCGGACACTCTGAACAAGAGCGGAAACCTGCCCTGCAAGGTGGTGTACAAGGCCACCGTCAAGACCGACGCGGAGATCACCCAGGTGATGAAGGACGCCAACTACGACGAGAACTGCTACGGCGTCATCACCTGGTGCCACACCTTCTCCCCCAGCAAGATGTGGATTCACGGCTTCGGCCTGCTGCAAAAGCCCTACTGCCATTTGGCCACCCAGTACAACCGGAAGATCCCCAACGAGGAGATCGACATGGACTTCATGAACCTGAACCAGGCCGCCCACGGCGACCGGGAGCACGGCTTCATCGGGGCCCGGATGCGTCTGCCCCGGAAGGTCATCGCCGGCTACTGGCAGGACAAGCCGGTGCAGGACGAGCTGGCCGCCTGGATGCGGGCGGCGGTGGGCTATGCCTTCTCCCATAAACTGCGGATCGTCCGCTTCGGCGACAACATGCGGGACGTGGCCGTCACCGAGGGCGACAAGGTGGAGACCCAGATCAAGCTGGGCTGGCAGGTGGACTACTGGCCGGTGGGCCATCTGGTGGAGACCATGGACGCCGTTACCGAGGCGGAGATCGACGCGCAGATGGCGCAGTACAAGGACCGCTATGACTTCGCCACCGACGATCTGGACACCGTACGCTATCAGGCCAAGGAAGAGGTGGCCATGCGGAAGATCCTGGAGCGGGAGGGGGCTCAGGCCTTCATCAACAACTTCCAGGACCTGTACGGCATGGAGCAGCTCCCCGGCCTGGCCAGCCAGAACATGATGGCCGACGGCATCGGCTACGGCGGCGAGGGCGACTGGAAGGTGGCCGGCATGACCGCCATCATGAAGCAGATGGCCCAGGGCCTGGAGGGCGGCACCCTGTTCATGGAGGACTACACCTATGATCTGGAGCCCGGCCAGGAGGTCTCTCTGGGGGCCCACATGCTGGAGGTGTGCCCCTCCATCGCGGCGGAAAAGCCCCGCATCGAGGTCCACCCCCTGGGCATCGGCGACCGCCAGCCCCCCGCCCGTCTGGTGTTCGAGGGCAAGGAGGGCCCCGGCATCGTGGTCTCCCTCATCGACATGGGCGGCCGCCTGCGCATGATCATCCAGGACATTGAGGTCATCAAGCCCATCCTGGAGATGCCCAACCTGCCCGTGGCCCGGGTGATGTGGAAGCCCGCCCCCGACCTGCTCACCGGCGTCAAGTGCTGGATCGAGGCCGGCGGCGCCCACCACACGGTGCTGTCCACCGCCCTCACCGCCGAGATGATGGAGGACTGGTGCGAGATGATGCAGATCGAGTGCGTCCATATCACCAAGGACACCAAGCTGGCGGACTTTAAGAAAGAATTGTTCTATAATGATATTGCCTGGAAGCTGAAAAACCTGTAAAATGGAGAGAGGCCGCCGGGGAGGGCAGCCCCTCCCCGGCGGCTTTGCCTTGGAGCATTGGATAAGGAGTGATTGCGGATCATGTTGGAAGAACTGAAACGAGAGGTCTGCGAAGCGAACCTGCTGCTTCCCAAGTACGGGATGGTGACCTTTACCTGGGGCAACGTGTCCGGCGTGGACCGGGAGAAGGGCCTGATGGTCATTAAGCCCTCCGGCGTGGAGTACGACGATATGAAGCCCGAGGACATGGTGGTGGTCAGCCTGGAGACCGGCGAGCGGGTGGAGGGCAAGTATAAGCCCTCCAGCGACACCGACACCCACCTGATTTTGTACAAGACCTTCCCGGAGCTGGGCGGGGTCGTCCACACCCACAGCCGCTGGGCCACCTCCTTCGCCCAGGCGGGCAAGGGGATTCCCGCCTTCGGCACCACCCAGGGGGACTACTTCTATGGGGAGATCCCCTGCACCCGGAAGATGACCCCGGAGGAGATCGCCGGCAAGTACGAGCTGGAGACCGGCAACGTGATCATCGAGACCTTCCAGTCCCGGAAGATCGACCCGGCCCAGGTGCCCGCGGTGCTGGTGCACAGCCACGGCCCCTTCGCCTGGGGCACCGACCCCCACAACGCGGTGCACAACGCGGTGGTGCTGGAGGAAGTAGCGTTCATGGCCTTCCACGCCATGGCCCTCACCCCCGGCCTGCCCCCCATGCAGCAGGAGCTGCTGGATAAGCACTACCTGCGCAAGCACGGCCCCGGGGCCTACTACGGCCAGGGCTGATTGGAAGGAGCGCGGAACATGGAACAGCAGAAGCGGGTCCTCTTCGGGACCATGCCGGACGGGACGGCGGTGGAGGCCGTCACCCTGGAAAAGGGGAAGCTCTCCTGCCGCATCCTCACCTACGGCGGGGCGGTCCAGTCCCTGGTTGTCCCCGGCCGGGACGGAAATCCGGTGGACGTGGTGCTGGGCTTTGACACCCTGGAGGACTACCGGAAGCAGGACAAGTACATCGGCGCCCTCATCGGCCGGTACGGCAACCGCATCGGCGGGGCCTCCTTCTCCCTGAACGGGACGGAGTATCCCCTGGCGGCCAACGACGGAGAGAATCACCTCCACGGCGGCCCCGGGGGCTTTGACAAGCAGGTGTGGACGGTGGAGGAGCAGGCGGAGGACCGCCTCACCCTGTCCCTCCAGAGCCCCGACGGCCAGGAGGGCTACCCCGGCAACCTGTCCGTCCAGGTGACCTACACTCTGACGGAGGCCGGGCTGACCATCGGCTACCGGGCCAAGTGCGACCGGGACACCCTGTGCAACCTGACCAATCACACCTACTTCAATCTGTCGGGCCACCAGAGCGGCCCGGTGACGGGACAGTACATCCAGCTGGCGGCCTCGCGCTACACCCCCACGGTCCCCGGCTCTATCCCCACCGGGGAGCTCGCCCCGGTAGAGGGCACCCCCATGGATTTACGCCAGGGCCTGCCCATCGGACAGCGGGTGGACGAGGACTTCCCTCAGCTCACCATGGCCGGGGGCTATGACCACAACTGGTGCATCGACGGTTCGGACGGCTCTCTCCGTCTGGCGGCCCGGGCCTGGAGCAAAGAGACGGGCGTCGTCATGGAGACCTGGACCACCCAGCCCGGGGTGCAGTTCTACTCGGGCAACTATCTGGACGGCTGTCCCGCCGGCAAGGGCGGGGCGCCCTACGCCAAGCGGTGGGGCTTCTGCCTGGAGACCCAGCACTACCCCGATTCGCCCCACCACCCCAATTTCCCAAGCACCGTGCTCCCGGCGGGAGCGGAGTACCGGCAGACCACCGAGTACCGCTTCGCCGCGGAGTGATTCGGAGAGGAGGAATACAAAACATGACCAAAGAAGAAAAAAAGCAGCTGATGGCCACCGCCTGTAAGGTCCGGATGGGGGTCATCAAGGGGACCCACGCCGCCAAGGCGGGCCACCCCGGCGGCAGCCTG
Source organism: Pseudoflavonifractor capillosus (assembly GCF_016899775.1). GTDB lineage: Bacteria > Bacillota > Clostridia > Oscillospirales > Oscillospiraceae > Lawsonibacter. The sequence goes on from NZ_JACJJE010000004.1 coordinate 12,041, forward strand.
TCCGCCGCCGACCTGTTCACCTACCTGTACTGCAAGGAGCTGAATGTGGACCCCAAGAACCCCAAGTGGGAGGACCGGGACCGCTTTGTCCTGTCCAAGGGCCACACCGCCCCCGGCCTGTACGCCGCGCTGGCCCAGCGGGGCTTCTTCCCGGAGGAGGACCTGCTCACCCTGCGCCAGATCGGCAGCCACCTCCAGGGCCACCCCAACATGAACCTGACCCCCGGCGTAGACATGTCCACCGGCTCTCTGGGCCAGGGCGTCTCCGCCGCCGCCGGCATGGCTCTGGCCGCCAAGTACCAGGGCAAGAGCTGCCGGGTGTACACCCTTCTGGGCGACGGCGAGATCCAGGAGGGCCAGGTGTGGGAGGCCTTTATGTTCGCCCACCACTACAAGCTGGACAACCTGTGCGTCATCATCGACAACAACGGCCTGCAGATCGACGGCCCTGTGGACAAGGTGATGAGCCCCTACCCCATCCCCGACAAGCTGAAGGCCTTCGGCTTTGCGGTGAAGGAGATCGACGGCCACGACTTTGACCAGATCGAGGCCGCCTTCGCCCAGGCGAGAGAGACCAAGGGCGTGCCCTTTGCCATCGTGATGAAGACCACCAAGGGCAAGGGCGTCAGCTACATGGAGAACCAGGCGGGCTGGCACGGCAAGGCCCCCAACGACGAGGAATACAAGATCGCCATGGATGAGCTCACCGCTCAGCTGGCGGAAGTGGAGGCGATGTAAGATGGCGGATGTGAAGAAGATCGCGACCCGGGACAGCTACGGCAACGCCCTGAAGGAGTTGGGCGCGGAGCATGACGATCTGATTGTGTTTGACGCGGACCTGGCCGGGGCCACCAAGACCGGCACCTTCCAGAAGGCCTTCCCGGAGCGCCACTTTGACTGCGGCATCGCCGAGGGCAATATGATGGCGGTGGCCGCCGGCGCGGCGGCCATGGGGCTGGTGCCCTTTGCCTCCAGCTTCGCCATGTTTGCCGCCGGCCGCGCCTTTGAGCAGGTGCGCAACTCCATCGGCTACCCCCACCTGAACGTGAAGATCGGCGCCACCCACGGCGGCATCTCCGTGGGCGAGGACGGGGCCTCCCACCAGTGCTGCGAGGACTTCGCCCTGATGCGCTCCATCCCCGGCATGGTGGTCATGTCCCCCGCCGACGACGTGGAGGCCAAGGCCATGGTGAAGGCCGCCTATGAGCATGTGGGCCCCGTCTACATGCGCTTCGGCCGGGCTGGCGTGCCCGTGTTCCACGACGGGGAGAACTTCCAGTTCCAGATCGGCAAGGGTGAGGTGCTCACCGAGGGAACTGACGTGGCCATCATCGCCAACGGCCTGCTGGTGGCCGAGGCCCTGGAGGCCGCCAAGACCCTGAAGGAGGAGGGCATCTCCGCCCGGGTCATCAACATGGCCACCATCAAGCCCCTAGACGAGGAGCTGGTGCTGAAGGCGGCCCAGGAGTGCGGCAAGATCATCACCTGCGAGGAGCACAACATCCTGGGCGGTCTGGGCGAGGCCGTGTGCGGCGTGCTGAGCGAGAAGCTGCCCACCCCCGTGCGCCGCATCGGCGTCAACGACGAGTTCGGCCACTCCGGCCCCGCCGGAGCCCTGCTCAAGCAGTTCGGCCTGTCCGCCGAGCACATCGTTGAGGTGGCCAAGAGTTTTTAAGGAGCTCCATCTGACAAATAGAAGGAAAGGCAGGACCGGGTACGGTCCTGCCTTTTTGACATTCTGGGAATCGGGAACGCGGTTCCCAATCCTTGCTTTTTGCTGTGATGCATGCTATCATTCACTCAACCATGCATCGTTCTATCTGTGTATTTCTTCCAAAAACTTCGCAAATAGTACATTCCGAAAGGAAATAGCAGTGTGATATTGCAGAATGGAGGGTTAAAATGAGACGAAGTGCAGCCGCCGCAGGCATGGTTTTGCTGGCGTCATTCGTTTGTGCCGCCTGTGCGCCCGCAGCCCCCAGCGGCCAAACACCTGAATTTTTTGATGACATCGGAAAAACACTCAGCGAATTGAAAACCGAGCATCCTGAGGGGGAATTGATCGTAAGGCCGGGCGGATTCCCGGATTCTGCCGCGGTATGCTTTGGGGAGCCGGAGGCAGAATTTGTTTATTACTTTTTTGGAGCACAGAGCGGCGATGCGGAAAAGGCCATGAACGAATGTGAAGACCAGCTGAAATGCGCTGGTTTTCTCACAACCGCCGGCGTACTTTTTCCAGATATGGAAGATGAAATGTCCTTTGAAGATTTCTTCTCTCAGATTGGCGTCGACGACTATGAGTACCTTGTGGAAGGCACGGCGGCAGACGGTTGGTTAAGCTTCCAGTATCGTGATATGGAAGTCATGGTGAATACAAACGAAATAAATGCTGCCGGCGGATGGGATTTCACAGGGGAAGAAATCGTAAAGCGCAATGCTCCAGTGTCGATGGCAGACCCAGAGATATCAAATGCCAATGGCGACCTGGCTGACGCGGTGATGTTCGATGAAACTGCGGCGTGAGAACGCGACACTCAGCTGGCGTGCGCATTTATTTTCGGCGGGATTGCCGGAAAGACAGGGATTTCCAAATCAGTAAATAAGACAGGGCGGGATCATCGCTAAACGATGCTCCCGCCCTGTGCATTATTCCTGCGCTGACTTGTCCCGAGGCCGCTGTCCTTCCGCGCCCCTCAAAAAACACTCCTTCTCTCTCCCCGCGTCCCCGCGGGCGCCGCGCCGGAGGCGGCACTGTAACTATAACAGTGACAATAACATTTACTCTGACTATTACAGTAACAGTGACTGTAACTGTTACTGTTACTGTAACGCAGCCCTATTTGCACGGAAACGTACAACTCTGGCCCCAGTTTCTCCCATGGTTGGAGGGAGAATTGCTCAGCCCCCGGCGAAGCACAGCCGCACCGCCCAGGCGGCGGCCAGAAAGCCGGTGAGGTCGGCGCACAGGGCGGCCGGGATGGCGTACCGGGTGCGGGAGATGCCCACCGACCCGAAGTAGACGGCGATGGTGTAGAAGGTGGTCTCGGTGGAGCCCAGCATCACAGCCGCCACCCGGCCCAGATAGGAGTCCGGGCCGTAGGACTGGATGAGCTCCGCCCCCACCCCCAGGGCGGCGGAGCCGCTGATGGGCCGCACCAGCATCAGGGGCAGGAGCTGAGCGGGGACGCCCGCCCGGTCCAGCAGGGGGGCCAGGACCTGGGCGGCCAGCTCCAGGGCTCCGGAGGCCCGGAGCATATACACTGCCGTCATCAGGGCGATGAGGGAGGGGACGATGCGCAGGAGGACCTCCAGCCCATCCCCACCCCCGTGGATCAGCGCGTCGTACACGTCCACGCCCCGCCCCACGCCATACAGGGCCACGCCGGCGATGATCAGGGGGGCGATCATGGTAAAGAGCAGTTCCAAGTTCAATCCCTCCAGATCCGGGCGAAGAGCTTGCAGGCGGAAATCCCCACCCCCACCGACAGGGCGGAGGCCAGCCACACGGCGGGGAGGATGTCGAAGGGGGACGAACTCCCCGCCGCCGCCCGCACCGAGGCCACGGTGGTGGGGATCAGCTGGATGGAGGCGGTGTTGCATACCACCAGCATGCACATGGCGTCCGACGCCGTCCCGGGGCTCTTTCGCTCCATCCGCCGCACCGCCTCAATGCCCAGGGGGGTGGCCGCGTTGCCCAGCCCCAGCAGATTGGCGGACACGTTGGCGGAGATGCTGTCCATCACCCCGCGGTCTTTGGACACCTGGGGGAACAGGGCGGACAGCACCGGCCGCAGCAGCCGGGACAGCCCCTCGGCCAGACCGGAGCGGCGCATGATCTCCATTACCCCGGTCCACAGGCACAGCATGCCCGCGATGGAAACGCACAGCTCCACCGCCGCCTGAGCCCCATCCACCGCGGCGGCGGCCACCAGATCCCCCCGGCCCGTGGCCAGGCCGCACAAAATGGACAGGACTGCCATTCCCGTCCAGATCCACGCCATCGTCATTCGGCCAGCCCCCTCTCGTCCCATTTATACGGAGGTGATTTCGGAAATAATACCCAATTCTGTTCGACAAAATTTGTGGCTATTTTTTGTTTTAAGGAGGGCATAAGAAATAATTTGTCGGTTTTTGCAATATTTTCACATATGTGGTTGACAGAATCAATCTTTGTAGTATAATTAGATTTGCCGTTTTCGGTATTCTTTTACAGATTCCGTGCCGTCTCGATGGTTCTCTCATTGACGACTGGCGACAAGGAAAGGATGGTTTAACTTGAAATCTACCGGTATTGTGCGAAAAGTGGACGAATTAGGCCGTATCGTACTCCCGATTGAGCTGCGCCGCACCCTGGACATTGCGGAGAAGGATTCCCTGGAAATTTACATGGATGGTCCTGCCATCGTGTTGAAGAAGTATCAGCCCGCCTGTATCTTCTGTGACGACGCCAAGGACGTGATCGTCTACCACGGGAAAAATATCTGCCCCAAGTGCATCAAGGCCCTTCAGGAGGCGCTGGCCGGCGAGTGAGCCGTCGGACAAGATCACAAAGATTACATACAAATTAGCTCACGGTATGATACTCCGTTCCACGAGGGGCGGAGTCTCCTTTTGTAAAAAACCGCCTGCATGCGAGATGCAGGCGGTTTTTCAGTTTGTCAAAAAACTCTGCCAAGACGAGTCTGTCCGAATTTTGGCGGGGGAGCGCAAGAGGGCGGCAGCCCGCCTCGAGTGGGGTCGGATGCCCTGAATGCCCTGCACGGCAAGGCGTTCCGCGAGGACTTTTCCGCCGCTGCGCGGCGGGAAAGCAGCGGCATTCTTGCATGCCGGCCCGTCAGACCGGGATGGGATAGCGCTCGGTAAAGCACCCGTCGCAGAAGCCGCACCGGGCATCGGGGGCCAGCTGGTGGAGGTGCTCCAGGGAGAGGTAGCCCAGGCTGTCCGCCCCGGTGAGCTCCCGGATCTCCTCCACCGTGTGGCTGCATGCGATGAGCCGGTCCTTGTTGGGAATGTCGGTGCCGAAGTAGCAGGGGGAGACGAAGGGGGGCGCGGAGATGCGCATATGGACCTCTTTGGCTCCCGCCTCCCGCAGCAGGGTGATGATCTGTCGGCTGGTGGTCCCCCGGACGATGGAGTCGTCCACCATGACCACCCGCTTGCCCTCCACCTCGCTGCTCAGGGCGGCGAGCTTGATGCGCACCGCCTGCTCCCGGCTGGCCTGGTCGGGGGTGATGAAGGTGCGGCCCACATAGCGGTTTTTCACAAAGCCCACCCCGTAGGGGATGCCGCTCTCCTGGGCGTAGCCCTGGGCGGCGTCCAGGCCGGAGTCAGGCACCCCGATGACCAGGTCGGCCTCCACCGGGTGCTCCTGAGCCAGGAGCTTTCCCGCGTTCACCCGGGCCTGGTGGACCGACTGCCCGGCGATCACTGAGTCGGGGCGGGCGAAGTAGATATACTCAAAGATACACATGTGGGACAGCTCCCGGCAGTTGTCCCGGATGGAGCGCACCTGGCCGTCCTCCACCACCACGATCTCTCCGGGCTCCAGCTCCCGCTCCAGCTCGCCCCCCACGCTGGCGATGGCGCAGGACTCGGAGGCGAACAGGACGGCGTCCCCCTTCCGGCCCATGCACAGGGGGCGGAAGCCCCAGGGGTCCCGGCAGGCGATGAGCTTCCGGGGGGACATGACCAGCAGGGAGAAGGCCCCCTTCAAATTCCTGGCGGCGTAGCACACCGCGTCCTCCACGCTGCGGCAGTGAAGCCGGGCCTGGGCGATGGCATAGGCGATGAGCTCGGAGTCGCTGGTGGTGTGGAAAATGGCCCCCTTGTACTCAAAGTCCCGGCGGAGCTGGTCCACCCCCACCAGATTGCCGTTGTGGACCACCGCCAGGGTGCCCTTCACGTATTTGATGGTCAGGGGCTGGGCGTTCTCCCGCTCGCCGGCCCCGGTGGTGGCGTAGCGCACATGGCCCACCGCCATGGTGCCGTTGAGCCTGTCCAGGGTCTCCTTGTCAAAGACCTCGCTCACCAGGCCCACGTCCTTGTAAAAGGACTGCTCCCGGCCGTTGATGGCCGCGATGCCGCAGGCCTCCTGCCCCCGGTGCTGGAGGGCGTACAGCCCGTAATAGGTGGTTTGGGCGCACCCGCCCTTTGGATCGTAGACGCCGAATACCCCGCACTCCTCGTGCAGGCCGCTCAGTATGGGTTCCATCCCCGCGCACTTCCTTCCTGAAAAAGACAAGGCGGCGCTCTCCATGAGCGCCGTCGTTCACAAACTTATTATACTCCTGCACAGCCGTCCGATGCAAGGGAGAGAGGATTGGCTGCTCCGCCTATATCTTCCTTAAATTCCGGAACTTTCTCGTATGATATGTCTATTTTGACGCAATCTAGCCCGGAGAGGAGGGGCGTGCTGTGAACGATGAACGGACATTTTTGGCTTTTATCCACAAGACCGCGGCCATGGGGGTGGGGACGCTGCCCCAGGCCATGGGCCTGCCCCAGAGCCGGGCCATGGTGCCGGTCCTCCAGGACCAGCTGCGGGAGTGCCGCACCATCGCCGCCCGGGCCCAGGCCTATGCCAGAGCCCAGGGGGAGCGGCTGAGGGGGCCGGGGAGCGCCGCCCTGGCCCTGGCGGGGGCCGCCCTCCGGACGCGGGCGGTGCTGGACCCCTCCACCTCCACACTGGCGGAGCGGCTCATCCGGGAGAGCACCGGGGGCGCGGTGGAGACGGCCCGGCGGCTCCACCAGTGCACCCGGGACACGGACCCGGCACTGGTGGAACTGGGCCGCCGCCTGCTGGCGGCCCAGGAGCGGACCATCCAGGAGATGAAGCGGTTTTTATAGTAGGAAAAAAGCGGGCGGCCCTTACCGGGCCGCCCGCTCCAGCTTGTCGAAAAACCTCTGTTTAGACGAATCCGCCCGAGTATTGGCGGGGGAGCTCGAGGGGGAAGAAAATCTGTTCCCGGAACTCAGTCCACGAATTTTGCGCTGGGGTAGACCCGCTCAATGCGCTCATCCGGGTAGTGGTCGTCCAGGAACCGGGCGACGCTGTTCTGGGCGGGGACGTCCATGCTGCGCTCCACATAGCGGCCGAAGGCCAGGGCGGAGACGGCCATGTTGCCCACCATAAAGACCACCAGCAGCCAGGTGAGAATTTTTCCCGGCTTCATGGGCAGGCGCTCAATCAGGTTGGACATGCGGGGGTAGAGCACCTTGATCCACACCACCGTGGCGATGCCCCAGAAGAAGCAGTAGAGCAGGTTGATCCGGCCGCCCAGGTTGAAGGGAATGTGGCTGTAATCCCAGAAGACCGTGCCGAACATCAGCTCGGAGAGGACGGAACAGCCGTACTCATAGGCGCCTCCCAGCACGGTGCCGAACAGGAACAGAAATCCGTCCCGGCGGTCCCGGTAGCGGTAGAGCAGAACGGTGAGGATCACCGCGCCGAAGCCCCACACGATGGAGAAGGGGCCGTAGAGCAGGCTGCTGCGGCTCTGCCACTCCCCCATGGAGAAGCGGCAGAAGACGGTCTCGAAGAGGTCGCCCAGCAGGGCGGCGATCACAAAGATCCAGGTCAGCTTGTAGAAGCCGCAGCCCTGGGCAAACACCTGGGCGCGGACCTTCTCCTTCCGCCGCTCCTGCTTCAGGCGGTCCTTATCCAGGCTGGGGTAGGCCCGGGCCATACGCCGCTGGATGTACCGGGTGACCGCGTTGTCCAGGGCGTTGGACACCGCCCGCCACCGCCGGGAGACCTCGCTGGGCTCCTTCAGGCTGCCGTTGAGCTGGAGCAGTGCGGCGCCCGACCCGGCAAAGTCCGCCGCCAGCAGGACCAGCACCGCGATGGCGATGATCTGTCCCACCGACTGGGGAATCCAGTTGGTGAGGGTTACCAGCAGGGGGTTGCCCAAAAACAGGCAGAACAAGGCCAGAAGGCCCCACACCAGGGAGTATTTCAGACAGATGTGGCCGTTGAAGTTCCAGGGCTCCTGGGAGTAGTCCCACCACTTCTGCCCAAAAATGCGCTCCAGCAGGGCGCCGGTGACCAGCTCCAGGGCGGTGGCCAGCAGCATGCCGCCTACAAACAGGAAGAAGGGGGCGCTTTTCAGCTCCGGGAGGAACACGGCGAACAGCACGGCGGCCTCGCCGTAAACGGGGGAGAAGGGGGCGTTCAGAAAGCCGCGGTTGAGCAGCTTGCCCTTTTTCGCCGCCGCGGCGGCGGTCTCCATCAGCCAGCCCAGGAAGGAGTAGACCAGAAAGAACCAGAGCAGTTGGTAGAGTGTGTATTCCATAGAGGCTCCTTATGTATTGTGACGTAGTTCGGGAGAGGCGCGCAGCGCGCCCCCAGATATGCGGCTGGTATCCTTATAGGGTGTGCGTCTGAAAGAAATGCTCGATCTCCGAGCGGCCGGCGGCCACGGACCCCTGAACAAAGTCGGGCTTGCCGCCGCCCCGGCCCTGGAGGGCCTGATTCAGCTCCTTGACCAGGGGGCGCAGCTCGCCCCCCGGCTGGCCGATGGCGTACTGGTACCCCTGGCCGTCCCGGCCGGAGAAGCAGGCGCACCGGCCGCCGCAGGCCGCCTGGACGGCGGCGGTGAGACGGCGCAGGCCGTCCGGCTTCAGATCCTCCTCAAAGAGGACCACGTCCCCCGCTCCCTGGTACTGTTGGGCCAGGGCGGCAAAATGGGCGTCCTCCATGGTGAGGATGCGGGACTTGAGGGCCTGGTTCTCCCCCAGCAGCCGCTCCACCGCCGGGGCGGTCTCCAGCAGCTTGGCGGAGGTGAGGTTGGAGATCTGGTGGTTCTGCTCCCACACCTGGGACAGATGGGTGAAGGCCCGGCCGCCGCACACCAGCTCGATGCGCACGCCGGAGCGGAATTTTTGGCAGGAGAGCAGCTTCACCAGCCCAACCTGGCCGGAGGAGGACACGTGGGTGCCGCAGCAGGCGCAGGTGTCCGCCCCGGGGAAGGAGACGATGCGCACCTGTCCCTGGATGGCTTTTTTACTCCGGTACTCCAGATGGGCCAGCTCCTCCGGGGAGGGGTAGGTGATCTGAACCGGGTGGTCCTCCCAGATGTACCGGTTGGCCGCCTCCTCCAGCGCCCGGACCTGGTCCTGGGTGAGCTCTACGTTGAGGTCAATGGTGATCACGTCGGCCCCCATGTGGAAGCCCACGTTGTCGCAGCCGTACATGGTGTGGGCCAGGCCGGAGACGATGTGTTCCCCGGAGTGGTGCTGCATCAGGTCGAAGCGGCGGGCCCAGTCGATCTCCCCCTCCACGGTGCTCCCCTCCTCCAGAGGGGCGGAGCAGGTGTGGACCACATGGCCCTCCCGCTCGTGGACCTCCAGCACCTGGGCCCCGCCCAGAGTGCCCAGGTCATAGGGCTGGCCGCCCCCCTCGGGGTAGAAGGCGGTCTGGTCCAGAATCACGTCCCACCCCTTCCTGCCCTGGGCGCAGGAGCGCACCCGGGCAGTGAAGCGGGCGAGAAACGGGTTTTCCTCATATAGCTTTTCCATGGCAGAAACCTCATGTTTTCAAATCTTTCACGGTGGCGGAGAGCATTATAGCACAACAAGGGGGAAAAGGCAAAGGCCGGAGACCGGGCCGGAAAATATATTTGTCAAGGGCGGGGCGCTGTATTATACTGGAGGTGACACGGCGCGCCCGGCGGCGGGACGGTCCCGGGCGTGCGGATGGAAAAAAGAGATGATTCGAGGAGGACGCCCCTATGGAGCTGCTGGAGCAGTGCCGGATCTGGCATGAGAACGACGAGTATCAGAAGATCATCGACGCCCTGGAGGCCATCCCGGAGGGGGAGCGCACCCCGGAGCAGGACCTGGAGCTGGCCCGGGCCTACAACAACCAGGGGGACCCCGGCACGCCGGAGGGCCGGGCGCTGTTTCAGCGGGCCATCGAGCTGATGGAGCCCCACCGGGCGGTCCTGGGGGAGGACTACAGCTGGAACTTCCGCATGGGCTACGCCCTCTACTACCTGGACCGGGAGGAGCAGGCCCTGGGCTATTTCCAAAAAGCTCTGGCGCTCCACCCGGGGGACGACCCGCAGTACAACACGGAGGAGGAAATTCGATTTTTCATCGACGACTGCCGCCGCTGGATCGCCGTACAAAGCGGGGAGGGGATCGTGCTGACCCCGGAGGACGTGGAGGAGCTGGAGGGGATGTGCGAGGGGCCGTCCGGCTACTTCTATAAAATGCTGTCCTACCTGGAGGAGACCATCCGGGCCGGGGTGCGGGAGGGCCGCTTCTCCGTGGCCCAAGCCAGGGCCGACCTGGAGGTTGCCCTGTGGTACTCCTACGCCTGCAACAATGTGGACGAGTACGAGTACTACTACCGGGCGGCGGACTGGATGTCCGATTCGGAACAGGCGGCGGAGGCAGCCGGGAGCGGCATCTGGTACTACCGGTACGCCTGCGCCCTGACCTACTGTTCCCGGCTGGAGGAGGCCCTGGTCTACGCCCGGAAGGGTGTGGAGCTGGACCCGGGCTACGTGTGGGGCTACCTCCAGTACGCCAAGCTGCTCAGCCACTTCGGAAAACAGCAGGAGGCCCTGGCGGCGGTGGACCGGGGGCTGGAGCTGGAGCCCGGGGACTATGAGTTCACCACCCTCCGCCGGGAGATTCTGGAGGGCCGGAGCCTGGAGGAGATGGAGTTCCACTGGATCGACCCCGAGTGCGACCGGCGGCTCCAGGAGGGGCTGGACGAGGGGGAGGCGGACAAGCGCCGGGCCATCTCCCACATCCTCTGTGACCGGGAAAATCTGGCGGCTATCCGGGCGGCCCTGGCCCCCACCGAGTGGGAGGCGGATTCTCCCTATTGCACCTTCACCATCCCCTATGGGGAGCGGACCGTCACCGGCCGCTTCTTCGGCAACGAGGCCGCCCTGTCCAAGCTGCCCGCCCTCTGGTTCCAGGCTCTGGTCCGCCGCCTGCCCGAGCTGGAGCGCCGGGGGAGGACCTTCCTGTCCGCCCGGGCGGGTCTGGGCACCGAGGGGCTGGAGCTGGACCGGTTCACCGTGGGGCTGGACCGGAAGATCGGCCTGATCTACCAGCGGGAGGAGAGCCAGGTGGTCCGCTTCGAGCCCGATTTCTCCCTGAGCGAGGACCAGATGGCCCTGGAGCAGCCGGAGGGGGGCACCTTCCTGGCCTTCGTCCTGCTGGAGCAGCCGGAGTGGGACGGGGAGCAGTTCAAGCGGGACCTGCGGGATCTGTGGGGCATCCCCTGCTTCACCCAGGAGACCGGCGGCGAAGATGGGGAGGGCGCCCTGGTGTTTGAGGCAGACGGCATGACGGCGGCCGTCCACCTCTACCCCTTCCCGGTGCCCCACGGGGAGGCGGAGGAGAACGCCGCCCACAACTACCTGTGGCCCGAGGCCCAGGAGACGGCCCGCCGTCACCGGGGGCAGATCCTGGTCTCCGTCCTGGCCGGGGAGGAGGACCCCCTGGAGGCCGCCCGGCTCCAGGTGAAGCTGGTGTGCGCCGCCTGCCGGCAGGCGGGGGTGCTGGGGGTCTACGCCAACGGCACGGTCTATCAGCCGGAGTTCTATGATGATGCGGCGGGGATGATGGAGGACGGGAGCCTGCCCCTGCTGAACCTGGTCTGGCCCGGCCTCTACCGCCGGGAGGGGGGCCTGTGCGCCTACACCGATGGCATGCGGGCCTTCGGCAGGGACGAGATGGAGGTGCTGGACGCCGACGCGGAGCCCGGGGACCTGCGGGGCTTCCTGTTGGATATCGCCGACTATGTGCTGGAAAACGGCGTGGCCCTCCAGGACGGGGAGACCATCGGCTTCGGCGAGGACCAGCGCCTGTCCATCACCCGCAGCGCCGGGGTGTGGCACCAGGGCATGACGCTGAAAATCCAGTACGCCCCCATGCCGGAGGACTGAGAAGGCAGAGGGGAGGAGACCTTCCTCCGGAAAACCCGTCCATACTCCCGCATGTTTGCGCCCGTTTCCGCATAGACATAGCGGGAAAGGGTGATGGTATGGGGACCAAAGGGAGGCGCGAGGGACTGTTGGAGCGCACCGCCCAGTTCTTTGACCTGCCGGCGGACGTGGTGGCCGGGGTGCCCCGGCTGGAGCTGGTGGGGACGGGGGAGCTGCGCATGGAGCGCCACAAGGGCATCCTGGCCTATGGGGACAGGGAGATCCACATCAGCGGCGGGTCCTATGTGGTGAAGGTGACCGGTGAGGGGCTGGAGCTGCGGGCCATGACCGGCATGGAGCTGCTCATCACCGGGCGCATCGCCGGCATCGAGCTGACTTAGGGGTGCGGCGATGAAGCGGGCCATGAACTATGTGCGGGGGACGGTGACCCTGACGGCCCGGGGCCTGTTCCCCGAGCGGCTTTTGAACCTGTGCGCCCAGGAGGGGGTGCCCTGCTGGGGGGTGGAGTGGACGGACGACCACACCTTACGCCTGACCACATTCCGGCACAAGCTGCCCCTGGTGAAAAAGCTGGCCCAGCGGGCGGGGTGCGAGATCGCCGTGGAGGGCCGGCGGGGGCTGCCGGATTTCCTGGGGCGGTTCCGCCGCCGGTACGCCTTTCTCATCGGGCTGGCCCTCTCCCTGCTGGCGGTGTGCGTCCTGTCCAAGTTTGTGCTCACCATCGACGTGACCGGCAATGAGACGGTGCCCACCGCCCGCATCCTCTCCCAGCTGCGGCTGGAGGGGGTGCGCCCCGGGGTGTACGGCCCCGGCCTGGACCGGAAGGCCGTCGCCCAGCGGGCCCTGCGGGAGCTGGAGGAGCTGTCCTGGATGTCCATCAACCTGTACGGCACCCGGCTGGAGGTGGTGGTGCGGGAGGCGGTGGAGTCCCCGGAGATCGTGGACGACGAGGGGTTCTACGACGTGATCTCCGAGGCGGACGGCATCATCACCCAGGTGGAGCCCATGGTGGGGGAAGCCGCCGTCCAGGAGGGGGACACGGTGGCCAGGGGGGAGGTGCTCATCTCCGGCCTCATCTCCATCCAGCCGCCCCAGTACAGCGACCAGCCGGTGCGGTACTACCCGGTCCACGCCCGGGGGCGGGTGTACGCCCGCACCTGGCGGACCTTTGAGGCGGCCATCCCCCTGGAGGCCCGGGTGAAGCGGTACACCGGGGAGGAGCGCACCCTCTGGTCCCTGCGCTGTCTGGACTTTGGGGTGGATTTTTATAAAAACAGTAGCATTCCCGGGGATGGATATGATAAAATAACCACGGTACACCAGCTGACCCTGCCGGGGGGCCGGAGCCTGCCTATGATGCTTACGGCGGAGCAATACCGCGCCTATGAAACCGAAACCGTCTCGGTGGACCCGGAGGCCGCCCAGGCCCTGCTGGAGGACCGGCTGTTCTCCTATCTGCTGGAACAGATCGGGGAGGACGGCCAGGTGATCGACACCAGCTATACCGCCCGGGTGTCGGAGGGGCAGCTGCATGTGACGCTGACCGCGGAGTGCCGGGAGGAGATCGGCGTGGAGATCCCCAGTACCCGCGAGATCCCGGGGGAGACCCCGGCGGAGTAGGAGAACAAATACCAATGACAGAATTAAGCATCAACCTGGAGCGCCTGGAGGACGCCATCAGCGTCTTCGGCTCCTTTGACGAAAATATCCGTCTGATCGAACATGAGCTGGGGGTCTCGGTGGTGAGCCGGGACTCCCAGCTGAAGGTGTCCGGGGAGGACCCGGAGCAGGTGATGTACGCCGTAAAGGCCATTGAGAACCTGATGGCCCTGGCCGCCCGGGGGGAGCCCATCCAGGAGCAAAACGTGCGCTATGTGCTCCAGCTGGTCCGGACCGGGCAGGAGGAGCAGGTCCAGCACCTGGCCGCCGACGTGCTGTGCATCACCGCCAAGGGGAAACCCATCAAGGCCAAGACCCTGGGCCAGAAGAAGTATATTGACGCCATCAAAAAGAATGTGGTCACCCTGGGGGTGGGCCCCGCCGGCACCGGCAAGACCTATCTGGCGGTGGCCGCCGCCGTGGCCGCCTTCCGCTCCAAGGAGGTCAACCGCATCATCCTCACCCGCCCGGCGGTGGAGGCGGGAGAGCGGCTGGGCTTCCTGCCCGGCGACCTGCAGTCCAAGGTGGACCCCTACCTGCGGCCCCTGTACGACGCCCTGTTTGACATGCTGGGCCCGGAGACCTATCAGAAGTACCTGGAGCGGGGCAACATCGAGGTGGCCCCCCTGGCCTATATGCGCGGCCGCACCCTGGACGACTCCTTCATCATTTTGGACGAGGCCCAGAACACCTCCCGGGAGCAGATGAAAATGTTCCTCACCCGTCTGGGCTTCGGGTCGAAAATCGTCATCACCGGCGATATCACCCAGATCGACCTGCCGGCGGACAAGGTCTCCGGCCTGAAGGAGGCCATGCGGGTGCTCAAGGGCGTGGAGGATATCGCCATCATGCGCCTCACCGAGTCCGACGTGGTCCGCCACGCCCTGGTGCAGCGGATCATCAAGGCCTATGAGGTGGATGAGGAGCGGAGAAATAAAAAGAAGCCCTGAATTTTTGGCGGTTCGCTGCCGAAGGGACACCTCATCCGTCTGGCCTTCGGCCAGCCACCTTCCCCTAAAGGGGAAGGCTGTAAAAGCGTATTCCTAAAGCCTTCCCCCTCGGGGGGAAGGTGTCACGCGAAGCGTGACGGATGAGGGGGCAATGGAGGAATAACCTTTTTCCGGGCGTAGGGCGCGACAACTCGGCGCGCCGTTTTGCAGGACCCGCCCTGTCGGTTATGTTTCTTTGTCCTTTGCATTTGTAGGGCCCGATGCCCTCATCGGGCCGCTTCGGTGTTTTTCTGCGGGGAATTTCGCCGCCTGCGGGCGGCGAGTTCCTTTGCCCACGGCGGCAAAGGAACCAAAACGCCGCCGGGGGACGGCTCAGGATGGACACTTCGTGTCCATATTCGCCTTACCCCCGGTCCCCCATTACGGAGGACGCGTACCTGTAAGGCTGCACAAAATTTCCGGCGCGCAAAATCTGAGTGGCTGGCCTCAATTCCCGCCGGGCCACCTGGCCCTGGGTTTGCAAAAATTGCCGCTGGTGCGGTTCCACACCTGCGCCTGG
This sequence comes from Pseudoflavonifractor capillosus, assembly GCF_016899775.1. Classification (GTDB taxonomy): domain Bacteria; phylum Bacillota; class Clostridia; order Oscillospirales; family Oscillospiraceae; genus Lawsonibacter. The sequence continues at coordinate 27,115 of NZ_JACJJE010000004.1, forward strand.
GTTTCCCGAACCAACGCTCCCGGTAGGTATGCTGTCGGGCCGGTCTGGGACCGGCCCCTACGCGAAAAGGGAGCGGCTTCTATATCCGCTGTAGGGGCGGCTATCAGCCGCCTGCAAGCCTTCCCCCTGGGGGGAAGGTGCCCCAGTGCGCACACTGGGGCGGATGAGGGGGCAATGATAGAACGCTTTTTTGTGTAGGGCGCGACGACCTCGGCGCGCCGCGTATGCGGGCCGGCCAGTGTCCGGCCCCTACGAAATATAAAGCGCCGTAGGGGCGGGTGCCCTCACCCGCCCGCTCCGGAGGAACCCTGCTGTAACCCCCCATCCAATCATTCCCGCCCCAGTGCCCAAAGAACCTCTTGACGCAGGCCCAGGCCGAAGAGATAATAGGCTTGTACCAGCCGGGCGGAGTAGCGCAGGAAGCAGTCCTCGATCTCCTGCATCCGGGCGTAGCCCAGGGTCTGCTCCAGGGACTGGAGCAGGGCGTCGTACTCCGACTCGGCCTCCATAAATTCCGGATTGGTTTTGCAGTATGTATAGATCTGGTGGGACAAGTCCGGGTTATTGCAAAACAGGCTGTCAATGGATTCTTTCATTTTAAAACACACCTCCTGAATTTACGTGGTATAACCGTGCAATTATTATATCACGGTTTAACCGCGTGTCAAGGGATTAGGAGTTATTATGGCAAAATTTTCTGAACGACTAAAAGAACTCCGCCGGGAACGCGGCTTAAAACAGCGGGAGATGGCGGAGATCTGCGGGCTGAAATTACGCAGCTACCAGGACTATGAATATAACCAGTCCTATCCCGAGGTCCCCGGCCTGGTGGCCATCGCCGACTACTTCGGCGTGAGCCTGGACTATCTGATGGGCCGGACCGACGTGCGGGAGATCAACCGCGGGCAGCCCTGAACGTGCCTGCACCCCAAGGAGAGGAGGGACTTACTTCCATGAAACGCCGACTGCGCCGGCTGCTGGCGCTGGTGTGCGCCCTGGCGCTGGCCCTGAGCCTGTCCGGGCCGGCCTCCGCCGCCGGGGACATCTATTTCACCGTCATCAACGACAGTGTGGTGAGCCTCAGCGACAGCACCATGCCCACCTGGTCGGGGGGCGTGCTCTACGTCCCCTACTCCGCCTTTGACGGCAGCAACACTGCCCGCATCGGCTTTGACATCTCGTTCAGCTACAACCGCAGCTCGGGCATGGCCACTCTGTTCAACACCCGGCAGTTTCTCACCTTCAACCTGAACAACAACACCTGCTACAACGCGGTCACCGGGGAGTATCTCAACGGCCGGGCCATTCTCCGCAGCGGCCAGGTCTTTGTGCCGGTGGCGCTGGTGTGCAGCTTTTTCGGCCTGAGCTACTCGGTAATCTCCATTGACGAGGGGTATATCGTCCGGATCAAGGGCAGCTCCGTGGTGCTCAGCGACGCGAAGTTTGTGGAGGCGGCCACCCTCTCCATCTCCCGTGAGCTGCGGGCCTATAACCAGGCCAACCAGAGCACGGCAGCGCCCGGCGTCCGTCCTCCCACCGGCAGCAGCGGGGAGACGGAGACCACCGACCCTCCCATCGAGGAGGAGCCGGACACCGCCGACAGCGTCCCGGTCTATCTGGCCTTCCGGTGCGACGACGACCAGGGGCTCAGCGATATTCTGGACGCCCTGGATGAGAATAACCGGGCCGCGGTGTTCTTCTTCCCTGTGGAGGGTCTGGAGCGGCAGGACGACCTGCTCTACCGCATTCTGGGCAGCGGCCACAGCGTGGGCCTGCTGGCGGAGGGGAGCACCCTGGCCGCCACCCGCCAGTTGCTGGAGGAGGGCGGACGGACGCTGGAGCGGGTGGGCTACACCCGCACCACCCTGGCCCTGGTGCCTGAGAGCCAGCGGTCCGCCCTGGAGGCGGAGGGCTGGGTCTGCTGGGACGAGACGGTGTCCGCCATCCCTGAGGCGGGGACGGGAGCCAGCTCCCACGCCAACGCGGTCATCCGCGCCATCCCATCCAGCAGCCAGCGGGCTTATATCACGCTGGACGCCGGGACCGAGTCGGCCCGGGTGCTCCCCACGCTGCTCACGCGGCTGGAGGCCCGGTCCTACGCGGTGAGCGTCCCACTGGAGACGAGACTATGAGACAGGTTGATCTGACTAAGGCCGCCGGGGACAGCCGGGACCCGGCCCGCGTTGCCCGGCTCACCCGGCATCTAAAGGCCCGGCTGGAGGACTTCGGCCCCGGCGGCCCCCAGGTGGTCTCCGCCGACGAGGAAGCGGGCGCCGTGACCGCCCGATTCCCCGGCCGCGACACCGCCCAGGTGCTCCGGCGCCTGGAGGAGCAGTGCGGCGTCCGGGCCGTCCAGGAGGGGGAGCTGGCCCTGTTCCGGCTGACCCCCCAGGTCCGGTTTGAAGACCTGGACTATGTGTGGGGCTGCCTGTTTGACATTTTAGGCTGAGATGCGCCGGGCGGCCGCCCGGCGCATTTTATATGCAGGGGGAAGGCTTGCGGGCGGCCGCATGGGGCCGCCCCTACGGATGAAACGGCTTCCCCACAGCGGGCGACCGCAAGGGTCGCCCCTACGGTATTTTTCTGGAAAGTGGAACGGCGCGTCCGGGAGGCCGTGCCCTACAAAAGGGCCCCCCGGAGCGGGCGGGTGAGGGCACCCGCCCCTACGGCGTTTTATATTTCGTAGGGGCCGGACACTGGCCGGCCCGCATACGCGGCGCGCCGAGGTCGTCGCGCCCTACACAAAAAAGCGTTCTATCATCGCCCCCTCATCCGCCCCAGTGTGCGCACTGGGGCACCTTCCCCCCAGGGGGAAGGCTTAAGAACACTCTATATGGCAAAATTTTAAGCCGTAAAAATGCACTAACTTTTAAATAAAAATAACGGCTCTGTGTATGCTGAGAATATTCCGAAAAAAGGGCGGTTTGCTATGAAGAAACGAACCCATCTCAGCATACGAATGGATGCGGAACTGCACGATAAATTCAAGTCTGTTTCAGAATTTGAGGGCCGTTCCATGAGCCGGCAGATTTTATATTTGATCCGGAAGTGTGTCAGCGACTTTGAAAAAGAAAATGGCCCGATCCCGGTTGAGAAAGAGGACTCCCCACAATGAACCTGTGGGAATCTTTTCTGGACCTGCTGTTCCCGCCAAAATGCCCCTTCTGCCAGAAAATTCTGGACGATCCCAGGGTCCCGGTGTGCCCGGAGTGCCAGGGAAAGCTCCCGTGGCTTCTGGGGGAGGACGCCCTGCGGGCGGTGGAGAGGACGGCGGGGTGTCTCTCGCCCCTGGCCTACCGGGACGGGGTGCCCGAGGCGGTGCGCCGGTATAAATTCCCGGGAAATCCCAGCTATGGGAAGCCCTTTGGGCTTCTCATGGCTCAGTGCGCCCAGGACAGCCTGACCGGAGCGGTGGATGTGGTGACCTGGACCCCGCTGAGCCGAAAGCGGAAGAGAAAGCGTGGCTTTGACCAGGCGGAGCTGCTGGCCCGGACGGCGGCCGGGGAGCTGGGCCTCCCGGCCCGGAAGCTGCTGGAGAAGGAAAAGGACAACGGCCCCCAGTCCCACCTGGAGGACGAGGAGGCCCGGCGGGCCAACGTCCAGGGGGTGTACCGGCTGACCGGGGAGGACCTGTCCGGCCTGCGCGTCCTGCTGGTGGACGACGTGGTGACCACCGGCTCCACCATGGGGGAGTGCGCCCGTCTGCTCCTGGAAGGGGGCGCGGCGGAGGTCTGGGGGCTGACCCTGGCCCAGGCCCGGAAAAAATGAATCACACAGGGGCCGGAAAACCATGGAAAAATGGCGAAATAATAGTTGAAAACCGGCGTGGGACCCGCTATAATGAAAACTAGTTTGGATATAACCACAAACCGGCGCGGGTATACTAACGCCGGAAATGATCATCAATAAGGTGGAGCGATATGTTTAATTTATTCAGCAAGGACATTGGCATTGACCTGGGCACCGCGTCCGTTCTGGTATATATCAAGGGGAAGGGCGTGGTCCTGCGGGAGCCCTCCGTGGTGGCCATGGATAAGAATACCGGCAAGCTGTTGAAGGTGGGCACCGACGCCCAGGCCATGCTGGGCCGCACCCCCGGCAACATCGTGGCCATGCGTCCCCTGCGGGAGGGCGTCATCTCCGACTACGACATGACCGAGCGGATGCTCAAGGAGTTCATCAAGAAGGTGACCACCTTCTCCCTGTTCAAGCCCCGTCTGCTCATCTGCGTGCCCTCCGGCATCACCGAGGTCGAGGAGCGCGCCGTGGTGGACGCCGGCATCCAGGCGGGCGCCCGCCGGGCCTACCTCATCGAGGAGCCGGTGGCCGCCGCCATCGGCGCGGGCATCGACATCACCAAGCCCGACGGCCACATGGTGGTGGACATCGGCGGCGGCACCGCCGACATTGCCGTCATCTCTCTGGGCGGCGTGGTGGAATCCGCCTCCATCAAGATCGCCGGCGACAAGTTCGACGAGGCGGTGGTCAAGTATATCCGCAAGAAGCACAACGTGCTCATCGGCGACCGCACCGCCGAGGAGCTGAAGATGTCCATCGGCTGCGTATTCCCCCGGCCCGAGGAGGTCACCATGGAGATCAAGGGCCGCTGCCTGATGACCGGCCTGCCCCGGGTGTTCTCCGTCTCCTCCAGCGAGATGATCGAGGCCTTCGAGGAGGTCTCCAGCCGCATCCTGGAGGCCATCCACGGCGTTCTGGAGCGCACGCCCCCCGAGCTGGTGGCCGACATCTCCACCAACGGCATCGTGATGACCGGCGGCGGCTCCCTGTTGTGGGGCTTTGACAAGCTCATCGAGGCCCACACCGGCATCGAGACCCACGTGGCCGAGGACGCCATCTCCTGCGTGGCCGAAGGCACCGGCAAGAGCCTGGACAGCCTGGACCAGATGCAGGACGGCACCATGAACCTGTCCCGCCGCAAGCAGATGAATTATTAAATCTTAACAACAGCCCCGGCGGAAGCCGGGGCTGTTTTTGCAGGAGCGGTTTTCACAGCCGCCTGTGTTCAACAACAAAGGAGGAATTTCAATGCTGTTTGTCTGTTATCCCAAGTGCACCACCTGTCAGAAGGCCAAGAAGTGGCTGGACGAGAAGGGAATCTCCTACACCCTCCGGGACATCAAGACGGAGAACCCCACCCAGGAGGAGCTGCGGACCTGGTGGCAGGAGAGCGGCCTGCCCTTGAAACGGTTCTTCAACACCTCCGGACAGCTCTACAAGGCCATGGACCTGAAGAACAAGCTGCCCGCCATGAGCGAGGAGGAGCAGCTGGCCCTGCTGGCCGCCGACGGAATGCTGGTGAAGCGGCCCATCCTGGTGGGGGAGCAGTTTGTCAAAGTGGGGTTCCGGGAAAAAGAGTGGGAAGAAATCGGATAAGCTGGAAGCTTATGCAAAAGGCGAGCACGGACCATGCAAAATGTTTGGTCCGTGCTCGCTGCATTTCCAGGAGATATTTTGGCGCGGAAGCGGAAAAATCCACCTGAGAAACAGGAAATTAAAAACAAATCAGATATAAATGCGGGAAAATGAAGAAAATTTTGCTCAAAATAGAAAGAAAGAAGGAAAAGAACTTCCGGCAGCTCCTTGAGAATCCAGGAGAGATTGAATAATGATGCATAAAATGGGACTATACATGCAGGAAAAATTTTTGAAATTTTCCCTTTCTTTTTGTGCAGGGTTGTGGTATGATTGTACCAAACGATGGAAGCGAAAGGAAAGAATTCTGTACGAAAGTTACAGAAGTCCCCGTCAGGTGATTTCTGCGGGGAGATGTTCCTGAGCCCACTGCTTGGCGTGGGCCACAAACAGCCGGGTGATGGTGGAGGGAGGCACGTCCTTCTTGACTGCGATGCCGATGTCCCGCACCTGGGGGATGTCGAAGTGTTTGGGCCGCACGCGGTAGCGGTTGGGGTGGAGCATAAGCTCATGGACCACGCTGATGCCCAGTCCGCACTCCACCATGGAGAGGATGGCGTAATCGTCGCTCACCTCATAGCGGATGTTGGGCTTTTGCTGCAGATGGTCCAGGAATTTGGTGATCTCGTAGTCCTGCTCCTCCTTCAGGTTGATGAAATCCTCGCTGGACAGGCGCTCCACCGGATAGACCGGGGCGTCGGCCAGGGGATGGTTTTCCGGCAGAATGACCACCAGGTTGTCCTGGAGCAGGAAGGAGGCCTCCAGATCATTGGGGGCGGGCAGGCTCACAAAGCCGCAGTCCACCAGCCCCTTCCGCAGCCAGGTGGCGATTTGATTGTACTCCCCGTTGACCAGCTGAAAGTCGATGTGGGGATAGAGCTCGTGGAAGGACTTGATGATCTGGGGCAGCCGCCCGCTGGAGATGCTGGAGAAGGCCCCCAGGCGGATGGAGCCGGAGCTGAGCCCGTGGAGCTCGGAGATGGCATAGTTCAGATCTTCATAGTCCTTGCAGATGGCCTGGAGCTTGGGCAGGAGGGTGAGGCCCTCCGAACTGATCTCAATGCCGGAGCGGTTGCGGGTGAGCAGCTTGACGCCCCAGGAGTCCTCCAGGTCGGCGATCATCCGGCTGATGGCCGACTGGGTGTAGCCCAGCTGGGCGGCGGCGTGGGTGATGCTCCCCGTCTCGATGGTTTTTAAATAGGCGATGTACTTACGGATACTCATAAATCAAATAACTCCTTAGCAGTATGGATAGGATTCCCAAAAGCATTCCCCTTTGGAATGAACAGCAGAAAAAAGAATTTCTTGTGTATACTGCCCAGTAATTATATAATAGGAGACAGGAAAATTCAACAGAATCTATACCGAATATTCGGGAAAGTTTTGAATATTTGGAATTGACTGCTGAAACGGAATCCTAGAAGAACGGCGCAAGCCGAAAAATTAAAAGGAGGAATCGTGTCATGATCCGTTTTTCCATCTGTGGTGCCGCCAGCTATGCCTGTGGTGAGCTGCTCCGTCTTATGGTGAACCACCCTGAAACTCAGGTGGCCCACCTGGCCGATAGCTTCGCCGCCGGCCGAAAGATCCAGGACGAGCACCCCGCTCTGGCTGGTTTCTATGACCAGGAGATCCTGCCCTTGAACGACGAGACCGTGGATATGATCGTCAAGGACAGCGACGTCGTGTTTACCGCAGTGGACGCGGGCACCGTGTGCGGCATTGCCGAGAAGGTGCTGGCGGGCGGCAAGAAGTTCATCGACTTCGGCGCCGACATCCGGTTCCGTGACGCGAAGGTTTGGGAGAAGTGGTACCATCTGGACCACCCCAACTATGAGATGACCAAGGAGGCCGTGTACTGCATCCCCGAGATCCAGCGGGATCTGGCCAAGGGCAAGAGCCTCATCTCCAACCCCGGCTGCTACCCCACCGCCACCACTCTGGGCCTGTACCCCGTCCTGAAGGAGGGCATGGTGGTGGACAACACCATCATCGTGGACGCCAAGAGCGGCTACACCGGCGCCGGCCGCCGTCCCGCCCCCAACAAGCTCCTGGCTGAGGCCAGCAACAGCTTCTGCGCCTACGCCCTGGGCGGCACCCACCGCCACACCCCCGAGATCGAGCAGAACATCGCCTACATCACCGGCAAGGACCTGATGAAGCCCGAGACCTGGCAGTTCATCAACTTCCAGCCCCACCTGACCCCCCAGATCCGCGGCATCGAGGTCACCATCTATGCCACTCTGAACAAGGATATCAGCAACGACGAGCTGTATGAGCTGTATCAGAAGTACTACAAGGATGAGTATTTCGTCCATGTGTACCCCGCCAGCAAGCCCGTTCAGACCAAGTGGACCGCCGGCACCAACCTGTGCTGCATCACCCCCACCTATGACGCCCGCACCAAGCGCCTGCTGGTGAGCTCCGTCATCGACAACATCGGCAAGGGCGCCGCCGGCCAGGCCATCCAGAACATGAATATCATCTTCGGCCTGGACGAGACCACCGGCCTGAAGATCGCCCCCATGTATCCCTGATTCATCCATCCAAACAGCGGAAAGGAAGTATGCAGTATGGCTTATAAACTGATCGAGGGCGGCGGCGTTACCACCCCCAAGGGATTCCTGGCAGGCGCCTGCTATGTGGGCGTGAAGAGCCGCAAGAGCGAGAAGCCCGACGTGGCCATTATCTACTCCGAACAGCCCGCCTCCTGCGCGGCCATGTTCACCACCAACAAGTTCTGCGCCGCTCCCGTCATCCTGGACCGGGAGATCCTGAAGAAGGGCAAGGCCCGCGCCGTGGTTATCAACAGCGGCAACGCCAACGCCGCCACCGGCGAGCAGGGCATCAAGGACGCCAAGACCGTGGAGACCGAGGCGGAGAAGCTGCTGGGCCTGGGGGAGGACGAGGTGTTCGTGTGCTCCACCGGCGTCATCGGCCAGAAGCTCCCCGTGGAGAAGGTGCTGGAGGGCGTGCGCCGCATCGTCCCCGACATGAGCGTGGAGAAGGGCACCGACGCAGCCTGGGCCATCATGACCACCGACCTGGTGAAGAAGGAAGTGGCCTATGAGCTGGAGCTGTCCGGCGGCACCATCCGCATCGGCGCCTGCGCCAAGGGCTCCGGCATGATCCACCCCAACATGGCCACCATGCTGGCCTACATCACCACCGACGCCAAGATCGACGCCGCCGTGGTGCAGCCCATGCTGAAGGCCAGCACCGATAAGAGCTTCAACATGATGACCGTGGACGGCGACACCAGCACCAACGACTCCCTGTTCCTGCTGGCCAACGGCGCCTCCGGTGTGGCCGTGGAGACTGAGGCGGACAAGGCCGCCTTCGCCGAGATCCTGGACATGATCTGCATGGATATGGCCCGCCGCATCGCCTCCGACGGCGAGGGCGCCACCCATCTGATGATCGTGGAGGCCTATGGCCTGCCCACCGAGAAGGACGCCAAGCTGGTGGCCCGGTCCATCGCCGGCTCCACCCTGTTCAAGGCCGCCCTGTTCGGCAAGGACGCCAACTGGGGCCGCATCATGGCCGCCGCCGGCTACTCCGGGGCGGACGTGGACCCCACCAAGGCCGACTGCATCCTGAAGAGCGCCGCCGGCGAGGTGGTGGTCATGGAGAACGGCTTCGGCACCGACTTCAGCGAGGAGCTGGCCAAGAAGGTGCTCACCGAGCACGACATCACCGTCATCGTGAACTTCCACAGCGGCGACGGACAGGCCACCGCCTTCGGCTGCGACCTGACCTATGACTATGTGAAGATCAACGGCGACTACCGGTCTTAAGAAGGAGGGCGTGCTGTGAACGACGTAGCGAGCAAGGTTGCCACCTTAATGGAGGCCATGCCCTATCTGAAGAAGTATGCCGGCAAAGTCATCGTCATCAAGTACGGCGGAAACGCCATGATCAATGAGGAGCTGAAGGCCGCCGTCCTCCAGGACGTGGTGATGCTCAAGCTCCTGGGCATGAAGCCCGTCCTCAGCCACGGGGGCGGCCCCGGCATCAACAAGATGCTGGAGCAGCTGAACATCCCCGTGCAGTTCATCAACGGCCTGCGCTACACCTCCGCGGACATCATCCATGTGGTGGAGGCGGTGCTCATCGGCCAGGTGAACAGCGAGCTGGTGGGCCGGATCAACGCCATCGGCGGCGAGGCCGTGGGCCTGTCCGGCATCAGCGCCAACATCTATAAGTGCGTCCAGCGCAGCGAGGAGCTGGGCTTCGTGGGCGACATCGTGGAGGTCAACGCCGCCCCGGTGCAGGCCCTGCTGGACGCGGGCTACATCCCCGTGGTGGCCCCCGTGGGCACCGACGGAAAGGGACAGAGCTTCAACATCAACGGCGACACCGCCGCCGGCAAGCTGGCCAGCGCCCTGGGCGCCGAGAAGCTCATGCTCCTCACCGACATCGAGGGGCTGTGCAACGACATCAAGCTCCGGGATGTAATCAGCTATCTGAACATCGCCGACGTGCAGGGCCTGAAGGATCAGGGCACCATCGCCGGCGGCATGATCCCCAAGGTGGACTGCTGTGTCCAGGCCATTGAGGAGGGCGTCACCAACGTCCACATCATTGACGGAAGAAAACCCCACAGCATCCTGTACGAGGCCTTCACCGACGAGGGCATCGGCACCACCGTGGGCAAGGATGCGCCCAGCGTGGGCATCAAGTGGAAATAATCCCCCAGCGCCATTGGGAGAGGTCCCGGGGCGGGGCTCCCGCCCCGGGCAGGAATAGACGTATCATGATTATAAAGGAGGACGATTCCCATGATTGAGAAGTTCAAGAGCAACGCCGAAGCCATCGCCGTCGCTGACAAGTATCTGTACGGAAACCATGCCCGTATGCCCATCGTGATGGATCACGGCGAGGGCGCCTGGGTCTGGGACCTGGACGGAAACAAGTTCCTGGACTTTGTGGGCGGCATCGCCGTCAACGGCCTGGGCCACAACCACCCCGCCATTGTGAAGGCGCTGGACCGGGCCAAGGGCCTGATGCACTGCTCCAACTACTACTACAACGAGCCCGCCATCCAGGTCTGTAAGCTGATCTGCGAGAACAGCTGCTTCGAGAAGGTGTTCTTCGCCAACTCCGGCGCCGAGGCCAACGAAGGTCAGATCAAGCTGGCCCGTAAGTACGCCGTGGACCACGGCCACCCCGAGCGCTATGTGGTCATCTCCATGCTGAAGTCCTTCCACGGCCGCACGCTGGCCACCGCCACCGCCACCGGCCAGGAGATCGTCCACAATCCCAAGTGGTTCTCCCCCCTGCCCGAGGGCTTCCGCTATGCTGAGTTCAACAATCTGGAGTCCGTGAAGGAGCAGATGGGCGACGACGTTTGCGCCATCCTCACCGAGCCCGTTCAGGGCGAGGGCGGCGTCCGTCCCGCCACCAAGGAGTTCCTCCAGGGCCTGCGGGACCTGTGCGATGAGAAGGGCATCCTGCTGATGTTCGACGAGGTGCAGGTTGGCTCCGGCCGTACCGGCAAGCTGTTCGCCCATCAGAACTACGGCGTGGAGCCCGACACCTGCTCCATGGCCAAGGAGCTGGGCTCCGGCGTGCCTGTGGGCGCGGTGTGCGCCCGGGGCGACGCGGCCTACACCCTGACCCCCGGCACCCACGGCTCCACCTTCGCCGGCGGCCCTCTGGCCTGCGGCCTGGCGGAAGCCACCCTGGACACCATGATCAACGGCGGCGTGATGGATCACGCGGCCAAGGTGGGCGAGTACTTCCGCGCCGAGCTGCGCAAGCTCCAGGAGAAGCACCCCACCTGCATCACCGAGGTCCGGGGCATGGGCATGATCAACGGCGCCGAGCTGGCCAACAACGAGGTCGGTCCCCAGATCGTGAACAAGTGCTTTGAGAAGAAGGTGCTCATCAACTGCACCGCCGGCAACGTGCTGCGCTTCATTCCGCCTCTGATCGTCACCGAGGAGGAAGTTGACATCGTAGTCAAGGCCATTGACGAGGCCATGACCGAGCTGGGCTATTGAGATCGCATCCCGCATTGTCCATCTGACGATTTTTGATGCCGGGTGAGATCCTGGGCCTCGGGGCGCGCCCCAAAGCGCGCCCCGGGGCGTATCTCAGCGGTCCGGGGGTCCGGACCGTTGAGATACGCCCCGAGGGCCCGGACTTGCACCAGCTGTGTGGGTTGTAAAACAGGAGGAGAGGAGGTATCAAACAGGGGATAGCCCAAATCCAGGAGTTCCAACGCTGAATCAAAAAATGCAGAAATGCAAAGCCAATGCAAAGTCATGCAAAGCTATGCAAAGTATTGAAAGAAAGGTTGGTAATGATCCATGAGTGAGGCAAAGAAATCCAGAGAGCCCCGAATGCCAAAGGTATGGGAGGCCCTGATCACCCTGGTGGCACTGGTCGCCATTCTGGCGGTTGGTATTGTCATCTACGGTGCTGACGTACATGTGCCCATGTTTGTGGGCGTGTGTGTGGCCGCCATTATGGCCCTGTATCTGGGCCACAAGTGGGAAGACATTGAGAAGATGATGATGGACGGCATTTACAAGGCCCTCCAGTCCATCTGTATCCTGATCATCGTCGGTATCCTGATCGGCGTGTGGGTCAACGCGGGCGTGGTGCCCACCATGATCTACTACGGCCTGCAGCTGATGCATCCCACCATCTTCTTCATCGCCACCCTGCTGATCTGCTCCATCACCTCCCTGGCCACCGGTACCTCCTGGGGTACCATGGGCACCATGGGCGTGGCCCTGATGGGCATCGGCTTTGGCCTGGGCATGAACCCCGGCATGACCGCCGGCGCGATCCTCTCTGGCGCCTACTTCGGCGACAAGATGTCCCCCCTGTCTGACACCACCAACCTGGCTCCCGCCATGGCTGGTACCGATGTAATGAGCCACGTGAAGGCCATGATGCTGCCCACGGCCATTACCTATGTCATTTGTATTATCTTCTTCGGTGTGCTGGGCGTCACCCAGTACCACGGCGGCGACGCGGATATGAGCCGTGTGACCGAGTTCGCCAACGCCCTGAACATTGCCCACGGCGGCGTGTTCCACATCAATCCCATCCTGCTGCTGCCCCCCGTGATCGTCATTGTGGCGGTGGCCATGAAGATGCCCGCCATCCCCGGCATCACCCTGGGCATCTTTGCCGGCGCCATTGTGGGCCTGATTTTCCAGCCCGGCAACTGCGACCCCGGTACCCTGTTCTCCTTCGGCATGAACGGCTTCTCCTTCTCCGACGACATGCACGCTCTGCTCCAGAGCTCTCTGAGCGCCGAGACCTATGAGACCATGACCACCCTGCTGGAGAGCGGCGGTATCCTGGGCATGATGAACTCCGTGGCCATGACCATCATCGCCATGATGTTCGGCGGCATTATGGAGGGCACCCACCAGCTGGAGGTCGTGGTCAACCAGCTCAAGAAGCTGGCCAAGGGCCCCGCTGCCCTGGTCACCCTCACCGAGATCACCTGCGTGCTGTCCAACATGACCATGCCCGAGCAGTACATCTCCATCGTGGTTCCCGGCCGTATGTACGCCGAGGAGTACCGCAAGATGGGCCTGCACCCCTCCGTCCTGTCCTCTGCTCTTGAGGGCGCCGGCACCGTCACCTCCGCTCTGGTTCCCTGGAACACCTGCGGCGTGTACATCAGAGACACCCTGAGCATCACCGTTCCTGAGTACGCTCCCTTCGCCATGTTCAACTGGCTGATGCCCGTGATCAACGCCGCCTGTGCCTGGTTCGGCTGGACCCTGAAGGACATGGACAACAAGCCCTATAAGAAGCGCAAGGCTGCTGTCTGATCCAGAGGAAACACAGAATCGAATGTTATGAGAGAGAGACAAGAACAGTATCCACAGCTGGAAGTCGATCTCGGAAAGTTACAGGAAAACCTGGCAGCGCTCCGTGAGCGCTGCCAGGTTTCTGGTATCAAGCTCTCCGGGATCGTAAAGGGCTTCTGCGCCCTGCCGGAGGCGGCAAAGGTCTATGACCGGGCGGGGCTGGACAGCATCGGCTCCTCCCGCCTGGAGCAGCTGCGCACCCTGCGGCAGGCGGGCATCCGTACGCCGCTGATGATGATCCGCATCCCCATGCTCTCCGAGGTGGACGAGCTGGTGAAGTGGGCGGATATCAGCCTGCAAAGTGAGATCTCGGTGCTCCGGGCCACCAACGAGGCCGCCGCTCGGGCGGGGGTGCGCCACAAGGTGATCCTTATGGTGGACCTGGGGGATCTGCGGGAGGGCTTCTGGGACCGGGAGGAGCTCATCTCCGCCGCCCTGGAGGTGGAGCAGAAGCTGGAGAACCTGGACCTGCTGGGGGTGGGCACCAACCTGGGCTGCTACGGCTCCGTCCAGGCCACCCCCGAGAAGATGGAGGAGCTCATCGCCGCCGCCGAGGCGGTGGAGGCGGCCATCGGCCGCCGGCTGGAGGTCATCTCCGGTGGGGCCTCCTCCTCGGTGCACATGGTGCTGGACGGCACCATGCCCAGCCGCATCAACCACCTGCGGGTGGGGGAGCTGCTCCTGCTGGGCCGGGTGTGGGGCTGCGACATGCCGGAGCTCCACAAGGACGTGTTCACCCTCCGGGCCGAGGTGATCGAGGTCAAAATAAAACCCTCCCACCCGGTGGGCGAGCTGTCGGTGGACGCCTTCGGGCGGACCCGCACCTATGTGGACCGGGGCCACCGCCGCCGGGCTCTCCTGGCCATGGGCCGGGTGGACTACGGGGAGTGTGAGGACCTGGTCTCCCGGGAGCCGGGACTCATCATGCTGGGGGCCTCCTCCGACCACACCCTGGTGGATGTGCAGAACACGGTCCGGGATATTCAGGTGGGCGATATTTTGGAGTTTGACTTGTGCTACGCCACGATGGTATACTTGACCCACAGCGAGAGCGTCCACCTGGTCTTCCGAGAGGAGACAACATCTGAATAAGCTCTGTGGACGGCGCCTGGCGGCGCCGTCCGTTTTTGATTTTGGGAGGGAACTGCTATGCACAACGAACTGACCCGACAGGATCTGAAAATGATGCGGGAGGAGCTGGACTACCGGCGGATCACCCTGCGTCCCAAGCTGCTGGAGGCGGTGAAGGAGGCCAGGGCCTTCGGGGACCTGAGCGAGAACTTCGAGTACAAGGCCGCCAAGCAGGAGAAGAACCGGAACGAGAGCCGCATCCGCTTTCTGGAGAACATGATCAAAACCGCCAAGGTGTTTGACGACACCTCCGGGGCGGACCAGGTGGGCCTGTACGACAAGGTCACCGTGTACATGGAGGACGACGACGAGACCGAGGTGTACCAGATCGTCACCACCATGCGCCAGGATGTGCTCAAGGGGCTCATCAGCAAGGAGTCCCCGGTGGGACGCTCCCTGCTGGGAAAGCGGGTGGGGGACCGGGTTCACATCCAGGTGAACGAGAACTACGGCTATGACGCGGTGATCCGCTCCATTGAAAAGGGGGAGGACACCGGGGAGATTCCTCTGAACCGGTACTAAGACAGGGCCGCACGCGCTTCCCCAGCCTTCCCCCTGGGGGGAAGGTGGCTGGCCGAAGGCCAGACGGATGAGGGGCGGCCGAAGGAGCAAATATGGTTAGAAGGATGCCGTAGGGCGGGGGCTTGCCCCCGCCGCCTTCTAGTTTTCTGTTTGCTCTGGGGACGCAAGGATTCGGTGCACCGCTTACCAGTTTTGTGCCAAGAAGATCAGGAGATTTTGAAGGAAGCGGGGCGCGCCGGAGGCGGCCTGGCGGATGGCCTCTGCGATCTGGGCCGGGTCGGAGCCGGGAGCAAAGGTGAGAGCCCCCTCGGCGATCCGGCCGATGGCCAGAGGAGCGTGGGCGGAGCCGCCGATGGCGATTTCCGAGGCGAAGGCCCCTCCACCCGCGGCGTAGACGCCGAAGGCCCCGCCTCCCATGGCGAACAGGCCCGCCGCCGCCCCGCCGATGGCCAGCAGGCCCACGGAAAAGCCGCCTACGGCGATTCCGCCAATGGCCCAACCTGCCAGGGAGAACAGCAGGCCCACAGACAGCCCGCCGATGCTCACCAGGCCCAGGGAGAAGCCGCCGATGGTGAAGATGCCCACTGCGTAGTTCCCGATGGCCAGAACGCCTTTGGCGACGCCGGTGCCCCGGTCCCCCAGCCGGATGTGGACCAGGGGCAGGCCGAACAGGGTGCGCTGGCTCTTGTACTCATAGCGCCACCGCTGGTAGTAGTTGTTGACGATGGTGGTCTGGGCCGCCGGGGCGGGGGGCTCCTCCCCGGTGACCAGGTAGTCCAGGGTGACATTGAAATAGCGGGCCAGGGCGGCCAGGTTGTCCATGTCGGGGCGGGAGGTGCCCGCCTCCCACTTCTGGACCGCCTGCCGGGTGACCCCCAGCAGGTCGGCCAGACCCTCCTGGCTCAGCCCCGCCTTTTTGCGCAGGTCATAGAGACGCTGTTGAAATTCCATGGGTGTGACCTCCAAAACAAGTGGTTGCAAAGGACCTTTGACGCTGTTCAGGATAGCAAAGAGTTGGCGTTTTTGCAACCAAAAGTGGGATACAATTTGACAACCGGCGGTTGCAGCGGCCGTTTTTCCACAAAAAATGGACGGAAGATGATCTTCCGTCCATTTCTGCTGTGTGGAGATCAGCGCTTGTGCATAGACCGCTGGATGGCTTTGACACACTCCACAATGGGGATGACCAGGACCGCCAGGATCAGGGCCACGGCGTACTCCACAGGGTCGATGTGGGTGAAGCCGAAGGCGTCGGAGATGCCGGGCAGGTAAATCACCGCGGTGGTGAGCACCAGGCTCAGGAGCATGGCGCCCCAGAGGACCTTGTTGTGGCTGTGGAGCTTGAACACGCTGCCCCGCTGGGAGCGCATGTTGAAGCTGTGGAAGATCTCGGCCATGCCCATGGTCAGGAAGGCCATGGTCATGCCGTCGGCGCTCTGGGTGATCTCCCACACGCCGGACTCCATGAAGTGGCCGATGAAGTAAGCCGCCAGCACCAGGACGGTGACCATGGCGCCCTGGTAGGCCACGTCGAAGCCCAGACCGTTGGAGAAAATGCCGTCGCTGGCCTTCCGGGGGGGACGCCGCATCAGGTCGGGCTCCCCCTTCTCCATGCCCAGGGCCAGAGCGGGGAAGCAGTCGGTAATCAGGTTGATCCACAGCAGGTGGACGGGCTCCAGAATGACGAAGCCCAGCAGGGTGGCGATAAAGACGCTGAGCACCTCGCTCATGTTGGAGCCCAGCAGGAACTGGATGGCCTTGCGGATGTTGTCGTAGATCCGGCGGCCCTCCTGGACGGCGCCCACGATGGTGGCGAAGTTGTCGTCGGCCAGCACCATGTCGGCCACGTTCTTGGTCACGTCGGTGCCGGTGATGCCCATGCCCACGCCGATGTCGGCGGACTTGATGGAGGGGGCGTCGTTGACGCCGTCGCCGGTCATGGCGGTGATGCAGCCCCGCTTCTTCCAGGCGTTGACGATGCGCACCTTGTGCTCGGGCTGCACCCGGGCGTAGACGCTGTAGTGGTCGATGGTCTTATCCAGCTCCTCGTCGCTGATCTGGTTGAGCTGAGCGCCGGTGATGGCCTGGTCGTCGTGCTCCAGGATGCCCAGCTGCTTGGCGATGGCCACGGCGGTGTCACGGTGGTCGCCGGTGATCATCACGGCGCGGATGCCGGCGGTCTTGCACTCGGCGATGGCGGCCTTCACCTCGGGGCGGATGGGGTCGATCATGCCCGCCAGCCCCAGGAAGGTCAGGTCGTGCTCCAGGGCCGCAGGGGACTGATCCTGGGGCATCTCGTCATAGCGGCGCTCCGCGGCGGCCAGCACACGGAGGGCCTGATCCGCCATGGCCTTGTTCTGGGCCAGAATCTCCGCCTTGGCCTTCTCGTCCAGGGGGAGGATCTGGCCGTCCTTCTCATAGTGGGTGCAGCGCTTCAAAAGCTCGTCGGGAGCGCCCTTGGTGTACTGCACATAGCCCTTCTCCAGCTTGTGGATGGTGGACATCATCTTCCGGCTGGAGTCGAAGGGGGCCTCGCCCACACGGGGGGTCTCCCGCTCCATGGCGGACTTGCCCAGGCCCTCCTTAGTGGCCCAGTTCACCAGAGCGCACTCAGTGGGCTCGCCCACCGCATTGCCCGTCTCATCGGGGGCGGCGTCGGAGCACAGGGACATGGCCCGGGCGGTCTTCAGGGTGTTGCCGAAGTGGTCCACCACGGTCATCTTGTTCTGAGTCAGGGTGCCCGTCTTATCCGAGCAGATGACCTGGGCGCAGCCCAGGGTTTCCACGGCGGTGAGCCGCCGGATGACCGCGTTGCGCTTGGACATATTGGTGACGCCGATGGACAGCACGATGGTGACCACGGCGGCCAGACCCTCGGGGATGGCGGCCACCGCCAGAGAGACGGCCACCATGAAGGTGCTGATGATGGTGTCCAGGTGGAAGTCGCCCGCCCGGAGCAGGCTGAACAGGAAAATAAATACACAGATGCCCAGCACCAGCACGCTGAGGATCTTGCTCAGCTGTCCCAGCTTCCGCTGCAGGGGGGTCTCGCCCTCCTCAGCCTGGGCCAGGGCGTCGGCGATCTTGCCCATCTCGGTGTCCATGCCGGTGGAGCAGACCACCGCCCGGCCGCGGCCGTAGACCACAGTGGAGCCCATGTACAGCATGCAGTGCCGGTCGCCCAGGGGGACCTCGTCGTCGGTGACAATGGCGTTTACATCCTTCTCCACCGGGACGCTCTCGCCGGTGAGGGCGGCCTCCTCGGCCTTGATGCTGGCGCTCTCCAGAATGCGGCAGTCGGCGGGGACCGCGTCGCCCGCCTCCAGGATCACAATATCGCCGGGGACCAGCACGTCGCTGCGCAGCAGGGACATCTTGCCGTCCCGGAGCACCTTACTGGTGGCGGCGGTCATCTCCTGGAGGGCCTCAATGGCCTTTTCCGCCTTGCTCTCCTGGTACACGCCCAGGACCGCGTTGATGAGCACCACGATCAGGATAATAAATACATCCGTGAAGCTCTCGCCGGAGTAAGCTGCGGTGACGCCCGACACGGCGGCAGCCACCAACAGAATGATGATCATGGGGTCGCACAGCTGTTGAATAAAGCGCTGGAGCAGGGTGACCTTTTTCCCCTCCGCCAGCTTGTTGGGGCCGTACTTGGCCAGCCGGTCACCGGCTTCCTGGTGGGAGAGTCCGGACTCTGTGGTCCGCAGCTCCTCCAGGACCTTTTCTGGGGATTCCTGGTAGTAGTTCATGGCGTCGCGTCCTTTCCGGTTCGTGTGGAGGAAAAGGGGTCGGCCCGCCGCTCCGGGCTGTGCGCAAATACTGTTGTCGTTCTTCTCCCCCCGCAAAAGAACAGCCAATCCAAGGAGAACCTGACAGGTGGTCCTACCTAGAAAAGCTGCCATCCTAGTATATTACCTATGGCGGAAAAAAGCAAGATGATTCCGACAAAAAGAATGTTAAGGAATTGCAAAGAAGAGAAAAAATCAGAAACTTTTTGAAACATTTCCTGCAAAAACCCCCATGAGCCGCAAGGAACTTCGGAGATCCTTGCAAAAGCGTGCCGAAAAAAGACAGCGCCAAAGCCATGGCTTTGGCGCTGTCTCTCACTGGGACAGAATTTGGGACAACAGCTCCCGTACCTCCAGCAGGTCGGTACAGCGGCGAAACAGAAGGTCCTCCAGCTCGGGAGTGGGAGGGATCATGTCGGGCACCATGATGACCTGCATCCCCGCCCGGGAGGCGGAGAGGATGCCGTTGCGGGAGTCCTCCACGGCGATGGTGTGCTCCGGGTCGGTGCCCAGGGCCTGACAGGCCAGGAGGTAGATCTCCGGGTCCGGCTTGCTGTGCTCCACCTGGTCCCCGGTGATGATGGCGGAGAAGTAGGGGCCCAGACCGGTCATCTCCATCCGCCGCTCCGTCCGGGGCCGTCCGGTGGAGGTGGCCAGAGCGGTGGGGACGCCCCGCTCCTTGAGAAACGCCAGAATCTCCCGGACGCCCGGCTTCATGGGGACGCCCTCCCGCTCCATGCGGGCCTGGGAGTAGGCGGAGCACACCTTCATAAAGGTCTCCTTGGGGAACTCCTCCCCAAACAGCTCCACCATTTTGCGGAAGATGTCCGTCCGGTTCTGGCCCACAAACTCCAGGTAGGCCTCCCCCACCTGGGGCCAGCCCATCTCCCGGCTGACGGTCTTCCAGGTCTGATGGGTGAGCCGCTCGGTGTCGAACAGCACCCCGTCCACGTCAAATACGATGCCTTGGATCTCCAACTGCGTCATACCTTCCCGATGTCGGTGCGGAAGTGCATATCCTGGAAGGAGATGGGCTTGCAGGCGGCGTAGGCCTTGGCAATGGCGTCCTCCAGATTCTTTCCGGTGGCGGTGACCCCCAGGACACGGCCGCCGGCGGTGAGGACCGCGCCGTCCTCTCCGATCTTGGTGCCCGCGTGGAACACGGTGGCCAGCTTGCCCGCCTCCTCCAGGCCGGAGATGTGGTAGCCGCTCTGGTACTTTACCGGGTAGCCGCCGGAGGCCAGCACGATGCA
Source organism: Pseudoflavonifractor capillosus (assembly GCF_016899775.1). GTDB lineage: Bacteria > Bacillota > Clostridia > Oscillospirales > Oscillospiraceae > Lawsonibacter. Next base: position 47,089 of record NZ_JACJJE010000004.1, read on the forward strand.
GCAGGCCGCGCCCTCCTTCCACTTGATTTCCAGCTGGTCCAGGGTGCCGTCCACGCAGGCCTGGAAAATGTCCATCAGGTCGGTGTCCAGCATGGACAGGAGGGGCTGGGTCTCCGGGTCGCCGAAGCGGGCGTTGTACTCCACCACCTTGGGGCCGTCCTGAGTGAGCATCAGGCCGAAGTAGATGACCCCCTTGAAGGGCCGGCCCTCCGCCTGCATGGCGGCCACGGTGGGCAGGAAGATCTCCTCCATGCACCGCCGGGCGATCTCGGGGGTGTACTTGGGGGAGGGGCAGAAGGCGCCCATGCCGCCGGTGTTGGGGCCCTGGTTGCCGTCATAGGCCCGCTTGTGGTCCTGGGAGGACAGCATGGGGACCAGGTGCTCCCCGTCGCAGAAGGCCAGCACGGTGACCTCGGGGCCCACCATGCACTCCTCGATGACCACAGTATTGCCGGAGTCGCCGAACTTGTGGCCCTCCATCATCTCCCGCACGGCGGTCTCGGCCTCCTCCACGGTGGAGGCCACCACCACGCCCTTGCCCAGAGCCAAACCGTCCGCCTTCACCACGATGGGGGCCCCCTCAGCGCGCACATAGGCCAGGGCGGCGTCCATATCGGTGAAGGTCTCGTACTTGGCGGTGGGGATGTGGTACTTGCGCATCAGCTCCTTGGAGAAGGCCTTGCTGGCCTCGATGATGGCCGCGTTGGCCCGGGGGCCGAAGGCGGGGATGCCCGCCGCCTCCAGGGCGTCCACCATCCCCAGGGCCAGGGGGTCGTCGGGGGCCACCATGACAAAGTCCATGGCGTTGTCCTTGGCCCACTGCACCATGCCCTCCACGTCGGTGGCCTTGATGGGCACACACTGGGCCACCTGGGCGATGCCCCCGTTGCCGGGGGCGCAGTACAATTCCGTTACTTTGGGGCTCTGGGCGAGCTTCCAGCAGATGGCGTGCTCACGCCCGCCGCCTCCAACCACTAAAACTTTCATAATACGCTCCTCTCGAGCGGGCGGCCAGAGGCCGCCCCTACAAAATAGATTCAGATATGCTGCGGGGTGTGACCACGAAACATATCGCGTTATCCCACGGGCTCTGTAGGGGCGGGTGTCCTCACCCGCCCGCGGGCCGATGAGGACATCGGCCCCTACAGACAGAAAACGGCCTGCCTGTTGTGTTTGTTTAATGATGGAACAGCCGAATTCCGGTAAACGCCATCACCATGTCGTACTTGTTGGCGGTGTCGATGACCTGCTGGTCCCGGATGGAGCCGCCGGGCTGGGCAATGTACTGCACGCCGGACTTTCTCGCCCGCTCCACGTTGTCCCCGAAGGGGAAGAAGGCGTCGGAGCCCACGGTGACCCCGGACATCTGGGCGATCCAGGCGGCTTTCTCCTCGGCGGTGAGCACCTCGGGCTTCACCTTGAAGGTGTTCTGCCACACCCCCTCGGCCAGCACGTCCTCGTACTCGTCGGAGATGTACAGGTCGATGGCGTTGTCCCGGTCGGGGCGGCGGATGTGGTCCACAAACTGGAGGCCCAGGACCTTCGGATGCTGACGCAGCCACCAGATGTCCGCCTTGTTGCCCGCCAGGCGGGTGCAGTGGATGCGGCTCTGCTGGCCGGCCCCCACGCCGATGGTCATGCCGTTCTTCACATAGCACACGGAGTTGGACTGGGTGTACTTCAGGGTGATGAGGGACAGGAGCATGTCGTGCTTGGCCTGCTGGGGCAGCTCCTTGTTCTCGGTGACGATGTTCTGGAGCATCTCCTCGTTGATGTCCAGGCTGTTGTAGCCCTGCTCGAAGGTGATGCCGTAGATGTTCCGGCGCTCAATGGGGGCGGGCTCATAGCTGGGGTCGATCTCCACCACGTTGTAGCCGCCCTTGCGCTTGGTCTTTAAAATCTCCAGGGCCTCGTCGGTGTAGCCGGGGGCGATGACGCCGTCGGATACCTCCAGGGCCAGGAAGCGGGCGGTGTCAGCGTCGCACACGTCGCTGAGGGCGGCCCAGTCCCCGAAGGAGCACAGCCGGTCGGCTCCACGGGCCCGGATGTAGGCGCAGGCGATGGGGGAGAGCTCCCCCTCGGGGGCGAAGTAGATGTGCCGCTCCACGTCGGTGAGGGGCAGGCCCAGGGCGGCCCCGGCGGGGGAGACGTGCTTGAAGGAGGCGGCGGCGGGCAGGCCGGTGGCCTTCTTCAGGGCCTTCACCAGCTGCCAGGAGTTGAGGGCGTCCATGAAGTTGATGTACCCCGGCTTGCCGTTGAGCACCTTTAGGGGCAGCTCCCCGTTCTCCATGAAGATGCGGGCGGGCTTCTGGTTGGGGTTGCAGCCGTATTTCAGTTCCAGTTCGGTCATGGCAGGTCATCCTTTCTGTATCTGAGGTTGTGGTTGTGGCGGAACATGTGTAGGGGCGGATATTATCCGCCCGTGGTGTATGAAAGAAAACGGGGGGCGGGCGGCTGATCGCCGCCCCTACAGGATCAGGGCTCCGGCGCCTCAAAGGGTTCGGCGTAGAACTTCCCGTCCTCTCCCCGGGCGTAGGCGGTGCCGTAGGGGGCGGTGAGGAGGGGGAGGATGTCCGGGTCATAGTTGCAGATGGTGTTCAGGGAGTAGACCCCCACATTGTTGACATCGTTGGCGTACTCGTCGGTCTCCTCCCCGGAGAAGAACCGCCAGCCGCTGTCCGGGTACTGGCTGTCGGGCTTCTCCCGGTAGCAGTAGCCCACCTTTTTGCCCAGGACGGTGATGTGGTCGGTGGCCAGACAGCCGTCCGGCCCCTCCCAGTTCTGGAGCAGCGCCCGCATCTCGGGCGGGGAGAGCTTGTAGGCCTTCCCCTGGGGGCGGCGCCACATGCGGCCCGCCCAGGCCTGCTTGCTGCCCAGCAGCTGCTCCACCAGCCGCAGGTTCAGGTCCAGATAGGCGGCGGCGTCCTCTGCCCCCTGGTCCCCGCCCATGCGGAAGGCCCAGTAGGCGGCTCCGCACACCAGGCCCGCGGCGTACTCGTCCCAGCTGTGGAAGGCGGCGGCCTGCTCCACCCAGTGCTGGGAGAGCTCTCTATATTCCTCAGGGGAGATCAGATCACAGGCACAGGCTATGCGCAGGTGTCCCAGCGTCTCGCTGATGTCCCAGGCCAGGAAGCCCCGGCGGCCCACAAAGGGCTGGAACTGGCGGGCGAAGTCGGACAGCCGCTGGAAGGTAGCCCGGGCACCGGGGTTCAGCTCGTCCAGGGAGAAGGCGGGCCGGCCCTCCCAGAAGGACTCAAAGTCCAGGTACTCCGGGTGGACCCACAGCTCATTTTGGCAGAAGGCGGCCATGCTGTCCCGGTCGGTGATGCCGTAGACCTGTTCCAGGTGTTCCCGGGTCTTCTGCCGGTCCTCCCCGCTCAGGCAGTAGGGGATGGAGGTGAAGTAGGCCTCCCCCGCGTCCTCCAGGGTGGCCAGGCCGGGGACCTTGCGCAGGGCGGGCACCCCCGCCAGGAGAATGGGGAAGGTCTCCGCCGTGCACACCGTGGGGGGCTGAAAGGGGACCTGGGCGCGGGTCTGCTGAAATTGTAAAATGGGATCGGTGAGAGACATGAAGGGCCTCCTTTTTGTCTTTCGCCGCCTGCGGGCGGCAGATGCCGGTTACTGATGCTTGTTGAGGATCACGGTATCCTTCCCGCCGGAGGCCAGGTCGATGTACTGGACAAACAGGGAGACCTTGTTGTCCTCATTCAGATTGGCCCACACCTCCTGGGCCAGGGCCTGGGCGCTGGGGGCGGTGATGGCCACCCGGCGGGGCTCCCCCTCAAAGGAGGGCAGGGGCTCGGCGTTCTCCTGGTAGGTGTGGATGAAGTGGCCCACCCCGGCCTTGGGGTTGTCATACTCGTAGTAGTACCGGCAGCAGCAGGAGGGGTCCCCGTCCAGGCTCTTGAGGATGGACAGATTGTAGGTGTAGTCGGGCTTGAGCACGCCGGAGATGCGGGGGGTGTAGTTGGGGCCGTCGGGCTCAAACTCCCGGGTGTTCAGGGCGTGGCGGTAGCAGTGGCCGTCCAGGATGTGGTCCCGGATGGTGTCGGTCTGGTCCCCGTTGGTGACGATGACCGTGCCGTCCTCCAGGGCGCGCACCGGGTGGTAGATGATGAGGGAGGGGTCGGTCATCTTGCTCTCGTCAAAGGCCTTGGTGCGGATGCCGTCCTCGGTGGCCTCGAAGATGCGGTTGCGGCTGTTCTCGCTGCGGCCCATGATGAAGTAGGCGATGACCGCCTTCTTGTCGTCGGCGGAGCGGCCCAGGACGATGCCCCGGCCGGGGTAGGGGTGGGTGTTCAAAATCTCGTTCAAATCCAGTGTTTTCATTTGGTTAGTCCTCCTTTTTGGGGTTGTCTGTGGGGAAAATGGGCAATTTACAATACCAGGCGAACCAGCATTTGGTCAGGTGGATCATCAGGGGAACTGCCCCAACCAGGATAAAAAGTAAGCCGAAGGGGAAAAACCACTCGCTGAGGAAACCCAGGCTGCTGACAAGTAAGAGCAATGCGCCGCCCAGAAGCAGAAACCCGGCGGCCAAGACGGTCTGCACAGACATAAAATCTTCCTTTCTCTACGGTTACACCAGCAAAAAGGGCGCACCGCGTTTGTTTAAACGGGTGCGCCCAGACGGTCGGCAATTCAGAGGCGATGCTCCCCGTGGTCGATTCCACTTCCGTCAGTTACACCGCGTGCTTGGTTGTAAAAAAGATACCGCAGAACGAAAGATCATTCTGCATTCTGCATTCTGCATTCTGCATTCAAAATCCGCACCGTCCGCCCCTCCACGTTCAGCCGGTCCTGGCAGAACAGGGACACCGCCTGGGGCAGGAGCTGCCACTCGCACTGCTCCATGACCCGGCGCTGCAAGACCTCCGGGGTGTCGTCGGGCAGAACCTCCACCGCCTTCTGGGAGACGATGGGCCCCCCGTCGCACTCCTCGCTGACGAAGTGGACGGTGGCGCCGGTGAGCTTCACCCCGTACTCCAGGGCCTTCTCGTGGACGTGGAGGCCGTAGCAGCCGGGGCCGGCGAAGGAGGGGATGAGGGCGGGGTGGACGTTCAGGATGGCGTTGGGGTAGGCCTGCACCATCTCCCCGGTGAGGATGACCATGAAGCCGGCCAGCACCACCAGGTCGATGCGCGCCTCCTTCAGCTTGTCCACCAGGGCCACGGTCATGGCCTGGTTGGAGGGGTACTCCTTCCGGGCCACCACACAGCTGGAAATGCCCGCCTTGGCGGCCCGCTCCAGAGCGTAGGCGCTGGGGGTGGAGGAGATCACCAGGACGATCTCTCCATTGACGATCTCCCCCCGGGCCTGGGCGTCAATGAGGGCCTGCAAATTGGTCCCCCCGCCGGAGACCAGCACGGCAATGCGTTTGGACATGAAGAAAACCTCCTCGGATGTAGGGGCGGCTATCAGCCGCCCACGGAAAAGGACAGCCGCGGGAAAGCGGGCGGATAGTATCCGCCCCTACCCAAAATTACACCAGGACGACGCCGTCCTCTCCGGAGATCACCTCGCCGATCTGATAGGCGGTCTCACCGGCGGCGGACAGGATCTCCAGGGCCTGAGCGGCCTGGCCCGCGGGCAGGGCCAGCACCATGCCAATGCCCATGTTGAAGGTGTTGTACATGTCCCGCTCCGGAATGTTCCCGGTCTTCTGGATCAGGTCGAAGATGGGCAGGCGGGGGAAGGAGTCCAGGTGGATCTGGGCGGTGAGGCCGTCGGTCATCATCCGGGGCACGTTCTCATAGAAGCCGCCGCCGGTGATGTGGCTCACCGCGTGGACGTCGACGCCCCCCTTGAGCAGGGCCTTCACCGCCTTCACATAGATGCGGGTGGGGGCCAGCAGGGCCTCGCCCAGGCTCTTGCCGCCCAGGTCCTCCCGGGGGGTCTTCAGGTCGGCGTGCTCCACGTCGAAGATCTTCCGCACCAGGGAGAAGCCGTTGGAGTGGACGCCGGAGGAGGCCAGGCCGATGAGCACGTCCCCCTGGGCCAGCTTCTTGCCGTCGATGATCTTCTCCTCGTCCACTAGCCCGACGGAGAAGCCGGCCAGATCGTACTCCTCCTCGGGGTAGAAGCCGGGCATCTCGGCGGTCTCGCCGCCCACCAGGGCGCACTCCGCCTGGCGGCAGCCCTCGGTGATGCCGGAGACGATGTCCGCGATGCGCTCGGGGTGGTTCTTGCCGCAGGCGATGTAGTCCAGGAAGAACATGGGAGCGGCGCCCCCGCACACGATGTCGTTGACGCACATGGCCACGCAGTCGATGCCCACGGTGTCGTGCTTGTCCATCAGAAAGGCGATTTTCAGCTTGGTGCCCACGCCGTCGGTGCCGGACACCAGCACCGGCTTCTTCATGCCGGTCATATCGGGGGCGAACATGCCGCCGAAGCCGCCCAGGGTGCCCATCACCCCGGGGATGTAGGTGGACTCCACCATGGGCTTGATGCGCTCCACCGCCTCATAGCCGGCGGTCACGTCCACCCCGGCGGCAGCGTAAGACTCAGAGTGAGAGTTTTTCATGTAAAGAACCTCCAGAGATTGGAATGCAGAATGCAGAGTGCAGAATGCAGAATGGCGGGACCGCTCTGCAAATGCACCGCATCTGGCTGACTTGGGATACCGATCATTTGTATATTATGGGGCACGACACAAATCCAAAATGCTGGCTGCCGAAGGCAGCCGCATTCATTCTGCATTCTGCATTTCTGCATTCTGCATTTGGAATAAATGCGAAGCATTTATTCCTTGCCGTTCCAGCAGTAGGTGCACACCTTATCCCGGTCCAGGCCGATGGCCTCCAGCAGGCCGTCCAGGGACTGGTACCCCAGGGAGGTGAAGCCGAATTTCTCGCAGATGGTCTTGAGCATGCACTGACCGCGCTCGCTGGTGCCGTCGGCGTACTCCTCCAGGTGCTGCTGTCCCTCGTCCCCCTCCAGCTCCTGGACGGTACGGCGGGCCAGCAGGTCCATGTCCGAGTTGCCCCGGGAGAAGTTCAGGTACTTGCAGCTGTACATGATGGGGGGGCAGGCGGAGCGCATGTGGACCTCCTCCGCCCCGGACTCGTAGAGGAATTCCACCGTCTCCCGCAGCTGGGTGCCCCGGACGATAGAGTCGTCCACGAACAGCAGCTTCTTGCCCTCAATGAGCTCGGGGACGGGGATCTGCTTCATCTTGGCCACCTGGTTGCGCACCTCCTGGTTGGCCGGCATGAAGGAGCGGGGCCAGGTGGGGGTGTACTTCACGAAGGGCCGGGCGAAGGGCTTGCCGCTGCGGTTGGCAAAGCCGATGGCGTGGGGCAGGCCGGAGTCGGGCACGCCAGCCACGTAGTCCACCTTGGGCAGGGCGCCCCGGCTGATCTCGTCCCGGGCCATGATTTCCCCGTTGCGGTAGCGCATGACCTCCACGTTGATGCCCTGGTAGTTGGAGTTGGGGTAGCCGTAGTAGGTCCACAGGAAGGCGCAGATCTTCATCTCCTTCCCGGCGGGGGAGAGGGTCTCGAACCCGTCGGCGGTGATGCGCACGATCTCCTGGGGCCCCAGCTCATAGGCGTCGATGTAGCCCAGCTTGTGGTAGGCGAAGGACTCGAAGGAGACGCAGTGGGCCCCCTCCTTCTGCCCGATCAGGACCGGCAGGCGGCCCACCCGGTCCCGGGCGGCGATGATCTCCCCCTTCTCCGTGAGGATGAGCAGGGTGAGAGAGCCCTGGATTTCCTTCTGCGCGTGGAGAATGCCGTCCACCAGATTGTCCTTCTGGTTGATGAGGGCGGCGGCCAGCTCGGTGGAGTTGACCTTGCCGGAGCTCATGGCCATAAACTGGTGGCCGTGGTCGGAGAAGTATTTCTGGATCAGCTGCTCCGCGTTGTTGATGATGCCCACGGTGGTGATGGCGTAAAGCCCCAGGTGGGACCGCACCAGCAGGGGCTGGGGGTCGGTGTCGCTGATGCAGCCGATGCCGCTCTGGCCGTGAAACTCGGTCAGGTCCTTTTCAAATTTGGTTCGGAACGGAGTGTTCTCAATGGAGTGGATCTGCCGCTGGAAGCCGTCCTGCTGATCGTGGATCAGCATGCCGCCCCGGCGGGTCCCCAGGTGGGAGTGGTAGTCCACTCCGAAGAAAATGTCCAGGGTCACGTCCTGGTGTGCTACTGCGCCAAAAAAGCCGCCCATTATGTCCTCCCTGTAGTTACTCGAAATTTTCCATGGCGACTGTGCCGCCGCAGGCGGCACAGTCGCTTATAGATGCAGAATTACTTGCCCAGCAGACGGCGGGCCATCTCCTGATAGGCGCCCTCCACGTTGCCCAGGTCCCGGCGGAAGCGGTCCTTGTCCAGCTTCTCCCCAGTCTTGGAGTCCCAGAACCGGCAGGTGTCGGGGCTGATCTCGTCGGCCAGCACGATGGTGCCGTCGGCGGTCTTGCCGAACTCCAGCTTGAAGTCCACCAGGGTGACGCCGCACTCGGCCAGGGTCTTCTTCAGGAAGTCGTTGACCTGGAAGGCGTACTTCTTGATGGTGTCGATCTCGTCCCAGGTGGCCAGCTTCAGGGCCACGGCGTGATAGCTGTTGATGAGGGGATCGTGGAGGTCGTCGTTCTTATAGGAGAACTCGATGGTGGGCTCGTCGAACACGATGCCCTCCTCCACGCCGTAGCGCTTGGCGAAGGAGCCGGCGGAGATGTTGCGGATGATGACCTCCAGGGGGACGATGGACACCTTCTTCACGGCGGTCTCCCGCTCGCTGAGCTCCTCCACGAAGTGGGTGGGCACGCCGGCCTTCTCCAGCTGCTGCATCAGGTAGTTGGTCATCTGGTTGTTGATGGCCCCCTTGCCGGTGATGGTGCCCTTCTTCAGGCCGTCAAAAGCGGTGGCGTCGTCCTTGTAGGACACGATGACCACGTTGGGGTCCTCGGTGGAGTAGACCTTTTTGGCCTTGCCCTCGTACAGCTGCTCGATCTTGTTCATAGTAGACCTTCCTTTCATTCTTCCTTCTTGTCTGGTTTCCAAACGGTAAAAGGTCATTTCTCAGGGGGAGAATTGACAATTTACAATTGACAATTGACAATGATGGTGTCCGGCTGCGCCGGACGGATTCAAAATTACAGCTCCGCCTGGAGCTTGGCCTCTTTCTCAGCGATCTGCTGGGCCATCTTCTCCCGGGCCTCGTCCAGCTTGGCGGCCAGCGCGTCGTCGGAGACCGCCAGGATCTGGGCGGCCAGCACGGCGGCGTTCTTGGCCCCGTTGATGGCCACGGTGGCCACGGGGATGCCGCTGGGCATCTGGACGGTAGCCAGCAGGGCGTCCAGGCCGTCCATGGCGCCCCCCTTCATGGGGATGCCGATGACGGGCAGAGTGGAGTTGCCGGCGAAGGCTCCGGCCAGGTGGGCGGCCATGCCGGCGGCGCAGATGAGCACGCCGAAGCCGTTCTGACGGGCCCCACGGGCAAATTCCGCGGCGGCGGCGGGGGTGCGGTGGGCGCTCAGGATGTGGGCCTCATAGGGGATGCCGAACTCCTGAAGCTGGGCGCAGGCCCCCTTGACCACCGGCCAGTCGGAGTCGGAGCCCATAATGACAGCTACCTTTTTCATAAAAAGACGCTCCTTTCTTGTTTTCCCGCGGCGGAGCGCATTCAAAGGCGGCCTGCGGCCGTCCTGCGCAAATACAGCTCCAGGCGGAAAAAATCCAAGGCTGCCTGCGGGTACAGACAGCCTGAGGGTAGGTTACTTCTCAAATTTGGGCGCGCCGGGGCGCAGGGCAGACCATCCTGCCCGGGAAAAGCCGCACAGTCCCTCCAGGACCATGGAATTACCCCCCAACACGCATCGTTTTAGGAACCTATTTTATCGAAAAAACATGGGGTTTGCAAGAGGACGGCGGAAATTCGTAGGCTTGAACAATGGGGAACGCCGATTCAGACAAAAAAGTTGGCGGCCTCCTGCACAAGAGCGGTCAAAGCAGCCCCGCGGTGGCCAGAATGCGGGAGACCCTCCCGGCCCGCACCGACCAGGCGGCCTGAGCCCCGTGGTCCAGACGGCGCTGGGTGACCAGGGAGGGGAGCTCCTCCAGGGCGTGTTCGCACAGGGTGACAAACTCGCGGTTGGAGTGGGCCCCGTACACCACGTCGGGGAAGGGCTCCACCTGGTCGGGCCACAGCATGGCCACGATGGGCCGCCCGGTGGACAGGTACTCGTACATGCGGGTGGGGATCACGTCGCTGTCCGGCTGCTCCTCCCGGAGAAAGTCCATCAGCACCTGGCACCGGGCCAGGTAGGCGGGCACCTCCATCTGGGGGCAGGGGGGCAGAAAGGACACGTTGGGCAGCCGCTTGAGCTTTTTCACCAGGGGGTTGGGCTCCCGGCGGCCCAGGAGCAGAAAATTCCACTCCGGATGGGCGTGGGCGGCGTGCAGGACGGGGGACAGGTCCAGGTCGGGGTGGATGGTCCCCGCCCACCCGAAGGTGGGGGTGGTCCGCCGGGGCGGGCGGTCCTCCGGCGGCCGGGCCGCCTTGGCGAACAGGGGGTGGGCGGTCCCGTTGGGCAGCAGGGCGATGTTGCTGCTGCACGGGGAGAGCCGGTCGGCCAGCCCCTGGGAGGCGGCGAACACCACGTCGGCGGTGGAGGAGAGCACTCCCTCCCAGGCGGGGGGCAGGTCGTCCCACTCCCGGTCACAGTCGTACACCAGCCCGTCGTAGTCCAGCCGGTCCAGCAGGTGGACCTGCTCCGGGCAGGTGGTCCACAGCAGGGGGGCGCGGAACCGGTGCTTGGCTATTTTCCCGGCGATGTACCGGGCCAGCTTCCGCTGGCCCAGCTGAAAGAGCTCCCCGTACCGCTCGTCCACCGGGAGGAGGAGCGGGGGCAGGGTGTAGGTGGTGATGTTGGGCTTCACCGCCCGGCCCTTGCCCCGGAAGCGCTGATCCCGCCAGCTCTCGGCGGGGGAGAAGTAGAGCACCTGCACGTCCTTCAGCCGGGCCACCAGCTGCTGGGTGCGCCCGGGGGAGGGACTCCAGGGCTCGTTGGAGAGACAGACGATCTGTTTCAATGGGGGCCTCCTAGGAAAACACGCTCCAAAACGCCCTTGCGCGGAGCGGAAAAAGCAGGTATAATACGCAGACACGGTTAAAACCGTGTAAAAAAGATACTGATATTCCTTACTTATTATATCGGCCCCGGCATGCGGGGTCAAGGGAGGAGGTCCCAAAAATCCATGCTGGAAGTCATACAAACCGTGGACGAGACCATTCTGCTGTGGATTCAGGAGACGGTCCGCCAGGGGTGGCTCAACCCCCTGGTGGAGTTTTACACCACCCTGGGCAACGGGGGGCTGCTGTGGATTGTGCTGTCCCTGGCCCTGCTGTGCTGGAGGCCCACCCGGAGGGTGGGAGCGGTGTCTCTGCTGGCGCTGGCCATTGGGTTCCTGTGCACCAATGTGGCGGTGAAGCCCCTGATCCAGCGGCCCCGGCCCTACACGGCGGTGGAGGGACTCATCCCCCTGCTCACCTCCGGGGACCCCAACTCCTTCCCCTCGGGGCACACCTGCGCCGCCTTCGCCGCCGGTCTGGCCTGGGCGGGGACCTGCTCGGCCCGGTGGGCCCGGATCGCCGCGGTGGTCAGCGCCGTGTGCATGGGCCTGTCCCGGCTGTATGTGGGGGTCCACTACCCTAGCGACGTGCTGGCCGGGGCGCTGGTGGGCTCCCTGGCCGCCCTGGCTGCTCTGGCCCTGGCGCGGCGGTGGGAGAGAGCGCATAAACAACTGTAGGGGCGGCCCTTGTGGCCGCCCGCGGGTAAAGGGCAAGGCTCCGCCTGAGGATCACTCAGGCGGAGCCTTGCTGCTTTTCAAGGGGGGTGCGGGGCCGGGACCTTAATCTGCGGGGGCACTGTCTGACTGAGGCTGGCGGGCGTACCAGTCGTCCACTGCCTGACGAATTGCCGTACTTGTCCCGGAGGGCAGCACCCGAAGGACGGGAAGGGAGGCGTTCTCCTCGTTGTCCTCCCCCAGAGGCCCGCAGGCCAGGAGGCATCCCCCGTCCCGCTCCTCTAAATACACATGCAGTTCTGTGTCCCCGTCTCGCGCGAGGGATATGATGCAGTCGGATTCCCCGACGGCTACCCGGCCGGGGGAACGGGAGAGGTCGATGCCGGTAACGGTCTCATCCAGAAGGAAACTGGAAATTTGGGCGATAACGTTCCGGTCACTAATTCGATAGAAAAAGTCCGCCTTGGGGGAGGGGGTGAAACAGACAGGAGATTCGCCCTGCAAAGCCGCATACAGCTCCTCAGAGCTGGGGCAGAGAGCCGCCTCCCGGCAAACCTCCAGCACCGCGTCCGCCAGGTGGTCCGGGATGGCGATGGAGTACCAGCTCCCCGCGTCCATGGCCCGGGCGTACCAGCCCTCCGGGGCGGACGGGTCCCACCAGGGCGCGCCGTAGCTCACCTCATAGAAGGTGGTCCAGTTGGTGAGCCAGTCCTCCATGTCATAGTCCGGGGACTGGTTCTGGGCCACGCACTCCGGGTCGTTCAAAAACAGCTCCGTGAGCTGGGCCTTGAATGTGGCGTGCTCCACCCGGTACTGCACCTGGGGCAGGGTGCGCTGCTCCTGCTGAAGAACTCTTATTTGCTCAATAATCCCGTCTGGGAAAACAGCGGCAGGAAAACAGGCCAGATGTTCTGAGTCAGGGTTCAGGACGTATGTCTCCGGATCGGATGAATTTGAATCTCGATAAAGATAATAGGTGGCCGCTTCCATCTCTCCGCCCCGCTCATACCAGAAGGTAAGGGGGGTAGAGGAGAGAAAACGGGATGGCCAATCGGTTTCCAACACCTCATCAGAGAAGTTCAACAAGTCGTGAACCTGGTTCAGCAGTTCTTTTGCCTCCGCCAGAAGGTCCGGGTCCGTGATTTGGGTGGGGTCGGCACCGCTGCTATAGAGGGGCTGCCCCAGGTGGACGGCCTGGGCGACAGATACATGATACTTAAAGTCACTGTAGATGGAGTCTGGGTCAGGAACGGCTTGGTCCCGTTCCCCCGCAAACACAAACACCGCCGCCAGGGCCAGGGCGGCCGCCGCCAGAAAGAGGGCGGTTTTCTTTGTCTCCGGCTGTTTCACCAGCTGGGCAATCCGCCGCTGGACGGTTTTCTTTCCTCCGGTCATGGTGGTGGAGCAGGACAGCACCCCGCCCGCCCCGGACCGCCGGGCCACCAGCCCGATCAGCGTGCGGCCGTAGGGGATGCGCTCCCCCTCCCCCAGCTGCCGGATGGTCCCCTCGTCGCAGGCCAGCTCTCCGTCCCGCTTGGACAAGATGACTGCCGCCCACACCAGGGGGTTATACCAGTGGAGGGCCAGGGCCAGGCACCGGAGGAGGGACCAGATGTGGTCCCTGTGCCGGAAGTGAGTGAGCTCATGGGAGAGCACATGGGTGCGGACTGTTCTGTCCTCCGCCGCCTCCGGGGTAAGGTAGATGGCGGGGCGGAGCACCCCGCACAGACAGGGGGAGGACAGCTCCTCAGCCTCATACACCGGCAGGGGACAGCCTGCTGTGGGGAGGGGCCGTCGGCCTCTGCGGAGTTTTTGGGCAAACCGCAGGTTGGCGGCCAGCACCGCCAGCAGGACCACGCCGGCCCCCGCCGCCCACACAACCTGAACTCCGTCGCTGAGTGTGGGGCCGCCGAAATGATAATATTCGGAGAGGTTACTCTCTATGGTGGACGCGGAATGAGGCAAGTCGGCCTGGTCCTCCTCATCCAAACTCACGGAGGGATTGATGGGGCGTACCAGGATCGTGTTCGGGAAGATAGGGCGCTCCGATATGGTGGACAGCTCCGGCGTCAGGTCCGCCACCGCGGCGGGGAGGGAGAGGCCCGGAATCTGGAAGGGCACCAGCAGCCGCAGGAGGACCACCCCCCACAGGGCATACCGCACCCGGGGGGACAGCTTTCGGAACAGTGTCCCCCGCAGGAGCAGAAAGACCGCCAGCAGAATGGACGAGGTGACGCACCAGGAGATGAGCAGCTCCATCATGTTCCCTCCGCCTCCTTTAAAATGGCGTACAGTTCCTCAATTTCTTCTTTGGTCAGGGCCTTCTCCCGGGCCATGGAGGACACCATCAGGCCCACGCTCCCCTGGTACACCCGGTCCAGGAAGGAGCGGGTCTCCTGGCGGGCGGCCTTCTCCCGCTCCACCGCCGGGAAGTAGTGCTTGGCACGGCCCCGGACCTCCACCCGGACCAGCCCCTTGTCCTCCATCCGGCGCAGGGTGGTGATAGTGGTGCTCTTGGCCCAGCCCACCTTCTCCTTTAAAATAGGGACCAGCTGGGTGACCGTCTGGGGGGCGCGCTCCCACAGACAGTCCAGCACATACCACTCGCTGTTGGTGAGCATCGTCTCCGCCATATTCGCACGCCTCCTTTTTATAAGTTTACTTTGTAAACCAAACATACCACAAAAGGTCTACGTTGTCAACCAAAACTTCCGGCGGAGGGCGGCGGTCCAAACCGGCGGAATGAACCCGGTCTTAACAGGAAGCGAACCCATCTTAACATACATTTTACTATTGACGAACGGTCCCTTTGATGCTATCGTATATGTGCTGGAATATCGAGGTAGAGTCTGTCGCAGAGGGCAGGAAACTGCGCCTCCTTTGATTCACAGCGTCGGAATGGGAAAGAGAATTTCAGTGCCTTTCCCCCGGAGATGGACAGGACTTTTGAGGGAAAGAGGTCCTGCTCTTTTTTTGCTCCTGAGCCATGTTTGAAAAATGTCAACATGCCAAAACGGCGGGCCTTTTCCCACCATGCCGCGTTCATTTTCCCTGCAATCCACCAAGGATTGCCGCGTCAAATTGCCTTGCCTGGCGGAAAATCCCTCGTCGTTGGGCACATTTCCACTTTTCAAACAAGGCATAGAAAAATAAAAGGGGTTTTGCTGGACTATGGATATGGATGTTTCGCTCTCTTATTTCTTACAGGCGATCTCCACAAACCCGGTCATGCTGGTGACCGTTCTCCTGACCCTGGGGGTCATCTTCGTCAATGGCTGGACCGACGCGCCCAACGCCATTGCCACCTGCATCACCACCCGCTGCCTGGGGGCCCGGAAGGCCATTATTACCAGCGCGGTCTTCAACTTCCTGGGCGTGCTCATCATGACCCACATCAACAGCGCGGTGGCCTCCACCATCAGCAACATGGTGGACTTTGGAAGCAATACCCACGAGGCGCAGATCGCCCTGTGCGCGGCTCTGTTCTCCATCGTGGTGTACAGCGTGGGGGCCTCCTACTTCGGCATCCCCACCAGTGAGAGCCACAGTCTGATCGCCGGCCTCACCGGCGCGGCCATCGCCATCCACGGCGGCCTGGACGGGGTCAACCCGGACGAGTGGATCAAGGTCATCTACGGCCTGTTCCTGAGCCTGGCCCTGGGCTTCCTGTCCGGGTGGGTGATCTGCAAGCTGATTACGATCATCTGCGCCGGGATGAACCGGCATAAGACCAACCGCTTCTTCCAGGCGGGCGAGATTTTCGGCGCCGCCGCCATGAGCTTCATGCACGGCGCCCAGGACGGCCAGAAGTTCATCGGCGTGCTCTTCCTGGGCGTGGCCTTCAGCAACGGCCAGAGCAGCGTGGAGGGCGTGATCATCCCCGTCTGGCTGATGATCGTGTGCAGCACGGTCATGGGCGTGGGCACCAGCGTGGGCGGAGAGAAGATCATCAAGTCGGTGGGCATGGACATGGTCCGCCTGGAGAAATACCAGGGCTTTTCCGCCGACCTGGCCGGCGCCTTCTGCCTGCTGCTGTCCAGCGTGTTCGGCATTCCGGTGTCCACCACCCACACCAAGACCAGCGCCATCATGGGCGTGGGCGCGGTGAAGCGGCTGTCCGCCATCAACTTCGGCGTGGTCAAGGACATGATGCTCACCTGGGTGTTTACCTTCCCCGGCTGCGGCCTCATCAGCTTTGTGATGGCCAAGCTGTTTATGACCATCCTGTGATTCCGGAGCGTTCCGGTTCTGTTTGGGTCCCCATTTGAAGATTTGATTCAGGAGTGAGACGGAAATGGCAAAGAAGCAAGACGCATATTATTTTGAAACCTTTACGGCCTGTCTGGACGACGCCTGCAAGGCGGCCCAGCTGCTGGACCGGTCCATGCGGGAGTTTGACCCCGCCCAGATCAAAGAGACGCTGGACGAGATGCACAACATCGAGCACGCCGCCGACGACAAGAAGCACGAGCTGCTCAACGTGCTGGCCAAGGCCTTCATCACCCCCATCGAGCGGGAGGACATCATCCTCCTCAGCCAGAACATCGACGAGGTCACCGACAAGATCGAGGACGTGCTGCTGCGGGTCTACTGCAACAACGTGCAGAAGATCCGGCCGGAGGCCCTGGAGCTGTCCCGGCTGGTGATCCGCTGCTGTGAGGAGGCCAAGCTCATGGCTCAGGAGTTCGCCGACTTCAAGCGCTCCAAGGGCCTGCGGGACCACATCATCCGCATCAACACCCTGGAGGAGGAGGCCGACCAGCAGTTCATCAACAGCATGCGCACCCTCCACACCACCTGCACCGATCCCATTGAGATCATCGTGTGGCGGGAGATCTTCCTCTATCTGGAGAAGTGCGTGGATGCCTGCGAGCACGTGGCCGACACGGTGGAGAGCGTGGTCATGAAGAATTCCTGATCGGATGAGATCTGGAAGAGTTCATATGGAAAAGGAGGACGAAGCCGTCCCGCCTTCCGGCCGGGCGGCCCAGTTCGCACTATGATACGGTTTTTAAAAAAGCAGCCCCCCGGGCGGCTCATTGCCCTGGGCTTTGCGGCGGTGATTCTGATTGGCAGCGCCCTTTTGATGCTGCCCATCTCCATCCGGCCGGGGGTGGAGGTGGCGTACATCGACGCGCTGTTCACCTCCACCAGTGCAGTCTGCGTCACAGGTCTCATCGCGGTGGACGCCTATGACAACTTTACGGTGTTTGGACAGGCGGTGCTGGCCGGACTGATCCAGATCGGCGGTCTGGGGGTCACGTCGGTGGGCGTGGGACTGATTCTGGCCGCCGGCCGCCGGGTGAGCATCAAGGGCCGCTCCCTGGTGAAGGAGGCCCTGAATGTGGACAGCTTTCAGGGAATGGTGCGGCTGATCCAGTGGGTGCTGAAAGTGACCTTGTGCTTTGAGGGGGCGGGCGCCGTCCTGAGCTTTCTCACCTTCTCCCAGGACTACCCCCTGCCCCGGGCCCTGTGGACCAGCGTGTTCCACTCGGTGGCCGCCTTCAACAACTCGGGCTTTGACATCCTGGGCGGGATGCAGAACCTCATCCCCTATCAAAGCGACGTGCTGCTGAATCTGGTCACCTGCGCCCTGATCATCTTCGGCGGCTTGGGCTTTCTGGTGATGCTGGACATCCGCAGGGCCGGGAGCTTCCGGAAGCTGACCTTCCACTCCAAGGTGGTCATCACCACCACGGCGGCCCTGCTGGCCGTGGGCACTCTGCTGCTGAAGGCTACCGAGGACATGACCTGGCTGGGGGCCTTTTTCCACAGCGTGTCCGCCCGCACCGCCGGTTTCTCCACCTACTCCATGGGGGAGCTGACCAACGCGGGGCTGTTCACCCTGATCCTGCTCATGTTCATCGGCGCCTCCCCCGGGTCCACCGGCGGCGGCATCAAGACCACCACCTTCTTCGCCCTGATGCAGCAGGTGCGGGCCGTCTTTACCAAGAAGAAGCCCGGGGGCTTCCACCGGACGCTGCCCGGAGAGGCCATCGACAAGGCGGGAGTCATCGCCCTGCTGTCCGTGGTGGTGGTGTGCGTGGGGACCTTCCTGCTGTGCGTGCTGGAGCCGGAGCTGGACTTTGTGCGGCTGCTGTTTGAGGAGGTCTCCGCCTTCGGCACAGTGGGACTGTCCACCGGCATCACCCCCGATTTGAGCGTGGCCAGCAAGCTGGTGCTGATATTTACCATGTACATCGGACGTCTGGGGGCCTTTACCCTGTTCTCCCTGTGGATCGACCGGCCCGACCCCAGCATCCGGTACACCGAAGAAATGATTACAATAGGATAGGAGCGCTATGAGAAGAAAGCAGTCAGAGACCTCGTTCGGGGTCATCGGTCTGGGGCGGTTCGGCACCGCCCTGGTGAAGACGCTGGCCGAGGCGGGCCAGGAAGTCATTGCCGTGGACAAGGATGAGCAGAAGGTGAAGGCGGTGCGAAAATACACCGACTACGCCTTTGTGGTGGGGATGCTCAACGAGGAGAGCCTCCAGGAGACCGGCGTGCAGAACTGCGACACGGTCACCATCTGCATCGGAGAGCAGCTGGATGTGAGCATTCTCACCACCATGCAGGTGATCAAGATGGGCATTCCCCATGTGATCTCCAAGGCCAACAGCCAGGAGCACGGAGAGGTGCTCAAGCAGCTGGGGGCCACGGTGGTCTACCCCGAGGCGGACATGGCCGTGCGCATCGGCAAGCGGCTGATCTCCCGCAGCATGCTGGATTACATCTCCCTGGACGACGACGTGGAGGTGCGGCGCATCCAGGTGGGCGGAAAGCTGATCGGCGCCAGCATCCAGGAGCTGGACGTGCGCCGGGTCTACGGCATCAACATCATCGCCGTGGAGCGGGACCACCAGACAAACGTGGAGTTCTCCCCCCAGTACCGCTTTGCGGCGGAGGACATCATCGCGGTCATCGGGAAAGTAGATAAAATTGACCATTTTGAACAGGACATTCGTCCCTGACACAGGGGAGAATCGCCTCAAAGAACAGACAGGAGCATCACTTTGGATTTCAAGCAGCATCTGATCGTAGCGGCCAAGGGGGCCGTGGTAGGGGGGACCATGCTGGTTCCCGGGGTAAGCGGCGGCACCATGTGCATCATTCTGGGCGTCTATGACCGGCTGATCCACGCGGTGAGCACCTTTTTTCAGAGCAAGCGGGCCAATTTCTGGCTGCTGTTCTGTTTCTGCC
Source organism: Pseudoflavonifractor capillosus (assembly GCF_016899775.1). GTDB lineage: Bacteria > Bacillota > Clostridia > Oscillospirales > Oscillospiraceae > Lawsonibacter. Next base: position 66,039 of record NZ_JACJJE010000004.1, read on the forward strand.
TGGGGGCCGGAGCGGGGATTTTTCTCTTGTCCAAACCCCTGCTCCAGCTGATGGAGCTCTTCCCCAAGCCAGCCAGCTTCTTCTTCATGGGGGCGGTGGCCGGAAGCGTGCCCATGACCTTCCAGAAGGCCAAGGTGACCTCCTTTCACTGGCGGGTCCCGGTCTATGTGGTGGCGGGAATGATCATTGTGTGGGTGCTGGCCAAGCTGCCCACCATGGACCAGATGAGCGGCGGCGGCCTGGAGCGCTACGCCATGCTGGTGGTGTCCGGCGTGGTGGCGGCGGTGGCCCTGGTTCTGCCGGGGATCAGCGTGTCCTACCTGCTGCTGGTGCTGGGGATGTACAGCACCACCATCCAGGCCATCGGGAATTTGGATTTTGAGTACCTCATCCCCCTGGGGCTGGGGGGAATTCTGGGGGTGGTGGCCACCACCAAGGCGCTGGAGCATCTGATGCAGGTCTACCCCCGGGCCACCTACCTGATTATTCTGGGCTTTGTGGTGGCGTCCATTCCTACCATCTTCCCGGGCGTCCCGGCGGGGGCGGAATGGATCGTGTGTGCGCTCACTCTCGTGGCCGGGTTCGGCGTGGTCTATAAGGTCTCCAGCTTATAAAAAAGCCCGGCCTGGATGAGAGGCCGGACGGAAGCGCAGAACGAAAAAAGCGGGGCTGGTCTCCGGTGCCGGGGCGGCACGGGAGGGGACAGCCCCGCTCTGTTATGCGGTCTGATTCTGGAGGATGCGCAGGGCCATGATGAGGCAGGCCTGCCGCTGGGCGGTGTCCTGGGGTCCGAAGCGGCCGTCGCCGTAGCCGGCCACAATGCCGCTCTGGGACATAAAGGCCACGCTGCTTCTGGCCCAGGAGGAGATGTCCCCTCCGTCTGAGAAGGAGGGGGTGCCGTCGGGAACGGAGCCGCCCAGGGCCCGGTAAACAGCGGTGAGCATGACGGCGGCCTGCTCCCGGGTGAGAAGCTCCCCGGGGCCGAAGGTGGAGTCGGAGGTGCCGGCGGTAAAGCCCATGGAGTAGGCCTTGAGCGCCTCCGAGTCGGAGGTGTCCGTGAAGGGATTTTCTCCGGGGACCTGGATGGACTGGCCGCTGGCCGTCTCATACAGCCGGACGGCGAGGGCGGCGAACTGAAGGCGGGTGATGGGCTCCCGCAGGTCCTGCCCCTTCAGGTGGTCGGGCATCAGCCCGCCGGCGATGGCCTGGTTGACCAGGTTGAGGGCCCACTCGTCCACCGGCTCGCCGGTGGCGGAGACGGGCTGTCCCGAGGTCGAACTGGGGGCCTTCAGCCAGATCCCCCGGTCCAGGGTCTCGCTGCTCTGGCCGCTGCCGGAGAGGGTGGACACGTGGTAGAGATGGGCGGAATCCCGGACCACCAGGTCGCTCTGACCGGACAGGAGGGAGTTCAGGGCCCAGTGGCCGCTGCTCTCGGAGTAGGTGAAGATCTCCACCAGCAGAAGGGCGCCGGTCTCGCTGCTCACCCGGGTCCCGATGGGGACCAGGGTGGCGGAGTAGGTCTCCGTATCCGAATAGGAGAAGGGCTCAGTGCCCAGGGGGTCCAGGGAGAGCTGATAAGCCGCCTGGCCGCTTTGAAGGGTGGCGGCCGCCGCTCCCGTAGTGAGCAGAGCGCACAGCAGAACGCCAGAGAGAATCCGGGTCAGGACCTTTTTCATGGTAAGCAGGAGTCCTTTCTGTAAAAAATTGGGCCGCGGAGGTTCACGCGGACAAAATGACAGGTGGACCGGCGAAATGCCGGACTGGAAATCAAGTACCATTTTACCGGATTACATAAGAAATAACAAGCGGATAAACATGAAGATTTTATGAAATATTGGGACCGGCGCTGCCGGGCCGGAAGGGAGTGCCATTTTCGTGGAATATAACATCGTGCCCATGGACCGCAGCCACATTGAACAGATCGCCGCCCTGGAGCGGGAGTGCTTCTCCACCCCCTGGAGCGAGGCCATGCTCACCGAGGCCCTCTTTGATTCTCAGGCCAGCTTTATCGTGGCCGAGTCGGAGGAGGGAGGCGTGCTGGGCTACGCGGGACTCCAGGTGGTGCTGGATGAGGGATATATTGACAACATTGCCGTGGAGCCCAACGCCCGCCGCCACGGGGTGGCGGACGAGCTGCTGGACGTGTTCTGCCGCTTTGGGGAGGCCAACCTGGCCTTCCTCACCCTGGAGGTGCGGGCCTCCAACGCCCCGGCCATCGCCCTGTACCGGAAACACGGTTTTGAGGAGGCGGGGCGGCGGAAAAATTATTACACCAAGCCCGCCGAGGATGCCATCATTATGACCCGCTACTTCAAGCGGATCGGAACCGAGCATGAATGAGCCGGAGCTGAGGCCGCTGGGACCGGAGGAGGTGGGCCTCCTCTACCGCCGGGAGCTGAAGGGGACCTTCCCACCCACGGAGCTCAAGCCCCTGCGCACCATCCAGCGGCACATGCGGGCGGGCCGCTATCCGGTCTGGGGCCTGTATCAGGGGGAAGAGCTGACGGCCTACGCCCTGCTGTGGCAGACCGTGGATGGAAGGGCGGTCCTTCTGGACTACCTGGGGGTGCCCCGGGACCGCCGGGGACAGGGCTGGGGGAGCCGCATGCTGGCCCAGCTGCGCCGGATCTACGGAGAGAGGGCGGCCATCCTGGCGGAGGTGGAGGCCCCGGAGGCGGCGGAGCCGGGGGAGCGGTCGCTCCAGGAGCGCCGCCTGGATTTCTACCGCCGGGCGGGGTTCCGGTACGCGGGCTTTGACAGCCGGCTGTTCGGCGTCCATTACCGCCTGCTGGCCGCCGGAGCCGGGGAGGAGCCGGAGCTGCTGGCGGCCTACCGCACCCTGTATCAGGGGCACTTTCCCGGCGCTGTGTTCCGGCGGTTCGTGCAGATCCCGTGGGACCGGCCGGAGTAAACCGGCCGATTGGGAGAGCCCTTCTGCGGTGAAAATTTTGTGAAAGCAAACTGGAAAAAGCGGCCTGCCGCTTTTTCAACAGTCTGAAAAGGGGGAACCTTTTATGAATATCCTAGCCATCGAGTCCTCCTGCGACGAGACCGCCGCCGCGGTGGTCCGGGACGGGCGGACCGTGCTGTCCAACTGCATCGCCTCTCAGATCGAGATGCACACCATCTACGGGGGCGTGGTGCCCGAGATCGCCTCCCGGAAGCATGTGGAGGCGGTCACCGGCCTGGCGGAGCAGGCGGTGGCCCAGGCGGGCCTGACCAAGGGGGACCTGGACGCCGTGGCGGTGACCTACGCCCCGGGGCTCATCGGGGCGGTGCTGGTGGGGGTGAACTTCGCCAAGGGGGCGGCCATGGCCCTGGACCTGCCCCTGATCCCGGTGCACCACGTGCGGGGACACATCGCCGCCAACTACATCACCCACCCGGACCTGGAGCCACCCTTTGTGTGCCTGTGCGTCTCCGGCGGCACCACCCTGATTGTGGACGTGAAGTCCTACACGGACATGGAGGTGCTGGGGGGGACCCGGGACGACGCGGCGGGGGAGTGCTTTGACAAGGTGGCCCGGGTGCTGGGTATCGGCTACCCCGGGGGCGGCCCCATGGACCGCCTGGCCCGCGGGGGGGACGACAGCCGGTATGAGCTGCCCCGGGCCCATGTGGCGGGCCACGACCTGGACATGTCCTTCTCCGGCCTGAAGACCGCCAGCCTGAATCTGATCCACAACGCCCAGCAGAAGGGGGAGGAGCTGAACCTGCCCGACTTCGCCGCCAGCTTCGGCCGGGCGGTGAGCGAGTCCCTGGTGCCCCGGGTGATGGCCGCCGCCCGCATGAGGGGGTATGGCCGGGTGGCGGTGGCCGGCGGCGTGGCGGCTAACAGCCGTATCCGGTCGGACCTTACCGCCGCCTGCCAGGAGAGCGGCGACCGCCTGTTCCTGCCCGAGCTGAAATACTGCGGCGACAACGCCGCCATGATCGGGTGCCAGGGGTATTACGAGTGGAAGGCCGGCCATACGGCCGGCCTGGAGCTGAACGCTTACGCCACCCGGGACATCGCCCTGGGGTGAGCGGCGTTGTCGCCGGGGCCCCATCGCAGATGGGGCGGCGCGAAGCGCCGTACAAGCGTTTTCGCCCAGCGAAAACCTTGGCGGAGGGACGGCTCTGCCGTCCCGAGCATTGAAAAAAGACGGGGTCCCCAGAAAGCGGAGCTTTCTGGGGAGGACAACGCCGCCATGATCGGGTGCCAGGGGTATTACGAGTGGAAGGCCGGCCGCACGGCCGGCCTGGATCTGAACGCCTACGCTACCCGGGACATTGCCCTTGGGTAATGTGGAAATTTTAAGGAGGGGAGTTCCTGTGTTCCAGGAACTCCCCTCCTCTGTATTGGTGTGTGGAAATCAAAAGGGCGGCTGAGCCGGGAGTGGTCCCGATTCAGCCGCCCTCAGTTTTGGCGGGGAAGCTCGAGGGGCAGCCCGCCTCGAGTGGGATCGAATGTCCTGAATGCCTTGCTTGGCAAGATGTTCAGCGAGGGCAGCGAGGACTTTCCCGCCGCTGTGCGGCGGGAAAGCAACGGCATTTTTGTGGGCCGGTCAGTCGGCCAGCTGGTCCAGCAGGACCGCCAGCTCCTCCAGCTTTTTCTCCGGGTCCCCGCTCTCCACCGCCTCCCGGACACAGCAGTCCATGTGGGCCTTGAGCACCATGCGGTTGGCCTTTTTCAAAATGGACTGGGTGGCCATCAGCTGGTGGGACACGTCCAGGCAGTACCGGTCCTCATCGATCATTTTGAGAATGCCGTCGATCTGTCCCCGGGCGGTCTTCAGCAGGCGGGTGACCTGGGTGTGGTCCGCCTTCACTGGATGGACACCACCTCATAGCCCGCCTCGGTGACCGCGTCCTTCAGCTCCTGGTCGGAGACGGGGGCGGCCAGGGTGACGGTGGCGCACTTGTTCTCCAGGTCGGCCTTGGCGGAGGTCACGCCCCCCAGGGCGGACAGGGCCTTCTCCACGTGGGCCACACAGTGGGCGCACATCATGCCTTCAATGTTCAGTGTCTTGGTCATGGTTTCAGTTCCTCCTTCATTTGCTTGGGTGCTTTCTTCCAAATCAACGGGACAGCTCTGGGTGCAAGGCGCACAGGCGGGAGCTGTGCCGCTGTCATCACCGGCGGGGCCGGGGACGTTCTCAGTTTGCTGGGATTGGGGTGCTTGGGTGCGGAATTTGCTTTTGAAAAAGCGCAGGCGTAAAGCGTTGGTCACCACGCACACGGAGCTCAGGCTCATGGCGGCGGCGCCGAACATGGGGTTGAGCATGAAGTCGGTGATGCCCAGGGCGTAGAACACGCCGGCGGCCAGGGGGATGCCGATGGAGTTGTAGAAGAAGGCCCAGAACAGGTTCTCCTTGATGTTCCGGATGGTGGCCCGGCTCAGTTCCACCGCCGCCACCGCGTCCATCAGGTCGGACTTCATCAGCACGATGTCGGCGCTCTCGATGGCCACGTCGGTGCCCGCCCCGATGGCAAGGCCCACGTCGGCCCGGGCCAGGGCGGGGGCGTCGTTGATGCCGTCGCCCACCATGGCCACCTTCTTGCCCTGCTCTTGGAGCTCCTTCACCTTGCGCTCCTTGTCCTGGGGGAGCACCTGGGCCATGACCTGGGTGACGCCCAGCTCTTTGCCGATGGCGTCGGCGGTGCGCTGGTTGTCGCCGGTGAGCATGACCACGTCCAGGCCCAGCTTTCGGAAGGCGGCCACCGCCCCGGCGCTGGTGGGCTTGGGGGTGTCGGCCACGGCGATGAGGCCCAGCACCTGGTGCTCATCGGCGAAGTACAGGGCGGTCTTGCCCTGGGCGGCCAGCTCCTCCGCCTTTGCGGGGAAGCTCCCCAGGTCCACTCCGGCCTCCTCCATCATGGCCAGGTTGCCGCCCATACAGGTGCGGTTCCCCAGGGTGGCCCGGACGCCCCGGCCGTGGAGGGCGGTAAAGTTTCCAACTGTGGTGACGGGGAGGTTCCGCTTCTTGCTCTCCTCCACGATGGCGGTGGCCAGGGGGTGCTCGGAGGGGCCCTCCAGACAGGCGGCCAGGATGAGCAGCCCCTCCTCGTCCATATCGTCGGCGGGGAGGACGTCGGTGACCACCGGCCTGCCCTGGGTGAGGGTGCCCGTCTTGTCCAGCACCACAGTGTTTACCGTGTGCAGGGTCTCCAGAGCCTCGGCGGATTTGATGAGGATGCCGTTCTCGGCCCCCTTGCCGGTGCCTACCATGATGGCCACGGGGGTGGCCAGACCCAGGGCGCAGGGGCAGGAGATGACCAGCACGGCCACGCCGGTGGTGAGGGCCTTTGTGATGTCATAGCCGCTGGCGAAGAACCAGGCCACCGCGGTGACGGCAGCGATGACCATGACGATAGGGACGAACACGCCGGCCACCTTGTCGGCCAGCTTGGCGATGGGGGCCTTGGACGAGGAGGCCTCCTCCACCAGGCGGATCATCTGGGCCAGGGTGGTGTCCTCCCCCACCCGCAGGGCCTCGAAAGTGAAGGAGCCCGACTTGTTGATGGCGGCGGCGGCCACCTTGTCGCCGGGGCCCTTGTCCACAGGCAGGGACTCGCCGGTGAGGGCGGACTCGTCCACGGCGGAGGTCCCCTCCACGATGACGCCGTCCACCGGGATGGACTGGCCGGGCCGGACCACGATGCGGTCCCCCACCCGGACCTCCTCCACGGGGATCTCCACCTCCACCCCGTCCCGGAGGACGCTGGCGGTCTTGGGGGCCAGGTCCATGAGCCGGGTGATGGCCTGGCTGGTCTTGCCCTTGGACCGGGTCTCCAGGTACTTGCCCAGAGTGATGAGGGTGAGGATCATGCCGGCGGACTCGAAGTACAGATCCATATGGTACTGCTCCACCAGAGCCCAGTCCCTGTGGCCCAGACCGTAGCCCATCTGGTAGATGGCGAAGATGCCGTAGATCACCGCGGCGGAGGAGCCCACCGCGATGAGGGAGTCCATATTGGGCCCTAAGTGGGCCAGAGTCTTGAAGCCCACCCGGTAGTATTTGTCGTTGATGTACATGATGGGCAGGGTGAGCAGCAGCTGGGTCAGGCCGAAGGCCACCGCATTCTCCAGCCCCGTGAGGAAGCCGGGGAGGGGGGCACCGAACATGTGGCCCATGGAGATGTAGAAAAGGGGGATCAGGAACACAAAGGACCAGATGAGACGGTGCTTCATGGAGGACAGCTCGGCCTCCATCTGGGCCTCCGGCCGCTCCGTCTTGGCCTGGGCCGCATCCTTATTTGCCTGGGGCAGGGAGGCCCCGTAGCCCGCGTGGACCACCGCCTGGATGATGCTGTCGGGGGTGAGGGCGCTCTCGTCGTAGTCCACTGTCATGGAGTTGGTCATCAGGCTGACTTCCGCCTTGCGCACGGCGTCCAGCTTGTTGACGGCTTTCTCTACATGTGCCGAGCACGCCGAGCAGGTCATGCCGGTGACGTTGAATTTTTGCTTCATAGGAGATCACCAAACTTTTTTGAATTGGAGTGGTAAGGGGATGGAAGGGAGTTTCGTTGCCCGCTCTTTTTAAGCCTTCCCCCTGGGGGGAAGGTGGCACGGCGAAGCCGTGACGGATGAGGGGGCAGGTTTCGGCCACCTCGTAGGGTGCGAGAAGGTGAATTGCCCCGCAGGGGCAAGAGAGGCTGGCCTGGGCCACGACCCGGCGCGCCGCTTCGGTGGTTTTTTGCGGGGGGATTTCGCCGCCTGCGGGCGGCGAGCTTCTTTCTGGATGCCCAGAAAGAAGCCAATGGGCCAGGCCACCTTCTCTTGGCCCTTCGGGCCAATTCACCTTGAGAGGCACCAAGGGATGAGCTCAGGATGAGCGCTTCGCGCTCATATTCGCTCACCCCCTGGACCCCCATTTACGGGGGCCCCTCCTGAAAGGTGTTGCGTCATTTCCGGCGCGCAAAACCTGAGTGATTTTCTGCAATTCAATCCGGGCCACTTCGTCGTCGCGGATTTCGTATCCCTCGCTTCGTCCTGCCGGACAAAGCTCGCTCACTCCATCGCTCCTCCTCTCCAACGCAAACCCGCTTCGCTGGGCTTTGCGTTGGGGGCCGCCTTCGGCGGCCTGTTTGGGTGGAAAATTTCAGCCGGTGCGGGTCCATTGGTACGCCTGGCTTTGCCAAACCAACGATACCGGTCTATCTCCTACCGTAGGGGCGCACATTGTGCGCCCGCCGAGCCTTCCCCCTTCAAGGGGGAAGGTGCCCCAGTGCTCACACTGGGGCGGATGAGGGTAACTTCTTGGCTTGGGCAATCCACCGGCGGGAGCCCCAAGGGGCTCCCCTACGCAAAACGGAAACCGTCCCGGCCCTGTTGTAGGGGAGGGGCTTGCCCCTCCCGCCATTTCTCGAAATGGTCCGTTTTCTGCCGCAGGGGCGGCCCTTGCGGCCGCCCGCCGTGAGGAAATCGTTTCAACCCGCAGGGGCGGCACACCGGGCCGCCCATCGAAGTTTTAAGCACACGTTGAGACCAACGCAAACTCAAAGAACAACACCCCCCGGGGGAGGGGTACCATGATTGTATACCAGGAAACTAGGTTTGTCAATAGGCGGATACAATTTCCTGCTATGCCGGGAAGCGGGGGACGGAGAGTTGGTCCGGCGGGACGCCCAGCAGGAGGAGGGCTCCCGCCACCGCCAGGGCGGACTGGGGAGAGGCGCCGTGGTCCAACATCCAGGGGAACTCCTGCCGGTCCACCACCTGGCCCTGGATGGTGACCAGCTCCCGCTGGAGGGCCAGCCACAGCTTCCGCCCCTCCCGGCTGGACAGGGTGAGGGTGTTTTTGGGGCCGGAGCCGTAGCTGACGGCGCTGGCCGCCTGGAGGTCCCACCCCGGGAGGGTGGTGTCCCCCGGCAGCAGGGCCATGCGGCAGCGCTCGGGCCGTCCGTCCCCGTGGGCCGCCGCCCTTGGGGAGACCACCAGCAGGGCGGGGTGGTCCGCGGTTGGAATCTGCCCCAGGCTGCGGCCGTGGCGGGCCAGGCGGCGGAGAATGTCCGCCTCAATGCCCTCCTGCTCCTCAATCACCTGAAAAGGACCCAAATCTGCCGCCCCCTTTTGGGATACAGTTTGGATGAAACAGAAATTTTTATGCGGCGTTCCCCGTGGAAACCGGGCCTTTCCTTGACTTTCCGCCGGGAAATGAGTATCATTATCCTGTTATAGTATGCGATAGAACAGTGAGGCAGCGAATTTATGGCACCAAAAAAAGCGAATTACGGAAATGAGTCCATCTCCGCGCTGAAGGGGGCCGACCGGGTGCGGAAGCGCCCGGGGGTCATTTTCGGCTCCGACGGCCTGGAGGGCTGTGAGCACGCGGTCTTTGAGATCCTCTCCAACGCCATTGACGAGGCCCGGGAGGGACACGGAAGCCTGATCACCGTCACCCGCTATCTGGACAAGTCCATCCAGGTGGAGGACCAGGGCCGGGGCTGTCCGGTGGATTGGAACGAGAACGAACAGAAGTACAACTGGGAGCTGGTGTTCTGCGAACTGTACGCCGGCGGCAAATATGGGGGCGACGGGGACAACTACGAGTATTCTCTGGGTCTGAACGGCCTGGGCTCCTGCGCCACCCAGTACGCCAGCGAATACTTTGACGCCGCCATCTGGCGGGACGGCTTCAAATACTCCCTCCACTTTGAGAAGGGCGAGAATATCGGCGGCCTGAAGAAGGAGCCCACCGACCGGGGGAAAAAGACGGGCACCACCATCCGCTGGAAGCCCGACCTGGAGGTCTTTACCGACATCGACATCCCCGTGGACTACTACACCGACGTGCTCAAGCGCCAGGCGGTGGTCAACGCCGGGGTCACCTTCCGCTTTCGGGAGGAGACCGCCCCTAATAAATTTTCCACCACGGATTTTCAGTATGAGAACGGCATTCTGGACTATGTCACCGAGCTGGCCGGGGAGGAGCCCCTCACCCAGCCGGTGTTCTGGCAGACCGAGCGGAAGGGCCGGGACCGGGCGGACAAGCCGGAGTACAAGGTGAAGCTGTCGGTCTCCTTCTGCTTCTCCAATAAGGTGTCCGTCATCGAGCACTACCACAACTCCTCCTGGCTGGAGCACGGGGGCTCTCCGGAGAAGGCCATGAAGTCCGCCTTCGTCTCCGCCATCGACTCCTATTTGAAGCAGCAGGGGAAGTACCAGAAGAACGAGGCCAAGATCACCTTTAACGACATCCAGGACGCCCTGGTGCTGGTGTCCAACAACTTCTCCACCCAGACCTCCTATGAGAACCAGACCAAGAAGGCCATCAACAACAAGTTCGTTCAGGAGGCCATGACCGACTTCCTCCGCTCCCAGCTGGAGGTCTACTTCATCGAGAACCCCTTCGACGCCCAGAAGATCGCCGAACAGGTCCTCATTAACAAGCGCTCCCGAGAGACGGCGGAGCGCACCCGTCTGAACATCAAAAAGAAGCTCACCGGCTCCATGGACATCTCCAACCGGGTGCAGAAGTTCGTGGACTGCCGCACCAAGGACGTGTCCAAGCGGGAACTCTACATCGTGGAGGGCGACTCCGCCATGGGGGCGGTCAAGCTCAGCCGGGACGCAGAGTACCAGGGGATCATGCCCGTCCGGGGCAAGATTTTGAACTGCCTGAAGGCGGACTACGCCAAGATCTTCAAGAGCGACATCATCACCGACCTGCTGAAGGTGCTGGGCTGCGGGGTGGAGGTGAAGGACAAGCACGTGAAGGACCTGTCCGCCTTCGACCTGGACAACCTGCGGTGGAACAAGGTGGTCATCTGCACCGACGCCGATGTGGACGGCTTCCAGATCCGCACCCTGATCCTCACCATGCTCTACCGTCTGACCCCCACCCTCATCCAGCAGGGGTACGTGTATATCGCCGAGTCCCCCCTGTACGAGATCACCTGCAAGGAGAAGACCTGGTTTGCCTACTCCGACAAGGAGAAAAACGACATTGTAGCCTCTCTGGAGGGGAAAAAGTACGACATCCAGCGCTCCAAGGGTTTGGGTGAGAACGAGCCGGACATGATGTGGCTGACCACCATGAACCCGGAGACCCGGCGGCTCATCAAGGTCATGCCCGAGGATGTGGAGCGCACCGCCCAGATCTTCGACCTGCTGCTGGGGGACGACCTCCAGGGCCGGAAAAACCACATCGCAGACAACGGATATAAGTATCTGGAGCTGGCGGATATCTCATAGTACGTTCAATCTTTAGGCATGCAAAAGGAGAGAACCATGAGGCATAAATTTTGGCCGGCTCTGTCTGTGCTGCTGGCCCTGGCGTGCGTTTTTTATGGCAGCGGGGAGAGACGCCTTATCAGGTTGACGATCTGCGGCTCCAGGGTATGCTGCAAGCCCGTGCGCGCTTTTTAGATTATCTGAATTATGGGGATGAAGGCGATTACTGGTACGGAGCAGCGGAATTTCAGACAATGGTTAATGCAGCCAAGTTGGAAAACCTCAACGGCCAGATTGATGCCAATGCGGTGATGGGTGTTCTGGTCTATGAATCGGAGCAGGCGAAGCCTTATCTGGTCGAATTGTGCGGCGCCTTGGAGACGTGTATCGCTGATCCGGACAATACTGCACAGTGGGAGATTTCTATGAACGAATTGCGACACTTGCTGGAAGAGGGCGCCTGACGGCGCAGAGGGGAGCGGATATGACAGCCGTTGAGATCAACGAACGGGGCCCGGAATTGATTGCCCAGCTGCTTATCATATGGGAGTGGTCGGTCCAGGCCACTCACACCTTCCTGTCAGGGGAGGAGATTGCCAAAATCAAGCCCTACGTGCCCCAAGCGCTGGAGCAGGTCCCCCACCTGATCGTCCTGGAAGACGAGGGCGGAGCGCCGGCGGCCTTTATGGGAATCGGGGAGCAGAAGCTGGAGATGCTGTTTCTGGCCCCGGAGGCCCGGGGGAAAGGATACGGAAAGCGCCTGCTTCAATATGGGTTTGATCGGTACGCGGTCCAGGAAGTGACGGTGAACGAGCAGAATCCCCAGGCCATCGGATTTTATGAGCACATGGGATTTCAGACCTACCGGCGCACGGAGCGGGACGAGCAGGGCGGGCCGTATCCGCTGCTGTATATGCGGCGCGTGTTGCCGGACGTTTCATCTGAGGGACGGTTTTAGGGGGACGTTTCGCTCCCCATACGGTGCTTTTCGCAGGGGCCGGCCCCAGATCAGCCCGCGGGCGGCCCAGTGTGCCGCCCCTACGACCTCATCCGCCTCGCTGCGCTCGGCACTTGCCCCTACCCCTTTTGTCCCTTTGGGACATTTCCCCCTGACAGGAGGAATCGGCCTAAAGGGGAAGGCACGGGCGGGTCACGGACCCGCCCCTACGGCGGGAATTTAGACCGGCCACTCAGATTTTGCGCGCCGGAAATATTTGCTCGACCGAAGGGGTAACTCCTGTAATGGGGGACCGGGGGTAAGCGGTCCTATGGGCACGAAGTGCCCGTCGGCCGCGTCCCCCGGCGATCCTTTGGTTTCTTTCCCATCGCTGGGAAAGAAACTCGCCCCGCAGGGCGAAATCCCCTGCAAGAGATGAGATATGTTCCATTTGATTGATATAATGATATAAAAAGTGTATGGATGAAGAATAAGGACGGAATGTAATGCCAAAGAAGAAACAACCCAACGACAAAAAGCCAAAAGTGGAAAACTCCAACGTGATGGGCCTCCACGCCGAGGTGCTGGAGCAGCCCATCACCGAGACGCTGGAACTAAACTACATGCCCTACGCCATGAGCGTCATCGTCTCCCGGGCCATCCCGGAGATCGACGGCTTCAAGCCCAGCCACCGGAAGCTGCTGTACACCATGTACGATATGGGCCTGCTGAACAAGCCCCGCACCAAGTCGGCCAACGTGGTGGGGGCCACCATGAAGTTAAACCCCCACGGGGACGCGGCCATCTACGACACCATGGTACGCCTCAGCCGGGGCTACGGGGCCCTGCTCCACCCCTTTGTGGACAGCAAGGGCAACTTCGGCAAGGTGTACTCCCGGGACATGGCCTGGGCGGCCAGCCGGTACACCGAGGTGCGGCTGGACCCCATCTGTGCCGAGCTGTTCCGGGACATCGACCAGGACACGGTGGACTTTGTGGACAACTACGACGGCAAGCTGAAGGAGCCCTCCCTGCTGCCCACCACCTTCCCCAACGTACTGGTGTCCGCCAACCAGGGCATCGCCGTGGGCATGGCCAGCAATGTGTGCGGGTTTAACCTGGGGGAGGTGTGCGACACCACCATCGCCTATCTGAAGAACCCGGACTGCGACATCATGGCCACCCTGAAGGCCCCCGACCTGCCCACCGGGGGCGAGCTGATCTACGACCCGGCGGCCCTGGGGGAGATCTACCGCACCGGCCGGGGCTCCTTTAAGGTCCGGGCCAAATGGCGGTATGTGAAGGAAGAGAACCTGATCGAGGTCTACGAGATCCCCTACTCCACCACCTCGGAGGCCATTATGGACAAGGTGGCCGAGCTGGTGAAGGCGGGGAAGATCAAAGAGATCGCCGACATGCGGGACGAGACCGACCTGACCGGCCTGAAACTGGCCATCGACTTAAAGCGGGGCACCGACCCGGACAAGCTCATGGCCAAGCTGTTCCGCATGACCCCCCTCCAGGACAGCCAGTCCTGCAACTTCAACATCCTCATCGCCGGCATGCCCCGGGTGATGGGGGTGCGGGAAATCCTGGAGGAGTGGACCGCCTGGCGTGCTGAATCCGTGCGGCGGCGGGTCTACTTCAACATGAAGAAGAAGCAGGACAAGCTGCACCTCCTGAAGGGCCTCCAGCGCATCCTTCTGGACATCGACCGGGCCATAAAGATCATCCGTGAGACCGAGGAGGACGCGGAGGTGGTGCCCAACCTGATGATCGGGTTCGGCATCGACCAGGTCCAGGCGGAGTACGTGGCGGACATCCGCCTGCGGAACATCAATAAGGAGTATATCCTCAAGCGCACCCAGGAGGTGGACGCCCTGGAGGCGGAGATCGCCGACCTGGAGGTCACCGTCAACGACCCCAAGCGCATCCGGAAGATCATCATGGACGAGCTCACCCAGGTGAAGAAGAAGTACGCCGTTCCCCGCCGCACGGAGATCCTCTATGACTACCAGGCCGACGAGGACCAGGGGGAGGAGGACGAGACCCCGGACTACCCGGTGAATCTGTTCCTCTCCCAGGAGGGGTACTTCAAAAAGATCACCCCCCAGTCCCTGCGGATGGCCAGCGACCAGAAGTACAAGGAGGGAGACGGCCCCTGGCTCAGCTGGGAGGGCACCAACCGGGACGAGCTGCTGGTGTTCACCGACAAGCAGCAGTGCTACAAGACCCGCATGTCCGACTTCGACGACTCCAAGGCCAGCGTCCTGGGCGACTACCTGCCCACCAAGCTGGCCATGGACCCGGAGGAGCGGGTGGTGTGGGCCTGCATCCCCGGGGACTACTCCGGGCAGCTGCTGTTTGTCTTTGCCAACGGCAAGGTGGCGCGGGTGGAGCTGGCCGCCTACCAGACCCAGACCCGCCGGAAGAAGCTTACCGGGGCCTACTCCGACAAGGCGCCCCTGGCGGCGGCCTTCCTGGTGCGGGAGGACTTCGAGCTGGCGGTCTACTCCAGCGACGGCCGGTGCATGGTGTTCCACACCGCCCTCCTGGCCCCCAAGACCACCCGCACCACCCAGGGGGTCAATGTGATGACCCTGAAGCCCAAGCGGGTGGTGGAGAAGGCCCTGCCTCTTGGAGAGACGGCCATCGTCAACGCCGCCCGGTACCGGGCCCGGAGCCTGCCGGTGGCCGGCGCCCTCCTGAAGGAGGAGGACCGGGGGGAGAAGCAGATGTCCCTGCTGGAGTAGTAAGGAGTAGGACTCTCTGCTCTGCAGAACATAGAATCGGAAGGAGCGGGTTATTTGCCCGCAGGATGGAAAGGAAGAAGAAAATTTTATGAGTGCACTGAAAAAAGTGGATTGGAAGCGGACCGCTTCCGCCTATTTCTGGATCACGGTGGGGTCGATCCTGTACGGCTTTGCCTTTGACTGGTTCTATACCCCCAACCTCATCGGCTATGGCGGCATTACCGGCGTGGGCCAGGTGGTCAACGCCTTTATCCCCGCCATCCCCATCGGTATGTTTGTGCTGGTCATCAACATCCCCCTGTTTATCCTGGGGTGGAAGTTCATCGGCGGCCATCTGCTGGTCACCTCCCTGTACTCCATGGTGGTGTCCTCTGTGGCGGTGGACGCCTTTGCCCTGATCATCGACTTTCAGCCCATGGACCAGATGCTGGCCGCGGTGTGCGGCGGCGCGCTGATCGGGCTGTCCCTGGGCATCATCTTTGCCAAAGGGGCCACCACCGGCGGCACCGATCTGATCGCCCGGCTGGTGAAGCTGAAGCTGCCCTGGATTTCCATGGGGAATATGCTGCTGGTCATCGACACGGCGGTGGTGGTGCTGGTGGCCCTGGCCTTCGGCAACCTGACCACCGCTCTGTACGGCTTCATTGCCCAGGTGGTGTGCGCCTATGTCACCGACATGGTGCTCTACGGCCTGGACACCGCCAAGGTGGCCTACATCATCAGCGAGAAGGCCCATGAGATCTCCGACTCCATTGTGGGCCAGATGGACCGGGGCGTCACCGTCCTGCCGGGAAAGGGCGCCTACTCGGGGGAGAACAAGCTGGTGCTCATGTGCGCCTTCAAGCAGAAGGAGATCGTGAATCTGAAGGAGATCATCTTTGAGATCGACCCCAAGGCATTCATCATTGTGTGCGACGCCCACGAGGTGACGGGCAACGGCTTCAAGACCTATCAGAAGAACGACATCTGATCCCCTCCCTGAAAGGAGCGCGGGGACGGAACCGGACGGAGGAAGGAGGACCCTGGGATGAAACGATGGCTCTGCGGCGCGCTGGCCGCCCTGATGGCGCTGACCACCGGGTGCTCCGCCATCCTGAATCGGGACTACACCAGCGTGACGCCCCACAGCGCCACGCCGCAGGCCGATGGGGAGAGCAACACCATCCGGGTGGGGAGCTATCAGGAGCTGGTGAACGCCCTGATCTACCTCATCGGCCGGGGAACCGAGGGGGGAGCCATCCGCTTTGACGGCGGGGACAGCGACGAGACGGCGATCCAGCAGATGCTGGACGAGGCCTGTCTGGAGGTGGTCCAGGAGGACCCCCTGGGGGCCTATGCGGTGGAGTACATCAAGTACAGCGTCACCCCCATCGTGGGCAGCTATGAGGCGAATGTACAGATCACCTACCGCCGCACCCGGGAGCAGGTGGCTGCCATTGTGGACGCCACCGGCACCGCCGCCATCCGCAGCGAGCTCAGCGAGGCCCTCTCGGACTTCTCCAGCGAAGTGGTGCTGCGCATCAGCTACTTTGAGGAGGACAGCGAGTACATCCGGCAGCTGATGCGGGAGGCATACCTGTCCAATCCGGCCTCCGCCCTGGATTTCCCGGACGCCCAGATCACCATGTACCCGGAGACGGGACAGCGGCGGATCGTGGAGGTGCTGCTCACCTACCACCAGTCCCGCCAGACCCTGGAGAGCCGGCGCAACTCCCTTCAGCGGGAGGCGGACCGCCTGCTGACCCAGGCGGGCGTCCAGGAGGATGTGCTCTCCCAGCTGGTCCGGCTGGTGCGCCAGACCTGCTCCTATCAGGAGGGGGGCGGCTCCACCGCCTACGACGCGCTGCTGGAGGGGACGGCCGACAGCCAGGGGATGGCCCTGGCCCTGGCCCTGCTGTGCCAGAGGACCCAGCCCGCCCTCTCCTGCACGGTGGTGGACGGCCAGTGGAACGGGGTTTCCCACCTGTGGAATGTGGTCCAGACCGCCGGCGGCTACCGGCACGTGGATCTGACCCAGTCGGGGGAGGTCGTCTTCCGCACCGACCAGGAGATGGCCGAGGCAGGCTATACCTGGGACAGCGAGCGGGTGCCGGTGTGCGCGGCGGAAGAAGAGACGTAACAATCATAAAAATAGGAGTTCCTGAGACAGGAACTCCTCAGGCTGTCAAAAAAGTCCAAGGACTTTTCCGACAGCCTGAAAAATGCCGTTACTTTCCCGCCGTTCAACGGCGGAAAAGTCCTCGCTGCGCTCGCTGAACGCCTTGCCCTGCAAGGCATTCAGGGCATTTGATCCCACTCGAGGCGGGCTGCCGCCCCCTCGAGCTCCCCCGCCAATACTCGGGCGGATTCGTCTAAACAGAGGTTTTTCGACAAACTGAGGAGTTCCTGAAACAGGAACTCCTATTTTTTACGGTATAAAAGCAATTACCCCACGCTGATGCCCATGCGTCGGGCCACCTCCAGCATGCCGTGGCCCTCGGGGACCAGGCGGCTCTTGCCGGCGATGTCCTTGAGCTTGTTCTCGCCCACGTGGTTGTTTTTCATGGCCACGGTGATGCCGTAGTTGCCGTCCTCCACCATCTTGGCGGCGTAGGAGCCGAACTGGGTGGCCAGCACCCGGTCGTAGGGAGAGGGGCTGCCGCCCCGCTGCATGTGGCCGGGGACGCAGATACGGGTCTCGATGCCGGTGAGCTCCTCGATCTCCTTGGCGATGCGGTTGGTGGCGGTGGTGTAGCCCTGCTCGGCCCGCTTGGCCATCCGCTCCTTCTTCTTCATGCGGGCCTCTTTCACATCGTAGACCCCCTCGGCCACCGCCAGAATGGAGAAGCGCTTGCCCTGGGCGGCCCGCTTCTCAATGGCGGCGCACACGTTCTCAATGGAGTAGGGCAGCTCGGGAATGAGGATGATGTCCGCCCCGCCGGCGATGCCCGCGTAGAGGGTGAGCCAGCCGGCCTTGTTGCCCATAAGCTCCACCACCATGCAGCGGCTGTGGCTGCCGGCGGTGGTGTGCACCCGGTCGATGGCCTCGGTGGCGATCTCCATGGCGGAGTGGAAGCCGAAGGTCACGTCGGTGCCGAAGATGTCGTTGTCGATGGTCTTGGGCAGGCCGATGATGTTCAGCCCCTCCTCGGCGAGCAGGTTGGCCGTCTTATGGGTGCCGTTGCCCCCCAGGCACAGGAGGCAGTCCAGCTTCATCTCGGCGTAGTTCTTCTTCATGGCCTCCACCTTGTCGATGTGGTCCTCGCCCACCACCCGCATGAGCTTGAAGGGGGTGCGCTTGGTGCCCAGGATGGTGCCGCCCACCGTCAGGATGCCGGAGAACTCGCTGGGCTGCATCACCCGCCAGTCCCCGTTGATCAGGCCGGAGTAGCCGTTGGAGATGCCGATGATCTCCACATGGTCCTCGCCCAGGCGCTGATAGAGGGCCTTGGCCACCCCCCGCAGAGTGGCGTTCAGCCCCGGGCAGTCGCCCCCCGAGGTCAGGATACCCACACGTTTTTTCATACTGAATGCTGCCTCCTTTGTGTCAAATGATCGGTCCAGAACAAAAGTATGGACCTTTCCCGGGATTTGTCAAGAGAAAAGAGGAAAAATCCCCCTCTTTTTTTCCGGGGGCAGGCATACACTGGACAGGAGAAGGTGCGAAAGGGAGAGAGGGGGACGGGCTGTGTCGGAGCTATGGCGCATGGAGGGGGGCGGGACCCTCTCCCTGCGGGAGGAGGGGCCCAGGGTCCATCTGGAGGCGGCGCGGCCGGACGACGGCCGGGGGCTGTACAAGGCCTGGGTCCGGGGGCGGCAGGGGAGCCTGCTGCTGGGCACCCTTGTGCCGGAGGCGGGCGGGCTCCGGCTGAGGCGGACGGTGAGCCGCTCCAGCCTGGAGCAGGCGGGGTGTTGGCCGGTGACGGGGGGAAACTGCGTGCTCACCTACCCCTTTCCCGGAGCGGAGGGGGCGGGGAGCGCCTGGGCCCCAGAGTCCCGCCCGGAGCGGCTGTGCCGGGACCCCCTGGTGAAGGAGAGCCTGCGGGGCCGTTCCGGCTTTTGCGCGCGAAAAGATGGGGCGCTGTGCCTGCTGTCCGCGCCCTTCCGGCCGGAACGGCCCTTTCCCATTCCGGTTTTATTCTGTCTGGCCAGGGTGGAGCACCGGGGCGGGCGGCCCTGGCTGGTGTGGGCCTTCGACCTGGAGGGAACGCCCGTCCTGCCCCGCATAGAACCGCCGGAGGGGGGACATACTGAGGGGGCAGACTGAAGAAAGCCTGATTGACGCCATAAGGAGGAGATACCATGCCGATTTTGACCACCAAGGAGCTGCAGGCCCTGTCCGACCAGCTGGATTTTGAGAAGGTGCTCCACTGCAAGTATCTGTCCGCCGTCCAGGAGTGCCAGGACGACGGGCTGAAGGGAAAGCTCCAGAGCATGGCGGACCAGCACCGTCAGAACTACACCACCCTGCTGGGCTATTTGAAATAAGGAGGGGAACGGGATGACCGATCAGGAGCGCATCACCGATTTTCTGTGCAGCGAGAAGAAGATGGCCGCCAACTATGACACCTTCGCCTCGGAGTGTGTCAGCATTCCCCTGCGGGACGAGTTCCTCCGCCTCTTCAACCAGAGCCACCACAGCCAGACCGAGCTCTTCCAGTTGGCCCAGGAGCGGGGATGGTACAGCCCCGAGCAGGCCCAGACCGACAAGATCGACCAGGCCTATACCAAGTATTCCAATCAGCAGCCCACCGCATGAGCGGCAGAAAACAGCGACGGGACGCGGCAGACGGCCGCGTCCCGTCAACTTGTCGAACAGCCTGTGCGGAACAGAATCTGTTTGAGCATGGGCGGGGGAGCTCGAGGGGGCAGCCGCCCGCCTCGAATGGGATTGAATGCGCCGGGAGTCTTGCTGCGCAAGGCTCTCGGCGCGCGAAGCGCGGACTTTTGCGCTGCACAGCGGCGCAAAAGTAACGGCATTTTTGCAGGCTGTCGGAAAAGTCCCTGGACTTTTCCGACAGCCTGACGGGACGCGGCAGACGGCCGCGTCCTGTTTTTTGCGCGGGCGGACCTTTCCTGGAAAAATCTCATTTCCGGGCTACTCTTTTCCACCCAATGCAGGTATAATAGGAAACAAAACAGGAGCCTGCCGGGATCGGCGGGGCAGACACATAGAAGGGAGAGCGGGAACCCATGGAAGTACGCAGTGAGGTCCGGGCGGTCTATCCGGAGATCCAGGCCATTCGGCATAAGCTACACCGATGCCCGGAGCTGGGGCACCGGGAGGTGGAGACCACCCGGCTCATCCGGGCCTGCCTGGAGGAATACGGGGCGGAGGTGCTGGACTACGGCTTCCCCACCGGGCTGGCGGCCCGGATTCGGGGCGGACACCCCGGGAAGCTGCTGGCCCTGCGGGAGGACATCGACGCCCTGCCCATCCTGGAGAATACCGGGCTGCCCTTTGCCTCCCAGACGCCGGGGGTGTGCCACGCCTGCGGCCACGACGTCCATACCGCCGCCCTGCTGGGCTGCGCCAAGCTGCTGGCCCGGCACCGGGAGGAGCTGTGGGGAGACGTGCTGCTGATCTTCCAGTGCGGGGAGGAGACCTTTGACGGGGCGGCCGCCATGCTGAGCCAGGGCCTGTTCCGGGATGGAACGCCTGACGCGGTGGTGGGCTTCCACTGCGCCCCCGACCTGCCCCTGGGGACCATCTCCATCCGGGAGGGGATCGCCAACGCCAGCTGCGACAGCATCCGCCTGGAGGTGACGGGGAAGGGGGGCCACGGCGCCCACCCGGAGCTGTGCGTGGACCCGGTGGTCCTCAGCGCCGGGCTGCTGATGCAGCTCCAGACCCTGGTCAGCCGGAACAACAACCCCACCGACCCGGTGGTGCTCACCTTTGGAGAGATCCACGGCGGCACCGCCCCCAATATTATTCCCAATACCGTCACCCTCCGGGGGACCCTGCGCACCCTGGACAACCAGGTGCGGCGTCAGCACCTGGAGGCCATCGCCCGGATCGGGGAGGACTTCTGCCGGACCTTCGGCGGGAGCTGCACGGCGGCGGTGGAGCTGGGCGTCCCCCCGCTGGTCACCGACCCGGAGAGCTGCCGGCTGCTGCACCGGGCGGCGGACCGGGTGCTGGGACCGGACTGCGTGGAGACGGGCCGGGCCCCGTCCATGGGGTCGGACGACTTCTCCTGCCTGCTGGAGGAGTGCGGAAACCGGGGAGTGCAGTTCCAGCTTGGCACCGCCCAGGAGGGGCTTCCCCAGAGCGGCCTGGGGCTCCATGTGGCGGAGAACATCTTCCCCGACGAGGCGCTGCTCCCGGGGATTGCCCTGCTGACCCAGTTCGCTCTGGACGATCTGTCGCCAAACAGGTGAGAAGGCCCTTTTCAAGATAAGCAGTGATAGTCTAAACTCTGGTGGTTTTACCAAATAGCAGGGCTTAACAGAGAGAGGCACGGGGAAGTAATTTATTGTGCTTTGAGAAAAACGTTTTGATATTGTGTTGTAATTTGAATCACGGTTGGTGTGATGATACATGAATAGTCTAATTGAGAGTATTAAAATGATAATGCAGCAAAAAGGCATTCAACCGAGAAAAGCGGTTGAAATAAGCGCCATAAAAGATGCGGAATCAAAATTACAAATAACATTTCCAAGTGAGTATGTTAAATTCCTTACAGAAGTTGGAGACGGTTGGGACAGGTATTTTAATAATAACCATTGGTATCCAGAAATGAAGTCTTTTAGAACCGTAATTGATGATAATGAATTTTTGGCCAAAGAATTTTTATATACGGAACCTTGGATCTGGGAAGATAATGATACAAATCCCCTGCCCAATGAATCAGATGAGGAATGGAATCAAAGAGTCGATCGCCTACTTCTACCAGTTCAATATGGAAATATAGCGCTTATCTGTACAGGAGATGGAGGAAGTTTAAACCTAATTCTGACAGGAAATGAAAGAGGTAATATGTGGTTTTTTTCTGATATAGGAATATTTCCTTGTTATGCGCCTAATACATTTCTTAAATTTGTGGAATCTTGGTTAACTGGAAAACAAATTTATTGATTTTACGGAAACTGGGTGTCATAGTTTAGAAGTTATGGCAACACCTCATAATGAAGAAAAGTAGAGCTTACAAAAGGAGAAACGGGAAGAAGTAATTTATGTTTTAACAGCTTGCGTAATAGGTGCTGTAATCATTTGCTACGTACCTTATTTCTTTCACTTGCTCTTAAATTGAGCGGAAAGGAGCGAACCACCAAAACAAGGGCAGGAGCAAAAGCCGCACGCACTTTGAATCAGCAGTTAGATTTTCCATTAAAACGACGGAAATTTTTAAGCTTCACGGCAATCCCAACGTTTTTTTAGATGGGAGGGTAAGGACCGGGGCTTGCAAGGGACTGGAAAATCCGATATAATAAACAGGCATGATAAAAAATCCCCGCAGAAAAGAGGAACTGCTGTGAAATTAGGAATCGGTGGATAATCGGCCTTTTCATATCTCAATACACCTTCATAAAGCTCAATATTTCCCATATTTACGAACTTTTCCGTTACATAAGTCCATGCATCTACATATACTTTCATGACAAATTGGTGCGGAATTGGTGCGGAGTGTGGGTATCAACATTCGGGAAGCGGGTTCATCACGACAGATTATTTGTTAAAAATGAAAGCTGTAAGGAGATTAACGCTGTGAACCATTTACTATCCTGTGAATTCAATATCGACACTGCTTGTGTCGAGTTAAAATATGTCGATGGCAGCATGATTTCCATTGATACCATCGCCATGGAGAATGAAGTGGCCGACAATATGTATGAACGCTCTGAGCTGGACTGGCTGCTTTATAACGCTCCTGCTGAGTATGCGGACCTGGTACTGAACGGTGATCCCGTAAAATATCTGAAAACTGTGACCGTATATAAACCATTTGAGAATTGATAGATAAGACAAGACGGGTAACTTCTTCTGGACCTACGAGCGGATCTCACCGCAAAAGCTGCGGTTCACCGCGACCTACTTCCCCGGAGCCTCGGAATTTGACCCCCAGCCCAGCGAAAAGCAACTGGAAAAAGAGGAACTCATTGCCCGCGACGGGTGGAGACGGTATGTCTTTTGTTCAAACTTAATTCAAAGGAACATATCGAGGTCGAGTTGGATATGGACGAGCTGGATCTGACAACAGTGGAGAGCAAGGCCACTTATGAAGAAATCAAGGAGTATGTGCCGGAAAAGTACGGCCTGAAGGTGTCCAGCCTGTATATCTCACAGATCAAGCGAAAGTGCGGTCTGGATATTGGCCAAAACTATAATCTATCGAAGAAGGAAGATGCCAAAGTGCCGCAGTGCCCGCTGGAAAAAGAAGCGGCGATTATGGATGCACTAAAGCATTTTAAAATGATTTAGCAGGCGCTAAATAATAGATTCAATATAAAATCGACAATACTCCGCCCAAAGTATACTTTGGGCGGAGTATTGTTTAGGATATAGAATCTATTTCTGTTTGAATTGCGGACAAAAAGGCTTCTAATAGCTTTTGTTGAATCACAAACCGTTGTTCTTCAAAGTCGGTAACGCCAGCTGTATCCTCGTTCCAAAATTCTTTATACTTCTTAGCGACATCGGGGTTTAGTTCTAGGTGGTCGCTAGAATGGCGATAAACCTTTATTCGATGTAGTACGTCAAACAAAGCCGGATATGTTGACTTGATTTCATTCCAGAAATATTTCTTTTTCCCCAATGATTTGCCGTATTTTTCGATTGACTCAACGAAGCAACGATTACAAATATTGAAGAAATTTTCAAATTCTGGCTCGTTAGACACTGGTCCTACATTTACGAATCTATCTGCCTCGGGGAAAGAGTTTTCGCCAAAAAGTTTGCACGTTCCTGCATTAGATATTGCTGTTTCCAGTTGACGCAAATCACGTATAATTGACTTCACACGCTGTGCGACCCATTGATTTCGTTTTTCAAGAGGAACAATTCGATATAGGGTTGTTCTCTTTTCCCTCTTGGCTAATTCCATAGCTACGTATCTGCCAGCCACAGGCATTTTAACATATGGCAACTTTCCATTCTCACGACCAACTAAGCCATAACTGTACAGATGTTTTGTATACTCTGTAATTGCAGATAACTCCACAAAATCCGATGTTTGTCCAGAAGCTAGCAACTCAAACATCTCATACTCTTCAGGGTAGAATTTTTGGATTTCTGAGACAATATGACGGAAATAGTAAGCTAATTCTACATCAATATCATCTTGTAGCTTTTTTAAGTTATCTGCCGTAACCGTAATGGGGCGTTTATCTGGATCATTATATTGACGATTAATGTAGCTACACGCTAGGCGCAGAAGCATAGGATGTCCATTAAATTGATCGTATAAAAGTTTCACGGAATCAAATTCAAATTTGATACCCATTCTGCGCCCTAAAGTCCGAATCATAGTTCTCGCTTCATCTTCAGATAATCCATGTAAATACTCCGATTGCACTATACTAAATAGCGGATTTTGAACGCCATTAACTGTATCGATTTCTGTAACACTTGGGTTAACACCAGATAATATGAACACCAGATTCCGATGAAGGCTTTGAACAGACCAAATTGTTTGCCAAAAGTCTATAAATTCCGTCTTCCAGTGTTCATCAAGCGGAGATTTGAACGAAATATATTCGATTTCGTCAAACATAATAATAATCTTTTTGTTCTTGTCTGATGCTGTTTTCACAACATATCGAAAACTCTTAATGATGTTTTGTTCATCATATTCTTTTCTAATGCGTATTTTTAATCGTTTGGCTATATTGCTACATATTTCTCCAAGGAGTTCGTTCCAGTGAAGTTTTCTGTATGATGGAGACTTACAATCATAAAAAAATACAAACCCAAGATGCTGTTCCCGAATAATTCGATCAATCTTAAACAAAAAGGATGTTTTACCTGTTTTGCGTAGCCCAAAGATACCTCGGTTTTCGCATCGGCGAATCGCATCAATGTATCGTGCAGCAATTTGGTGCCGCCCAAAAAAGGAAGCCTCGTCTCTAATCGGAAGAGTATAGCCAAACAAATCTACGTCATAAAAGTTTTTCGTTAAGATTTTTCTAACATACCAGTTATCGCTAGTACTTGAAATTAAATCAGAATATAAAAAGGGAACTAGCGAACGAGATTTTTCCTCAGAAAAAGACATTATTCCTGCATAATTTTGTATTGCAGGATCTTTGGAAACCATAAAAAAGTTAAGTGTATCTATTCGGTTCATGTATGGGAACATTTTAAACAGCATATTTGCAGCCTGTAGAGCGCGTGGCTCTAAAGTATCAAAAGGCGAATATACTAATAAAATTTCTTTCTCCAGGCCAAAAGCTTCTTTCATAAAGTCTTCTGGCTTTATCATATATGAAAAGATTGTAGTGTTATTAATGGACTTCACTTCTGCATAATTTATGTCGAAACCGTTTAGGAAAGGCTTCAGGATACTTTCTTGCTCAGGATGTTCGGCCAGAAAGAGATTCATTATTTCTGATTTAATGGTTCCCATTATTTAAACCTCCAACATATATTTTGGGGTGTTACAATCCCTTCACAATCTCCATAAACCGCTCCATAGAATACGCTCCCGGATAGTCTGGCTGCTTGGTCTCAAACACCATGTAATACTTGTACTGTTTTCCGGCCAGCTTTGCCCACTGGTCACCGATTTTGGCTTTCTCCTTGGACTCATCATTATCCAGGTGATCTCCCTTGGTCTCCACCATCAGTATCTTTCCACTGTGGAGCATCACGATGATATCAGGGTAAGCATGAACGGGGCCGTTAATCTGGAAGCCCAGTCTGGAGATATTGCGGTGCCACCACTTGACGTTACCCATTTCTGACAGTGCCCACACCACCTTGAACTCGTACTCGTTCATATCTTCTTCGGCGGTATAGAGCGATTTCGGCACCATCGAGGTAAATGCCGTTGGGGAGATCACCGCTGGCAGCGCATAGTTGGGCAGGCAGGAAATCTTGTCCTGCTCTAGCCAGGTATCAAAGACGCCGGAGCGATGCTGGGCAATCAGCTCCTTCACTTTCCCCTGGATTTTTACGACATAAGGATACGGCGACTGCTCCAGCTCGGAGAGCTGATCTTCGCTCATGGTACCGATCACCCGGTCGATGTACTCATCCAGCTCCCGGTCGTTAACGCAGTTCATCTTGGACAGCTTTTGCTTGATAATGCCCTTACACAGAGAAAGCCGTTTTTCCGAGGGCTGGGTGTTGAACCACTCTCGGAAAAAGGCGCTGTCGCCGCCGGACAGACGCCACGCCTTTGCGGTGCTGTCTTTGCTGTCGTCTACATCCACCCGTGCCATCTCAGCGTTGACCGTAGTGAAATCTACATGAGCATCTTTGTCCCGCAGAGAGAAGCCACCCTCCAAGTGCTCCAGTTCCAGGGTTTCGTGGGCTTCCGAAAACAGGCTGGGGCCAGTCTCCAGCATAAACTGGGGGAAGCGCACGGCAGAGGCTTCGTCTGCAAATTCCTCATTCATTCGGAACTGATTCATTTTGTCGCGCACCTCCGATGGAGCCTGGCTCAAAGCGGTGTTGTCAGCCTGGCTGATCTCATCCTCATAGGTTTTGTTCTGTTGCAGGGCCTGTGACAGCATGGGGTCGGACTGCATCGTTCCATCCTGCACAGATTGCTCCGCCTCCTGTGTGGCCGCTTCAAAACGTGCCTTCAAATCCGAGCCGTCTACCTCCGGCAGATCCGGTTCGTCAGCGGGAGGGGTTACAATGGGAAGCTGCTCTGTCTCTGTGGTGGCAGGTACCATAACGGGCACGTCCACATCCTGTGCCCGGTAGTCACGGCTGCTGAAACCGGCGCTGTTCAGCCCGGCCACGACCTTCTCCAGTGTCTGGTGGAAGTCTGCGGAAGATGTGATGACATAGGAAAGATTCAGCACTTCACTGCCGTTCTTCTGCGTGTAGGGCAGCCGAAGCACACGGCCCAAAATCTGCTCCACATCCACAGTAGAAGTGCGGTTTGCCACCGTAGCCAGTACATAGGCAAAGGGGCAATCCCAGCCCTCCTTCAGAGCATTGACGGTGATGATGTACCGGATGGGGCAGTCCGGGGACAGCAAGTCCACATTTTTCAGCTCGTCCTTATCGCCGGTTTTGATGGCGATTTCCTTTTCAGGAATACCGCCGTCCACCAGCGTTTTTTTGATTTTTTCGTATGTGGTGCTGTCCGCATTGTTGCGGGGCTGGGCCTGGAACAGAACGATGGGGCGAATATAGCGCCCACTGGTTTTCTGCTCCCGCTTAGCCTGTGCCTCCAGTTTGGCACGAATGGCGATAGCATCCCCATACACATCAGCCTGAGATTTACGGTTATAGACGATTACCGGTAGCTTGACCATGTTGGCCTTTTTCAGCCGTGCAGCGTCCACAAAAGAGATGATATTGCTTTTCTTCTTGGGGGTGGCAGTCAGGTCAAACACAAAGCTGGGGTTGAAGTTTTGCAGCATTTCCACGCTCAAATCCGAAGTGGCATGGTGGCTCTCGTCCACGATGACCACCGGATTCAGATAGCGGATCACCTGGATCAACGCCGTCTCATCAGTATCGGACAGCAAGACCGCCGGATCGTCCATCCACTTGGCAAATTCGGCCAGATAACCATTCTCCTGATAGGCTTTGCGGCCTTCCTTTTTGCTGGTACGGAAGGAATCATAGCTGAGCACAAACAAGGAAAGCTGTTCTGTCACAGCAGAGGGGGTAAAGTTCTGCCCCATGAGGGCCTGCTCCTTGGAGTACACCTGTACTCGCCCGCCAAAATCCACATCCAGCCGCTGGCGGTAGGGATGGTCTGGATTTTCCAGCGCCTTACGGGTCTGGGTCAGAATGGCCTCAGAGGGCACCAGCCATACAACGGCCTTGGCCCGGCGCTGGGGCATGGCGTCAAAAATGGTCCGCAGAGAACTGGCGGCGATATAGGTCTTGCCGCCGCCGGTGGGCACCTTGGCACACACATGGGGCATACCGGGAAGTACATTCACATAATTCGGCATACCGCCGAAGCCCACCAGAACATTCTTTTCGTTCCAGAGGGCCTGATACGCCTTTGCCGGGCTTTGTAGCTCCACCACCAGCTCCAGGTAGCGTGCAAGATCGGCAATGACTTCTTTCTGATAAGATTTCAGTTCCATTTCTTCACGCTCCTTTACAGCCGGGCAATGTCCCGAGGGATTTTCTTAAAGGTGATGTTGTGGCGGCGTAGCGTCTCCTGCGAGATGGCGCACAGGTCAGCATAGATGGTGTAGCCCTCGGCTTTGGTCTGAATAGTAGCTAAAAAGGCGTGATCCAGCGTAGTGACACTTTCCCGCTCATAATAGAAGTAATAGGCGGTGTTGCGGCACAGGCCCATGAAGTAGGGCTCGTCCGTGGGCTGTTCGGCGGGCAGGGGCTCTTTAGTCTCCATATAGTAGACGTATTCCCGGATTTTCTGTGGGCCTACTTCTTCGTTGAGGTTGCCATCTGGCAGCAGAAGCACAGGCCCCAGCTCATAGTAGCTGAAATTGCCGCCGGTGCCTTCCACAGCTTTTTTGTCCTCTCCATAGCCGTCAATCACCCGCTTGACACGCTCGGCGGTAATGCTGTCGGCGTAGTCCATCATTTCCACCAGGATGAATTTACGGTTGCCGCCGTCGGTCTTGTTCATGTTCAGAACCGCATGGGCAGTGGTGCCAGAACCAGCAAAGGAGTCGAGAATGATGGAATCAGGATCAGCGGCAATTTGAAGTATGCGCTCTATTAAGCGCGTAGGCTTTGGAGTGGTAAATATTTCAGATTCATGCTCAAAGATTCTTCGGATTTCTTGTTTTGCATCTGCATTCTGGCCTGCATCTTTATACGACCACAACGTTGTGGGAACTACACCCTGCTTAGCTTCAGAAAGGAATTTTTTAATTCTTGGAACGCTGTCTCCATTTTTTCCCCACCAAATTCGCTTGTCAGCATCAAGTGCTAAAAATGTTTCTTGTGACACTCTCCAATAAGTGCCCGAAGGCGGCAAAAATTTCTTTCCTGAAGGTGAAATGATTTCATAACTTCCTTGAGCATAATAGTTTCTTGCTTGAACTGCATTAGTAGTCCAAACACCTCTAGGGTCATTATCAGGATTGGTGTAACTATTATCAAGATCTACCGTTCTTGGAAGCAAGTTCCGGTGAAATTGAGACTTATTTTTTGAATAGACAATTATATAGTCGTGCATCCCGGAAAAATACTGTGCTGAATTCTTAACGGTATATATTTTTTGCCAAATGATCGTATCAATAAAGTTGTTGTCGCCATAGATTTCATTACAAATCATCTTAAGACTTGCATTTTCATCATCGCCAATACTGATAAAAATAGCCCCATCCTCCGCTAACAGCCTCTGTAACAGCTTCAAACGGGGGTACATCATGCACAGCCACTTATCGTGCCGGGAAAGGTCCTCGCCCTCTTTGCCAACCACTTCTCCCAGCCACCTTTTGATCTTGGGGTCATTGACGTTATCGTTGTATACCCATCCCTCGTTGCCGGTGTTGTAGGGAGGATCAATATAAATGCACTTCACTTTGCCCTCGTACCGGGGCAGCAGGGCTTTCAGCGCCTCCAGATTGTCGCCGTGGATAATCATGTTTTCGCTGCCGTTGTCCTCGGCGTGCTGTCCAGCTTCATCATAGCTGTACTGGCGCTCCAGCACCCGGTAGGGCACTTCTTGGTAGTGGTTTACCACCTTATCTTTTCCAATCCATTCAAGTGTTGGCATGGGGATTGTCCTCCTGTCGGTTTGGTGCTTGATTGGCTGCGTTAGTATTTATCATTTGAGCAAACGCACCAGCTACCTTTGCAAGCTCTGTCTGTCCTTTTTGGATGATCTGTGGCTGATCCATTGCCTCCATCATCCCTTTCGGAATATAAGGATTCTGAATGGTTTCCCATGTGATTTTATCCTTATATCCAAGAGAAATAGCCATTTTCTCAAGTAATTTATCTTGTGCTTGCTGCATTTGCTTTAACTGTATTTCATCTGGGTCCTTGACACAAAGAGCATGATAATATTCACTCCAAGCCTGTCGAACATTTTTATCATCCGAAAAAACAATATCAATAATGTTCATGGCTCGTGTACCTTCAACGGACCAGCCGATTCTGTTCATCATCATCGTCTTAAACACGTCCATTTTATCTTTTCGTTTTGCTGAAACATTTTGCAAATGCTGACCAATTATCACGGCTATTATGGGAATCAGGATAAGTGCAAGCAAGTTCAAAATGGCAGTTACAATTTCAAATGGAGTCATAGATCTCCCTCTCTTTCTATCTTGTTATGGAGCATCAGGAAAAATATCCACAATATCTCCTACATTGACTTTTAACACACCACAAATTTTTCCGAGTGTTTCTAGGGTCACTTCTTCATCGCGGTTTAGTTTTGTCATCGTATTGGGAGCGATTCCAGCCGCTCGGCGTAAGTCTGCCTTGCTCATTTTGCGATCAATGAGCAGTTTCCAGAGCTTATTGTAAGAGATGGCCATATGGGTACCTCCGGTCAGAGAATTCGACTGTTTTATTATACCAGATATAGGGGTTTGGGACAATCGGTTTTCGCACTCCAATACGAAAATCTCCAACCAAGACCGCGGGTTCTGCAAGGCTTCCGCGTATTCTTTGCCCAGCCGCCGCTGAACAAAAACAGGCACAGAAATCTACCCGCTATCCGGGCAAATCTCTGTGCCTGTTTTACTTGTTCGGGCAGGAGCGTATCCAGCGTGCGGGAGCAGGATGGATAGCCACTGCACGGACAAGCAGGGAGTCCAGAGGGACGCCGTCACTTTGGCTCTGGGTTTCCAATAGGGGCGAGCAGCATCCCTGTTGGCACACGATTTTCCGTAGGAAAGTCTAGTGTGTTATACCTTTGCTTCCGGCTGACGCCGGGAAGGGGCTGGTTGCGGCATCTGCAATCCGGGCAGATGGACGGTAGACAGACGCTTCCCGGTGGCAGTAGGGCAGGCGAATTTTGTACACCCATGGACAAAATCAGGATTTGCACAGCGGGCAAAATCCGACTGACCGAAAAAGGAAGCGGAGGTATATCAACTCCCGTCCCGCCGCAGTGACCGCACCCTCGTTAGTCTACTTCTCCCTTGGATTTCTCACGGCTCTTATAGACATTGTACTGGTTCTTGCACCGTGGGCTGCAAAAAGCGGCGTTGGACCGGCTGCCCAGGAACACCTTCTGACAATGCTTACACAGGCGCAGGGGCTGGTCATTGTCCACCAGCATGAAGCTGAACATCATCTGGATACCCAGCAGCAGCGAATGAAAGTCCCAATAAATGGTTGGCTTATCCAGCAGCTCGATGTGGTAGCTGGGGGCGATCCCGCCGAAGGCAGCCATAGCCTTGCGGTACAGTCCCCGTGCATCTTCATCTATGGAGTCATAATCATTGTAGTAGAGGATGGACGTGGACAGGGTGAATGCCCAATCCTTGAACTGCTGGGCAACCCAGTCATAGGGTTCCGCATACGCCCTCTGGAAGCTCATGTTTTTCGCCATCGGCTCATCCATGAAGGTCATGGTCAGGGCAACCATCGTCCGGTCGCCGGACACATTCCATGTGGATTCAATGCCCTTCTTCACCACATCCAGCTGGTCGAAGGGGTAAAAGAGGGACAGATATTGGTCTGTCGCCATGGATTCTTCCTTGATGAAATGGTTTTTCGGCAGGTACACCGCCTCGTAGTCCATAAAGGTCGGTGTGGTAGGCAGAGCGGTCATCAGCCCCAGCAGGCCGTACCGGGTGACAAACTCCATCACCGCCTTTTCCACTTCTGCCTCTGGTTTACGCCCCATCAGCAGCATCCCCACATTCAATGCATCCAGCACAATGTTCGGGACCTCTTTCAGCGGATTGTAGACATCCGGCTTTGCGTTTTTGCCGGGGGTGATGTACCGCTTGCCATCTTCCGCTGTTTTCAGCTCATAATGATCGTAGCGCACCCAATGAGAACGGGATTGTTCAAATAGATTCTTCATTATGCGTGCCCTTTCTGTTTCATCGTCCCTGTCATCAGGGGCGGTTTTTCTTTTTTCTGCGTTTGGTCTTGTTCTCCCGCCTGATCACGGCGTCCTTGCCCTGTTTCTTTGCGATTTTCGAGTATTCCTCCAAAAACCGGCGCTCCCGCAAGGTCAGGCTATTTTCCGGTTTGCAGCACAGATGTTCATACATCTGGCGCTGCAATTTTTTATGGATGGTTTTCCGCAGCTTGCGGATATTGCGGTCAGACTGCCCACGAATGGCAGCAAGCCGGGTGGTGCTGTAGAGCCGCAAAGAGAGAAAATACAGGACTTCCTTGTGTTCCTCGCTGAGAGTTTCGATCATGCCGGAGATAAATGGGTCGGCACTCAGCTGGTGCATCTCATAGGGACAGTCAAACAGAATATCCAGAAAGTTTCCGGCCATCAACTGCCGGTATGCAGGGTTGTTCATCCATCGGGGAATGAGCTTTGGCTCCGGCACCGCCTGGTATTCCAGCGGCACATCCCCACGGAGGTTTTCGTGGTCCCGCTCCCGGCGCTCCCGGTTCCGGTCCAGCTTGTTCCATTCGTCCACGACCACCCGGAAATCGCTTTCAGTGCGGGCCGCTTCCTCCAGCCGGCGCATGGCTTCGGCCCGTATCTCCCGCTTCAGCCGCTTTTCGCTGACCGGAGCAGCTTCTTCTTCCTCGTTCTCCAACTCGGCATCATAATCAACGGGATGCTCGTCCTGTTCCAGCTCGCTTTCCAGCTCTGCCAGGCGTTCTTCCGCAAGGGCCTGTTCCAGCGTTTCCTCCGCTGATCCGGCAGAGGCGTCCTCATCCCATCCGGTGAAGCCATCTTCGGTATCCAGAAGCTCGTCATCTGTGGGATACGCCATGACTCCACCTCCTTCAAAAAATTTTTATGATTTTTCAAAAAATGGTTCCGTTTTACACCCGGGATTTCTCCTATTAGTGAAAGGATAATCTGAAAGCAGATTACTTTTTTCGGAACCATATCAACATTATACAACAGCTGCGCCGGAAGCGCAAGAAAGAGAGGTTCTATGAAAAAAACGGCATCCAAGCATTTTTCAGAGGGGAGGGAGCGAAAATGACGCTGTTTGAGCTGGTGAAGCAAACGATTCGAGTGCGGGATGCAGCGGAGCATTACGGCTTGCAGGTCAATCGCAGCGGGATGTGCCGCTGCCCATTCCACGATGACCGGCACCCCAGCATGAAGCTGAATGAGAAGTATTTTTACTGCTTCGGCTGCGGGGCCACCGGCGATGTGATTGACCTTGTGGCAAGGCTCTTTGGTTTGAGCAGCTTCAAGGCGGCACAAAAACTGGCCCAGAACTTCGGAATTGACCCGGATAAGCCTCCGGCGGCCATTGCTCTGCCCAAGCCGAAACGCCCCCTGCTGACGGCATACCGGCAGGAGGAAATGCGCTGCCTTCGGGTGCTGTGCGATTATCTGCATCTTTTAGAACGCTGGAAGGTACAGTATGCGCCCAAGGTGCCGGAAGATGCTTTGGATGACCGGTTTGTGGAAGCCTGCCAAATGCTGGACTATGTGGAGTATCTGGCGGATTTGCTCATTGCCGCCGAACTGGAACAGCGGATAAGAATCGTAGAAATGCTGAACAAAGAGGACCTGATTGCCAGCTTGGAGGAGCGGCTGGAACGACAACAGAAGGAGGAAACGCCCTATGAAGAAAAACAATCCGCCTGACGGAATGCCCGTCTGGTTTGATGGAAAAAACATCAACGAAGCCCTGTTTTGTGAGGAGTTCTTGCAGACGCACAAGATTCTCTTCACAAACGGGGCTTTTTTCACGCCCGAAGGCCGTGTAACCGATGAGCTGCCCCTGCGGGGAGAGATTTTTGAGGAGCTGAAATGCTGTGCGGTCAGCAATATCCCCCGCAAAATCAGCAACATTGTGGAGCTGATGAAGCTGGCGGCGCTGGTGGAGGATTTTCCACCGAAGGCTGACCGGATTCACCTCTCCAACGGGACGCTTTTTCTGGACGGAAAATTTGTGGAGGGAAAATCTGAAATCGTCCGCAACCGGTTCCCCGTGGCCTACAACCCCAACGCCCCGAAACCCGTCCTCTGGCTGCAATTTCTGGACGGCCTGCTCTACCCGGAGGACATCCCCACCTTGCAGGAATACATCGGCTACTGCCTGATCCCCAGCAACAAGGGCCAGCGGATGATGGTCATCAAAGGCAACGGCGGTGAAGGCAAGAGTCAGATCGGCGCTGTGCTGGGAACTTTGTTCGGCTCCAACATGAAGGATGGCAGCATCGGGAAAATATCCGAGAACCGATTTGCCCGTGCCGACCTGGAGCATATCCTCCTGTGTGTGGATGACGATATGCGGATGGAAGCCCTGCGCCAGACCAACTATGTAAAATCCATCGTCACCGCCCAGGGCAAGATGGATTTGGAGCGCAAGGGCAAGCAGAGCTATCAGGGATGGATGTGCGCCCGGCTGCTGGCCTTCTCTAACGGCGATTTGCAGGCACTGTTTGACAGGAGCGACGGGTTCTACCGCCGCCAGCTGGTGCTGACCACAAAAGATAAGCCTACTGGCCGTGTGGATGATCCCGACCTGGCCGAGAAAATGAAGGCCGAGGTGGAGGGCATCCTGCTGTGGGCCTGTAAGGGCTTGCAAAGGCTGGCTGCCAACAACTTCAAGTTTACCGAGAGCCAGCGCACTAAAGACAACCGGGAGGCTGTCAAACGGGACAATAATAATATTTTTGATTTTCTGGAATCCGAGGGATATATTCGGCTGAAAGCAGACAGTACCATCAGTTCTAAAGAACTGTATGAGATTTACCAGATGTGGTGCGAGGAAAACAATCTTACGGCGCTGAAGCGGCGCAGCTTTAGTGATGCTGTGATCGCCAATCAGGGCAAGTACAATCTGGAATACTGCAACAGAATCACCAACATCGCCGGGCGGCGGGTGTGGGGATTTTTCGGAATTGAAGCGATTGCCAGACCTTATATAAACGGATTTTCCAATGTTTCGGAAGATACGTACGTACCGAGGCAGGCCGAGTAACTCAGTGCTTTTGTACGTATGTACACAGCATTTCACCCAAAACCGTTCTATAGGGGACTCTCGTATCGCACCCCAAACGGCAGACAAACCACGCCTTTGTTTGCTGCCGGATGGCTGGTGTTTGGCAGAACATCGGCTGTCCGGGCTGAACAACAGGAAACGATGCAGATGGTTTCCGGGCAGTTCAGCAGCGGTCATCGCAATGACCGCAATCCCCCCTCGGGAGAGCCCACGGCACTTTGCAGCCCTTCGGGATGAAAGTGTCATAGTGGGTTATTACACTTCCCGCAGGAAGTGCATCCCCGTCCCCCAGCCGTCTGCTGCTGAGCTGAAAGGAGCTGACTTGTATGGCCAGAAATGACGGAATCGACCGTACCTTTGCCCGTAATCAGGACTTGCCCACCCTTGATGATGTGGCAAAGGTGCAGGAACACAATGAACGAGAAAAGGACAACTACTCCAACCAGGATATTGATACCAGCCAGACCCACCGGAATATTCACTTCAAAACCCCCACCGACAGCTATGCTGCCATGTTCGATCAGATGATTGCCGATGGCGTTATCTCCACCCGTGGCCTGAAGGCCGATGCGGTAAAATACGGGGAACTGATTTTCGATGTGAACTCCGCTTACTTCCACAATCACGGCGGCTATGAATATGCCAAACAATTTTACACCGACGCATACAAAGCAGCCGTAGAGATCGTGGGTGGTGAGCAGTATATTCTCTCCGCTGTCATGCACGCTGATGAGCGCAACCGGGCTATGTCGGAAGCTCTGGGAAAGGATGTATACCACTACCACCTTCATGTGGTCTATATCCCGGTGGTGGAAAAGCAAATTCTCTGGTCAAAGCGGTGCAAGGATAAATCCCTTGTGGGAACGGTCAAGGAGACCATTATGCAGGTCAGCCGGAGCAAAAAGTGGGAATCCAAGGTGGCTCTGGATGAGCAGGGCAATCCGCTTTTGACCGCCAAGGGAAAGAAAGTCCTGCGGACATCGTACAGTGTTCTACAAGACGATTTTTTCAACTATATGAAAGCTGCCGGATATACCGATGTGGAGCGTGGAGAGCGTGGCAGCACCGAGGAACATCTGACAGTGACCCAATTCAAGGTGGCACAGGAGAAGCAGCGTCTGGAGACCATGACCGCTCAGATCGCTCAGACGGAGCAGACCTTAAATAACACGCAGGCCGCCATTGAAAAAAAGGAAAAGGAGTTACAATCCCTGCAAAAGCAGGCGAAAGAGCAGCGCACCGCTGCTTTGACTGTGCAGGAAATTCGCTCCATGGGGAAAAAGACCATTACCGGCAATATCACACTCACTCCATCCCAGTGCAATATCCTCAAGGACTATGCAGTCACTGGTCTTCTGGTCAAAGCGGAAAACAGCCGCTTGGAAGAAAAGCTGCGCAGCGCCCAATGGAGTGCCGCCATCTGGAAACAGAGATACGATGCCCTGTACAACGCATATCAAGAATTGAAGAAAGAGATCCAGCCGTATCTGGACGCCGTCAAGCTCGCACCTGAAAAGGTACGGGCTTTTTTTGATGCCATTTTGACCCGGACCCGACAAGCAAGGCAACCGACCAAACCTATTCGCCGCAAGCAAGATATGGAACGCTGAAAGAAAGGAATTTTACTGCCTATGATGAATCAGAACCAGCAGGCAACGAACCTGCCCATTGATCGTAAGATGCTGCTCTCCATTCGTGAGGCAGCCGAATACAGCAACATCGGAATCAACAAAATCGATGAGATGCTGAAACAACCCAACTGCCCCTTTGTCCTGTATGTGGGCACTAAAAAATTGGTAAAGCGCAAGGCTTTTGAGGAGTTTATCGAAGGTCGGGTTGCGATTTGACAAAACAGCCGTTTTTGGTGCGCCGGACACTGATTGGTGCGCACCAAAAACGGCGTAATATATTGAAAAAATTGTGTTTTTGTGTTAGAGTAGAGTGTTGTGATGAACTCACGTTTCCTACTCTAAGGAAAGGAGTTCATTATATGGGCAAAAACTTAAAAGGCAGAGAATGTGGAAAGGGTATCTGCCAGAGAAAAGACGGTAAGTACGCCGCAAGATATACCGCAAAGGACGGTTCCCGCAAGGAAAAGCATTTCGATACGCTCCCGGAAGCTCGCAACTGGCTTGCCGATGCACAGTACGAGGATAAGCACGATGTTCACAATCCTTCCTCCGAAATGACGGTGGATTCCTGGTTTGAGTTCTGGATCACTCATCTGATTGCAGATCTGGCACCCAATACCAAGAGAAATTACCGGGAACGGTATCGAGTGAACATCCAGCCGGTCATCGGAAGTATGCGCTTGTGTGATGTCAAACCGATGCATTGCAAGATCGTTCTGAACAAGATGGAAGCAACTTATGCAGGTTCTACCATCCGTCAGGCGTATATTGCCATGGGAATCATGTTCCGTGCAGCAGTCATGAACGATATGCTCATCAAACATCCCATGGACGGAGTTCGTTTTTCAAAGCCGGTCCGTGCCGTGGATGACATTAAGTTCCTGACTGTAGAAGAACAGGCAGCTTTTCTGGAAACCGCAAAGCGATCTCACAATTACAGGCAGTATATACTGCTGTTGGAGACCGGGCTGCGGACTTCGGAAATGATCGGATTGACCTGGGATTCTATTGACTGGAAAAAGCGGACGCTGACCGTCAGCAAAACGCTGGAATACCGCCATAGTGAAGGAATCTGGCGTGCCGGTCCTCCCAAAACCAATAGCAGCTACCGCACCATTCCGCTGACAACCCGTGCATACGATGTATTAAAATCTTGCTACGAAGAACGTCACACTCGCAAAGAATCAGAACTGCTGTCTCAAATTCTGGAATATGTGGATCGCCGTACCGGAGAGACCCAGTATCTCTGTATGAGAGATTTGGTGTTTATCAATTATCGTACCGGAGAACCCGCCAAAAACAGTTCCTATGACACGCATCTGTACAAACTCTGCGATGAGGCCAAAATCAAACGGTTTTGTATGCACGCTTTGAGACACACCTATGCGACCCGTGCGATTGAAAGCGGAGTGCTGCCGAAAGTCCTGCAAAGGTTGCTCGGTCATTCCAGCATCAAAACAACCATGGACCGCTATGTCCATGTCACGGATGATTCCCTGACCAACGCCATCAAACAGTTTGAGCAAAACACCAGTCTGGCAAGTTGAAAAATGGTGCGCTGCTGAAAAATTGGTGCGGAATTGGTGCGGTGGACATCCCCCCAAACCCGGAAACCATTGAAAATACGAGAAAAATCAAGGAGAGTTGAGATATATGAAATTAGGTATCGTGGGTCTCCCCAATGTGGGAAAGAGCACCCTGTTCAACGCCATTACCAACGCCGGCGCGGAGAGCGCCAACTACCCCTTCTGCACCATCGACCCTAACGTGGGCGTGGTGGCGGTGCCTGACGCCCGCCTGGACAAGCTGTCTGAGATGTATCACCCCAAGAAGACTACCCCGGCGGTGATCGAGTTCGTGGACATCGCCGGACTGGTGAAGGGGGCCTCTCGGGGGGAGGGCCTGGGCAACAAGTTTTTGGCTAACATCCGCCAGACCGACGCCATCGTCCACGTGGTGCGCTGCTTTGACGACGAGAACGTGATCCACGTGGAGGGCTCCACCGACCCCATCCGGGATATGGACACCATCGACCTGGAACTGATCCTGGCCGACGCGGAAATGGTGGACCGGCGCATCGACAAGGCCCAGAAGGCGGCCAAGGGGGACAAGAAGTTTCTCCGGGAGGTGGAGGTGTTCACCGGCCTGAAGGGCTGGCTCAACGACGGCAAGTCCGCCCGGAGCTACTTGGGCCAGGTGGACGAGGACGACGCGGCCCTCATCGCCACCTCGGAGCTGCTGTCCCTGAAGCCGGTGATCTATGCGGCCAACCTGGACGAGGACGGATTTTCCGACCCGGAGGGGGTGGCCTACTACCAGCAGGTGAAGGAGCGGGCGGCCTCGGGGGGGGCCCAGGTGATCCCCGTGTGCGCCAAGCTGGAGGCGGAGATCGCCGAGCTGGAGCCCGAGGAGAAGAAGATGTTCCTGGACGACCTGGGCGTGCCCGAGTCCGGCCTGGACCGGCTGGTGAAGGCCAGCTACACCCTGCTGGGTCTCATCTCCTATCTGACCTCCGGCGAGGACGAGTGCCGGGCCTGGACCATCACCAAGGGCACCAAGGCGCCCCAGGCCGCCGGCAAGATCCACTCCGACTTTGAGCGGGGATTTATCCGGGCGGAAGTGATCGCCTACGACGACCTGATGGCCTGCGGCTCTATGGCCGCCGCCCGGGAGAAGGGCCTCATCCGCTCCGAGGGCAAGGAATACATCGTCCAGGACGGCGACATTATCCTGTTCCGGTTCAACGTGTAAGGACCGGGGTACGCCGGACAAATTTTGAAAAAACAGTTGTATTTTCTCCGTCCATCGTGTACACTATGGACAACAGAATCCGTATGAGGAGGAATTGCCTTATGAAAGTTGCCCGCTTCGTGCTGAAGATCGTGGCCCTGTCCCTCACCGCCGCCGGCGTCATCTGCGCCATCATCGCCTACTGGGACAAGCTGGCCGAACTGGGGGACTACGCCAAGACCAAGGTCCAGCAGAAGGCCTGCGCCTCGGAGTATGAGGACTACGAGGAGTAACAAGGGACAAAAAGCAGCCGCATTTCGCGGCTGTTTTTTATTGTTGCAAAGTGGTCCAGGGCGGGAAAGAGAGGGCCTATTGGGGCCGCCCCGCGGCCCGGTACCACCGCAGCCGGGTCCGGTCCCCGGTGCGGCGCAGGATGACCGAGGAGACGATCCCGTCGGCGGTAAACGCGGCCAGGGCCGCCCAGAACACCGGGGGCGGGATCATGGCAAACAGCCGGGCGGCCGCCGGGTGGACCCAGTAGACCATGGGAAGCAGGAGAAGCCCCCAGGCCAGGGTAAAGGGGAGGCAGACCCGTCCGTTGAGGTTGCCGATCTGGCTGTGGTAGTCCCAGAAGGAGACGGAGAAGGCCTTTTGATAAAAGACGGAGACGGCGTACTCCACCGCCGTGGCGGTGAGCCCCCCCACAATCACCAGGAGGGCGGGGGAGCGGAGCACCGCGCTGGGGAGCAGCAGCACCGCGCAGGCCCCCAGGCCGTATACCGGGCACAGGGGGAGGAGAAGCAGGCACTTCCGGTCCAGGGGGGCGCCGGTCCACCAGGCGTAGCCCACCTCCAGCAGGAAGCCCAGAAAGCTGTAAAAGAGAAAATACCAGAACCACTCCATCCCGCATCCTCCTGAACGGCGGACCTGTCTCCGCCCAGATTCGGCCCGGGAGGCGGAGTGGCTCCGTCTCCCGCCGGACAGAGTTAGGATGAGAGGCCGCTCCATGAATCATACGCGGGGAGCCCTGGAAAAACAACGCCCCCGGCCGCCGTGGAGGAGGCCGGGGGACGGAACAGCGGCGAAGCCGCGTTTACAGGGTCGGAAGGGGATCGCCCAGAGGCGCGGGAGCGTCCTCCCCCTCGTTGGCCTGCTGGGGCGTGAGGGCGGAGCCGGGCAACTGGGGGACGAAGGAGACCTGGAGGACCGCCTGGGGCCAGTTCACCTTCACCTGGGCGTGGAGCCCCTTCTCCTGGGCGGTCCGCTCCAGGAGGGCGACCAGCTCCCCCAGCACGTCCCGGGTGAGATAGCCGCCCCGCCAGTGGAAGATCAGGGGCTTTTTCTTGCGGATGGCCTGGAGGGCCCGCCGGCCCACATCCTCCTGTTTGGTAAAGGACAGCTTCTGCTCCCGGTAGAAGAACCGGTCCCCCTGGGTGCAGGCGGGGGCATGGGTGAGAATGGGCTCGTGGTCCCGGAAGATTTTTTTGTCGTCCAGATTGAAGTAGTCGTACCGGATCACCCCGTCTCCCCCCAGGGAGTTGTCAAAGGTGGCGTCCAGATGATAATACTGCCCGCCGATCCTCACAATGTTCCAGGCGTGGCGGTAGCGGATGCCCTTGTCCGGGTTGTTCTCCGAGATGACCACGATGCACCACAGCCCCAGGGCGTCGCACAGGGCCTTCACCGCCTTGGCGATGCCCTCGCATACGCTCACCCCCTGGCCCAGGGGGCCCAGAATCTCGTGGGAGTAGGGCTTTTTCAGCTTGTCATACCGCACGTTCCGGCAGATAAAGTCGTGGATGTACCGCTCCTTTTCGCCCTCGCTCTTGTCCATGGCGGGGCGGGCCAGCTTGGCAATCCGGGCGGACATAGCCCGCTGGTGCTCCCGGATCTTCCCCTTGTCAAAGAGGTACTGGGGCAGAAACTCCACCGTGGAGGCGGCGGGGTGGACCCGGCAGGAGAAGCCGGTGACGTAGAAGATCTCCGGGTGGTCCAGGCGGAGCTGGAATAGGATCTGACCCAGCTCCTCCATCTCCAGCCGGGGGACGGGGAAGGCGGGGCGCAGCTCCTCCAGGCCGGTGAGAATGGCGTGGTAGGCGCTCTGCCAGGTCTTTCCCATGCGGCTGTAGTAGTAGAACTCCATGCAGGGCCCTCCTTTTAGAGAAACAGGGCCAGCAGGGAGGTGAAGATCCCGCACACACAGATGGCGATGGAGCTCATGGCCCCCTGAATCTCGCCGATCTCCATGGCCTTGGTGGTGCCCAGGGCGTGGCTGCACGCCCCGATGGCCAGTCCCTCCGCCACCGGGTCGGTGATGCGGAACCACTTGGCGAACAGGGGGGCGAACACCGCCCCCACCAGACCGGCCAGGATTACCGCCGCCGCGGCCACCCCCTGGATGCCGCCCTGGCTCTCGGCGATGCCCAGGGCGATGGCGGTGGTGACGCTCTTGGGCAGGAGGGAGGCGGTGAGCACCTCCTCCAGCTGGAACAGGC
Source organism: Pseudoflavonifractor capillosus (assembly GCF_016899775.1). GTDB lineage: Bacteria > Bacillota > Clostridia > Oscillospirales > Oscillospiraceae > Lawsonibacter. Next base: position 107,906 of record NZ_JACJJE010000004.1, read on the forward strand.
GGCACAGGGCCAGCACGCTGCCCAGACTGGCCAGGGTGCCCGCCAGACACCCGGCCAGGACCGGAAGAAAATACTCCTTGAGGACGGCGCGCTGGTGGTAGATGTTCAGGGCCAGCACCGCCGTCACCGGACCCAGCATCATCTGGATCAGGCTCGCCCCCTGGTTGTAGTGCTCCAAGGGGATGTGAAAGACGGCCAGAATGGCGATAATCAGCACGCCGGCGATGATCAGGGGGTTGCACAGCACCCACCCGGTTTTCTTTTGGACCCACAGCCCGGCGCACCAGGCGGCGGCGGACAGGGCCAGACCGAAAAACGGGGAGGTCAGAATCGCGTCAAGCATGGCGGTCCTCCTTCCGGTTCCGATGGCGGAGCATCAGCAGCCGCACAGTCCACCCGGTGACCAGATAGACCACCGGCGTGGTGAGCACGATGATGAGGAGCAGGGGGACCAGCTGGCTTTTCAGCAGTTCGATATGCTCCAGCAGCCCCACAAAGGAGGGCAGGAAGAAAAAGGCCATATTGGCCACCAGAAAGTGGGAGGCGGTCTGGATGTGCCGGTCCTTCACCACGCCGGTGAGCAGCAGGACCATCAGCAGCACCATGCTGATGACGCTGGCGGGAAAGGCCACCGGGAGAAGGGCGGCCACCCCCTCACCCACCAGACAGATCCCAAAGATCAGGGCAAGCTCGCCCATAATATTCATGGAATGATTCTCTCCTTGTTGATCAAATTTCTGTGGAAACGGCAAAAGTTCAGGGCGGGGCGGGCCCCGTCCTGACGAAACAATGTGTGGGGAGTGACGTGTTGGAAGGGCGGGCGGCCCAGTGTGCCGCCCCTACAGCCCACAGGAAGCTAGTAGGGGCGCATAGCATGCGCCCGCCAGAATACGCACCGAAAGCGTTGGCTCGGCAAAGCCAGGCGCAGAGCTGGGACCGCACCGAATGCAATTTTTGCAAACCCAGGGCCCAGTGGCCCGGCGGAGATTTGGACCAGCCACTCAGATTTTGCGCGCCGAAAATTTTGCACAACCTATCAGGAAGGCGTCCCTCGTAAACGGGGTCCGGGGCCGACTCCCCCTGTCAGGGGGAGATGGCCCGAAGGGCCAGAGGGGGTAGGGTAGGCGACTATGAGCACGGAGTGCTCATCGGAGCCGTCCCCGGTGGCGTTTTGTTTAATCTCCCGTGCCTCCCGGCGAAGCCCAGCACAGCGGGTTCGCCGGGAAGAGGAGGAGCAAGGGAGCGAGCGCAGTTTTCGCCGTCAGGCGGAAACGGAGACAAGCGGACTTTGCGACGACGAGCCGCCATGGGCAAAGGAACTCGCCGCCCGCAGGCGGCGAAATTCCCTGCGGAAAACCATAGGAGCGGCGCGCCGAGTCGTCGCGCCCTACAGAGGGCGAAAACCCTCCCACGCGGGCGGCCACATGGGCCGCCCCTACAAAAAGAAATTTAATCCCAGATCGCGGTGGCGAAGTAATCTTCCGGCGTCTCGGCCCGCCGGATGAGGCGGGTGGAGCCGTCCTGGCACAGGAGGACCTCCGCCGAGCGCAGGCGGCCGTTGTACTGATAGCCCATGGCGTGGCCGTGGGCGCCGGTGTCGTGGATGACCAGCAGGTCACCGATATTGATTTCCGGCAGCATGCGGTCGATGGCGAACTTGTCGCTGTTCTCACACAGAGAGCCGGTGACGTCGTACTTGTGGTCGCAGGGGGCGTCCTCCTTGCCCATGACGGTGATGTGGTGGTAGGCCCCGTAGATGGCCGGGCGCATCAGGTTGGAGGCGCAGGCGTCCACCCCGATGTACTCCTTGTAGATGTGTTTCTGGTGGAGCACCTTGGTGACCAGATGGCCGTAGGGGGCCAGCATGAACCGGCCCAGCTCGGTGCAGATGGACACGTCGTCCATGCCCGCGGGGACCAGCACCTCCTCATAGGCGCGCCGCACCCCCTCGCCGATAACGGCGATGTCGTTGGCGGGCTGCTCCGGGCGGTAGGGGATGCCCACGCCGCCGGACAGGTTGATGAAGGTGATGTGAGCCCCGGTCTCGTTCTTCAGGTCCACCGCCAGCTGGAACAGAATCTTGGCCAGGGCGGGGTAGTAGTCGTTGGACAGGGTGTTGGAGGCCAGGAAGGCGTGGATGCCGAACTCCTCGGCCCCCATTTCCTTCAGGCGCTTGAAAGCTTCGGCGATCTGCTCCCGGGTCATGCCGTACTTGGCCTCGCCGGGGTTGTCCATCACCTGGAAGCCCTCCTTGCTCTCCCCCAGCTGGAAGGTGCCGCCGGGGTTGAAGCGGCAGGAGATTTTCTTGGGGATGTACCCGATGGTGTCCTTCAGGAAGTCGATGTGGGTGATGTCGTCCAGGTTGATGGTGGCCCCCAGCTGGGCGGCCAGAGCGAACTCCTCCGCCGGGGTGTCGTTGGAGGAGAACATGATCTCCCCGCCCTGGAAGCCGCAGCGGTCGGACATCATCAGCTCGCACAGGGAGGAGCAGTCCACGCCGCAGCCCTCCTCCTTCAAAATCTTCAAAATCTGGGGATTGGGGGTGGCCTTCACGGCGAAGAACTCCTTATAGCCGGGGTTCCAGGCAAAGGCGGCCTTCAGGGCCCGGGCGTTCTCCCGGATGCCCTTCTCGTCGTACAGATGGAAGGGGGTGGGGTACTGCTTGACAATCTCCTGGAGCTGTTCCAGGGTGACAAACGGCTTTTTCATGGGTCATCGCTCCTTACGCGTTCTCTTTCTCTTGGGAGCCCTCGGGCCTCCAGGTCAAAATCAGTATTAGTTTATCCAGTTTTCCCGGGAAAGTCAATGAAAAGAGGGGCGTGCAGAGAAAAAAGCGGGGGCAGGCCGGGACAGGTTTTTCTTGCGTTTTCTCGCCAACTCTGATACAATAGAGAAAATTTGCGGAGAGGGGAGTATCCATGGACGGATTTGGAGACATGCTTTCAATGGCGCTCTGCTCTTTGTGTTCCTGACAATCACCGTGTGATTGTCTTTTTTTGTGTGGATACAGATGAAAAAGAAGGGAGAAACAACCATGAATCAACCCCAAGGCATCTACGACGCCCGGCAGCTGGGGCGGCCCAAAATGTTTGTGCTGGGCGCTCAGCACATGTTTGCCATGTTCGGCGCCACTGTTCTGGTTCCCGCGCTCACGGGAATGTCCGTTTCCGCAACGCTTTTGTTTGCGGGGCTGGGGACACTGCTGTTCCACTTTCTGACCAAGTGGAAGGTGCCCGCCTTTTTGGGCTCGTCCTTCGCGTTTATCGGCGGCTATCAGGCCATCGCCCCCATGATCGCCAATGAGGACGGCAGCCTGTCCTCCAACACGGAGATGCTCCCCTACGCCTGCTTCGGCGTGGTGCTGGCAGGACTCCTCTACGTGGTGCTGGCCGCCCTCTTCAAGGTGTTCGGCACCAAGGCGGTGATGCGCTATTTCCCGCCCATCGTCACCGGTCCCATTATCATCTGCATCGGCCTGACCCTCAGCTCCACTGCCATCACCAACTGCCGCTCCAACTGGGCCATTGCCCTGGTGGCCATTGCCATTGTGGTGGTGTGCAACATCTGGGGCAAGGGCATGGTGAAGATCATCCCCATCCTCCTGGGCGTGGTGGGCTCCTATGGAGTGGCCGCCGTCTGCCAGGCCGCGGGGATGGAGGTCATGGACCCGGCCAAGGTCCAGGCCCTGCTGGACGCCCCCTGGATCGGCCTGCCCTTCCGGTTTGAGGACACCCTGTTCGGCCTGTTCAGCCGGCCCAATGTGGACTCCGGCATGCTGCTCACCTCGGCGGTGACCATTATGCCCCTGGCCCTGGCCACCATGGTGGAGCACATCGGCGGCATCTGTGCCATCTCCTCCACCTGCGAGCGGAATTTCCTCCAGGACCCGGGCCTCCACCGCACCCTGCTGGGCGACGGCATGGCCACCTCTCTGGCCGCTCTGTTCGGGGCCCCGGCCAACACCACCTACGGCGAGAACACCGGTGTGCTGGCCCTGTCCCGGGTCTATGACCCCCGGGTCATCCGCATCGCCGCGGGGCTGGCCATCCTGCTGTCCTTCTCCCCCAAGTTCGCGGCCCTGGTGTCCGCCATGCCCACCGCCACCATGGGCGGCGTGTCCATGGTCCTCTACGGCATGATCTCCGCCGTGGGTGTGCGCAACATTGTGGAAAATCAGGTGGACTTCACCAACAGCCGCAACGTCATCATCGCCGCCATCATCATGGTGCTGGCCATCGGAGTCAACTACTCCGGGGCGGTGACCTTCTCCGTGGGGTCCATTGAGGTGAGCCTGTCCGGCCTGGCGGTGGCCGCCATCGCCGGCATCGCTCTGAATGCCGTTCTGCCGGGCAAGGACTATGAGTTCGGCGAGGACGAGAAGGGAGACACCTCGGTCAATTTCCAGGTCTGAGGCAAATCTGAAAGTCGGATACAGAGAACCTAAAAAAACGATTAAATCCAGACAAAGGTCCTTGCGCCGCTGAATAAAATGCGTTAGAATGAAGCCAGCACACGGGAAACCGTACGAAACAGGAGGTACGAAATCATGGGATTTTCGGATAATTTGACTGAAATGGCCACCGATCTGGCTCAGAGCGTGGCCGCCACGTCCAAGCGCCTGGCGGAGGCCGGTGTGGCCACCTCCAAGCGTGTGGCGGAGATCGCCAAGCTCTCCGCCTCCAACCTGGCGGAGGAGGGCGGAATCAAGAAGGCCTATGTGGAGCTGGGCAAGCTCTACTATGCCGAGCACGGAGCCACTCCCGACGCGGGCTATGCCGCCGCCTGTGAGAAGATTGCCGCCGCCAAGGCCACCATTGAGGCCAATAATGAGCGGATCGCCCAGCTGAAGGCCGAGGCCAAGGCGGATGGAGAGGTCATCGACGCCGACGAGGTGGAGGAGGCCGTGGAGGCCGAGATCGTGGCCGAGCAGGCCGCCGAGGCGGAAGGAGAGGAGACCCCTGCCGAAGAGGAAGCCAAGCCCGAGGAATAAGAAAAAAGACAGACAGAGGGCGGAGCCTTGCGGCTCCGCCCTCTCAGTCTGTCAAAAAACAAGCACAAAGCCCCCATATCTGGTAAAATAGAAACAGATATGGGGGCGAAAAAATGGAACAGTGGAGGAAAGACGCGCGGAGAGAAGTAGCGATAACGGACATCGAGGCATTGGTGCCGGAGGAACACCTGCTGCGGCAAATAGAAAAAGTGATGGACTACGAGTGGCTGTATGAGAGGTTGGAGCCATATTACTGTCACGAGAATGGGCGGCCTGGGACAGACCCGGTGGTTCTGATCAAGATGGTATTGATCCAGCATTTGTTTGGGATTGCGTCACTGCGGCAGACGTACCGGGAAATCCAGGTAAACCTGGCATACCGGTGGTTCTTAGGGTATGGACTGCTGGAGGAGATACCGCATTTTGCAACGGTGAGTTATGCCTTCTGCCAACGATTTCCGGAAGAATTGACGCAGGAGATATTCGAGCATATTCTGAATAAGGCGCTGAACAACCGTATGGTAGATCCCCGCACGGTCTATATAGACGGGACCCATATCAAGGCCAGCGCAAACAAAAAGAAATTCCAGAAAGAACAAGTGGCAAAAACGGCAAAGGTGTATTCCAAGCAGCTGCGGGAAGAAGTAAACAAAGAGCGGGAAAGACTGGGGAAAAAGCCAATACAGGATGACGATGAGGAAGACGGAACGCCAGGTGGAGGAACGGTGGAGAAGACAGTCTCCACCACGGATCCAGATGCGGGAATGTTCGTAAAAGGGGAGCATGAGCGGCAGTTTGCCTACGAGGCCCATACAGCCAGTGACAAACATGGATTCATTCTGGGTGTAGAAGTGACAGCGGGAAATGTACATGACAGCATAGCTTGGGATGACCTGTATGACCAGGTAACGAGCCGTTTTAAGGAAATTCATTTTATCGTAATGGATGCGGCATATAAGACGCCGTGGATTGCAAAGAGAGTATTGGAAAACGAAAGAATCCCCGTTATGCCCTATACAAGATACACTGGGAAGAAGGAATGGTATAAGCCGTGGGAGTATACATATGACCCGATACAGGACACCTTTACCTGCCCGCACGGCGGCATTTTGCGCCATACCACTACAAACAAAGAGGGGAAGCGAACCTACCGAACCACCCCCTCCAAGTGCAGGGCATGTCCCTATAAAGACAAATGCGGAGCCGATGAACAAGGGAAAAAGGCCCTTACCAC
>NZ_JACJJE010000050.1 GCF_016899775.1 Pseudoflavonifractor capillosus
GAGGGAGGCGGGCGGACTGGGGGGTGGCCCGGTCCACCGCCCTGGCCTGGCTGTGCACCTTCCCCGGGTGCATGGGGCTGGGCTGGCTGCTGGCGAAGGGAATGATGCAAATTTGAACAGGGATGCCACAGGGGCATCCCTGTTTTTGAAATGCCTGGCGGATGAAACGCCCGAATTTGTGACAATTTTGCAATTCTTTTGTCACGCAAATGAGAAGAAATGGCCGGTATGGCCGGTGTATTCTTTGGTTGACGTAATACGACAGCGCCCGTGCCCGCGTTAGGGGGCAGTGCGGCGCAGAGGGAGAACGAACGGATATGAGACAGAAACATTGGAGCCGCCGCCTGGCCGCCGGGCTGCTGCTGGGGGCGGCGGTGTTTGCCCTGGCGGGCTGCGGGCCGACCGGGGCGGCGGACAGCGAAGCGGAGGACCTGGCCCTGCTTGAGCTCCATCCCCTGGAGGGGTATGAGCGGGCGGACGGCACCTTTGAGGTGCGGGATGCCTCGGGGCAGACCGTGGCCGTGATGGCGGCGGACGACGCCCTGCGGGACTACCCGGCCCGGTCCCCGGAGAGGGAGGACAGTGACACCGGTCTCCCGGCTCTCTGGGGGACCGCTTCGGACGGGACGCAGTGGACGGTGACCTGGAGCGGGCCCAGCGCGGGGGTGAGCCAGTGCCGGGTGCTGCTGTCCGGCGACGGGGGAGAGAGCTGGGCCCTCACCGCCAGCGACCCCAGCCCGGTGTCCGACGTGTACGGCGGGGGATTTTTAAACGATCAGGTGGGCTTTGTCTGTTCCCGGCACTTTCAGACCACGGGGCCGGAGATTTTCTGGACCCAGGACGGTGGGGCGAGCTGGAACCTGCTGGAGCTCCCCATTCCAGAGGAGTACCAGGGGAGTGTGATGGACGCATATGGTCCCCAGATTCAGGATGGGGAGGTCTGCTTTCCGGTGATGGTCTGGGGGGAGACCTCCGAGGAAAACCGGTATGTCTTCTGTACCAGTACCGATTTGGAACACTGGACGTGGAGTGAAAACGGATAGAAAAGCGGAAGCGGCCGCCAAGGAGCGGCCGCTTCTGTGTTTCAAAAGGCCCGGATGACGCCGCAGCCGATGCGGGCCCCCGCGTGGCCGGAGGGCTGGGTGGCGAAGTCGTCCGGGTCCTGGTGGATGACCACGGTGCGGCCCAGAATGTCCGGGATGGCAAACCGGTCGGTGAGGACGCTGAGATAGGCGTCCCCGCCGCAGCCGAACAGGGGCGGCAGGTCCCCGGCGTGGTGGGGGTGCTCGCACCCCTCCAGGTCGAAATGGCCGCCGGCGCTCTCAAAGTCCGGGGGAGTGCAGGCGTCCCCCTCGTGGATGTGGAAGCCGAAGACCCGGGAGGCACAGGGGCCGTCCTCGTGGGGGAGGCCGTGGATCTGGGCGGTGACCAGGACGCCCCGCTCCTGGGGGAAGAAGGAGACCAGCCCGGAGAGGGGGGAGCCCGGCGCTCCAGCGATGTGGGCGATGGCGGCGGGGGCTTGGGAATTGTTCTGCATGGCGATCACCTCATTGAAAAATCCGTTGGGAGGGAAGAAAAAGCCCTCCTGCAAGGAGTTCCGCCGTCCGCAGACGGCGGAATAAAATTCAATCTCGTCATTTCCGAGGACACAAGGTGAATTGCCCCGAAGGGGCAAGAGAAGGTCCCCTGGGGGATGCGCCTCGGAAATGACACCCCTCACGAAATTTTGACCGACAATTTCCGGGTTCCCAGAAAATCATTTATGGTTTTCTGGGAGAGGAGGCGCAGCGGAGGGAACGAGCATTCGGGTTTACCCGGATGCGAGCGATCCGTAGCTTGCGACGACGACATCGAAGACAAAATTTCGTGCAGCCCTGCTCGAAAAAGTGGCTAAGCCACTTTTTCGACAGTCTAAAAAAGCCCTCCAGGCGGAGGGCTTTGGGGTCAGCGGCAGACCCGGGAAATGCACAGGGCGCTGACCTGGGGCGGGAGGCTCATGGTCATGGCCCCGCTGTGTTCGATCTCCACACAGTCGCCCCGGGAGAAGCAGCAGGCCCGCTGGGTGTGGACCAGAACGGTCTGCCGGGTGCGGCAGTCGCAGACCAGAAGCTGGCAGTTCCGGACCTCCAGAACCTCAGCCTGAAAGACAGTCGTCTCCATGGATTCCAAATTTAATCCCTCCGATCAGTCCATGCTATGCGGCACGGCGGCCGGAGGTGTCTGGGTGCTTCCCTCAGAATCCGGCGCACAGCGTCCGGGAAAAGGCCCGGGCATGCCCTTCCTTTTCCTCATCCATGAACGGGACGTCATAGCCCAGGTGCCGCTCCGCCAGCATTCCGGCGTAGATCATGCCGGTGTGCTTGCAGTAGCGGCGGATCCCCTCTTCAAACAGGTCGGCCCCTTTTTCGGGGCGGTAGCCGCAGGTGGTGAGGATGGCCGCCCGCCTGCCCCGGAGGAGGGAGGGCCCCTTCTCCTCCCCGTAGTACTTGCACAGGCCGTACACCAGCCGGTCCAGCAGGGCCTTCATGGGGGGCGTGCAGTACCAGGAGTAGATGGGGGTGGCCAGCACCAGGAGATCGCTTTGTAAAATTGCCTCCGCCAGCCGGGGCGCGTCGTCCCGGATGGCGCAGCTCATCCCACTCCAGTCCCTCTGACAGGTGCGGCAGGCGGTGCAGGGGCGGATGTCCAGGTCGTACAGCCAGTGGGTGGTCACGGTGTGGCCCAGCTGTTCCAGCTCGTCCTGGAAGGGGAGGCGCAGGGCGTTGGTGTTTCCGTTCTTTCGGGGGCTGCCCATGAGAATGCACACCCGCATGGAGATCGCTCCTTTTCTATAAATTGGGGGATTTTGCCGCCCAAGCGGCGGGAACTGTCTGTAAAAAACGGGCGGGGGCCGCCCCCCGCCCGCAGGCTTTTGGTATCAATTAGATTACTGGGAGAGCTTCTCCAGTCCCACCTTCAGCCGCCGGACGGTCTCCTCCCGGCCCAGGATGTGGCAGATCTCCACCGCTCCGCCGGGGGTGACCGCCTTGCCGGCGGCGGCGATGCGCACCGGCCACATGAGCAGGGCGTTCTTCACACCCAGGCCCTCAGCCAGCCCCACCAGGCTGTCGTGGATCATAGTCTCGCTCCAGGAGGGCAGGTTGGCCAGCATGCCGATGGCGGCGGAGAGCATCTCCTTGGAGGAGTCCAGGGTGGACTTGGACTTCTTGTTGGCGAACAGGTTCACGTCGTAGTCGGGCAGCGCGTCGAAGAAGTCCACCTTCTCCGGGATGTCGGTGAGCTTCTCGCACCGGGCCTGGAGCAGGGCGGCGATCTCCGCCGCGTTCAGATCGGGGTTCTTGACGCTCTGGCGGATATAGGGCTCGGCCACCTGGGCGAACTCCTCCGGGGCCATGGAGCGCAGATAGAGGGCGTTGAAGTGGGTGAGCTTGTCAATGTCGAAGATGGCGGGGGACTTGGACACGCCGGAGAGCTCGAAAGCGTCCACCAGCTCTTTCAGGGAGAAGATCTCCTGCTCCGCCAGCTCCCCCTTGGGGGACCAGCCCAGCAGGGCCACATAGTTCAGAATGGCCTGGGTGAGGTAGCCCTGGGCCTTCAGATCCTCATAGGAGGGGTCCCCGTGGCGCTTGGACATCTTGTTGTGGGCGTCCCGCATGACGGGGGAGCAGTGGACGTAGGTGGGCACCTCCCAGCCGAAGGCCTGGTACAGCAGGTCGTACTTGGGGGCGGAGGACAGGTACTCGCTGCCCCGAACCACGTGGGTAATGCCCATCAGGTGGTCGTCCACCACGTTGGCGAAGTTGTAGGTGGGCAGGCCGTCCCGCTTGATGAGCACCTGGTCGTCCAGGGTCTTGTTCTCCACGGTGATGTCCCCGAAGATGGCGTCGTGGAAGGTGGTAGTCCCCTCGTGGGGAATTTTTTGGCGGATCACGTAGGGCTCGCCGGCGTCCACCCGGGCCTGGGCCTCCTGGGGGTCCAGGGTGCGGCAGGGGTCGTCGGGGCGGTCGAATTCGCCGGCGTCCTCCTCCGACTCGGTTTTTTCGCAGAAGCAGTAGTAGGCGTGGCCCTTCTCCACCAGCAGGCGGGCATACTTGCCGTAGGTGTCCCGCCGCTCGGTCTGGATATAGGGGGCCACGGGGCCGCCCACGTCGGGCCCTTCGTCGTGGTCCAGGCCGCACTCGGCCAGGGTGCGGTAGATCACCTCGGTGGCGCCCTCCACCTGCCGGGTCTGGTCGGTGTCCTCAATGCGCAGAATAAAGGTGCCCTGGTTGTGCCGGGCGATGAGCCAGGTGTACAGGGCGGTGCGCAGGTTGCCCACGTGCATATAGCCGGTGGGAGAGGGGGCGAACCGGGTGCGGACCTTCCCCTTGGGGATCTTGGCCTCCATCTCCTCAAAATACTTCATGTCCAATGCCATGTCTTTTCCCTCCACGTCTATGGTTTGAGCGCCGGAATCAGGAGATTCCCAATTTCCAATTTCACTCAGATTCAGGTATACTGATTATAGGGGATTTTGCCCTGTTTTGCAAGAGAAACCCCAAGCGCGCCTCTGCGGGGAACCTTTTCTCTCTCTGTTCGTCTACACCGGCAGAGGGACTGCGCCGTTTGAAAGGAGCTTTTGATGATGAAACGCATGGTTTTTCTGCTGGCAGTTCTGGGGACCCTGCTGTCCGGCTGCGGGGCTCCGGCCCCGGGAGGGGGCGCATCTTCCACGCCCCAGGAGGGCTTGTCCGTCCAGGAGGAGCTGCCGAACACAGAGGGGGAGAGCTCTGTCCCCCTGGAGGAGGAACCGGAATCCGAGCCTCCCAGCAGGCAAGACTCCATCCCCTTCACCGGGGACCAGCTCTACGCCGCGGCCTATCTGGGCTTTGAGGAGATGGAGGACCTGTCCTACTACACCCAGCGCTATCTGGACAGCGGGGACCTGCCCATCCACTACTTTTCCCCCGGGGAATACTATCTCATCATCCCCCGGTACCCGGACATGTCCCTGGCCCTGTACAAAAACGACATCCAGACCGACCAGTCCGCCCTGGTCTATGAGGCCCCCGTCTGTGAGCCCTTCCTGGTCCAGTGCAACATCAGCGACATCTTCTCGGACGTGACGGTGGAGCTGACTTATCAGGGGGAGACGGTCTCCTTCTCCCCCTACATCTCCCTGAAGGACGGGAGCGTCCAGGTGGGAGAGCGGGGACTGGACCTGTCCCGGAGCGGCGGGTGAGTGCCTTTACACCCGCTCCAGGCGGTACTGGTCGGTGCGGCGGTTGGACAGGGTCCCCACCTTCCGGCGGATCTCATCCACGTAGTCCAGGTCGATGTCCGCCAGGGTGACGCCAGGGCGGTCGGGGGCCTGGGCCACCACATTGCCCCAGGGGTCCACCACCATGGAGCGGCCGTAGGCGGGGAACTCCGGCCCGGGGCCGAACTGCTCCGGGGCCACCACATAGCAGCCGTTTTCAATGGCCCGGGCCCGAAGGAGGACCTCCCAGTGGTCCTTTCCGGTGTTTAAGGTGAAGTTGGCGGGGACGAACAGCACCTGGGCCCCCTCCAGGGCCATGAGGCGGTAGAGCTCCCCGAAGCGCAGGTCATAGCAGACGGACAGCCCCCAGGTGCCCAGCTCCCCGGTCTCCACGGTGACGATGGCGTCCCCGGGGCAGATCTGGCTGGACTCCCGCATTTGGCCGCCCCCGGGGACAGTCACATCAAAGGGATGGAGCTTGCGGTATTTGGCCGCCAGGGTGCCGTCTGGCCGGATCACCATGGTGCAGTTGTAGGGCCGTCCCCCCTGGGGATTTTTTTCGTAGATGCTGCCCCCGTGGAGCCACAGCCCGGTCTCCCGGGCCAGGGCGGACAGACACTGGAAAGTGGGGCCGCCGGGCACCTCCTCGGCGTACCGGTCCATTTCCACCCCCCGGTAGGAGACGCTCTCGGGCAGGGCGGCCGCCCTGGCCCCCCGCCGGGCCGCCTCCCGGACGAAGGCGGACAGGGCCTGAAGATTCTCCTCCGGGTCCTGTCCGGAGGCCATCTGGATCACTGCAATGGGAAACTGGCGCATCAATACCCACCCTTTCCAAACAAATTTTCTCCCCTCCATCATAGCGCAGCCGCGGGGAATGTCAAGTGGTCCAATGGGAGGGGAAAACGCGGGCGGAAAATGTAACGAAACCATGAAATTCCCCCGACGTCCATTGCCTTCGGGGGAAAATTGTGCTATGCTGTATCAGTATGAGTGCCGGCAGAAACGCCGGTGCAGGGACCTGAAATCAAATTTGGAAATTTCCTGAGAAGGTTGTGTGGATTGTGGAAACTCAGCAGAAGAAAGTCATGCTCTCCGGCATCCAGCCCAGCGGGGACCTGACCCTGGGCTCCTATCTGGGGGCCATCAAGAACTGGGTGGAGCGCACGGATGAGTTTGACAACTACTATTTTATGGCGGATATGCACTCCATCACCGTGCGGCAGGACCCCGCCGCCCTGCGCCGCCGCACCCTGGAGCAGCTGGCCCAGTACATCGCCTGCGGCCTGGACCCGGAGAAGAACACCCTGTTCATCCAGTCCCATGTCCCCGCCCACGCGGAGCTGGGCTGGGTGCTCAACTGCTACACCATGTTCGGCGAGCTCAGCCGCATGACCCAGTTCAAGGACAAGTCGGCCAAGAATGCCGACAACATCAACGGCGGACTGTTCACCTACCCCGCCCTCATGGCGGCGGACATCCTGCTCTATCGGCCCGACTTTGTCCCCGTGGGCAACGACCAGAAGCAGCACGTGGAGCTCACCCGGGACGTGGCCGAGCGGTTCAACCATATCTACGGCGACGTGTTCAAGGTGCCCGAGCCCTACATCCCCAAGGTGGGCGCCCGGGTCATGTCCCTGAGCGACCCCGGCAGCAAGATGTCCAAGTCGGACAAGGACCCCAACGGCTCCATCTATCTGATGGAGAAGCCGGAGGACATTCTGCGCAAGTTCAAGCGGGCGGTCACCGACAGCGACACGGAGAAGTGCGTCCGCTATGCCCCGGAGGAGAAGCCCGGCGTGTCCAACCTCATGGCCATCTACTCCGCCGTCACCGGCAAGACCTTTGAGGAGATCGAGGCCGAGTTCGACGGCCAGGGCTACGGCGCCTTCAAGCCCGCTGTGGGTGAGGCTGTGGTGGAGACCCTGCGCCCCATCCGGGAGGAGGCCAGCCGCATCCTGAAGGACAAGGCCTATCTGGAGAGTGTCTACAAGGCCGGGGCGGAGAAGGCCTCCTATGTGGCCAACAAGACCCTGCGGAAGGTCTATAAAAAGGTGGGCTTCGTGGCCCGGTAAGATTTTATTTTCTCCCTTCGGGGAAAATAAAGAAAATACAAAGAGGAACTTCTATGCCTGTACAGATCTCTGTCATCGGCGCGGTGGCGGCCGCCCTGCTCACCGCCGCCATTGTGGCCTTTATCACCACCCCGGTGGTGCGCACCCTGGCTTTTCGGGTGGGGGCGGTGGACGTCCCCAGGGACAACCGCCGGATGCACAACCACCCCATTCCCCGGATGGGGGGGCTGGCCATCTTTTTCGGCTTTATCCTCAGCGCCCTGATTTTCGTCCCCCTGGACGCCCCTCTGCGGGGGATGCTGCTGGGGGCGGTGATCATCGTCATTTTGGGCATCTTCGACGACATCTATGCCCTGCCCGCCCTGCCCAAGCTGCTGGTGCAGATCGCCGCGGCCAGCGTGGCGGTGCTCATGGGCAACCAGATCGAGGTGCTGTCCAACCCCAATATCTTCAGCAGCAACCCCTATTGGAACCTGGGATTTCTGTCCATCCCCATCTCGGTGTTCTGGATCGTGGGCATCACCAACGCCGTCAACCTGATCGACGGCCTGGACGGCCTGGCCTGCGGGGTGTCCACCATCAGCTCCATGACCATGCTGGTCATCGCCCTGACGGTGGCCGAGCCCGACGTGGCCCTGCTCATGGCCGCCCTGGCCGGCGGGTGCATCGGCTTTCTGCCCTACAACCTGAACCCGGCCAAGATTTTCATGGGGGACACAGGCTCCACCTTTTTGGGCTTCATTTTGGCCACCGTGTCCATCGAGGGGCTGTTCAAGTCCTACGCCATCATCTCCTTCGCGGTGCCCTTCCTGATGCTGGGTCTGCCCATCTTCGACACCTGCTTTGCCATTCTGCGCCGGGTGTCCCACGGCCAGAGCCCCATGGCCCCCGACCGGGGCCACATTCACCACCGGCTCATCGACATGGGCTTCAACCAGAAGCAGGCGGTGGCGGTGCTCTATGTCATCAGCGCCATCCTGGGCCTGTCCGCCGTGGTGCTCACCACCACCAACGTGGTCCGGGCCATGGTGGTGCTGATGGCCCTGTGCGTGGCCGGCGGGATGGCCGCCAAGCTGTACCTGGACCGGATGAACCACAGGGACCAGGACGGCGCCCGGCCGCCCCAGGGGCGCGGGGGGGCCAAGCCCCGGAAGCTGCACAATCCGCCCTCTGATGTGGCGGGAAGCGACTATTTCTTCGGAGAAGAGGAGCGATCCGACAAATGAAGCCTGTTACGGTTATGACCATCTTCGGCACCCGGCCGGAGGCCATCAAAATGGCCCCCCTGGCTCTGGAGCTCTCCCGGCGGGAGAACATCCGGGCCCTGTGCTGCGTCACCGCCCAGCACCGGGAAATGCTTGACTCGGTGCTGGAGATTTTCCATCTCAAGCCCGACTACGACCTGAACATCATGGAGCCGAGGCAGACCCTGTCCACCATCACCTCCAAGTGCCTGCTGGGCATGGACGGCGTGCTGGACGAGGCCAGGCCCGACCTGGTGCTGGTCCACGGGGACACCTCCACCACCTTCGCCGGCGCCCTGTCCGCCTTCTACCACCAGATCCCGGTAGGCCATGTGGAGGCCGGCCTGCGCACCTATGACAAGTGGTCCCCCTTCCCGGAGGAGATGAACCGGAAGATGGTGGGGGCCATCGCCGACCTGCACTTCTGCCCCACCGTCACCAACCGGGACAACCTGGCCCGGGAGAACATCAAAACCGGGGTGTTCCTCACCGGAAACACGGTGATCGACGCCCTTCAGACCACGGTGAAGGAGCGCTTCACCTTCCAGGAGGAGGTTCTCAACCGCCTGGACTACCAGAACCGCCGGGTGATCCTGGTCACCTGCCACCGCCGGGAGAACTACGGTCAGCCTATGACCAACATTATGACCGCCCTGCGCCGCATCGCCGACGCCTTCCCGGACACGGAGCTGGTCTACCCGGTCCACCTGTCCCCGGTGGTCCAGGAGGCCGCCCACAAGTATCTGGACGGCCACCCCCGCATCCACCTCATCGCCCCGCTGGCGGTGGACGAGATGCACAACCTGATGGCCCGCTGCCACCTGGTGATGACCGACTCGGGCGGCCTTCAGGAGGAGGCCCCCGCCCTGGGCAAGCCGGTGCTGGTCCTGCGTCGGGAGACCGAGCGGCCCGAGGCCGTCCAGGCGGGCACAGTGAAACTGGCCGGTGTGGAGGAGGAGACCATCTTCTCCCTGGCCAGCGAGCTGCTCACCAGCGAGAGCGCCTACGCCGCCATGGCCCACGCGGTCAATCCCTACGGGGACGGCCAGGCCTGCCGCCGCATCGCCGATGCCATCGAGTGGCGCTTCGGACTGCGCCAGACGCCCCCGGAGGAATTTCAGGGGTGATCGTCCGGGCATGTCCCATATAAGGAGGTGAGGATTTGGACTCAAAAAAACGCCTGGCCATCGCCCTGGCCATCACCTGTCTGATCGTGGTGGCCATCTTCGCCAGCTTTGGCCGCAGTTTGTTCTTTGTCCAGATCCCCTCCATCACCCTGGCCGACGTGGACGGGGCGGGGAGCTCCTCCTCCGGCGGCTCCGGCGGCCAGGAGGGGGACCAGTACTGGCAGGTGGCCGTCACCCCGGAGACGGTGCAGAGCGTGGTGGCCACCCTCTCCCGTCCGGACAGCTACTACCGGGAACTGACGGTGGAGACCCTGTGGTCTGGAGGCTCTTACTCCTCCACGGTCCAGTATTGGGAGGACTCCGGCTGGTCCCATATCCGTCAGACCCTGGCCTCCGGGGCGGTGCGCCACGACCTTGTGGGGGCGGAAACCGCCTACTACTGGTACGAGGGATCGTCCACCTGGAACTCCTTCCCGGCGGACGCGCGCTCCGCCGACCTCAGCCAGCACATCCCCACCTATGAGACGGTGCTGGAGCTGGATGCGGCGTCCATTACCGGCACCGGCTATGAGCTCAAAGGGACCTTCCCCAGCGTCTTTGTGGAGGTGCAGGGGGAGGACGGCGCCCTGGAACGGTACTGGATCAGTACCGACAACGGCCTGCTTATCTCCGCCGAGCGGGAGGTGAACGGCGCTCTGGTCTACCGCATGACCGCCTACGGCCAGGTTCAGACCCCCTGCCCGGCCACCGCCTCCTTTGCCCTGCCCGACGGGCAGGTGCTGCACGCCCTCTCCTGATGTGAGGTATGAATCCGGCGGGGGCAAGCCCCCGTCCTACCAGGTTGGCAGAATACCGTAGGGCGGGGGCTTGCCCCCGCCGCAGTTTGCCGAAAACCTCTGTTAAGACGAATCAGCCCGAGTGTTAGCGGGGGAGCTCGAGGGGGCGGCAGCCCGCCTCGAGTGGGATCGAATGCCCTGAATGCCTTGTACGACAAGGCGTTCAGCGAGCGCAGCGAGGACTTTTCCGCCGCTGCGCGGCGGGAAAGTAACGGCATTTTTGCAGGCTGTCGGGAAAGTCCTTGGACTTTTTCGACAGCCTGGGGCGGGGGCTTGCCCCCGCCGTCCCATAATCCAACCCCGCCATTTCTTGCAGGGCGCGACGACCCGGCGCGCCGTTCCGGTTTTTGTAGGGCGGTGTGCCCAGTGGTCACGCCCTACGGTTCCGCTTCCTTGTCCCCCAGGCCCAGGATGAGCACCAGCCCCAGGGCGATGACCAGCTCCAGGTCGTCCCCCTCCCACAGCAGGAGCAGGACGATGAGCAGGAGCAGCAGATCCCCGCTGTCCAGGTCCTCCAGCTTCAGGGCCTTCAGCAGGCCGCCCAGCCCCCCGGAGCCCCCCTCTCCCGTGAGAAAGGAGGGGAGGGAGAAGCCTGCGGGTCCGCTCGAACCGGGGCGGCCGGTGTGCTGGGAGCGCTGGTCCCCGGGGCGGGCCTTCTGATGCGGTTCCTTTGCCTGGGTCGCGCCGGGGCTGGATCCCACGGGCTCCTCCACGCGCACACGGGTATAGGACGCGCCGTTGGGGATATAACGATTATACATGGCGGTCCTCTCCCTTCTCACCCAGAACCTGGAGGGCCACCCGGATCACATGGGACAGTTTGGCCAGCTGCACCGCCCGGTCCAGCTTGGCCTGCCGTTCCTTCCGCAGGAAGGGGCGCAGCGCCTGGAGCAGGTCGGTGGTGCGCTCGTCGCCCCCCTGGTACTCCTGCCACAGCCGCATCCCCATCTGGAGCAGCCTGGGGTCCAGGGAGGAGAGGGCGGCCAGGGGATTTTCGCCCCCGGCCTCCGATGGGGCGGGGGAGTCGGGAGCCGCCCCGGCCCGCTCCCAGCCGGGTTCGCCGCCGTCCTCATCCCCGTTTGCCGGAGAGGGGGGCGGATCGGACTTGCCCAGGGACTGGGCCAGGGCCATGATCTGGCCCATGGCCGCCGGGTCCCCCAGGATGGTATTCAGTTTTTCCTCCAGCTCGCCCATATCCGATCCCCCTCTCCGGCGCTCTTCATCAGGACAGACCGGACTCCTCTGCCTGACGGCGCAGGCGCTCCACCAGCGCCGCACCCTCCTTGGTGCTCATCAGTTGATTCATCATGCCCATCAGCTGGGAGGCGTCCCCCTGTGCGGCGGCCTGAGCCGCCTGCTGGACCCCGCCGGTCTGCTTCAGCATGGATACCAGCTTCTGGGCGTCTCCGGACTGGGCCAGGTGGGCAATGGCCTGGCGGTGCTTGCCCAGAGCCTCCTCCATTTGGGCGGAGGAGGCGGGCTGTTTGGAATGTTGACCCTGCATATCCCATTCACTCCTATTCTAATGTTCCGTTTCAGTATATGCGGCGGGACAGGTAAGGTGACAATATGAAGATCCTTGTTTTTTCCGATTCCCACCGCTTCCTCTCCGGCATGGTCCAGGCCATCGAGGAGGAGAAGCCCGACCAGGTCATCCATCTGGGGGACCTGATGGGCGATGCGGAGGAGCTGTCCTGGCGCTTCCAGACGCTCCCCATCTGCATGGTCCCCGGCAACTGCGATGGCTGGACCACCGCCCCCGCCATCAAGCGGATCACCCTCCAGGGGAGGGACATCCTGCTCTCCCACGGCCACCTGTGGAGGGTGAAGGGGGGCTATGACCTGGCCATTGGGGAGGCCCGGAAGTCCGGCGTGGACATTCTCCTCTTCGGCCACACCCACAGGGCCTACTGCCAGCAGCTGGAGGATGGCCTGTGGGTGATGAACCCCGGGGCCAGCCGCACCAGCTACGGGACCATCCTCCTGGAGGGGGACAGCATCTCCTGTACCCTGACCAAGCTGATCTGATCCCAAAACCCCGGCGCAGCGTGGAAAGAAGGTGAGTGCGCAGTGAAGAAACTGCTGTATATCCTGTTTCATCGGTCAGTGTTTGTGGGCCTGTCCCTGATTGCGCAGGTGGTGGCGCTGATGCTGATGGTGGGCTTCTTCTCGGAGCACACCACCGGTCTGTACTGGTTTTTTATCTTTCTGAGCGTGGCGGCGGCCCTGCTGATCGTGGGGAGCCGCATGGAGCCCGCATATAAGATCGCCTGGCTGCTGCTGGTGCTCCCCTTCCCCGTGTTCGGGGGCATCTTCTATCTGCTGGTGGGCGGCGGACAGATCCCCCAGCGCACCAGCCGCCGGATGAAGCGCATCGCCGAGCAGTCGGAGGAGAATCTGCGGGAGGACTTTAAGGCGGACGACCTGCTCACCCTGGGGGAGGACGCCGCGGGGCAGGCCCGGTACTTGGAGGACTTTGCCCACTGCCCCGCCTACACCAACACGGAGACCGAGTATTTCCCGGTGGGGGATCTGGTCTTTCCCCGGATGCTGGAGGAGCTGCGGAAGGCGGAGCGGTATATTTTCCTGGAGTATTTCATCATCCAGCCAGGCGTCTTCTGGGACAGCGTGCTGGAGATCCTGGAGGAGAAGGCAGCCCAGGGGGTGGAGGTGCGCCTCATCTACGACGACATGGGCTGCATGTTTACCCTTCCCCGGGACTACAACGAGCAGATGGCCGCCCGGGGCATCCAGTGCCGGGTGTTCAACCGCTTTGTGCCGGTGATGTCCCTGCGCTTCAACAACCGGGACCACCGGAAATTCCTGATCATCGACGGCAAGGTGGGCTTCACCGGGGGCATCAACCTGGCTGACGAGTATATCAACCGGCGGGAGCGCTTCGGCCACTGGAAGGACAGTGCCATTCTGCTGGAGGGGGACGCGGTGTGGTCCATGGCGGTGATGTTCCTCACCATGTGGGACCACTGCTGCGGCTGGGAGGAGGAGTTCCACCACTTCCGCCCGGAGCCCGCCTCCGCCCGTCCCTGGACCGGATACGTCCAGCCCTACACCGACACCCCTCTGGACCGGGAGGCGGTGGGCCAGGCGGTTTATCTGAACATGATCGGCAAGGCCAGGAAGTATATCTATATCACCACCCCCTATCTGGT
Organism: Pseudoflavonifractor capillosus; assembly: GCF_016899775.1. GTDB lineage: Bacteria > Bacillota > Clostridia > Oscillospirales > Oscillospiraceae > Lawsonibacter. The sequence continues at coordinate 13,689 of NZ_JACJJE010000050.1, forward strand.
CATCGACGTGGCCACCAACACCGCCCTGTGCAACGCGGCCAAGTCCGGGGTGGACGTGCGGATCATCACCCCCCACATCCCGGACAAGCGGTATGTGTTCGAGGTCACCCGGGCCCACTACCCGCCCCTGCTGGAGGCGGGGGTGCGCATCTATGAGTACACCCCCGGCTTTATCCACGCCAAGAACTTCGTGGTGGACGACCGCTTCGCCACGGTGGGGACGGTGAATCTGGACTACCGCAGCCTGTTTCTCCACTTTGAGGACGGCGTGTGGCTGTGCGAGGCCCCCTGCATCCAGGATATCCGCCGGGACTTCGAGGAGACCCTGCGGGTGTGCCAGCGCATCTCCCTGCGCCAGCGGAAGTATTTCAACCCCATCATTCAGCTCTACCGGAACATTCTGCGCATCTTCGCGCCCCTGATGTAAAATATGGGAGACGGCTTTTGCCGTCTCCCACACTTATTATAGGCCGCAGCAGCCGCTGCGGGCCTCCTGATAGCTGGCAGCCGTCTTAGGGGCCACGCTGTTGGGGGGGAAGAATTCGTCCACCGGGAACTGCACCTTGCGGAAGATCTCGCAGGGGTCCTCGCCGCACTCGGCGCCCTGGCAGGCGCACTCCTTCTCCGGCAGGCAGTAGTCGTAGGCGGGGATGAGCAGCTGGGTGTCCCGCTCCATGCGGATGATGGAGAACTGGCCCAGGGTGACGTACAGGCGGTGTACGTCGCCCCCCATCACCAGCTCCTCCGGGAAGCAGGCACAGATGGACGGGGGAATCTCGCAGCAGCAGTCGCAGGGACGGCACTCGCACACATCCACCAGCTTCATGCTGAGGATGATGGGGTCCACCGACTCCACCACCGCGGTGGGCAGGCTGCGGGTGGGCAGGTTCTGCACATCCAGGGCCTTCTCCTGGCCCAGAGAGGAGAACACCTTGGCGCTCCCCTCGCTGCCGAACAGGATGACCCGCTTGTCAAAGACGGCCAGGCCGCTGATCTCCACCGGCCGGGCGGCCCCCACGAAGGCGTCGGCGGTGATGCGGTAGAAGTACCGCACATCCACCGTGTAGAACCCCCGGTTGAAGGTGACCGGCTCCACGTCGATGTAGGCGTACAGCAGCTCGGCGCAGCCCGCCTTCACCGACACCGCCCGGTCAATGACCTCCTGGCAGCCCCGGGTGGGGTAGACCCGCAGGTCCTCGATGCAGTCTTTGTCCTTGCAGGAGTCAAAGATTTTCTTGGTGTGTATGCACACGGCCTCCCGAATGCAGCGGTCCTCGCTGACGGGGCCGGGCACGACCTTTTCCGGCATAGGTAAGTCCCTCCTAAGATGTTGCCGAGGCGGAGCAGAGCCCCGCCGGTTGGATTTTGGGGTACGCTCCATACTATGAGAGACGGAAAAAATGGTGCGGCGGCGGAGGGGCAAAGAGGGGTTGTCCTTTGCCCCCTTTTTCGGTATAATAAAAAAGCTGGGCAGATGCCCGCGTCCCCATCCACCTGACGCTGCAGGAGGTTTTGTATGGCCCGAACTGGATTCATCCAAAACGAACTGGATCTCAAGCTGCTGGTTCTCTATATCATGTCCCGCACCGCCGCACCGGTCACGTTCAATCAGCTGCTGGACGTGGCTCTGTGCGACGCTGGGGTGGACTACTTCTCCCTCACCGAGGTGGTGGGCCACCTGGTGGAGACCGGCCATCTGGAGCAGACCGGCCAGGTCTATGCCATCACGGAGAAGGGGCGGCGCAACAGCGAGATCTGCGAGAGCAGCCTGCCCTACTCGGTGCGCATGCACTGCGACGAGAACCTTGGAAAACTCAACGGGGCGCTGAAGCGGGCGGCCCAGGTCCAGACGGGGGTGGAGCCCCATCCGGACGGCACCTGCACCGTGCGCCTGTTTTTTGCCGACGACGGCGGCCCGCTGATGGAGCTGAAGTTCCTCTATCCCTCCCAGGAGAAGGGGCGGGCTCTGGCGGAGCGCTTCCAGGAGACGCCCGAGGCTTTTTACCATGATCTGATGACCTTCCTGTCGGAAGAGCGCAAAAAGGAGCAGCCTTAATATGAGACGAAAAGACCGGGAACGGGATCGGGCCTTTGCCTATGATGTGATCGACCGCTGTGAATACGGCGTGGCCGCCATGGCCGGGGAGGGGGGAGCGCCCTACTGCGTCCCCCTGTCTCTGGTGCGCCTGGGGGACACGCTGTACTTCCACTGCGCCCTGGAGGGGACCAAGCTGGACTGCCTGAGGCGCAGTCCCCGGGTGTGCGTCTCCTTTGTGGCCTCCAACCAGGCGGCCCAGGACAAATTCACCACCTACTTTCAGTCCGCCAATGTGATCGGGACCGCCGCCGAAGTGACGGAGGAGGCGGAGAAAATCTCCGCCCTTCGGGCCCTGTGCGAAAAACTCACCCCCGCCAACATGGCCGGGGACAACTTTGACCGGGCCATTGCCAAGAGCCTGCCCCGCACCGGGGTGTGGCGCATCCAGATGGAGGAGGTCTCCGGCAAGGAGAAGCCCCGCCCCTGACCGCCCCCTGTTTGTTTGGAAGGAGATCGTCCCATGCCCCTTGATCGTGTCCTTGCCCGCCTGCGGCAGCGGATCACTCCCACCCGGCGGGCGGCCTTTCTGGCCTGTTTTATCGCCGGATATCTGATCCACCTGTTTGCCTTTACCAATATCATCCCCAACTCCGACGGCCTGAGCCGGGTGTTTGACACCCAGCAGATGACCGTCTCCGGCCGGTGGTTTCTCCACTACGCCTCTTTTTTGAACGATTTTACCCAGATGCCCGCCCTCATCGGCTTTTTCTCCATGGTGTTTCTCGCCCTGGCCGCGGTGGGGGTGGTGACCGCCCTGAACCTGCACAGCCGGGCCCTGTCCGCCTTTGCCGGGGTGCTCATGGCCGCCTTCCCCTGTCTGGGGTACACCTTCCTCTACATGTTCACCGCCTCCGCCTACTGCCTGGCCATCCTGCTGGCCGTGCTGGCGGTGTGTCTGGTGAAGAAGGGGGGCTGGCTTCGGACCCTGGGGGGAGTGGTTCTGCTGGCTCTGGCCATGGGGATCTACCAGGCCTACGCGGCGGTGGCGGTGGCCCTGTCCCTGCTGGTGGTGCTGCGCGCCTGCCTCCACGCCCGCACCACCCTGAAGGGGACTGCCTGGCTGGGCTTCCGGCTGGCGGGCTTTCTGGCCGTGGGGGCCGCCCTCTACTACGGCATCCTCCAGATTTTCCTGGCGGTGAAGGACCTGGAGCTGCTGGACTACCTGGGCATGAGCGACGCCGGGAGCGGCTATCCCATCGCCCAGCTGCCTGGCCTGATCCTCTCCGCCTATAAGCAGGTCTTTGTCTTTTTCTTCTGGCCCAACGGGTCCAACTCCTTCACCACCCCGCTGCTGGCGGGGCTGGACCTGCTGGCCCTGGCGCTGGCTGCGGCGTGCTTCCTGGCCATCGTATTCCGCCGGGCCCTGTGGCGGGAGCCCTGGCGGCTCGTCGGGGCCCTGGTTCTGGCCGCCCTGCTGCCTCTGGCGGTGGGCTTTGCCCAGATCATCGCCCCCTTCTCCGACGCCACCCCCATTATGAAGTACGCCTACGTGCTGGTCTATATGGCGGTGCTGCTGGCGGCCGACCTGGGGCTGAGCTTCCTGCCCCGGCCCCGGGGAGGCATGGCCGTCTCCGGCGCCCTGGCCCTGTGCCTGGCCGGGGTGACCCTGTACAGCGCCAACATCAACAACCTGCTGTACACCGCCGCCGACCAGGCCCACCGGGCTACCCTCAGCTATGCCACCCGGCTGCTCACCCGCATTGAGAGTTGCCCGGGCTACACCGGGGAGGAGGAGGTCCTCATCATCGGCTCCTTCCCCACCGACCGCATCTATGCGGACATTGAGAGCTACGCCCTGGTGGACCACTACAGCGTCCCCCGGGACACGGTGGCCCCCCTCAATAAGCATATCTACTACTACCTCAACGACTGGCTCAACGTGCCCATTGCGGAGCCGGAGGAGGAGACCATGATCTCGGTCGCCCAGTCGGAGGAATTCCAGGCCATGCCCCTTTACCCCGCCGACGGCAGCGTCCAGATGCTGGACGGCCGGGTGGTGGTGAAGATCCAGGAGGAATACACCCCCAAGAGCGACTATGAGCTGGCCTATGAAAACAGGAGATGATCCCATGGAGACATCCGAATCTCTCCGCACCGGACGGCTGTCCGTGGTGCTGCCCGCCTACAATGAGGAGGAGTCGGTCCCCCTGGCGGCGGATGTGATCGGAGATCTGCTCACCCAGGCCGGCATCGACCACGAGCTGATCTTTGTCAACGACGGCTCCCGGGACCACACCTGGCGGGCCATCCAGGAGGCGTCCGTCCGCCGGCCCCAGGTGCGGGGCATCCGCTTTTCCCGGAACTTCGGCAAGGAGGCCGCCATCTTCGCCGGCCTGGCCCAGGCGAAAGGGGACTGCTGCGTGGTGCTGGACTGCGATTTGCAGCACCCGCCGGAAAAGATTCTGGAGATGTACCGCCTCTGGCAGCAGGGCTGGCAGGTGGTGGAGGGGGTCAAGATCAGCCGGGGGAAGGAGAGTCCCCTCCACACCCTGGCCGCCAAGACCTTCTACCGCTTTTTAAGCGGCGCCACCCGGATCGACATGTCCCACGCCTCCGACTTCAAACTGCTGGACCGGCGGGCGGTGGATGTGCTGGTGGCCATGCGGGAGAAGAACGCCTTCTTCCGGGCCCTGTCCTCCTGGATCGGCTTTGACACCGCCCAGGTGGAGTTTGAGGTGCAGCCCCGGGCCGCCGGGGAGTCCAAGTGGTCCCTGCGCAGCCTCACCCGGTACGCCGTCACCAACCTGGCCGCCTTCTCCACCGCGCCCCTGCAGATCGTCACCATTCTGGGGGTGCTGGTGTTTCTGTGCTCTCTGGTGCTGGGGTGCTGGTCCCTGTGGCAGAAGATCAACGGCCAGGCCCTGGAGGGCTTTACAACCGTCATCCTGCTCCTGCTCCTCATCGGCAGCGCATTGATGGTCTGCCTGGGTATTTTGGGGTACTACATCGCCAAGATCTACGAGGAGATCAAGGACCGGCCCCGGTATATCGTCTCGGATGACTGTGGAGGAAAGAACGACCATGAGAGATAAGCTCCGCTCCCTGCTGGACCCCACCCTGTTCCGCTTTATTCTGGTGGGGCTGGTGAACACCGCCGTGGGCTATGGGGTCATGTTCGGCCTGTATAACCTGGCGGGGCTCCACACTTGGGGGGACACCGGCTACTGGATCTCCTCCGCCGCCAACTACATCGTGGGCAGCGTGGTCAGCTTCTTCCTGAACAAGCACTTCACCTTCCGCAACCAAGAGAAGGGCGTGAAAGTGGTCCTCCGATTTGCCCTGAATATCGCCGTGTGCTGGGCCCTGGCCTACGGCATCGCCAAACCGGTGACGGTCTGGCTGCTGGCCGGCACCGGCTGGAGCCAGCAGATCCAGGGGAACCTGTCCATGCTGGCGGGCTCCGGCATTTTCGTCTTTCTCAACTACTTTGGACAGCGGTTCTTTGCCTTCCGCAGCCGCTGAATCCGGATGTTCCATCGCTCAGGCGGCCCCCGTGGCCGCCCCCTCGAGTTCCCCCGCCAAAACTCGGACTGATTCGTTTTCGCAGAGGTTTTTGATAAGCTCAGGCGGCCCCCGTGGCCGCCTGATGTGTTTGGCGGAGCTTTTTGGTGTCTCCGCCATTCCCTCCCCACCGCCCCGGCCCTGTCCGTCCCGGGAGCCCTATTTTGCCGTTTGAGGTGAACGCCCCATGAGTTTTTTCCGCTGTCCTCTGTGCTCCGCCCCCTTGACCCGGGGGGAGCACGCCTACACCTGCCCAGGCGGCCACAGCTTTGACCGCTCCGCCGCCGGCTATGTCCACCTGCTCCCCGCCAACCGGAAGCACTCCCAGAACCCGGGGGACGACAAGGCCATGGTGGCCGCCCGGTCCGCCTTTCTGGACAAGGGGTACTATTCTCCCCTCCGGGAGGCGCTGTGCACCCTGGCCCTGCGGGACACGGCGGACCTGCCCGCCCCCGCCCTGCTGGACAGCGGCTGCGGGGAGGGCTACTACACCCAGGGGCTGTTCCAGGCCCTGGCCCGGGCGGGCCGCGCTCCCGAGGTGGCCGGGGTAGACATCTCCAAATTTGCCCTGCGCCGGGCGGCCAAGCGGGTAAAGGAGGGGGAATTTGCCGTGGCCTCTGTCTACCACCTGCCGGTGGCGGACTCTCGGGCGGACCTGCTCACCAACGTGTTCTCCCCCCTGTGCCCGGAGGAGTTTGCCCGGGTGATGCGCCCCGGCGGGTACTTCTACTATGTGGTCCCCTCCGCCAAGCACCTGTGGGAGATGAAAGAGGTCCTGTACGCCCGGCCCTATGAAAACGCGGTGCGCCGGGAGGACTACCCGGGCTTCCGGTGGCTGGAGGCCGTCCCCCTGCGCTTCTCCATCCGCCTGGACAGCTCCCAGGACGTCATGGCCCTGTTCGGCATGACCCCCTACGCCTGGAAGACCCCCAGGGAGGGGGTGGCGCGGCTGTCCGCCCTGGAGACGCTGGACGTCCAGATCGGCTTTGACGTCCATGTATATCAGAGGACCTGACAAAGCGGCCGCACTTAACCTTTCACCCTGGAAAACTTTAAAGTTTCTTTATTCTTTCTTTGTGGGGAATCAACCTTTCTCCCCTATACTAAGGCTGTACTCAGAAAAACGGCAACCGCCGACCTTTGGAAAGAAAGGTGAACCTGCATGTCGGAATTGATTTTACAGACCCGGGACCTGACCCGCCGGTACGGCCACACCCTGGCCCTGGATCACGCCGCCCTGTCCGTGGAAAAGGGACAGATTTTCGGGCTGGTGGGACGCAACGGGGCGGGCAAGACCACCCTCATCCGCCTCATCTCCGGCCAGTCAAACCCCACCGCCGGGGAGATCACCCTGTTCGGGGCCTCCACCCCCGCCGCCCTGGCCCGGGCCCGTTCCCGCACCGGAGCCATGGTGGAGATCCCCTCCTTCTACCCCTACCTCACCGCCCGGCAGAACCTGGAGTACTACCGCATCCAGCGGGGCATCCCCGGCAAGGAGTGCGTGGACGAGGCGCTGGAGCAGGTGCGGCTGACGGACACGGGGAAAAAGAAGTTCAAGACCTTCTCCTTAGGCATGAAACAGCGGCTGGGGCTGGCCCTAGCCCTCATGAACCACCCGGAGTTCCTCCTCCTGGACGAGCCCATCAACGGCCTGGACCCGGAGGGCATCGTGGAGTTCCGGGAGCTGCTCCTCCAGCTCAACCGAGAGCGGCAGACCACCATTTTGATCTCCAGCCATATCCTCTCCGAGCTGTCCACCCTGGCCACCCACTATGCCTTCATCGAGAAGGGCCGGGTGCTGGAGAGCGTCTCCGCCGACCGTTTGCGGGAGAAGTGCCGGGAGTGCCTGGAGCTCGCGGTGGACGACGCGGCCCGGGCCGCCCGGGTGCTGGAGGAGCAGCTGGGCACCCGGGACTTCGAGGTGCTCCCCCACAACAAGCTGCGGCTGTACACCTTCCTGGATCAGCCCCAGACGGTGAACCGGGTGCTGCTGGAAAACGGCGTGGGCCTCATCTCCGCCCAGCAGCGCAGCAGCGACCTGGAGGACTACTTCCTCTCCCTCATCGGAGGCCACCACGCCGCCGGAAAGGAGGGATTCTGATGCTGCGCTCCATCCAGGCCGAGTGCTTTAAGGTGGTTCACCGGCCCTATTTTTGGATCACCACCATTCTGTGCGCCCTCTTTTCTGTGGGGGTCATCTTCTGCCTGTATCTGATCAAGACCGAGGCCAGCGGCGTCAACCCGGTCAATATGCCCTTTGCCGTCGCCTCCCTGCTGTTCGGCCTGCCCGCGGGTATCTATTTGGTCGTCCTGGGGGTGGACATGGTGTTCTCCGAGCAGTATAAGTACAACACCCTGAAAAACGAGGTGTCCTTCGGCGTCGGGCGCTTCCGCATCTACGCCTCCCGGTGGGTGGTCTCCCTGCTGGTCCTGGCGGCGCTCTACCTGGTTCTGGTGCTTGTGTACGCCCTGGCCAGCCTGATCCTCCTGGGCCTGCCCAGCCAGGCGGACGCCCAGGCGATGTACGGAGTGGATGCGGGCCGGAGCGTCCTCAACGCCTTCCGGGCTCTGGGCTTCTATACCCTGGGGGCTTTCCCCCTGTGGCTGGGGGGCATGTCCCTGTCTTTGGCCTGCTATTTCCTGATTGCCAGCTCCACCGTCGCGGCCTTCTCCTACATCGGAATTCTGATGGTGCTCCCCATGGCCCTGGACAATCTGGGAAAGTATGTGAATCCCATGTTTACCTCCCTCTACCACCTGACCCTCAACTACCACATGGACCAGCTGCTCGTGGGGGACCTGCCCTGGTCCAAGATCGGCCAGTGCTGGCTCATCGGCCTGGGCTGGACCGTGGTGTCCACCGCCCTGGGGGCGGCCCTGTTCGCCCGGAAAGAGATCAAGTAAAACAGAAAGCATTCCCACTGTCAGGGGGAAATGGCCGAAGGCCAAAAGGTGTAGGGGTGGCACGGCCGAAGGCTGTGACGGATGAGGGTGAGTTCGTTTCACTTACCACCTTCCCCTCATCCGCCTCGCTTTGCTCGGCACCTTCCCCCCTCAGGGGGGAAGGCTGGCTGAAATCCCGATTCCCATTTCAGGAGGTTATGTTCCATGAAAAAACTGTTCTGCATCGCCGCGGCCCTGGCTCTGCTGGCCGTGCTGGCCCTCCGCTTCTGTTCCAAGGGGCGTGAGTCATGAGAAACCTGATCCGGGCGGAGTTCTACCGCATCCGCTGCCAGCGCTGGGGCTTCTACGGCCTGACCGGCTCCGTGCTGGGAGGTGTGGTCCTGCTGACCCTGCTGTGCGCCTTTCCCCCGCAAAGCGGGGACGCCGCCCTGCTCTTTCAGACCATCGAGTATTCCGCCATTGTGGGCATGGTGCTGGCTGTCCCCTGCGCCGACCTGGCCAGCGCCCGGGTGGACGGCAGGCAGGTTCTGCTGAAAAACGAGGCGGTGTTCGGCATCCCCCGGTGGCAGATGTACCTGTCCCGGCTGTTCACCGCCCTCCTGCTGGGGGTGGGGCTGGTGGCGGCCATGAGCCTGTTTGCCCTGCTTTTGGCGGGGATCTTCCTGCCAGGGATCGATCAGCTGCCCCAGATCCTGTCCCAGTATGCCCTGCTGATGCTGACTGCCCTCCCCCTGTGGATGGCCTCCGCCGGACTGTTCCTGTGCCTGAAATTTATCTTCCGCTCCGGGGCCGCTGCGGGGATTCTGGTGGCGCTCTACTATCTGGTGGGATTCCCCATTGCGGGGGCGGCGGCCACGGTGGTCTCCACCGATACGGGAGAGCCCGGGCCCATCAGCACCCTGCTCTATGCCCTCCACCCCATGACCCCCTTTTGGAACGGGGATATGGTCGTTGAGGGCATCGACACCGGCATCTCCATTCAGCTGACCCCGGAGGCCTTTGTGGATTCGCCGCCGCCCATGCTGTACTGCTGGGCGCTGGGGCTGCTGTGGCTCATTGGCACCTCGCTGATCGCCATTGTGTTTCTCCAGCGGAGGGAGCTGCGGTGAGATTCGGCAGGGAGATGACCGGAAGTATGGCGCCCCCCTTATTGAAAGTGTCTTTGCTGCGGCGGGGATCAAGTTGTGCGGTGGAGAACGGCGGGCGGCCCGGTGTGCCGCCCCTACGGCGAAAAACGGACCGGGAGCGTTGGTTCGGTAAACTCAGGCGCAGTTATGGAATTGGACCGACTGCAATTTTAGGAGCGGCAGGCCCCCAGAGGGCCGGGAGGAACCGCACCTAAGCACTCCTGATTTTGCGCGCCGGAAATTTTCTGCCTGCCCCAAGGGATAACCCCCGTAACGGGGGACCGGGGGTAAGGCGAATATGGACACGCAGTGTCCATCCTGAGCCGTCCCCCGGCGATCCTTTGGTGACTTTCCCAACGGGCGGATTGTCAAGTGAAGTGCAACGGTTTGTGAAAAAAGAGTTCAAGAGGAGATTTCCAGCCTAGGCATTTGCG
>NZ_JACJJE010000051.1 GCF_016899775.1 Pseudoflavonifractor capillosus
TTTTCCAAGAGGAAACCGTCCGGTTCACTCCCCGGCCGCCCTCGCGGACGACCTGTTTATATTACCACCGCTTCCTCACTTTGTCAAGCACTTTTTTCAAATCTTTTTCGATTTGTTTTCGTGCTCAACTCGCTCTGGAAGGGAGTTTTCCACTGCCCTCGCGGACAGCTTACGTAGGATACCACACACCATCCCCCTTGTCAAGCACTTTTTTCCTCTTTTTCGCGTTTTTTCTGCAAATTGCCCTCTCACCCCCTTTTGTCCGTGTGTGGCGCACATTTCTCCACGAAATTCTCTCTTGCACAACCACCGCAATTATGATACCCTTGAATCTATCCTTACGATACTATATTTAAATAGGAAAGAGGTCTTTCCCATGCCAATCAAAATTCCCGACTCTCTGCCCGCCACCGCCACTTTGGAGAGCGAAAATATCTTTGTCATGACAGAGTACCGGGCCATGCACCAGGACATCCGCCCGCTGAAGCTGCTAATCCTGAATCTGATGCCCACGAAGATCGTGACCGAAACCCAGCTGTTGCGGAAGCTGTCCAACTCCCCGCTGCAGGTACAGGTGGAGTTGCTCCACACCCTCAGCCACGTCTCTCAGAACACCGACGCGGAGCATCTGTCCTCCTTCTATACCTCCTTTGACCAGATCAAGGACCGGAATTACGACGGCATGATCATCACCGGAGCTCCGGTGGAAAACCTGGACTTCACCGACGTGGACTACTGGGACGAGCTGTGTCAGATCATGGACTGGACCACCACCCACGTCCACTCCACCCTCCACATCTGCTGGGGGGCGCAGGCCGGGCTTTACTACCACTATGGAATCCCCAAGTATAACCTGGGCAAAAAGCTCTTTGGCGTGTTCCCCCACACCATGGTCCGTCCCCAGTCCCCCCTGTTCCGGGGGTTTGACGACATTTTCTATGTTCCCCACTCCCGCTACACGGAAAACAAGCTGGAGGACATTCAAAAGGTGCCCGAGCTGGAGCTGCTGGCCGTCTCGGAGCAGGCCGGAGTATTTGCCGTCAAGAGTTCGGACAACCGCCGGTTCTTTATCACCGGCCATCCGGAGTACGACCCGGAGACCTTGGCCAGCGAGTATTTCCGGGACGTGAACAAGGGGATCGACATCAACATCCCGGACAACTACTTCCCCAACAATGACCCCAGCCAGCCCCCCGTGGTGCGCTGGCGTTCTGCGGGTCAGCTCTTCTACACCAACTGGCTCAATTATTATGTATATCAGACGACCCCCTATGATTTGAGAAATATCTCCGGCACATAATTTTCAGATATATGAACAGCAGCGGCAGGCCATCCCACGATCGGCCCGCCGCTGCTGTTCATTATATTATGAATCTGTCTTTCCGGCTCTCACCCCCTGACCGAAAACCGGCAGGCAAAATACACAGCGCTTTCCCAGCCCCCTCCTCCTTGAATTGAACCACAGTATTTACTTTAACAGCGTTTAAACAAACAATTTTCCCGGTGCGGCAGGTTCTGACTGTACCCTCGATTTTTCCACCAGCCCCCTCTTTCCTGCATGTTTTTCCCCCAGCGGGACAAACTACCTGCGAAGCCCAATTCGGAGGAGGTAAGAAACCGTGATTATTGATAAAATCGCCCTGGCCCTGCTGATCATCGGCGGTCTGAACTGGGGCAGCGTGGGGCTGTTCCAGTTCGACCTGGTGGCCTTCGCCTGCGGCGGATCGGCCAGCATGATCAGCCGGATCATCTATACCATCGTGGGCCTGTCCGCCGTGTGGTGCATCTCTCTGCTGTTCCGGGATATGTCGGACAAGAAAAACTGACCCGCGGACGGGGCGGAACCTTTCTGTTAGAAGGGCGGCTGGGATCTCGTATCCCAGCCGTCTTATTTTACATGTCATAATGTTCAAAAACCTGCTCTTTTGTTCAAAAGGGCCAGATTTTACAAAATAAAATTTCATTTTACATGTATTTAACATTGAGGCTGTTTCCAATTTTACATTGGCTTTTTATACTGGCAACCGTAATCCGAAGAAGAAACTACATAATCACTTCAATAAAGGAGAACGATGAAAATGAAAAAGTTTACCTGCGTTGGCCTGTCCATGGTCCTTGCCCTCGGCCTGCTGGCCGGCTGCGGCGGCAACGACGCCAGCACCAGCGAGCCCGATGGCTCCACCCCCGACGCTTCCGCCTCCACCACTGAGCTGAGCGGCTCTGTGGCCACCGACGGTTCTACCTCCATGGAGTCCGTCATCGGCGTGCTGGGCGAGCAGTTCATGGCCGATCACCCCGACGTGTCTGTTACTTATAACCCCACCGGCTCCGGCGCCGGCATCGAGGCCGTGACCAACGGCAGCTGCGACATCGGCCTGGCCTCCCGCGCCCTGAAGGACGAGGAGAAGGCCGGCGGCCTGACTGAGACTATCGTGGCTCTGGACGGCATCGCCATCATTGTCAACGCTGAGAATTCCGTCACCGACCTGACCCTGGAGCAGATCGCTCAGATCTACACCGGCGAGGTCACCGACTGGTCCGAGTTCGGCAGCGACGCCGGCGCCATCGCCGTCATCGGCCGTGAGTCCGGCTCCGGCACCCGCGACGGCTTCGAGTCCATCACCGGCACCGAGGACACCTGTGTGCTGGCCCAGGAGCTGAACTCCACCGGCGCCGTCATCGAGGCCGTGCGCACCACCCCCGGCGCCATCGGCTACGCCTCTCTGTCCGCTGTTGAGGGCCAGGAGGGCATCACCGTTCTGACCGTGGGCGGCGTGGCTCCCTCTGAGGAGACCGTTCTGGACGGCTCCTACGCCATTCAGCGTCCCTTCGTGTTCGCCACCCGTACCGACGAGGCCCTGTCCGACGCCGCTCAGGCCTTCTTTGACTGGGCTACCTCTGAGGACGCCAACTCCCTGATCGAGAGCGCTGGCGCTGTGCCCGTGGCCGGCACCGACGCCGCTTCCGCTGCCTAAGGGAAGCACCGAATCTGTGATACGCGGAGCAGCCGCCGTTCCACCCTGGGGCGGCGGCCGCTTGTGTGAATTGAGAATTGAAGGAGGGGGCCGCGGGTCCCCGCGTTAGAAGGAGAATACTATGGAATACGAAACTGTGGGCGCCGCCGTGGACGGGTCCGCCGTGGGACAGCCCAAATATAAGGTGAAGGCCAAGCGCAAGCCGCTGGAGGTCTTCATGAACGCCCTGTTTTTCCTGTGCGGCATGGTGGCCGTGGCCTTTGTGCTCATCATCAGCATCTATCTGGTGATCTCCGGCCTGCCCGCCATCCTGGAAATCGGCCCCATCAATTTCCTGTTCGGGACCCGCTGGTACGCCTCTACCGGGGACTTCGGCATCTTCGCCATCATCCTCACCTCCATCGCCGGTACGGCCGGTGCCATTCTGATCGGCGTGCCCATCGGCCTGATGACCGCCATTTTCCTGGCCAAGGTGGCCAACCCCAAGCTGGCCAAGGTGGTCCATACCGCTGTGGAGCTGCTGGCCGGCATCCCCTCGGTGGTGTACGGCCTGGTGGGTATGATCCTGCTGGTCCCCGCCATCCGGGTGGCCTTCGGCCTCCCCTCCGGCGCCACGCTGCTGGCCGCTATCATCGTTCTGTCCATTATGATCCTGCCCTCCATCATCTCCGTGTCGGAGACCGCCCTGCGGGCGGTGCCCCGGGAGTATGAAGAGGCCTCCCTGGCCCTGGGCGCCACCCACATCGAGACGGTGTTCCGGGTGACCGTCCCCGCCGCCCGCAGCGGCATCGCCACCGCCATCGTCTTGGGCATCGGCCGCGCCATCGGCGAGGCCATGGCCATCATCATGGTGGCGGGCAATGTGGCCAATATGCCCGGCCTGCTCACCCCGGTGCGCTTCCTCACCACCGCCATCGCCTCGGAGATGTCCTACGCCTCCGTGGGCTCCCTGCACCGCAACGCCCTGTTCTCCATCGGCCTGGTGCTGTTCCTGTTCATTATGATGATCAACGTCTTCCTGAACGTGTTCATCAAAAACAAAAAGGAGGGCTGAGCCATGGAAAGCAAGACACTCTCTCCCAGCCGCCGCCTCTATGACCGGGGCCTGCGGGCTCTGCTGTACCTGTGCGGCTTCCTCACCTGCGCCCTGCTGGTGCTGATCATCGGCTATATCTTCTTCCGGGGCATCCCCCACATCAGCCTCAGCCTGCTGACCACCGAGTCCAGCTACATCAACGACACCATCGGCATCCTGCCCAATATCCTGAACACCATCTACCTGGTCGCCCTGGCCATGGTGATTGTGCTGCCCCTGGGCGTGGGCGCCGCCATCTACCTGACCGAGTATGCCACCAACCGCAAGCTGGTATCCATGATCGAGTTCGCCACCGAGACCCTCACCGGCATCCCCTCCATCATCTTCGGCCTGGTGGGCATGCTGTTCTTCATCCAGCTGGTGGGCTGGCAGACCGGCGTGCTGGCCGGCGGCCTGACCCTGGTAGTGATGATCCTGCCCACCATCGTCCGCACCACTCAGGAGTCCCTGAAGACGGTGCCCCAGTCCTACCGGGAGGGCTCCCTGGCCCTGGGCGCCGGCAAGTGGCACATGATCCGCACCGTGGTGCTGCCCAATGCCATCGACGGCATCGTCACCGGCTGCATCCTGGCCGTGGGCCGTATCGTGGGCGAGTCCGCCGCCCTGCTGTATACCGCCGGTTTCGGCCTGGTGCTCAACAACTTCTTCTCTTCGTTGGAGTCCTCCTCCGCCAGCCTGACCGTAGCCCTGTACGTCTATGCCAGCGAGCGTGGCGAGACCGACGTGGCCTTCGCCATCGCCACCATCCTGATGGTGCTGACCCTGGTCATCAACCTGTCCGCCAGCCTGGTGGGCCGCAAGCTCAAGAAATAATTCGGAATAGGGAGAATCAGAATATGTCCACCATCATTGAAGCCAAGAATTTAAATCTGTGGTACGGGGCCCACCACGCCCTCCACGATGTGAATATCGAGATCCCCGAGCACGAAATCACCGCCCTCATCGGCCCCTCCGGCTGCGGCAAGTCCACCTTCCTGAAGACCCTCAACCGCATGAACGACCTGGTGGAGGGCATCCGCATCGAGGGGGAGATCAACTACGGCGGTCAGAACATCTACGACCCCGGCGTGGACACCACCTGGCTGCGCAAGCAGATCGGCATGGTGTTCCAGAAGGCCAATCCCTTCCCCATGTCCATCTATGACAACGTGGCCTACGGTCCCCGCACCCACGGCATCCGCAGCAAGGTAAAGCTGGACGAGATCGTGGAGGAGTCCCTGCGGGGGGCCGCCATCTGGGACGAGGTGAAGGACCGCCTGAAGAAGTCCGCTCTGGGCCTGTCCGGCGGCCAGCAGCAGCGCCTGTGCATCGCCCGGGCCCTGGCCGTCAAGCCGGACGTCCTGCTCATGGACGAGTCCACCTCCGCGCTGGACCCTATCTCCACTTCTAAGATCGAAGATCTTGCCGCCGAGCTGAAAAAGGATTATACTATCATCATGGTCACCCACAACATGCAGCAGGCCGCCCGTATTTCCGACAAAACCGCCTTCTTCCTGCTGGGAGAGCTGGTGGAGTTCGGCGACACCGAGCAGATGTTCTCCATGCCCAAGAACAAGAAGACGGAAGACTACATCACCGGGAGGTTCGGATAATGCGGGACAAATTCAACGAACAGCTGGAGCAGCTGAATGTAGAGCTCATCCGGATGGGCGCACTGTGCGAGGAGGGTATCTCCGCCGCCACCAAGGCCCTGCTGGATCAGGACGACGATCTTCGGGAATCCGCCATGGCGGCCGAGCGGGAGATCGATCAGAAGGAGCGGGACATTGAAAACCTGTGCATGAAGCTGCTGCTGCAGCAGCAGCCGGTGGCCAGTGACCTGCGTGCCATTTCGGCGGCCCTGAAGATGATCTCCGATATGGAGCGCATCGGCGACCAGGCCGCGGACATCGCCGAGATCACCCGCTTCATTGCCGACAGTCCCCTCACCAGCCGGGTGTCCATTGCGGAGATGGCCCGCAGCGTCATCGGCATGGTCACCGACAGCATTGACTCCTATGTGCGCAAAAACCTGGAGCTGGCCCAGAGCGTGGTCCGCAAGGACGACGAGATCGACGAGCTGTTCCTGAACGTGAAGAACGAGCTGATCCGCCTCATCGGCCAGGGGGACGACGGCGAGGTGTGCATCGACCTGCTGATGATCGCCAAGTACCTGGAGCGCATCGGCGACCATGCGGTGAACATCGCCCAGTGGGTGGAGTACTCCCTCACCGGACAGCACAGCGAGGACTAATCAAATATATTTTAGGAGCGGACGGACGACGCCCGCTCCTTCTCAATCAGATACATGTAAGGGGTTGAAACGCCGTGATCTATATACTGGAGGACGACGCCAGCATCCGGAAGCTGGTGGTCTACACCATCCAAAGCCAGGGCATGGAGGCCGAGGGCTTCGAGCGCCCGTCCCAGTTCTGGGAGGCGCTGGAGCAGAAGACACCGGAGCTGGTCCTGTTGGACATCATGCTGCCGGAGGAGGACGGGCTCCAGGTGCTCAAGCGCCTGCGCTCCCTGCCGGCCACCAAGGGCGTGCCTATTATCATGCTCACCGCCAAAAGCACCGAGTATGACAAGGTGCTGGGCCTGGATGAGGGGGCCGACGACTATGTGGCCAAGCCCTTCGGCATGATGGAGCTGATGGCCCGCATCCGGGCCGCCCTGCGCCACGGCGGGCAGGAGGCCCCCAAGGAAAAGACCTACTCCCTGGGTTCCCTCTTTGTGGACCCGGCCCGGCACATCGTCCGGGACGGGGACCGGGAGGTCACCCTGACCCTGAAGGAGTTTCAGGTGCTCTGCCTCCTGCTGGAGCGGGCGGGCACCGTCTTTACCCGGGACCAGCTGCTCAACACCATCTGGGGCTATGAGTTCGACGGGGCCAGCCGCACGGTGGATGTGCACATCCGCACCCTGCGGCAGAAGCTGGGACACTCTGGGGACTGCATCGAGACGGTGCGGGGCATCGGTTATAAGATCAGCACAGACCTTTCAGCGGGCACGGCCCGGAACGAATAAGGAGCGGACATGACGGCAAAACTCTTTCGTACTTCCATGGCAGTGGCAGTATCGGTGATGGTACTGTCCATTGCCCTCTTTATGGGGATGCTGTACCAGTATTTCAGCGACCAGATGATGACCGAGCTGGAGAGCGAGACCTGGCTGGTGTCCCGCGGGGTGGAGCTGGACGGCATGGATTACCTCAACGGCCTGCACACCACCAGCCGGGTGACCTGGGTGGCCGCCGACGGCACAGTCCTCTACGACAATGAGGCGGACGCCTCCACCATGGAGAACCACGCCGACCGGGAGGAGATCCGGGAGGCCCTGACCTCTGAGACGGGCACCGCCCAGCGCTTCTCCTCCACTCTGTCGGAGCAGACCCTGTATGTCACCCAGCGGCTCTCCGACGGGACGGTGATCCGTCTGGCCAGCGCCCAGAAGACGGTGGGGCTGCTGCTCATCTCCATGATCCAGCCCATTTTGATCATCCTGGTTCTGTCTCTGCTGCTCTCGGCGGTGCTGGCCTCCCGGCTGTCCAAGGGGCTGATCAAGCCGATTCTGAGCCTGGATCTGGAGCACCCGGAGGACTGTGAGACCTACGACGAGCTCACCCCCCTCCTCTCCCGCCTGAAGCGGCAGAACGACACCATCCAGCAGCAGATGAATCTGCTCAAGCAGCGGCAGACCGAGTTTGCCGCCCTCACCGACAACATGTCCGAGGGCTTTCTGCTTCTGGACCGGCAGGGCCACGTGCTCTCCCACAACTCGGGCGCTCTGCGCCTGCTGGGCGTGGAGGAGCCGGAGGGCGAAGTCAATGTGCTGGTGCTCAACCGGGAGGAGCCCTTCCGCCAGGCGGTGGACGAGGCCCTCTCGGGCAAGCGCAGCCAGCAGATGCTCCATCTGAACGGCCGGTACTGCAAACTGCTGGCCAACCCGGTGCTGGCCGACGGAAAACCCGCCGGCGCGGTGCTGGTGCTTCTGGATGTGACCGAGCAGGAACAGCGGGACGAGCTGCGGCGGGAGTTCACCGCCAATGTCTCCCACGAGCTGAAAACCCCCCTCACCTCCATCTCCGGCATCGCAGAGATCATGCAGAGCGGCATGGTCAAGCCCGAGGACATCCAGAGCTTTGCCGGCGACATCTACCAGGAGGCCCAGCGCCTCATCGCCCTGGTGGAGGACATCATCCGCCTCTCCCGGCTGGACGAGGGGGCCGAGAGCCTGGAGCGGGAGCCGGTGAATCTCCTCTCCGTCGCCCAGGACGTGGCCCGGCGGCTGGACTCCGCCGCCCAGAAGGCCGGAGTCACTCTGAAGGTGATGGGCCTGTCGGTGGAGGTGCGCGGCATCCCCAGCGTGCTGGACGAGATGGTGTACAACCTGTGTGACAACGCCATCAAGTACAACCATCCGGGCGGCACCGTCAATGTGACGGTGGCCCCCGCCGACGACGGGTCGGCCGAGGTCACCGTGGAAGACACCGGCATCGGCATTCCGGTGGAGGACCAGTCCCGGGTGTTCGAGCGGTTCTACCGGGTGGACAAGAGCCACTCCAAGGAGATCGGCGGCACCGGGCTGGGTCTGTCTATTGTGAAGCACGGGGCCTCCCTCCACGGAGCCCAGATCCACATGGACAGCCAGGTGGGCCGGGGGACCTCCGTCCAGCTGCTGTTCCCGCACCATGAATAAAGCGCTGTGAAAGCGGGCATCCTGCCAACAACGGGCCGCCGGACCACTGTCCGGCGGCCCTGATTTTTGCAGCATGGGAGGATTGCTGATGAAAAAGAGAGCTGCGCTCTTATGCGCCGCGGCGCTGGCCCTGGCCGCCCTGACCGGCTGCTCCGGCAGGGAGCCGGAGCGTACGGCGGAGGAGTGGACCGACCTGTACGTCCAGGCCATCACAAACCACGGCGGCGAAATGGTGGAGTACAACCCGGTAATCAGCCGATTTGATCCGGAGGACGGGACCTCCGCGCTGGCTCTGGAGTCTCTGGGGCTGGCGGAGGAGGACGTGGAGGCCTTCGGAGCCAGCGTATCCGTGATGAACACCCAGGCATACGCCATCGCCGCCGTCCAGCCGGTACAGGGCAAAACGGACGCGGTGCGGGAGGCCCTCCAGGGCTATGTGGACCGGCAGCAGAGCAGCTTTGAGTTCTACCTGCCCGACCAGTACCAGGTGGCTCAGGAGGCCCAGCTGGAGACCTTGGAGGACGGCACCGTCCTGCTGGTCATGTGCCAGGACGGCGATGCGGTGTTTGAGGCCATCCGCGGGGAGTTGGAGCGCGCTTAATCGGCGGACTCACAAAACAGAAGGGCGCGGCCAAATGGCCGCGCCCTTTGAAATTTTCCCTGTATTGCCAGAACCATGGCCTTTTCTATTATTCCGTTCGCTCCAGCAGGCGCTCTCCCGCCACATGGATGTCCCCCGCGCCCACGGTGAGGAGCAGGTCCCCCGGCTGTGCCAGCTGGGCCAGGCGGTCGGTCACATCCTCCAGGGTGGGACAGTACTCCGCTCTGGGAATGCGGTCGGCCAGGTCTTTGGAGGAGATCCCTAGGGTGTCCGTCTCCCGGGCTGCAAAGATCTCCGCCAGGAGCACCTTGTCCGGCAGTTTGAGCACCTCCACAAAGTCGTCAAAGAGCTCCTTGGTCCGGGAGTAGGTGTGGGGCTGGAAGGCACAGACCACCCGGTCGTACCCCAGGGTTTTCACGGTGGACAGCAGGGCCCGCAGCTCCCCGGGGTGGTGGGCATAGTCGTCATAGAGCACCGCCCCGTGGTACTCCCCTTTCCGCTCAAAGCGGCGGCCCGCCCCGGTAAAGGCGTGGAGCCCCTCCTGAATGGCGGCAAAGGGCACCCTCAGCTGGAGGGCGGCCCCGGCGGCCGCCAGGGCGTTGCGCACATTGTGGACCCCCGGGACCCGGAGAGTAATCCGGCCCAGGTCCTCTCCCCGGTAGATCAGGTCGAAGGAGCCCACCCCCTTCTCATAGGTGAGACCGGCCGCGTGGATATCTCCCTGTTCCAGCCCAAAGGTGAGCATGGGCTTTCCCAGGTCCTTCAGGGCATCCATGGTATTTTTGTCGTCCCCGTCGGCAATGACCATGCCGCCCTCCGGCACCAGCTGGGCAAAGCGGCGGAAGGAGTGCTTCACATCCTCCAGGTCCTTGAAAAAGTCCAGATGGTCCGCGTCCACATTCAGGATCACCGCCACGGTGGGGAAAAAGGAGAGGAAGGAGTTGCAGTACTCGCAGGACTCCAGAATGATGGTGTCCCCCTTTCCCACCCGGTGTCCCGCCCCCAGAGCGGGGAGGGTGCCCCCGATCATCACCGTGGGGTCCCGCTGGGCGGCCAGAAAAATTTGGGTGCACATGGAGGTGGTGGTGGTCTTTCCGTGGGTGCCCGCCACACACAGGGCGTTCTGATAGTGGCGCATAATGGCCCCCCAGGCCTCCGCCCGCTCAAAGACCGGGATGCCGGCGGCGTGGGCGGCGGCGATCTCCGGGTTGTCGTCGTGGACGGCGGCGGTGCGGATGACACAGCCCGCCCCCTGGACGCTCTCCCCCCTGTGGCCGATGACCACCGGGATGCCCAGGGCGCGCAGATGCTCCACCGACTCGCTGTCGTTCATGTCCGAGCCGGTAATCTTTACGCCCGCCCCGTGGAGCACCTCGGCCAGGGGGGACATGGACACGCCGCCGATGCCCACCAGATGGGCGTGGGCACCGGGGCGGATATATGCATGGATGTCAGGCTTCATTCAGACACACCTCAAACACAAATCATTTTGTTTCTTCATTATAGTACACCGCAGGCAGGAGAACAAGAGCAAAATCCAGCCGTTCCTTCTGCGCGGTAGGATGATTTACACAGGCCGTCACGTTCTGTATGGCTGATTTGGTCCCCATGTTAATCTGCGTTGCTTGCGGCAACGGGCTGTTTTTCGTACAATAGAGCTGACAAGAAAGGAGCGTATCCCCATGCTGAACGAAAATATCAGAGCGATCCGGAAATCAAAAGGTCTTTCCCAGGAGGAGCTGGCCATCAAGCTGAACGTGGTGCGGCAGACGATCTCAAAATGGGAACAGGGATTGTCGGTCCCTGATTCCGACATGCTGCTTGCCATATCAGAGGCGCTTGAGACGCCTGTGAGCACGCTGCTCGGCGAAACGGTTGCCGAGACGAAGGCCGAGGACCTGAGCGCGATCTCCCAGAGGCTGGAGGTCATCAACCTGCAGCTGGCGCGGCGGAAGGACATGCATCGGAAAATACTCCGCTGTGCGTGCATTGCACTGTGCGGGGCGGTCATACTCATTTTCGCGGCCTTATTTGTGTGGAACAGTCCATACTTAAGCTGGGATTACAGCGACCCTGAAACCGCTGTTGTCGGAGTACTCTTTCACGCCTTTGAGTGGCTGTTTGTCCGGCTGGCTCCTCTTGTCTTTGTGGGAGCCGTCGCCGGAATCTGTTTGACACAAAAGCGATCGTGAGGCCGTTTCCCATTCCTTCCGCAGTTCAATCCTCGAATTCCGGCCAGAGTGGGTTCCATTTTCCGTCAGTCTCCCCAAAATACCGGCCTCTCAATCCGGCAAGCAGGAAGAAAGCCCGATCGCAGATCGGGCTTTCTTCCTAAAGAGGAGAAATTCAATCAGAAAATGTCAAATCAGTGATGATGTAGCCGAACATGCAGTCCCGGGCGGCCAGGGTCACCTGGAACTTTCGCAGATCGCTGCCGTCCTCCAGGGACTTCAGGGCTCCGTTCATCACGACGGGGCCGCTGCTCAGATAGATGGGCGGCTCCACCGTCACCTGGGAGAGCCCCTCGTCGCCCCGGGCCAGACGGTAGGTTCCGTCCGAGGCGCGGTAGGAGATGCGCTCAGAAATAGGGGCGGGGATCTCCGGCAGAGTGGCTACATCGGGGTAGAGGGCCGCCGCGTAGTCCTGAACCACCTCACTGGGAAGGATCAGGGTGTCGTCGGTGAGCTCCGAGCGCTCATCCATCTCTCCATACAGGCTGAGCATATAGTAGAGACTGGTCCACAGGAACTCCGGGTCCTCCGGGTCGTAATCCAGGTGGTTCTCCGTCATGGCCATCACCAGGGCGTGGACGGCGGGATACATAGACTGGGAGGCGTCCGCCTGGGCGGGAGCGCTCCCCTGGGCTGTCTCGGTGGTCACCTCGGGAAGCGGCTCCTGCTGGGACTGGGCAAAGGCCGCGCCGCCCAGAGAGGCGGTCAGCAGGGCGATCAGTGTCAGGGATAGGATCAGCTTTTTCACAGCAGGACCCTCCTTTCCTCGGTTTCTGGAACCAGTATATCACGGAACGCCGTCAGTCTCTTGTCAAACTGATGACATAAAAATGAAAAAACGGTTACAAAAAGCTGCGTCCACGCGGTGGTTTCAGACGAATAGCCGCAAGAAATGAAGAATCCGGCAGAAACGCTTGCACGTCCAGGGTCCTATGCCAGGGAGAACGAGCAGGGCGGGCGGTCCCCATGAAGGAACCGCCCGCCCAAATCAGTTCAAATGATTGGGAGCAATACTTACAGTCCCAGCTTCTGAGACACAAAGTCGTCCACACAGGCCAGGGCGTTATCCAGCTTAGAAATATCTGTACCGCCGCCCATGGCGCTGTCGGGCTTGCCGCCGCCTTTGCCGCCGCAGATGGCGGTGACCGCCTTAATGATGTCGCCGGCCTTGATGCCCTTGGCCACGGCCTCCTTGCCGCACACGGCCAGGAAGGTGATCTTCTCCCCGTTGACGGTGGCCAGAACGCCCACGCCGTTGGGGGCCTTGTCCCGGAGCAGGTCGCCCATCTGGCGCAGCTTGTTGGCGTCCGCCTCGTTGACGGTGGCGGTGAGCACCTTCAGATCGCCCACGGACCGGGCGCCGAACAGGATGCGCTCCGTCTCACCGGCGGACTCCTTGGCCTTGAAGCGCTCCACCGCCTGGTGCAGGGCCTTCAGGTCGCTCATGGCCTGCTCCGCCTTCTCCCGCAGCTCACCGGGCTTTGCCTTCAGCACAGCGGCGGCCTGGAACAGCAGCTCCTGGTTCCGGTTCATCACCTCCAGGGACTTCAGGCCCGTGGTGGCCTCGATGCGGCGCACGCCGCTGGCCACGGAGAACTCGCTGCTGATGTGGAACACGCCCACCTTGGCGGTGTTGTCCAGGTGGGTGCCGCCGCAGAACTCCACAGAGTAGCCGCCCATATCCACCACACGGACCTGGTCGCCGTACTTCTCCCCAAAGAGGGCGGTAGCCCCGGTCTGCTTGGCCTCCTCGATACCCATGACCTTGGTATCCACGGAGTAGCCCTCCAGGATGGACTCGTTCACAATACGGCTTACCTCACTCAGCTCCTCAGCGGTCATGGCGGAGAAGTGGGTGAAGTCAAAGCGCAGGTAGTCGGGCTCCACCAGAGATCCGGCCTGGTGCACATGGCTGCCCAGCACGGTCTGCAGGGCCTTGTGGAGCAGGTGGGTGGCGGTGTGGGCCCGGCGGACGGCGTTCCGGCGGGGCACGTCGATCTGGGCGGAGACGGTGTCCCCCAGCTTCAGAGTGCCCTCGGTGACCTTGCCGTAGTGCATATACTTGCCGCCCTTGTTCTTCTGCACGTCGGTGACGGTAAACAGGCAGCCGTTTTCGCCGCTCTTGGCGATGACGCCGTGGTCGGCCACCTGGCCGCCCATCTCCGCGTAGAAGGGGGTCTTGTCCAGCACCACAATGCCCTCTACCCCGGGCATGAGCTCCTCGGCCTGCTCATTCTCCACCACCAGGGCCACCACCTTGGCGCCGGTGATGGAGTTGTTCTCATAGCCCATAAACTCGGTCTCGGGCACATCCTTGCCGAACTCCACGCCGGCCCAGCCCAGGTCGCCCAGGGCCTCCCGGGCCTTCCGGGCCCGCTGGCGCTGCTCCTCCATAAGAGAATGGAAGGCCTTCTCGTCCAGGGTCATGCCCTGCTCCTCCACCATCTCCAGGGTCAGATCCATGGGGAAGCCGTAGGTGTCGTACAGCTTGAAAGCGTCCTCGCCGGAGAAGACCTTCTCCCCCTTCTCCTGGTGCTGGGCGAGCATGTCGTTGAAAATTCTCAGGCCGCCGTCGATGGTCTTGGCGAAGTTCTCCTCCTCCACCCGGATGACCTTGGTGATATAGTCCTGGCGCTCCCGCAGCTCGGGGTAGTGGCCCTCGTTCTCGTGGATGACGGTGTCACACACCTTGTACAGGAAGGGCTCGTTCACCCCCAGCAGCTTGCCGTGGCGGGCGGCCCGGCGCAGCAGGCGGCGCAGCACATAGCCCCGGCCCTCGTTGGAGGGGAGCACCCCGTCGCAGATCATAAAGGTGGCGGAGCGGATGTGGTCGGTGATGACCCGCAGGGACACGTCCACACCGTGGCTCTGGCCGTAGGAGGCCCCGGTGAGCTCGGTGACCTTGTGGGTGATGTTCATCACCGTGTCCACGTCAAACAGGGAGGGCACCTTCTGGCACACGCAGGCCAGGCGCTCCAGGCCCATGCCGGTGTCGATGTTCTTCTGCTTGAGCTCAGTGTAGTGGCCCTCGCCGTCGTTGTCGAACTGGGAGAAGACGATGTTCCACACCTCGATATACCGGTCGCAGTCGCAGCCCACGGTACAGCCGGGCTTGCCGCAGCCCCACTCGGGGCCCCGGTCGTAGTAGATCTCGGAGCAGGGGCCGCAGGGGCCGGAGCCGTGCTCCCAGAAGTTGTCCTCCTTGCCGAACTTGAAGATGCGCTCGGCGGGGATGCCAATCTCCTCGTTCCAGATGCGGAACGCCTCGTCGTCGGCGGGGGTGGTCTCATTGCCGGCAAAGACGGAGGGGTAGAGCCGGTCCGGGTCCAGGCCCACCCACTCGGGGGAGGTGAGGAACTCCCAGGCCCAGTGGATGGCGTCCTTTTTGAAGTAGTCCCCGAAGGAGAAGTTGCCCAGCATCTCGAAATAAGTGCCGTGGCGGGCGGTCTTGCCGATGTTCTCAATGTCGCCGGTGCGGATGCACTTCTGACAGGTGCATACCCGGTGGCGGGGGGGCTCCTGCTCCCCGGTGAACCAGGGCTTCATGGGGGCCATGCCGCTGTTGATGAGCAGCAGGGACGCGTCATTCTGAGGAATCAGAGAGAAGCTGGGGAGACGCAGGTGCTCCTTGGTCTCAAAAAATTTCAGGAACATCTCCCGCAGCTCGTTCAATCCAAAAGGTTTCGGGTCTCGCATAATCAATTACCTCCCAAATATCGATCTTTTTCTTGTGTAACTATATTGATGAGCCCGGCTTTTCCCGGGCCTCCGGCGGCTTATCCCCCGAACAGCCCGCTCAGGTTGCCGGTCAGATTGGAGAAGCTCCAGCCGGAGGTCTGGACCCCGGCGGACAGGCCGATGAGCTCCATATCGGGGTCAAAGGCCAGATTGATGGCCACATCCTCCTCCGAGAAGTTGCACAGGAAGCGGGCGATGCCGTGTTCCTCCCCCTCGGTGCTGCCGATGGTGTCCGCCTTCTCAATGCCCTCGTAGGTCCCGGCCTCCTGGGTCTCGGACTCGATCAGCTCCTGAACGCTCTCCACAGTCAGGTTCGCCCGGATGTCCTCCCGGAACTCCCCATAGACCGCCTCATATTCCCCGTCCAGAAGCTGGTTCAAAATCTCCTCTCCGGCGGCCAGAACGGTCTCCTGATCCATGCTCGCGGGCAGGGGCTCCGTCTCCTCCTGGGCGGAACAGCCCGCCAGAAGCATCAGGGCCAGCGCCGCGGCCGTGAGCATACAGAGTTTCTTCATGTTGTTTTTCCTCCTTCAAATACCCTTATACCATCAGCTCTGCCACAGAGTACAGAGCCGCGCGCCCCGCCAGGATCACCCGGTCCCCCTCCAGACGGCAGTACAGGGTGCCGCCCCGGGGGGATGCCTGCCGGGCCGTCAGCTCGCTCTTTCCCAGCTTCGCCGCCCAGTAGGGCACGATGTGGCAGTGGCCGGAGCCGCACACCGGGTCCTCGGGCACCTCCATCTTGGGGGCGAAGGTGCGGGAGATGCAGTCAAACTCCGTCCCCGTCCCCGGGGCGGTGACCTGCATCAGCGCCCCCTTCAGTGCCCTCACCTTGTCCAGGTCGGGCTTCATCTGAATGACCTGCTGGGGGTCGTCAAAGACGCACACCAGATCTCTGGCCCGCCAGACCTCCTTCGGCCGGGCCCCAAGCGCCTCGGTGATGGCGTCGGTGACCTCCAGGGGCTTGAGCGCGTAGGCGGGGAAGTCCATGGAGTAGAGCTCCCCCTCCCGCTTCACGGTCAGCAGGCCGCTGAGGGTCTGAAACCGCAGCTCCGCCACATCCGGGTCCACAAACCGGCTGATGGCATAGGCGGCCGCCAGGGTGGCGTGGCCGCACAGGTCGATCTCGCCCCCGGGGGTGAACCAGCGTAGCCGCCAGTCCTCCCCCTCCCGGACGGCAAAGGCCGTCTCGGACAGGTTGTTTTCCCGGGTAATGGCCATCATCTGCTCCTCGCTGGGCCAGGACTCCGGCAGGCACACCGCCGCCGGGTTTCCCTCAAATACGCGGTCGGCAAAGGCGTCCACCACATACTGCTTCATCACTTGCGTCTCCTTCCTTTTCCAACGAAAACGCCCCTGAACCAGGTTCCATCCAGAACCCGGTTCAGGGGCGAAAGCAAGTCTTCCACGGTACCACCCTGATGATCCCCAGACGGGGACCCCTCGTTGTCATCCGCAGTAACGGGGATGAGCCGTCCCGGTCCTCCCGGGCCGCTCCGGAGTGGCCCGCGCCCCGGTCCCGGCCGAGGGCTCTCACCATCCCCTCTCGCTGACAGCCAACCGCGGCGCTTTGCTCCATCAAGGCGTTTAACAGAGTTATTTTATCATAGTTTTCTCCCTTGTCAAGGGGCACATTTCCTCTTTTCCGCCCCTGGATTTCAAGAAATCAATATCAGCCGTCCTCCGATCTTTCTTGCCGCCCGTTTCGGGTTATAGTATAATGAGGAAAAACAGGTTCTTGCCATCCATTCAGACAGATTTCAGGTTGAACCCGTATAATGCCCATACACCAACCAAAGAACAGGAGGCGCAGTGATGCGGATCTTAATTGTAGAGGACGAGACGCGTCTGGCAGAGACCCTGCGGCAGCTGCTGGAGGACCAGCGCTATCAGGTGGACACCGTATACGACGGGGCGGACGGAGTGGATTACGGACTGGCGGGCCAGTACGACCTGATTATTTTGGATGTGATGCTCCCAAAGGTGGACGGGTTCCAGGTGGCCCAGCGGCTGCGGGCGGCCCACGTGTCCACCCCCATTCTGATGCTCACCGCCCGGGACGATGTGAGCGACAAAATCAGCGGCCTGGACTGCGGGGCGGACGACTACATGACCAAGCCCTTTGACACCGGCGAGCTCATGGCCCGGGTGCGGGCCCTCACCCGGCGGCAGGGGGAGGTCTTGAGCGACGTGCTCACGGTGAACGACCTGAGCCTGGACTGCACCTCCCGCCTGCTGTCGGCGGGGGAGCGGTCGGTGCGGCTGGGCTTCAAGGAGTTTGAGGTGCTCCGCCTGCTCATGGTGAACAACGGGAACGTGGTCACCAAGGAGACCCTGATCTCCAAGATCTGGGGGCTGGACTCCGAGGCGGAGGACAACAATGTGGAGGTCTATATCTCCTTCCTGCGGAAGAAGCTGGTCTTTCTCAACAGCCAGGTGTCCATCTCCACCGTGCGGAAGGTGGGGTACTTCCTGGATACGCCTCAGAAGTAATCGTTCCAACGAAAAAAGGGGGAGAGCGGCATGCTGCGCAGGCTGCGGCTGAAATTTATCCTCACCAATATGCTGCTGGTGACGGTGGTGCTGCTGGCTGTGTTCGGGGCCCTGATGATCTCCACAGCCCAGCAGCTGGAGCGGGAGAGCGCCGCCGCCATGAAGCTGGCCCTGCGCCAGGACGGCATCCCGCCCCAGCTGGAGCTTCACCTGCCCGACCAGGGCGGGGCGCGGGAGTGGCGCTGGGCCATTCCCGTGTTCTGCGTCACCATTGAGGCGGATGGAACCCTCACCCTGGAGGAAGGCAGCCAGGTCAAGGTCACAGAGGACACCCTGGCCCAGGCAGTCCAGGAGATCCAGGAGGCCCAGGCCCCGTCCGGCACCTTGCAGAATCTTGGTCTGCGGTTCCAGCAGGAGCAGCTCTCCGACGGACGGGTGCGCATCGCCTTCTCCGACCTCAGCTGGGAGCGGGCCTCCCTGGGACGGCTGATGGTCAATTCTCTGCTCATCGGCGGGGCGGCTCTGGCGGTGTTTTTCGCCATCAGCCTGTTTCTGGCCCGGCTGTCCCTGAAGCCGGTGGAGAGGGCCTGGACCCAGCAGCGGCAGTTTGTGGCTGACGCCTCCCACGAGCTGAAGACCCCCCTCACGGTGATTCTGGCCAACACCGGAATCATGGCCGCCCACCCGGACGCCACAGTGGCCTCCCAGCGCAAGTGGCTGGGCTACATCCAGGAGGAGGCCCAGCGGATGAAGGAGCTGGTGGAGGACATGCTCTTCCTGGCCAAGCACGACGGGGCGGAGCGGCCCAAGGACTCCCGCACGATCAATTTCAGCGACCTGGTCACCGGGTGCGTGCTGCGCTTTGAGTCGGTGGCCTTTGAGCGGCAGGTGGAACTGAACAGCCACATCCAGCCCGGCCTCTCCCTCTCCGGAGAGCCGGACAGTTTAGAGCGGCTGGTGATGATCCTGCTGGACAACGCGGTCAAGTACGCCGGGGAACAGGGCCGGGTGGATGTAGCCCTCTCCCGCCGGCAGGAGAGGGCGGTCCTCTCCGTGCGGAACACCGGCGAGCCCATCCCCCCGGAGCACCTGGAGCACCTGTTTGAGCGGTTCTACCGGGTGGACGGCTCCCGCAGCCGGAAGGAGGGAGGCTACGGCCTGGGGCTGGCTATCGCCCACACCATCGCCCAGTCCCACCGGGGCCAGATCGAGGTCCGCAGCAGCCGGGAGGAGGGCACTGTCTTTACCGTCACCCTCCCCCACGGTCGGATGGAGGGCAAATTCCCCGTCTTTTAAATCCGCTTGAAACGCACAGGCCCCGCCCCACAGCGCGTCTCCGCGCGTGAGGCGGGGTCTCATTTTATCTTCGGCGTTTCAAGGGCTGGGTCAACTCTCCCGCTGCCGCACCAGTTCGATGGCCTCCTTGCCGGACAGATGCTCCACTTCCATCTCCAGCATGCACAGGGGCGCCCACTCCCGGTCAATGGCACTATCCCGGTTCTCCCTGCTGTCGGCGGGGGCGTACTTCACCGCCAGCTTCTCGATGGCGGCGCGCTTCTCCCCGTCCTCCTCCAAAATCCGGACGGTGCCGAAGGCGATGACGCTGCGGAAGTAGGTGGTGTACTCCTCCGGGACAATGTGATCCTGGTCGATGACACAGAAGGAGGCCCTGGGGCAGCTCCGAATGGCGTCCACCTTGTGGCCCGATTTGGCGGAGTGGAAGTAAATCTTCCCGTCCGCGTACACATAGCTGAGGGGGACGGCGTAGGGCCAACCTCCGTCGCCGGACAGGGCCAGCACCCCGGAGGTTCCCCGCTCCAAGACTGCCCGGCACTCCTCCGGGGACAGGGCCTGCTTGAAGCGGCGCAAGGGACGAAACATAGACATTGCTCCTCTCATCTCCCCGTTCCTGCCGGAAACGGGGCGCTAATTTCAAAATCGCAGCGGACCGGAACAGGGGCCGGGGTCCTCCAGGGAAACCGGGCGGCCGGAGCAGTTCCAGCCGCCCAGTTTTTTACGTTACTGGGGTAAATTTACTCATTCGCCTGAATCTGCCCCAGAATCTCCCCAATGGGTCCGGTGAGCACCAGGTCGGCCCTCCGGTCATAGGGGGTGGGGGTCTTGTTGATGAGGACCAGCCGGTCCCCCCGGTAGTAGTTGATGAGCCCGGCGGCGGGGTAGACCACCAGGGAGGTCCCCCCGATGATGAGCAGGTCGGCCTGCCGCAGATCGGCCACAGCTCCCTCCAGCACATGGGCGTCCAGGCTCTCCTCATAGAGGACCACCTCCGGCTTTACGATCCCGCCGCAGGCGCACCGGGGCACCCCCTCGCACTCTGCCAGAAATTCAGTGGGGTATGGCTTTCCGCACTTCATGCACCGGTTGCGCAGCACCGAGCCGTGGAGCTCCCACACCCGCTGGGACCCGGCCTCCTGGTGTAGGCCGTCGATGTTCTGGGTGATGACGCTGCGCAGCTTTCCCGCCGCCTCCAGCTCAGCCAGCTTCTTGTGGGCGGCGTTGGGCTTGGCCCCGGGATTGAGCATCTTGTCCCGGTAGAAGCGGAAAAACTCCTCCGGATGTGCGTCAAAGAAGCTGCGGCTGAGCATGGTCTCCGGGGGAAACTTGTAGTGCTGATTGTAGAGGCCGTCGGGGCTCCGGAAATCCTTAATTCCTGATTCGGTGCTCACTCCCGCACCGCCGAAAAAGACAATGTTATGGCTCTGGTCAATCCAGCTCTGAAGGGTCTCCAGCTCGCTCATACGGGGACCGCCTCCCCTGTCTCCGCTCCGCTCTGGAGCTGGGCCCGGTTCTGGGCGGTGAGCAGGCGCTCCCGCTCCCAGTCCAGCTGCCCCTGCTTCTCCTCCAGGTTCTCCCGCTCGTCCCGCAGGCGGACAATGAGCCGCTCCACCCGCTGGGTCACCGCCTCCACCTGCTCCTGAGCCTCCCGGATGCGGCTCTGAACAAACAGGTCGGCAAACAGACCGTCAAAGAAGTAGTCGGCAAAGACGGCAAAGTCCCCCAGTTCCACATCGGGCACCTGCTCCGAGGACACATCGGCCAGCTCCGTGCGGAAGCGGCTCAGGGCCCGGCGAGCCTCATATGCGGCGTCCTGGGCGTCGTCCAGGCAGCCGTGCTTGGCAAAGGTGGCCATGATGCCGCCCCCCACCATATCCCAGACGCCCCAGTTCTCCGCGCCGCTCAGGTCGCCGCTCATCTCCTCCAGGGCCCGCTGGGCGGCCAGACCGGCCTGGATGGCCTCCTGGATCTCCCGCAGCTCCCCGGCGGTGTGCTCCTGCTCCTGGGCCAGCTGGCCCAGCCGCTGAGACTGAGCGCCCCCCTGGCTGCGCAGCACCGCCTCCTTTTCATCCAGCAGGGCCTGGTACTGTTTCTCCAGTCCCTGCAGGCTCTCCTTCTCCTGCGCAAAGTCCCGGAGCCGCCGGTCCAAATCCTCCAGGTCCCACTTAGCCGCGTCGTACCGGGCCTTGGCCATGGCGGCCTCCCGGCGCTCCTCCGCCTTCCGGCTCTCCAGATCCCCCTGGATTCTGGCCAGGAAGGACACCAGGGACATGCGCTCCAGCTCCTCCACGTCCCCCTGCTCTTTCTCCAAAATCGCCCGGGCCTCCTCCTCCGCCCGACGGCGGCGGACGCTCTGCTCCTTCAGGTCCTGGAGGATCACATCCAGCTTTCGGGACCGCTCCATTTTCTGTCGGGCGCGCTCCAGCTCCCGGTCAATCTCCTGTATGTTCCGCATGTGTTTTACCGCTCCTCTCACAGCTCTCCTGCTGATCTCGCGCTGTTTCCAGCACTTTTCCATTCTTCCGCCCTTCATTATACCATCCGTCTTGTCCTTTTTCCACAAAAATTCCGGCCAGCCGGCATATTTTTCAAGGAGCGGGTCATACTGGTCCTATCGGTTTTGGGAGGAGGTGCGCCCATGAGCGCAAAAAAGACCGGACAGCAGACGGCGGTACTGGCCTCGCCCCCCACAATCCTCTGCGCCGGCAATGTGGTAGGCCGCATGGAGGGGGAGGGCCCTCTGGCCGCCTGCTTTGACTATGTCGACCAGGACGACACCTTTGGGGAGGCCACCTGGGAGCAGTCCGAGCGGGCCATGCAGCAGAAGGCTCTGGCCCTTGCGCTCCAAAAAGGGGGGCTCACCGTCCAGCAGCTGGACTATCTGTTCGCCGGCGACCTGCTCAACCAGTGCGTCAGCTCCTCTTACGCGGCCCGGGAGCAGAAAATCCCCTTCTTCGGCCTGTACGGGGCCTGTTCTACCTTCGGCGAGGGGCTGATTTTGGCGTCCATGGCCCTGGACGGGGGCTTTGGGGAGCGGGCG
>NZ_JACJJE010000052.1 GCF_016899775.1 Pseudoflavonifractor capillosus
CGCCTCCCAAAAACAGCAAAAAGAAACCGCCGGAAACCCTTGGCGCGCAAGGCTTCCCGGCGGTAGACCTGGTAGACATTTGGTAGACCGGCTGGCTGATCTGATTTCTGAATTGAGTTGTTTATAGGGAAAACATCCCTGCATTGTGGTACAAGACTTTGGCTGGTTCAATGTTCTGCGCGGAGGGGAGGTCATTGGTATGCAGATTCACGGCATCAGATTTATGAACTTATCTAGAGCGACTCAAAGGCCGGTGTTTGATTTAAACGATTGGAAACCGCATCCCTAATGCATGGAAAAATGACGAAAACAGGAAATCCGGATAGCGCATAGAAGCGTTTGCGGGGGACAAGATAGACGCGGATGTTCCATCCAAGGCAATATCCAACACCAAGACAAAAAGAAAAGGAGAGACAAAAATTATGTCTAGCAACGGTAACAGCAGCAACAAGCTGGTTGTCCCCAGTGCCCGTGAGGCCATGAACAAGTTCAAGATGGAGGCCGCCAATGACTTTGATGTATCTACATCATATTGAAGAAAAACGCGAAATCTGCAACAAATAATACTTAATTTCGACGAATAGCCCGCTAAAACACACTGCACAGCAATTTTTTTGCTGTGCAGTGTGTTTGTTTAGGGTTGGTGTTTACTACATATTAACTTCACTAAAATCTATCATCCAGCGTAAGCCGAAGTGGTTGCCATTCAATCAGATTTTGGAAAGAGATTTGTCAAGGGTGTTTTTTACAAAAACCTTTGCGGTAATCTATGAATTTATTTTCTTTAATATATGATGGATTGGGTACGGGTGGTTTCTTGCCTTTTCACCAATGAACTGCGCCTGTTTTTAGGGGTTTATCTCGTGGCAAGGCTGACGGATTTTTCTTTGGAGCGGAAAGCATTGTTGCTGACCGGTGCTGGTGGATGCCTTGCCACCATTCTGCAAGCGGCGTCGTTACCCACCATCGGCGTAATGGCCGTTGAAGTATTGGTTATCACTGCGGTTGCATGGTATTATCAACGGAAAAAAATGAATTATAAGATAGCGTTGTTAGCGTATCTTTTTGACTGCGTTGTGGTCTTTTTTGATTTGTTTTCGGGAAAAGATCATCCGCTGTTGTGTTGGATTGTACCGCCGCCGAAAGACCTGTGTTAAGCGCGTAAGGGAAACTATAAGGGAAAACTTTATGGCCGATACGCACGGACCACACAGCCCCGGGACACCAGCGGGAGGCCATTTTTCGGATCGGCTTTGATCTTTGAAAATCACTTTTCTGACGTTTCTTGTTGTGGTATAATATTTCCTCCCGTATTATGTGTTTGGAATCAGTTGTAGTTCCCTGACGTTTCTTGTTGTGGTATAATGGGCCGTCAGAAATTACAATAAAGTATAGCCACTTGGACAACAAACAAGAAGTAAAACGAGAACGGCCCCTAAGATGGTTACAGGTGCCAGAGCAATGATATGAGTGCAGTATACTCATGCCATATGGAGGAGCAATGGAGAGAAGGAAAACGCAGGCTATGGCGTCGCATAGCGCCATATTTTTATTGCTGAGTATTTTTACATTTGTGTTTCTTGGTTCGGAATATCTATATGTCAATATGGTCTCCCGCATTGTCGAGGAAAGCCAGACGGTCATTGCACAAAATTATGCGCTGGGCGTCAATGCCCTTGGATTTCTTATATACCCGCTGATAAACCGCTCTGTCCGCGAGAGGAACAAGACGATCCTTATATTTTCCCTATCGTTCCTCTCCATTATCTGCATATTTTTGATCCAACAGCACATCTCGTTTTCCGTCACGCTTGCGGCAGGCGTGGTTCTGTTTCTGTTGCTGGGCGTTTTTGGCGGCTCCGTTCATTATCTGGCTGCCTGCACGATCCGGACCGAACGCATAGCCGGCCTGGTGGGAATCTCCTACGCGGCCGGCATCCTGCTACAGTACGCAAACAACAATTTGGTAAATATAGAGATCGCGGAGGCCGCGGTACTCTCTGTTTCCCTTGCGGTACTGAGTGTTTTGATCATGCGCACACGCCGCATCCACAAAGAAGCACTCGCATCGGATGAAACGGCGCCGCTCCGAACCGCGCTCCGCCCCGATGAAATGTCCAGAAAGAAAATACCGGCGGGACTGCTCCTGGTACTTCTGGTGGCCCTGATGGCCTGCGTATTCAGCACATTGGATAACGCGATCACCCTGGGCCATGCGGCGGGCACGATGGACATCGGGCAATGGCCCCGTATGCTGCTGGCCCTGAGCGGCCTGGCTGCCGGTTTCCTCTTTGATATCCGGAAAAGAAAATATATGACGCTGATGATGTACTGCGTGATGGTGCTCTCGGTGCTGTGTGTGATTGTTCTCCGGTGGGGCGGGCCATTCCTGACCGGAGTAGCGGTCGCCTATGTGGCCTCCGGATTTTTTGTCGTGTTTTTTACCACCAGTTTTTTGGAGCTCGCTGCCTGTATGCGCCTGCCGGACCTCTGGGCCGGCATGGGACGGGCGGTGAATAATCTCGTGGCGGCGCTGGTTACCAACGGCTCGGTGACGCTGCTCCTTGCCGGCAGGAGTATTACGCTGATCGTCCTCATGCTGGTGCTGTTTGTCGCGGCCAGCATCCTGATGTTTGCCTACACGGTCAAGGCTCATGCCGTATTGGCGCCGCCCCCGGCTCCGGCGGCGGGCTACACGCCGAAGGAAAAGTTCTCTTCCTTTGCCAGCCTCTATTCATTGACTGACCGGGAGCGGGATGTGCTGCAGTATTTACTGGTCTCGGACGGCAGCGTGCAGGATATCGCGCAGCAGATGGCCCTTTCCCGTCCTGTGCTATATCGCCATATCAGAAGCCTGAATGAAAAGACCGGAACCCAGAGCCGGATCGGCCTGCTGCAGTTCTATTATGAGTGGATGCCGGAGAACAAGGGCGTTACCCCTGAAAAAAGCCCGGATTTCAAGGCGTGAGACAAATGTACCCCCCCTGTCATTCGAAAAAAACGATGTAAAATAAAAAAAGAGACAAATGTAACCTTATATTTTAAGGCCATCTATGCTACGCTTTCCACAGATACTGGCGCAGCATCCCGGCCTACGACAAACCGCGTCAGGATCTCCTGGCGCGGTTTTTTGCGTCCACCCCGTCCGCAGCGGTGTGGGACGCTCAGGCCAGGCAGTCGCTGTATAAGGAGGAAATGAAATTTGAGAAAAACAGGATCTATTTTAGTGGCCCTGCTGCTCCTGTTTGGCCTGACTGCCTGCGGCGGTCCGGGAAACGAACCGGAGAGCGAAAGCGTGCCGAAGGGAGATGGTCAGATAACATCGGAGCCTGCCCCATCTTCCCGGGAACCCGCGGTGTCGATCACGGAAACGGCGGCCAGGACTGTGGATTTGGAACTGTATGAAACCCCAGATTTCAGCATCCAGATTCCCAAGGGCTGGACGGTCACCAGCGGCGGTACAGGGATGTATCACTCCATCCGGATTCAGGACCCCGCTGAGCCCCTCAATCAGATGTTCGTTCTCTTGAAGGCGGATATCCTGCTCCACAGTCAGGAGGGAAAGGACGCCTGGACCTATTATTCCGGCGTGACCGGTATGCCTGATATGCAGATATTTGCCCAGGCTCCCGTGCTGTCCAGCCCATCTACAGAGAATTTTTATCAGATCTTCCCGCAGTACGCCGACTTTGCCGCCCAATATGGCCCCGGCTATGCCGGCTATACCTTCCCCCAGTTTGAGGCCTTCACTGTGACCGAGCGTTTCCCGTCCACCGGCAGCCTGAGCGCCCACGCGCTGGGCGATGAGCTGCTGCGGGCCACCTTCACCGAAGACGGCAGAGAGGGAGAGGGGATGTTTGCCGCGTCGGTCGTGGATTTTGGCAGTGTTCCCATCGCGGCCGGCCCGCCGGTAGGCTACCAGCTCCCCCAGGCGGACGGCGGGTATTATATGGCGTATAACATCATGGCGGTCACAGCGGCCAAGGACACCTTCGTTGAGTGGGAGGGCATTTTGACCGAGAGCCTCGGCACACTGGAGTACTCGGAAAACTTTGTAAACGCCACCATCCAGGCGGGGCAGGAAGTGGTACAGCAGGCCATGGACTTCAGCCGAAATGCAAACGAGGTGCTGAACGGGATCATGTCTTCCTGGAAGGCGCGAGACACCAGCGTGGACATCCAGAGCCAGAAGC
Organism: Pseudoflavonifractor capillosus; assembly: GCF_016899775.1. GTDB lineage: Bacteria > Bacillota > Clostridia > Oscillospirales > Oscillospiraceae > Lawsonibacter. The sequence goes on from NZ_JACJJE010000052.1 coordinate 4,194, forward strand.
AGAGCGACGCCACATTGGGATATGAGCGCGTTTACGACACGGAAACAGGTGATATCTACCGGGCGGAGAACGGCTGGAGCGACAGCTATTCTGGGGAGCGCTATCAGCCGGTGACGGAAGACGAGATGTACGTACAGCCCATCAGCGGCTATATTGAGTGAAAACTGCCCTGCTTACAACGACAGGTAGCTGCATTTTTTTAACGAACAGGAGGAGCGTGAATGAATTATAGCATCTCGAAGATCATCCCATATGTCCGTCGGTATGTGCTCCTTGGAATTTATGACGTGCTGGACGGCGAAAGAGTGCCTTATCAAAAGAAAGAGGACACGGTCGTGGCCAAAGCGGAGGTATACGGCAATCTCAGCACCTTTTCTATCTCTGCCGAGGAGCAAGAGATGGGGACCGAGCTGAAGGTCACCATGCTGCAGTCCTGCGTGGGATTGTCTGAGCAGGGAAAAGAGCGGGCCATGACCGCTGTGATGGATCGAATCGTACAATATCTGGAAAACGAGCTTTTGATGAATAATCGCGCTGCTATAATAATGCCGCAGGAGGATAAATATACTCAAAGAGAAGGGCTTGATTGAGCGCATCGGTTCCGACCGCAAAGGATACTGGAAGTTGCTGAAATAACGCAAAATGCCCTCACGGCAGGCTTATAAGGCTTGCTGTGAGGGCATTACTGCTTATTCCGCGTACACAAGTTCATGCAGGACGATTTCTTCGGCTCGGCTGTGGATGCTGTTCCTCCGGCGCACCCACTCCATCTGATCAGCGGCTTTCAGTGCTTCGGTCACACCTTCCTGGCACATCATCTCCGCTTCGATAATGTCCAGCCTGGTTTTGCAGGCGGCGTCGATCTCCGCCAAATGAGGAAAGAGTTTTTCTGTGAGCAGCAGGGTACTGTAAAGGGCCGGACGATGCTCCTTCAGATAGATGCGTCGCATCCGTCCATATTTGCCGATGTGGTACTCCCTTGTGTCTGACAATACGAGGTCGGGGATCAGGTAGTCCCCGCATTGCGTGTAGGTCAGTTCCATAATGGCCTCCTTTGTGGGAATGTGTGGGGGTGACAGTTACGGTCAGGTGCAGGGCATCCCTCCTTCATCACAACTGTCTTTTCATTCGCCACAAATGAGCCGCAGTCATGATGTAATTTTCGGTGGTGTAATCCACCCTTTATAAATTACATCATGGAAGAATCAAAATAGGCTTTTTGGCGACTTATTCCCCTTTAGTGGCTTGTGGCGCCACGTCCTTGCACTCACACTCGTTCATCTGTATGAGTACGAGTAAACCGTTATTCAGTCAGATTTCCAAATTTCATTCAGTCAGATTTCTAAGTTTCATTCAGTCGGATTTTGTATCCTGTTCTGGGACAGCTGGATAGTCACGGAGATCAGGTTCGGAATACCACAAAGCAAAACGGCGCCTACTCGATACGAAAGTATTGAGCAGGCGCCACTTTGCAGTTCAATAGAGTTCCCACCAGTAATCGAACACCTTGCGGTACTGGTTTCCCTTCTTTGGTAGACAGCGATACTTTCGGACTTTCCGATTCCCATTCCGCTTCAGATACTGCTGCCGTCTGCTGGACTTCATATATTGAATGTGAAGTCCAGAGTGGAGCAAGGTCGCTATTCTCTCATAATCCCCCACGATATAGCCCATATTCGGCGCATATCCGCTGTGCTGAATGAGAAACAGGAGCCGATCTGTATGTCTGACGCTCTGTGAACGGCGGTATTGGCGACCGGTACGACGCCCACAGCCATTCTCCGCTTTAGTCGATTCCAGGATCTCGGCGATCCGACTGTTTAACTCTTGCTCTGTCATAAACCTTTCTACTCTGAACGATCCGGGTGACAGGATTGACTCCGTTCCAAGACCCTCGCTGTTTTGCGTGATATTCCCGTTTGGCCTTCTTACTGCGCTTGTCCAATGGTATCAACTGTTTCACGGGAATTCGCCTCCTTTTCTCTGCTGTTGACATTTGTCCCAAAGCGCACGGCATACATCCAAATAGTCTATATAGCCCAGCAACATCATCTTCTTCGGCAACTCTTCCAGGGCTGCCTGGAACCGCTCCCGATCACGTTTCCGCACATGGCAGAAAATCGCACGGTACGGAGAGTCACCCCGTACATATTCCTCGTGGAAGTGTACCCGCACCTGATGCTTGATGAAAAGCTGATCTGCCAGATAAGCGTCCGTATCCAGGAACACGAAATAGCTATAGAACAGCGATAGCCGGTCAATGTGCTGATAGAAATGCGTATCTTCCAATAGTGCCCTCCCTTATGACAATCTCATTACAAATGCAGAGGATCGCTTGCTATTCCAGAGCATATCGGTTATATTTTAATATTCCGCTGCGGCGGAAATCATCCTGATGAATGGAGGCGATCCATATGTCCGTGATTCGGTTTCCCGTGATCGATCCAGTGGCTACCGGAGCAAATATCTGCCGGCTTCGGAAAGACCGTGGTCTGACGGTTCGAGATCTCCAGCAGTATTTCGGATTCGAGGAGCCGCAAGCCATCTACAAATGGCAGCGGGGGCAGAGCCTTCCCAGTGTAGATAACCTCTATGCGCTGAGTGCCTTGCTCCAGGTCCCGATGAATGAGATCATCATCTCCACTTCTCATATTGTTCCGTTTGAGCAGCAGGCTTCCGCCTGCTGCTCAGGTCATTTTATACTGGGATTTTTTCCGGTACAGTGGGCGTGGCAGAATTTCAAAACCGCTTAGACCCTTATCCGCTTGCTCTCCACGGGCTTACCCCGGCCCAACTGGACCGTTGCCTGCCTAGGGATGAGCCAGCGACTTGAAATATAGATTATCATGCCATTTTGTCTGGCAACAGGTGGGCGTAAGGTTGAATTCTGCGTTTGACAACGAATGTGTTGTTGAATGGCGGCTTTGCGGCGAACGTAGAAGGAAGCGACTGACGAGCCAATCATCATGAGTTATGAGCTCATTTTGCATTCATCAGATGCAGTCCTTTGTATCGCGGGGATTGCGCAGCCTCATAATTCATCTGCGCCTGAACCGATCATCACTGCCTATCCATTCTGCCACGCCCACCACACCGGAAGGTGTGGCGTAAGAGTCAGGCAACCGTGGACTTTTCGATGAAGTCGCTGAGGATCACCTCAAAGCTGTCATTCATGTCAAAGGGCGGTTCGTATGCAACCTCAGTATTGACCAGGCACTTGTCCAAGGACATGGAGATCTCATCTGCCTTCTTGCTCAGTGCCGTAGCCATTCCCCGGATCTTATTCCGATCAAAGTCAATGGTGGTGACCTGCGTGGCATCGCAGCGGTAGGAGACCTGATTGCCCTCACCGTTGAATCGGAAGCCAGAGCCCCCGCCGGCGATCGTCTTTTCGCTGTTACGGAGCGTGGTCATATGCCGGAAGACTTCAGCCAACTCCTGGCGCTGCCGATTCAGCCCCACCTCGCTGTCCATATCCAGATCCAGTCCGCCCTTGGCGGTATGGATGGCTCGGCACAGTTTCTCCCGCTCTTCCAGGATGGACATGAGGAAGGCAGCCACTTCGTTAGCATGGCCAGCATACTCACTGGGAGCGACTTCCTCCACCACCGCGTCCTGGGCGTCGCCCATGACCTTGCTCCTCAGGTGCGTGGTCTTGACCTTGACGATGTTCCGCCGGTCTTGAAGGATCTCAGTGGCTTCGATCATCAGGTCTTTGAGTTTATTCTGGAATCGAAATGCGTCTTTCATATTCATAGTCCATACCTCCTCTGATTTCGTCAAAATAAATCCAGTCTGAAGTTTTGCTGGAAACGGTCCTTTGATGTGTCCATCATACCGCTTACTCACCTTGTTGTCATTGAACTGCTGGTTTAATTAGAGTCAACGATTTTTCTTGCCATATGATGACACCCCCAGGATCAGCGATAGCTCCTCAAAACTTCTGGTAGCCACATCGATGGATTCAAATAAGTTTTTTAATCAGGGCTACAGCGAAGTATGAAAGGAAACTGCCATGTAATCTTCTGCGTTTGAAAAAGAGAAATTCGAGTATAGGGCATCTGCGCTGTTGTCATAATGCTTCACACTATGTTATGATGTCCTTATCAAACTACTGGAGGTGCCCTATGCCGCTTCAGATCGTCCGAAACGACATCACGAAAATGCAGGTGGATGCCATTGTAAACGCCGCCAACGAGACTCTGTTGGGCGGTAGCGGCGTAGACGGCGCCATCCACCAGGCCGCAGGGCCGGAGCTGCTGGCAGAGTGCCGAACGCTTCACGGCTGTAAGACGGGGCAAGCCAAGATCACGAAAGGATACCACCTGCCAGCCAAATTCGTGATCCATACCGTGGGTCCTGTCTGGGAGGGTGGCAGCTACGGAGAACGGGAGCTGCTTGTTTCCGCCTATCGTTCATCTCTGGAACTGGCCCTGGAACACAGATGTGAGACTGTGGCATTCCCCCTGATCTCCTCTGGGGTGTTTGGCTACCCCAAGGATCAGGCCCTGAAAGTAGCGGTGGACACGATTGGGGATTTCCTGCTCCAACACGACATGACGGTATACCTGGTGATCTTTGACAAGGCCGCGTACACCATCAGCGGTAAACTCTTTTCCGATATTGCCGCTTATATTGACGACCGCTATGTAGAAGAACACACGAACAGCGATGAGGAACGGCGGCGCCGGCAGTTTCGGGTTCTGGCGTCTGCTCCCATGCTGGAGGCCGAAGCGGAGCCGGCGGCCGTCTCCGGCAGTCTGGACGAGGCATTGGAACTGTTGGATGAGAGCTTCTCCCAGATGCTCCTGCGGAAAATCGACGAGGCGGGACTCACCGACGCCGAGTGCTACAAGCGGGCGAATGTTGACCGGCGTCTGTTCTCCAAGATTCGTTCGGACATTCACTACAAGCCATCCAAGCCCACCGCCATGGCCTTTGCTGTCGCTTTAGAACTGCCCCTGGAGGAGGCCCGGGAGATGCTCCAGAAGGCGGGCTTTGCTTTCTCCCACGCCAGTAAATTCGACATCATTGTTGAGTACTTCATCGCCCATCGGAATTACAACATTTTTGAGATCAATGAGGCCCTGTTCGCCTTCGACCAGAGCCTGCTGGGAGGTTGACCTGAATGCCCCGTATGGATGTGACGGAAATGTCCTTTGCCAAGCTCTATCCTCTCCTGGTGGCCAAGGCTGTGAAAAAGGGCCGCACACGGGAAGAAGTGGATCAGGTCACTGGCTGGCTCACCGGCTATACCAGCGAAGACATTGCACAGTTGGAGCAGTCCAGCGTCACCTACGGGGATTTCTTTCGGAATGCTCCCGCCATGAATCCGGCCCGCGCCCGGATCACCGGCAAGGTGTGCGGTGTCCGGATGGAGGAGATACAGGACCCGTTGATGCGGGAGATCCGCTATCTGGACAAGCTGGTGGACGAGCTTGCCAAAGGCAAGACCATGGAGCAGATCCTACGGACGTAATTGTCGCCTGTAGGGCGACCAAAAGGTAAGAGAAGCCCTCTATACTGTACTCACAAGCCAACCGAGTACAGTTTAGGGGGTTTTATCATGAAAAAAGATCTGACAGAACTGGTGTTTATCCTGGACCGCAGCGGCTCGATGCAGGGGCTGGAGGAAGACACCATCGGCGGTTTCAATTCCATGCTGGAAAAGCAGAAGCGGGAGACGGGCGAGGCATTTGTCTCCACGATCCTCTTTGATGACCGGGCTGAGGTGCTCCATGACCGCCTCCCGCTTCGGGAAGTGACGCCCATAACAGGACGGGATTACTGGGTTCGGGGCTGCACTGCTCTGCTGGACGCTATCGGCGGAGCCATCCAGCACATCGGGAATATCCACAAATACGCCCGGCGCGAGGACATACCGGAACACACACTGTTCGTCATCACCACTGACGGCATGGAGAATGCCAGTTTCCGCTATTCCGCCCATCATGTCCGGGAGATGATCTGTCATCAGCAGGAGAAATATGGGTGGGAGTTCCTCTTCCTGGGTGCTAATATCGACGCGGTGGAGACAGCCGGCCGTCTGGGAATTGCTTCTGAACGAGCCGTGAACTACCGTAGTGACAGCCAAGGCACTCGCCTCAACTACGAGGCGGTTAGCCGTGCTGCGTCCGCCGTACGCGCCAGCGCCCCCCTTGGAGCTGATTGGAAGGAGGAAATCGAGAAGGATTACCGGAATCGGGCGTAAGAGATCGTTTAGCCAGGTTGTATTTCTGCAGTCCGGGGGAAACTGAAGAATCGGGCCTGCGTTGCATTTTGTGGCGCAGGCATGTTTTTGGATAACCGAAAAAAGAGTGCTTATGGGAACTGGTTTTGGCTAAGATTTTTGCGAATTATTACAAAGACCGTAATTCTTTAATCCATTAAATTAACTTGAACACTTGCTTTATCGGGCCTTTTAAATGACAATGAGAGTGTCGAAAATCGATATTGATTGATCACTGTAGTGAGAAATTGCATTGAGGAGGATAACTATGACACCTTACCAAATTGAAGGAATAGATGCACCGATTTACGCCAAACGGTACGTTATTCAGGGCCATTACTTGACTGAGAATTCTGTTGAGATCATTGCTGAATGTTCAAAGAATGAAAAAGCGACAAGAAACAACGACTACTATTTCTTGGAGCTATTTTTTAGTGTTGATGACTACGGCACACGTGAACCTATTGTCGGACTCTATTTCGGATCTCAGAACATGAATCAAGAGGAAATCGATACTGAAGTCAGTGCCTATATTTTGAGCCAGCTTGATGATACATTCCATCTTTTAGTCAAGAGATACCTTTTGAAAGAGCGACTCATGGAAGACTGGCTGAATGAGCATGGAGACGAGATGTGGTAATTCTTTATATCTCAATTTGCTACCTTACTGTTTCAGAAACGCCGTATGTCTGAGTTGAAAGATGGCCGCATTGGACACCTTCAGATAACATCCTTCCTTAAGGATATGGACGGTGTGGCCACGAAATTTGTCGGGGCACTGTGCTGTGTTTTTTAGGCAGAAGGCCAGGAGATGAACTTGTCATGAGGGGCCTTTTCTTGTATGGTGGAAACATCGAATGAGAAAACGGGCAGGGAGCGAAGGAGGCGTCTGAATGTCTGAGCAAAAGCCTAAGCGTAAAAGCATCGGGGAGCATTTTACCTATGCATATTTGCGTCATATCAAGAAGTGGATGTTTTGCCCAAATTGCGAGTCTGGCAAACTGGCTTTCAATATGAACAATCAAACCGGGCCTGCAACTGCAGCATTCTGAAACCGGGACATGACTGGTCAAGGCTGCGGCTCCAGGGATAATTCCCACAAAGTCCTCCCTGTGACCAGGCACATTCAAATTGGACTCCATGCTCCGACATAGGGAGGAGATCTCACGATGAGTACGTGTTTCTTTATTGGACATCGGGATGTGTCGGATTCGGTGCTGTCCGCATTGGAGCAGGAAGTGGAGCGCCACATTACCGAATATGGGATCACAGATTTTGTGGTTGGGCATTATGGGCGCTTTGATTCTCTCGCAGCGCAGGCGCTCAGTCGCGCGAAGGTGCGGTATCCGGGAATCCGCCTGACCCTTCTGCTTCCATACCATCCGGCGGAGCATCCGTTCCCAAAGCCGGAGAGCTTTGATGATACCTTTTATCCCCCCCCAACATGGAACACGTTCCCCGGCGCCTGGCCATCATCCGCGCAAATCAGTATATGGTGAACAACAGCACGCATCTGATTGCCTATGTCAAGCGCCCGTCTAACGGGTCCCGGGAAGTTATGGAGGCGGCCCTGAAACGCCAGAAGAGGGGCCTGATGCACGTGATCAATCTTGGGGGGTGGTATCCGCTATGAAACGAAGCGCGCTGATCCTGACATCCCTGCTCCTGCTGATGGGCTGCGGGCAGGAGGAGCCTTCCACAATCGATCTCTCCGACTATGAGCATCCAGACCTGGTGTCTTCGATCTCGAAGGAAGAATGTTTCCTTTGCGGGAACCGTGATGATCATGCGCTTTCCACCTATTGGGGTCAGGACAATGTCGGCCTGATCAACGTAAATACCTTTGAAGTGCTCCCTATCAGCATCAATAAATACGACCTGGACGGCCAGCAGGTCAAGGAGCCCCAAGGCGTGCTGATTCATGAGGGGATCGCTACAGGGGAACGAGACCTGCACGCATGGACCGATCCGGACCGTGGAAATTCCCGGGTGGACATCTCACCTGGAGAGGCCATTGACCCGGAGGCCATCGGCGCCTTCCTATGCCAGGGCTGCCTGGACACATTTTGTGAACACTATTATGTACGGGATACTCCACCTGAAATTGCGGTGGTCAATTTCTCCACGAGAGAGCTGCAGCCGCTGGTGGAAACCTGTCCGTGGTTCACCTTTGACAATTTTGCGGTCGATGTGGATTTTCAGGACGACGGCGGGATTGATTTGCTGATTTACTATGCGCCGCCCCGGTTCCAGGATGCCGAAGGATAAGAGTACCGGAGAACGCGAAAAATGGGCGCCTTGTCGGAGAGAAGTCCATAATGCAGAGAGATAGAGCAACCGAGGGGGCGTGGTAGATCCACGCCCCCTCGATCTGTCAAACACCTATTGTGGCCCACATGGGTTGTGATTACCCCGCTGCCTCCGCCGGCTCCACGGCTTCGCACTCACACTCCGCCATAGAAATGCCGCAGGCGGGGCAGCGTTCAAGCTCGTAGCCGAAGTGGTGGAAGAACCCCACGTTAGAGAAACAGCCGGAACACCGCTGATTTTGCGTCAGCTCGGTGAAGATGTCAGCCTCGTCACCGACCTTGATCCGGTCATACACTACGCCGTCGCAAACAATTTTGTCTGCGGTACAGCCGTCCGAGCGGTGATCAACCAGATCGCCGCAGGCTTCACACACGGGGTCCGGTTCGGCCGGCATACTGGAAAGGATGCAGAGCGCGGCAAGATCCGGTTCTCCCCCAGCCACAGCAGTAACCCGACCGCCCCACGCCTCAATCTTTTGGAGGACATCCAGCACAACATGGGAGTCCCGGCTGATGACGGATATTCTTTCAACCAGAAGAACGTCCGCCTGCCTGTCCATCATGGCTTGCTCTGCCTCTTGTAAGCCGATGCGGTCTGCATCCAAAGAAGATCCTATGTCGCAGCTCATTCCCTGTATAGAAAAGCCATTAGAAGCAGCGGCCTCTTTCAGCACGGCAAGCTGTGCATCCACTGCCTCTTTATTCTGGGCACTGGCATAAAGCCAAACGCGAACAGCATCCATATAGAAACCTCCTTACATGCTCCTCAATACTTTAAGAGATTAGGGCTTCTTCCACACTGCTCTCCCGACGGCGATACCGCTCAATGATAGTGGTCTCAAAGGAGATCCCTTTGAGCTTGGGTACCTTGAGGGTAACGTCCCCGGAAGTGGTGGTAAGGTTGCGGCTGTAGTGGCCGCTGCGATAACCCTGCCGCTGCACATTGCGCTCGTACCGGGCCGCCTGGGTCAGCTTCTCCGCCTCGGCCTCCAACAGTTCGTTGAGGGTCTCCTCTACACTGCCCCGAACCAGTTCTTTGATTTGACCCTTGATTACTTCCTCGTTCAGCTGTACAATCTTTTCGGACATGGTTTGCTGTCTCCCTTCAGAATGGTGTGTCGCGACTTCATTCTACCAGAGGGCCGCAAACCATGTCTCTTTTTATCTACTTTACAATTTGCGAAACTTATTGTACCTTATCTCCAGATCTTGGCTTCCCTTTTTTTGAAGGTGAACCACTGTGCGGCCTTTTCATGCCGGTGCGTCTAGGATCTGGAACTGGTCGAGGCGGCGTTGCAGATAATTGTCTATCCACTATTTTGAAACCCAGTTCGCGGACTGCGGCTTGAATACTCTCTTTTGCAGAGTCACCCTGCTCCAAATTCTTTGCAATCTCTTCCACATCGGATTTCGCTTTACCAATATCTTCCTCAGAGGCACCTCCAGATATAACACTTGGGGTCCACTTAACCCCCAATTTTGGTTTACCATCTTTATCACAATCGTCAAGTATGGTAGCACAATGTGGGCATTTTGCAAATTCATCTAATATGTGCACGCTGTCGGCTGCCGCCTCTCTCGCTTTATTGGATATTGCAATTCGCAAATCAATGCTAGGTTGTTCAGGAACTGTACTTGATCCATATGCTTTAAAATATTTATTCGCAGCTCTAACTTCCGCATGAGTGCCTGCACCAGCAGTTTTTGTATATTGGGCTAGGTCATCTATAGATAATGCCCTTAATCTTGCACCAATTTGAGGACTTATATATTTGGGAAGGAGGCCTATTCTAATAATTGTGCCATTATTCTTTGGCTCGAACTGGGTCATTTTGGCAAATTGATCATCAACTGTTTTGCCACCAGTCACTTTCTGCAAGTAAGTAGCGCTATTAAGACACACGATTGGCGTATTATCCGGTGTAACTATCATTGCTATACAGGGTGATAATAATTGGCTTGTTAAAGATGTGTTTGGTTTAATAACGAAAACGCCGTTACCCGAGTTATGAGCATGCGAACCGGTTCCTTGGACCATACTCATTACCCATTCTTGTATTAGTCCAGTGTATATTCTGGCTTTGTTCAAGGATAGCATCAAGTTATCATTGTTCTGATCAGCAAAGTATAATTGCGAAATTGGCAATTTCATTTCTGTTTCGGTTGATGTAGGTTTTTTGAAGAAAGTATAAGCATCCTCCCCTAAATTAGATGACGATACTATTGCCGCTCTTTGTAATGTCAACAATTGCAAGGCGAGCAATTCTGTCTTTTCGAGGTATTGGGGTTTCTTATTTTCAGCTACATTGGGCAGCTGGTTCATCACAGTATTGTAGTATTCTTCAATCCATCGAAGCTGATAATCAAACCTAGTCTCAATTTCCTTGAAAAGATCTTTGGCCTTTCCTTCTAGGACAAGTGCATCCGAGGAACCAGAACCTATTTTTTCACAGCGAAGCACGAATTCTTGCGTTTCTTCAGCATCGCTTGCTACCTCTACTTCAGGACTATGGAGATCGGTCGAACCAACAGTCTCAACCGACTTCTCTAAACCATCTTGTGGCTCTTTTCTTTCTGCAGTCTGTTTATCTTCTGAAACTTGCTCACCTTGTGATGGCCGTTCACCTTCTGAAAGCTGCTTATCTTCTGAAGGCTGTCCATCTTGTGATGGCCGTTCACCTTCTGGAAGCTGCTTATCTTCTAAAGGCTGTTCATCTTTTATAGGCTGTCCACCTTGTGAAAGCTGCTTACCTTCTGTGGCGGCCTTGCTTTCCTCAGATTCCTTTATTTGAATGCTTTTTATAAGATATCTTGGTTCATTATCTGCAAAATTTCCTGTTGCATCAAATAAAGCGGAATCTCCAGGTGCTTCGGCTGCAATCATTTGAACTGCATGATATGTATTGTCAGCACCGCTGCTTTTTGCAAAAGGAAAGGTTGAGAACATGGAATGAGAAGCTGAGTGCTCCAATAATGGCGAATCATTCACCGGCAGTCCGTTGATATACTTCGTAGGCCGCACGATCCCCTGTTTCTGTTGCACGACGTGCCCCAGCTCATGCCTCAAATGCCGCTCCTGCCCTGGCCCGATATGAACCTGTGGGATCTGGGTGTAGGCCAAAGCGCCGATCTTTCTGGGCTTGTCAGAGTTGTAGTGAACTCTGACATCATCAAAGGACAGCCCGCTCCTCTGTTCAAAGTCCATCTTCATCTGGGTGGGAATGCCGGTCAGATTGGGCTGCTGCCGTCTCTGCCTTTCCTCGGCCTTTTGAATGACTGCTTGTCTCACGCAATATTCCCTCCTTTTCCAGAGATCCATCGTCCATCGAAGCGTGCAAAGGGGCAACGACTTCCCCTGACTTGCGAAACCACTTATGCAACCCGAGCCCCTTTGCTTGCCACAAGCGATCTCAGACAGATTCTCTACTTTCCGATGATGACCTGATACAACTGGTCGAAATCCCCGCCGAATTCCACTTCGATGGCGTGGGTTTTGTCCAGCGTGTGTTCCAGATACATGATCGTGTTCCAATCTAAATCGATCAGGGGCATTCCCAGCGACTGCTCCAGCACCTTTGCCGGAATGTCGCCATATAGGCCGCTGACGCCCCTCTGAACAAAAGCCACGATCTGGGGATACTTGGCCTGATAAGCCTCGGCCAGTTCTGTTGCTCGCTTTTTATGACCGGGTTTGACCTGCTGGCAGCAAAATCGGATGCCCTGCAATTCAGTGACCTGGGCGTCATATTTCTCCATGTATGTAAATGATAGCATTGTGATCCTCTCAATCCCGCAAGACTGTCTGTGCTGATGCAGGAAATCCTTTTCAGAATGGGTAGGTCTATGAAAGAGCGCGAAGGGGCGGCAAATGCCGCCCCTTCGTTTTACAAGGTCACGTATTCTTCGCAAAACCGCATCAGCACCGTCGCCGCCTGAGCGCGGGTGGCCTCGCCCTGGGGGGTGAGGGTGCTACCGTCGCCGGTGCCGCTGATGATCCCCGCGCCGCAGGCCCACTGGAGGGCGGAGACGGCGTACTCGGACACAGTAAAGGCGTCGGCGTAGCTGAGGATATTGGTGTCCTCGCCGATGGACACGTCGTAGCCCTCGTGCTGGGCGTAGCGGTGGAGCATCACCGCCAGCTGCTCCCGGGTGATGGGATCGTCGGGGCCGAACACTCCGCCGCCGTAGCCGCCGGCGATGCCCTCGGAGGTGGCCCAGCGAATGGCCTCTGCGTAGTAGGCCGCCGGGTCCACGTCGTCAAAGTCCATCAGGTAGTTGACCACCGGGCTGCCGGAGAGCCGCCACAGGATGGTGACGATCTGCCCCCGGGTGGTGGTGCTCTCCGGGCTGAAGGTGGAGCCGCTGGTGCCCGCCATCAGGCCCTCGCCGTAGACGTACTGGATGGCGTCATAGGCCCAGTAGCCCTCCGGCACATCGGTGAAGGGCAGCTCCACCGGCTCATGGCTGTCGGTGTCGATGACGATGGCGTAGTCAGACGCGTGGGAGAACGCAAACTCCGCCGTGCCGTCAGAAGCAATCTTGTCGGCGGACTGGAACTCCAGTGCCCGGCTGTCCTCATTGTAGTAATAGAGGTTGGCCCAGTACCCGGCATTTGTCTTGCCCAGGGGCGCGGAGAGGGTCATGGTGAACCCAAATTCCCCGTCATGCTTGAGGGAGATCTGGATGGTGTCCACCGCCCCGGTGATGGTGTTGACCACGCTGACGGAGATGGTGGAGGCGTCAAGGGTGACACCCAGGTCCAGGTCGGTCAGGTCGGCGTTCTCCGGGATGTCCTGGCCGTTGACGGTCCAGGTGACGCCATTGCTCAGGCTGATCTCCAATGTCACATCCCGGCCTGCCAGCTCCTCGAACACTTCTTTGTCCAGCTTGGTGCTGCCGGTGGAGAGTTTGATCTCCACGGTGCTGCCGTTCTTGGCGCTCTCGATCTTGTCCACGGCCTGCTGGCTGGGGGTCTTGGTGGGGGTGCTGGAGCCGCCGCTGGAATTGCGGTCAAAAATCGCCTGGATCTCTACATTCCCCGCAGGCATAGTGAATTTGTTATCCTGAATGGTGACGGAACCGGAAACAACTCTCCATCCATCAAAGTGATACCCGCTATCGGGGGTGGCGGTGAGGGTAACAGTGTCGCCCTCGGTGTAGGTGCCCCCACCTGTGGCGGTGCCGCCTGCCGTCGAGCCGACGGTGACCGTATAGAGCCGTTCAAACTTTGCGTTGAGGGTATGGCTGCTATTGACGGTGAAGGTATAGGGATTGTTGCTGCTCACTGTCTGGCCGTTCTCCACCCACGCCACGAAGTGGTAGCCGCTGTTGGCCGTGGCGCTCAAGGTAACTTCCGTGCCCGCCACGACGGTGGTCGAGGTGTCGCTACCATTCACCGTCACGTTGCCTGCGTACGCGGGGGTCACATCGGCGGAGATGGTGTAGGTGTTGACCGTCCACTTGGCATAGAAGTTCAGATTCTCGGTGTTGTTAGTGGGGATGTCCGTCACTGGGTTGCCGCTGAACTCCTGGTTCTCATACCATCCGGCGAAGGTATAGCCGGTTTTTGTGGGAATGGGCAGGGCTGCCCCCACCACGAGAGAATACGCCGGGAGGGTACCGCCGTTCGGGTTCAGGGTTATGGTGGTGCACAGGCTGCCCAGCACCACATTCCCGTCGGCGTTCAGACCAATGCCCAAGGCGTCACCGTCGGAGGAGAAGTAGTCCGCCGGGTTTTCGCCCGCCATATTGTCGCTCCACCCACTGATGAAACTGCGGGGGACACCATCTGCGGTCACGCCAATGCGCGCGTTTTCGCCCAGAGGTCCGGTGATTTTGATAGTATTCCATCCTAAATACAGGTTGTCAGTGGCACCAGCCTTCGTATTGTTTTGAATGATGGCATCACCGGACAGATTAAAGGTGTCGTATAGACACACCCCGCCGCCGTAACCGTAAGTTGCGTCGCTAGTGGCGTTGCCGGTGATGGAGCCGCCGGACAGAGTGAATGAGCCTTTGTTAACCATCACCCCTCCACCTCCACCTGAGGTGACCTGGTTGTTGTTGATGCTACCGTCTTCCATAGTGAAGGTGCCGCCTTCGTCCACATACACCCCGCCGCCGCTTTCGGCGGTGTTGCCGGCAATGCTGCCGCCGGTCATTGTAAAGGTGCCGCCGCCGCCCACATACACCCCGCCGCCTTTGCTGCCAGAACCGCCGGTGAGAACACCGCCGGTGGAGCAGTCGCACAGGGTAAGACTTGCGCCGCTGCCCACGGAAATATGCTGCTTGTTCAGGTTCAACTTATGGCCGTTGAGGCAGAGGATCACCTCGCCGCTGACAGTGATCTCTGTGCCAGAGTACACTACATCGCCGGACAGGTAGTAGCTGCCGCCGGACAGGGTGGTGGAGCCAGCCGTAAACTCCGTCCAGTTGTTGCTGTGACTGTCGTGCTCTCCCGTCGCCAGTGCCGTGACGG
The DNA here is from genome assembly GCF_016899775.1 of Pseudoflavonifractor capillosus. Classification (GTDB taxonomy): domain Bacteria; phylum Bacillota; class Clostridia; order Oscillospirales; family Oscillospiraceae; genus Lawsonibacter. The sequence continues at coordinate 19,210 of NZ_JACJJE010000052.1, forward strand.
GCAGCTGGCTCAGGCACAGGACCAGGGCCATGCACAGGCTCAAAATTTTCTTCCCCATTTCAACCGACCTCCTTCCGGTGATATGCCGCCGCGCCCAGAGCGAACCCGGCGGCCAGGGCGGCCAGGACCAGGACGCCGGCCATGCGCCGCTGCTTCCTCAGCTGTACCCTGGCCCTGACCCGCTCCATCACCGCTGCAACGCGGGCTTCATTCGTCATCATAGGCGTTGCCTCCGTTTTCCAATTCCCGGACGGTGAGCATCCCGTCCGTCCCCAGGGCATAGCGCCCGCCGCGCTGCTCCATGTCCTCTAAAAACTCTTTTGACGTGAGATAGGCCGCCGGTTTGGCCGCGCAGCCCGCCGCCACCGCCGCCCGGAGATCCTCCCGGCCCTGGGTTGGCAGGGACTCGTCATAGCAGTTGTTCTCGAACACGGCTCCCTCGGCATAGGCCGTGATGGGGTGGGCCGGGCCGTCTTTGCCCAGGCAGTTCAGCTCGCCCAGGGAGACGCAGTTGCGCACCTGTACCGGCCGGTCCACGGCCTTGTTGATGATCTCCCCCACGATCCCGCCGCAGGAGGCGCTGCAGCTGTCGGGCGACTGGACCACCTCCCCCAGGTTCAGGCAGTTTTCCAGCAGGCAGGCGTCCTCCGCCACCCGGTCATACAGGGAGAAGTCGCCGAGGATGCCGCCCACCGCCCGCTCGCCGCCGCTGACGCTGCCCCGGTTGCAGCAGTCCCGGACGACGGCGGGTCCCTCCACCCGGCCGATGACTCCGCCAATGCAAGCGCAGTTGAAATCATAGGCGCTGGCGTCCAAGACGCCCAGGTGCAGGCAGCCGGTCACGGAGGAGCGGCCCTGGACGTTGCCCGCGATGCCACCGACGTCGATGTAGTAGATCTCGCCGCCCAGGACGGTGATGGCCCCGGTGTAGGTGCAGCGCTCCACGCGGGAGTCCATGACGGCCCCCGCCACACCGCCGAGATAGAGGAAGTTGGCCAGGACATTGTCCACCCGGACGCTGGAGCGGCAGTTCTGCACCAGGCCGCCCTTCTCCAGCAGGCCCGCAATGCCCCCGGCAAAGAACCCCAGGGACCTCCGGTTGCTGTCGATGACCAGGTCAGCGGCGCAGTTCCGCACCACGCCGCCGGCGAGGTCCCCCACGATCCCGCCCACGGCGGAGTGAGGCTCTCCGGACCGATTGTAGATCGTGCCGGTGACGGTGACATTTTGAATGGCGCCGGTGACATAGCCGAACAGACCGTAGTTTCCGGGCCACTTCTTTTGGATCGTCACAGCAGAAATGGTGTGGCCGTAGCCGTCAAACCTCCCCGCAAACTGGGCCTTCCCTAACCCGATGGGCGTCCACTGGTGTCCCGTCAGGTCGATGTCAGCCGTCAGACGCACCTTCACATCGGCCCGGCCGGACAGCTCCCCGCTGTTGACCATACGGGCAAATTCCAGCAGTTCATCCGGCAGACCGATCTCCAGGGCCACTTTCTCGTCCGTAATTTGCGAGATGGGAAGCATAGATACACCCCCTTGGGATCAGGGATTCGTGCCGTATGGGAACCCATACGGCACACAAAGGCCATGGCCTTTGTGTGAGATCGAAATGCTTTGATACACCGCCCGCACAATGTTTTCCCGGCGGTTTACAGGAATATTATAGCATAGTTTTGGGGGC
>NZ_JACJJE010000053.1 GCF_016899775.1 Pseudoflavonifractor capillosus
ACCCCCTGATGTAGTACTTCCATTTTCCTACATCAGGGGGCGTTTTGTCTATTGTCCGCTTTTACGGGTTCAGTTCAATGCTCAGGCGGCGCTGTTTTCTATCCAGTTTTAGATTACGATTGCGGGGCGGCATTTTCTGAGGCTTCGCTATCCGGAGCACGGCGGAAGTCGGGGCCGGGGATGGGCTGAAATTCCGGCTCGGTCTCCAGATGCTCTTTAGTGCCTACACAGCGGTTGATGGGAGTGCCCAGCTCATGGAACTTTGCCTCATAGTCGGTCATCACGCCCTGGATGCCGTGCTCGTGCAGGTTCCGGGTGACTTCGGAGAGGGTGTACCCCGCCTTGGGGAATTGGAACAGGGAGTACTCGAACAGGTCGCGGTTGTCCGTTTTAAAATGGATTTGCCCTCCGTCCTTCAGGATCCCCCGGTAGAGCACCAGGAAATTCTGGTGGGTCAGACGCCGCCGGGCGTGGCGGTTGGAGGGCCAGGGGTCGCAGAAGTTGATGAACAGGCGGTCCACCTCGTCGGGGGCAAAAAACTCCCGGAGCAGGGCGGCGTCCCCGTCCACGAAAAAGACGTTGCTCAATCCTTTGGCGGCGCACCGCTCCATAGCCACGATCATAGCGTCCGGGACCCGCTCCACCGCGATGTAGAGGACGTCCGGGTTCTGCTCCGCCGTCTCGGCGGTAAAGCGGCCTTTTCCGCAGCCAAGCTCTAGCCAGAGCTGCCGGGCTTCCGGCTTCAGGGTCCGCCACTGACCGCGCAGCTCCTTTGGGTTCTCAATCAAAAACTGGGCGCAGCGCTCCATCCGCGCTCCCAGATTCGGCTTCTTTCTCATGCGCATGCTGTGTCACCTCTCTGTTTTGTTGCGAAAATATCTTAACATATCCCACGGACCTCTTGCAATCTTTTTCAAAATATACTATACTACTTAAGCGAGTTTTCGTTTGAAGGTACGTTCTTGCACATGACCACAATCAGAAAATTCTATAACTGTGTGTAGCGCAGTTGGTAGCGCACGTGATTTGGAAGCGTGAGGCCGGAGTTCGAGCCACATTTCCCCAAAATCCTGGAAACCTCTGGGACGCTAAGGCCGACGGAGTTTTGCCCCTCGCCGGGAACGGGTCAAAAACCGGCGCTGACCCCATATTTGACCACAGTTGAAAAACTTCATAACCGGGTGTAGCGCAGTTGGTAGCGCGCTTGCTTTGGGAGCAAGATGCCGGGAGTTCGAGTCTCCCCACTCGGACCAACTAAGGTTGCTGAAAAAGATGCAACCCCTGAAACCCTTGCTGCGGCAAGGGTTTCAGCCGTTTCAGGGGGTAAAATCGAGCACAAGCCGAGACAGAGATACAAAAGGCCGTTTTTATGGTGTGTGGTGACTCGAACCCCGGAGCAAACAACGGTAGAGCGAAAAGCCCCCGTTGGTAGTCCAATGGACAATGGACTGCCAACGGGGGCTTTTCGCTTTTTTAGGCAGGAATGTTTCAGTTAGTAGTATTGCTTGCTTTGTTCCCCATTCCTTAGTGGTATTGGTAATAGCTTTCCGCCATGGTTTTGGATATACTTGCGTTGCAAAACGAGGAAAGGAGAGCAGACCATGGCAGACAAGAAAAACCTATGCGCTCAAATCGACATTGCCCTGCACAACCGGGTAACAGAAGAAAAAGACCGCCTGGAGATGACCACCAGCCAGTACATCGCAGCACTGCTCACTGAATACTACAAGATGAAAGATGAGAATGGAGGAATCAACATGACAGGCAGCAGAACGATGGCATTCCAGATCCCCGAGGAACTCTTCCAGCGCATCAAGACCCATCTGGCCAGAGAAACGGCTCGGACCGGCTTAAAGCTCACCCAGCGGGACTTCGTCCTGGGCCTGATCGAGCGGGCGCTGGCAGAAGCCGAGGCCAGCCTGGTCCCACAGGAGGCCCCGGAGAGCACCGAGGAAGCCCCGGAGGACAACGGAGCCGCCGGTACCACTCCAGACGCCAGCGAGGCCAGCACGGAGGCGGAGAGAGACACAGCAGACATCGAACAATAAGGCGGGTAATCTAGTGGACACCATCCGCTCCGACAGCCGAGGGCTGGCCGTGTCCAAACCTTTGCCCCTCTCCCGCTATACCATCCGAGAGGTCAAGGCTCCGGCCAATTACGGCGTAAATGAAACGGAACTCACCGCCTATCTGGAACATGAGGGACAGATCGTCAAATTTGAGGTGACCAACAAGAGCCTGACTACCGGCGTGTCCATTACCAAAACCGGCCCCAAGGAGATCATGGCGGGCCAGCCGGTGCGCTATACGTTCTCCGGCATTGCCAACAATTCCAACGTCCGGCTGGACAACTTTTATTGGCGCGATACCCTTCCCGCAGAGGTTCGGTTGGATACGGTACCGCCACAAACCATCCTCATTCCGTCAGGCCAACGAGATGATTGACCGCTATATCGATTTTTACAACCACGAGCGCATCCAGCTCAAAACTGGAGAGGCGCCGCTGAAGCGACGCCTCTACTCCTAAAATTTCAATATTTCCTACCAGGGGCTCTTTTTTCTCCTGTCCCCACAATCTGGGGCGGTTCACATGGACAGCCACGGCTTCGGCCTGGCCCAGATGCGGTCAGTGGTGGAGAAGTACCACGGGATGCTGGATCTCAGCCACGATGGGGAGCGCTTCACCGTGGAGGCTGCCCTGAAACTCCCCTGACCTTCCCATAGCCGACCGAACACACAGCCGCCCGCCGGGGATCCCGGCGGGCGGCTGTGTGTTAGAATTCCCAATTTGCTTTTGTGTTCCTGCGGCCTCGTAGGGGCGGGAGCACAAAATTTCACTTTGTGTTCAGATAGTGGAGAAACTGGCTTCTGGCCGTCTCATAGTACCCCCGGCTCACCGGCACCGATGTCCCGTTGTCCAAGCTGGCCGCTTTCCGAGTGATCTGCACGATGTGGGCCATGTTCACCAGAAAGCTGTTGTGGCAGCGGCAGAAGACTCCCGCCAGCAGTAGCCGCTCCACCTGGGACAGGTTGAGTCAGAAGCGCCAGTTCTCCTCCACCGTCTGCACCTCCGCCGCGTGATCCTGGTTCTCAATGTACAGGACGTCCTCCACAGGAAAGGCCACCGCCTGTCCCTCGGAGCGGAGCACCAGGGACTTCCGCTGGTGGAAAAGGTGCAGGTCAGTCTGGATAGCTTACATCAACTCCTCCCGATCCACCGGCTTGAATAGGTACTGGATGAGCCGCACTCGGTAGCCCTCCTTCAGGTGCTCCTCGCTGCTGGTGACAAAGAGGATGCTCATCTGCTCGTCATACTCCCGCAGCTCCTTTTCGTCCTCACACAGCCAGGCGGTACATCTGCTCGCTCCCTCTTCCCTCCGCGTCTCGTCTTTTCCCTCACTCCGGCGCTCGCCCCTTCTCGCTCCCGCGGGAACCTGTGCAGATGCCGGGGGGTTCTATTGTAGCATCCCTACGGTTCGGCACAAGGGAGGAGAAAACCTGGCTGGCTCTTGACTTTTCCATGCCTCCATATTATAATCTCACCATAGCATATAACGTTATATAATATCACTTTTGGCCGATTGCTCAAATTTTCTGTCCGGGGGCAGCCGGACGACGCAGAGGGCCGCACTTGCGGCCTCATATTTTTCAGGGGGTGTTTTTATGCCAAAGGTTCTGGGGCTTGGGGACAACGTCTGTGATGTATACCTTCACACAGGGATCATGTACCCCGGCGGACAAGCCCTGAACTTTGCCGTATTCGCCGCACAGCTTGGGGCTCAGGCAGATTTTATGGGCGTTTTCGGGCAGGACGAGGTGGCGGAGCATGTCCAGCGCACACTGGATGAAAAGGGGGTGGGTTGCGGCCACTGCCGCAGCTTTCCCGGTGAAAACGGCTTTGCCAAGGTCACGCTGGTGGACGGCGACCGGGTATTCCAGGGCAGCAACCGGGGCGGTGTGTTGCGTGAGCACCCCATCCAGCTGACGCCAGACGATCTCTCCTATCTCTCTTCCTTTCAGCTGATCCATACCACAAATAACGGTTTCACAGACGCCCTGCTGCCCGCCCTCCACAAGCTGCCCGCCCTGGTAAGCTATGACTTTTCCTACCATTGGAACGAGGAGGATCGGGTATCCCGCGTCTGCCCCTATGTGGATTTTGCTTTCCTCTCCTGCAGTGAGCTGGACGACGCGGCCACGGAAGCCCTGTGCCGCCGCCTGTGCCAGCGGGGATGCGGCACAGTGGTTGCCACGCGTGGAAGCAAGGGGGCCACCGTCTTTGACGGAACCCGGTTCTACCGCCAACTCCCCCACCTGGTGGAGCCGGTGGATACTATGGGGGCGGGCGACAGCTTTGCCTGCGCCATGCTGATCTCCATTCTGAACGCCATGGAGCCGGGAGATGCACAGACATGGGCGGGAGCTCTTTTCCGCGCCGCCGTGATCCCCGCCGCTCTGGAGCGGGCAGCTGATTTTTCAGCCCAGACCTGCCTGACCCATGGCGCCTTTGGCTGCGGAACTCCAATTCCTCCCGGCCTGGGAGCACGGCTCTTTTCCTAATTCTCCCTCTCTTTTTTGCCGAATTTTTATCTTATTTGACAAGAAGCACTTGACAACTGTCTCTGTTTGGGGTAGTCTATGTGATGTAGAAATATGATGTTATATTATGACATGATGATTTAATCGCAAGTGTTACTCCACACACCCCGGAGCGTGGAGAGAAATTCAAAATGAGGTGAACACACATGTCTTATATGATCGGCGTGGACGTCGGCGGAACCTTTACAGACTTCTCCGTTTTTGATCAGGAGAGCGGAGAGCTGTTCCACTACAAGGACAGCTCTACCCCCTCTGATCCCTCCAGGGCCATTATCCAAGGAATTCTGTCTGTACTGGCAATCAAAAAGGCGGAGGCGGCCTCCGTCGGCTATCTGGCCCATGGCACCACAGTGGGAACCAACGCCCTGATTGAAAAAAAGGGCGCCCGCGTGGGCCTGATCACCACCAAGGGCTTTAAGGATCTGATGGAGATCGGTAACCAGCGCCGCCCCTCCCTGTATAACCTTCAGGCGCAGAAGCCCTTCCCGCTGATTCCCTCCGGCCTCAACTGCACTGTGACGGAGCGCATCCGGTATGACGGAACCATCGACACCCCGCTGGACGAGGAGGAGACTCGGCAGGTGGTGCGCTACCTGAAGGAACAGCAGGTCACTGCCATTGCGGTGTGCACCCTGTTTTCCTTTGTCAACCCCGTCCATGAGCTGCGTATCGAGGAGATCATCCAGGAAGAATTTCCAGAGGCCTATGTCACCATCTCAAGCAAGCTGGTACCCGAGTTCCGGGAGTACAGCCGCATGAGCACCACCGTGCTCAACAGCTACCTGGGCCCGGTGATGAAAAAGTACGTAAATAATTTCCGGGATTCCGTGGAGGGCATTGGTATCCGGGTGGAACCCTATGTCACCCAGTCCAACGGCTCCATTATCTCCATCAAGGAGACGGTGGACTGCCCCATCAAGACCGCCGTGTCCGGGCCCTCGGCCGGCGTCATCGCCGCCGCCTTTATCGGCCGTCAGTGCGGCGCGGACAAAATCATCACCTTTGACATGGGCGGCACCAGCGCGGACATCTCCCTCATTGAGAATTTCACTCCCCAGGTATCCAACGAGCGGGAGGTGGAGGGATATCCCGCCCGCATCCCCATGATCAACATTATCACGATCGGCGCCGGCGGCGGTTCCATTGCCAAAATCGATGAGGGCGGCGCCCTGAAAGTGGGCCCCAAGAGCGCAGGCGCCACCCCCGGCCCCGCCTGCTACATGCGGGGCGGTGAGAATCCCTGTGTCACCGACGCCAACATCGTCCTGGGCAAGCTGAATCAGAAGAAGATCCTGGGCGGCCGTATGGATGTGGATATCGAGCTGTCCAAGCAGGCCATCCAGAACAAGATCTGCGATAAATCCGATCTGAACCTCCAGCAGGCGGCCAACGGCATCATCACCGTGGTCAACTCCAACATGGTGCGCGCCATCCGCAGCGTCTCGGTGGAGAAGGGCTATGACGTGCGGGAATTCAGTCTGATGGCCTTCGGCGGAGCCGGCCCCCTCCACGCCTGCGAGGTTGCCAAGGAACTGGGGATGAAAGAGGTTCTGATCCCACCTCACCCGGGTACTCTTTGCAGTCTGGGCCTGCTGCTGGCTGATACTAAGTTTGACCTGTCCAGAACCATGGTGCTGCCCGCCGTCCCAGAAAATGTGGCGGAGATGTCCCGTCAGTTCCAAAGCATGGCCAGGCAAGGAAATGAACTGCTGGATAAGGAAGGCGTGCCCGAGGATCGCCGCCAGTTTGAGTACTTCCTGGATATGCGGTATCTGCGTCAAAACTTTGAAATCAGCATCCAGGTACCCACCGGCGAGATGACCGGCGAGGTGCTCCAGAAGGTGTTGGCTGACTTCCACGCCGAACACAAGCGCAGCTATGGCTACTGCAAGGAGGATGCCGTGGTTCAGGTAGTCAACTATCGGGTGTCCGCCATCGGAATCATCGACAAGCCGGAGCTGACGGCAGAGCCCCTGCGTCCGGACGCTGACCTGCCCGAACCCATTGCCTACCGTCAGGTGCTGTTCCAGGGACACAACTATTATGTAAAGACCCCGGTGTATCAACGGGAGAGTTTCGTGCCCGGCCAAGCCATCCCCGGGCCCTGTATCTGTGAACAGATGGACACCACCCTGGTGGTTCCCTCCGGCTGGACAATTCATGTGGACGGTTATCACAATCTGAAGATCCATGACGAGGAGAAGTAAGATGGGAAGAAAAATTGATACAGTAACCGTGGAGGTTCTGCGAAATCTGTTGATGTCCATTTCTGAGGAGACGTTCGGTATCATCGTCCGCAGCGCCTACTCCACCAACATGAAGGAGCGGCGGGACGTGTGCACCGCCGTCATCGATCCGGACGGGAACAGCGTGGCCCAGGTGGAGAGCCTGGCTGTACTGCTGGGCTCCATGTTGGGCGTGGTTCCCAACATCTATGCCAAATTCGGCCGGGAAAACGTAAAACCCGGGGATATGTTCATTGCAAACGACCCCTACCACGGGGGCGGCAACCACCTGCCTGACATCGTGATCGCGGCCCCTGCCTTTTCTGGGAAGAAGCTCATTGGCTGGATTGCCAACATTGCCCACCACTCGGACATCGGCGGCAAGGTTCCCGGCTCCACTTCCGGCGATGCGGACTCCCTGTTCCAGGAAGGAATTCGAATCCCCGTCATTCGGATTCGCCGGGAGGGAGTGCTGGATCAGAGCGTCATGGATCTGCTGCTGGACAATACCCGTGTTCCCCAGGAGCGGGAGGGCGATCTGACCGCCCAGATCTCCGCCAACCTCATCGGGGTGGAGCGGCTCCAGGAGGCCTACGCCCGGTATGGCGACACCCTCATCGACTGCATGAAGGAGTTGGTGGACTACTCCGAACGCCGGGTGCGGGCGGTGGTGTCCGATCTGCCTGACGGCGTGTACAGCTACACCGACTATGTGGACGGCTGCGGAGACAAATATCCCAATCCCCTGCCCATCCATGTGGCGATCACTGTGAAGGGAGATCAGCTCACCTTTGACTTCACCGGCACTGCCGAGCAGATCAAGGCCCCCATCAACGTGCCCTATCCCTGTACCCAGGCGGCGGTTTTTTTCGCGGTAAAATCCCTGATGGGCGACGACATCCCCGCCAACGAGGGAATCAACCGGGCTGTGACTCTCATTGCCCCCAAGGGGTGCATCGTCAATCCCACCGAGCCCAGCCCGGTTGGAGCCCAGATCGACTGTGAGCAACGGATCCCCGACGCCATCTTCGGCGCCCTGGCTCCCATCTTCCCGGACACCATTGTCACCGCAGGCAACGGCGCCTGCACCACCACCATTCTGGCCGGCGACGGCGCCATCGGCACAGACAGCGTGTTTATTTTCCACGAGGTCATTGCCGGCGGCGGCGGAGCATCCCGTCACTATGACGGGCTTTCCGGCGTCCAGGTAAACATGACCAACACCTCCAACATGCCCATCGAGGCCACTGAGATGGAGTTCACCAAAATTCTGGCCCGGAAGTACGAGTTGAAGATGGACACCGGCGGCGCCGGCGAGCTGCGCGGCGGCCTGGGAATCGAGCGGGAACTGGAGGTTCTCCAGGACAATGTGCTGTACACCGGCCTGGGCGACCGGCATAAGTTCCACCCCTGGGGGCTGGAAAGCGGCCTTCCCGGCGGCACCGGCGCGTTTTATCGGATTGCGGCCGCAGACGGCTCTGTCACCCGGATGGGGCACAAGACCACCAGCTTGCCTCTGAACAAGGGTGATGTAATTCGGGTGGTCACTCCGGGCGCCGGCGGGTACGGCGACCCGCACAAACGTCCGCCGGAAAAGGTTCTGCAGGACGTGATTGAGGGAAAGGTGTCCATTGAGGCCGCCAAGGATCAGTACGCCGTGGTTATCAGCTGCAGCGGCTCCCGGCTCCAGGTGGATGAAGCCGCAACCGCCGCTTGCCGTGCGAAATAAAGGAGGAACACACCGATGGTAAAAGGTATGCAGGAAGTTATTGACGTCATGGAGAAGGCAAAAGTGGATCTGGCTGCTAATGGCGGCCTGGAGCAGGTAATCTTTGTGGCCTGCGGCGGCTCCCTCGCCTCCTCCTATCCGGCCCGCTACCTTCTGGGGCAGGAGAGCCGCCTGAAGGTACTGGGGTACAACAGCAGTGAGTTTGTGAATGCCACTCCCCGAACCGTGGGGCCCAATACTCTGGTCATTGCCACCTCCACCAAGGCCACAGCGGAGACAGTAGAGGCCCTGAAGGTGGCCAATGAAAAGGGCGCCGTCACCATCGGCCTGTCCGGCTACGCCGACTCTCTCACCGCTCAAACCGCCCGCTATTACATCACTTACTACCACGCCGACGAGTGGTATCAGGATCCCTCTCTTGTCCACTGCAACAGCCAGGGCACCGCCTTGAAGATCGCTTTTTGGCTGTTGAAGGAGTACGACCACTATGCTGCCTATGACAAGGCTCTGACCGCCTTTGAGCTGATGCCGGAAATCTACGGCGCCGCCCACGAAGGCGTAAAGGCGCAGGCGGCCCAGTTTGCCATGACCTATAAGGACGACACTGTGTGGAACGTTATGAGCAGCGGCGCTGCCTGGGAGGTTTCCTACTCCGACGCCTTCTGCTTCTTCCAGGAGATGCAGACGGTACACTGCGTGCCTGTCCACTCCGGAGAGTATTTCCATGGGGCCTTTGAAACCTGTGACAAGGATCTGGCCATCCTGCTGTTCAAAAGCGTGGGCCGTACCCGCCCTCTGGACGAGCGGGCCGAGCGTTTCCTGAACCAGTTCGCCGGCCATCACTGGATCATTGATGCGGAGGAACTGGGCCTGGGCCGTCTGGACACCCAGGTGGCGGAGTACTTCAACGCGCTGCTCCTCCACCCCATCTCCAAGCAGTTCATCGCGGCTATGGGCGATGTGCGGATGCACCCCATGTCCTACCGCCGCTATATGTGGAAGTTTGACTATTGAGTTTTCATCACCCGATTTTCCCGTTCTTGTGAACACCGGTAGCCGGCCCGCTGCACTGTCCATTGTCCTTCCACTGCAGTGGGCCAGTGCTTCTCGTTAAATTCTACAAAAAATTGCATTTTTTCGCATTATCCTATTGCACTATCCGGCGATTGGTGATATAATTCCAACATAGTTATTATAATGTTATGATATCAATTAAAGCTTATGTAATGTTATAATATAATAGTTGCAATGGAAGAGACGCCGGCGAGGCAGTCCCCTGTACCCCATCCGGCGGTCTTCCCGTTCCCACTCCAATATCTCGTCGCCAGTCTGGGCATGGAAAGGTAGGCTAGTATGAGGAAATATGTACTCAAACGGCTTTTGATTGCCATTCCAACATTCCTCGGCATCACCCTGGTTGTGTTTGCCCTTTGCTACAACGCCACAGGCAGTCCGTTGGAACTGCTGCTCAGCGACCCCAACATCTCGGAGGCCGAGGTGGCGCGAAGGGCGGAGGAACTGGGTCTGAATGATCCCTTCCACATTCAGTATATCTCTTGGATCAAAAATTTCTTCTGCGGGAACCTGGGCTTCTCCTACCGCACAAGCCAGCCCGTCATGGAGATGCTGATGGACGCGCTCTGGCCCACCGTGCTGCTGACCCTGTCCGCCGTTGTGGTGGCCTGTGTGGTTTCCTTCCCCCTGGGCGTCCAGTCGGCCCGCCACCAGAACGGGATCTGGGACACGATTTCCTCCGTTTTCTCCTTCCTGTCCACCTCCACTCCAAGCTTTTTCCTGGCTCTGGTTTTTTTGAGCATCTTTTCCGTCCAGCTTGGGCTGCTGCCCATCGGCGGCATGTACGACACAGGGCACGACGCCACCCTTCTCTCTCTGCTCCGGCATCTGATTATGCCGGCCTGTGTACTGGGAAGCACCATGATCGGCAGTCTGATCCAGTACATCCGTAGCAGCATGCTGGAGGTTATGGGAGAGGACTATGTGCGCACCGCCCGCTCCAAAGGTCTGTTCGAGCGCGTGGTGGTTATCAAGCATATTTTACGTAACTCACTTATTCCCGTGGTGACATATCTGGGCATGGAGATTCCCCTCCTGATGGGCGGCGCCGTGGTGACGGAGCAGGTCTTCTCCTGGCCCGGCCTGGGCAACCTGATGCTGAAGTCCATCAATTCCAGAGATTACCCTGTCATTATGGGCGTCACCATTATCACAGCAGTGGCGGTTCTGATTTTCAACCTTCTGACAGATCTGTTCTACGGAGTGCTGGATCCCCGGATCCGCCATGAATAAGTTTACACACGCAATACCATTGCCCGGAGGTGTGCAGCTTGAATCAAGAATGGCGTAATTTTATTAAACGCTTCTGCAAAAACAAACTGGCCGTCCTGGGCCTGATCGTTCTGGTGGTAGTGACGATCATCGTACTGGTTGTCCCGCCCCTCCTGCCTTATGACGAGGCGCAGATCGACGTGGTGGCGTTTAACGCGCCCCCCAGTGAACAGCACGTTCTGGGCACAGATACCACCGGCCGCGATGTGTTGTCCCGCCTGCTGTACGGCGGACGGGTGTCCCTCTTCGTTGGTATCATCAGTACGCTGATCAGCGTTGCCATTGGTATTCCCCTGGGTCTGCTGGCGGCCTTTTACCGGGGCTGGTTTGAAACTCTAGTCATGCGGGCCACCGACATTTTCATGACCATCCCGTCCACCATCCTGATCCTGTTCCTGGTCTCCATGTTCGGCCCATCCATTGTGACGGTGACCGTGGTAATCGGTGTACTGGGCTGGACAAAGTTCGCCCGTCAGATCTATGGAACAGTGCTGTCCGTGCGGGAGAAGGACTATGTGGAAGGCGGAAAGGCCATCGGCCAGCGGGACGGCGTGATCATTGCCCGCTACATCCTGCCCAACGCAATCGCCCCCATTTTTATTTCCATCACCTTCCGCATCGCCTCGGCCATCATCCTGGAGTCCTCCCTGAGCTTTTTGGGCATGGGTGTTCAGATGCCTGCCGCCTCCTGGGGCAACATGCTTTACAACGCCCAGTCCATCACCATTTTGAAAAGCTGCCAGTGGATGTGGCTTCCTCCCGGTCTGGCCCTGATGATTACCATTTTGAGCATCAACTTCATCGGAAACGGTCTTCGTGACGCACTGGATCCCAAAACCTCCATCCGTTGACGGTTATCTCCCCGAGCTCCTTTGCGGCCCTGCAAGGAAATATTTTTGAAAAGAGGTATGCCTGATGAAAAAGAAACTCTGCACTCTCTTGGCGGCTGTTCTGACACTCAGCTTGGTACTGGCCAGCTGCGGTGGCCCCTCCAGCTCCTCCTCGGAAGAGCCCGCGGCCTCCGGCTCCGGATCCACCTCCCAGGGAGAAACTACCTCCGGCCCCAAGGATGAAGTGGTTACCATGGCAATCATCTCCACCTGGAACACCCTGAACGTCTACAACACCTCCGGCAACTACGGCAACTGCGTGGCTGACCAGATGTTTGAGCGGATGGTCTCCTGCACCCACGACGGTGAGTATCTGCCCCGCCTGGCCAACAGCTGGAAGATGGCCGATGACAACATGAGCATGACCTTCTATCTGAACGAGAACGCCACCTGGCACGACGGCGAGCCCCTTACCGCCGATGACGTGGTGTTCACCCTGAAGGCCGTCACCAACGAAAAGATGAACAACTATTACCGCTCCAAGTTTGTCTGTGTGGGCGGCACCGATGAAAACGGCATCTGCGCCGACCCCGATCAGCTCCAGGTTGAGGCCATTGACGAGCACACCGTGCGGATCGGCCTGAACGGCCCCATGGACGAGCAAAGCGTTCTCTCCACTCTGTGCAGCTTCCTGTACGTCCTGCCCCAGCACATTTTGGATACCGGGGACTACTCCTCCATCAACGATTCCGACTTCTGGACAAATCCCGTGGGCGCCGGCCCCTTCCAGTTTGTCCGCGAAACGGCCGGTGAGGAGCTGGAGTTGACCGCTAATGAGAACTACTACCTGGGTTGCCCCGACTTCAAGACTTTCGTTATCCGCGTGGTTCCCGCGGCCAGCCTGACCGCCGGTCTGCTCAATGGCGACATCGATGTGGTGGGCGCCGGCAGCGTGCCGCTGGCCGACTGGGGGACGATTCAGTCCGCAGACAACCTGGTGGCCAAGTCTGTCAGTTCCTACTCCTATCAGTACATGCAGTTCAACCTGGCTGAGGGCAACGACACCTTCCAGGATCCCGCCGTCCGTACCGCCTTTGACAAGGCCATCGACAAGCAGCTGATGGTTGACCAGTTGATGGCCGGCGAGGGTACCGTAGCAGTAGGCCCCATGCCCTCCTACCACCCCTATTACAACGAGGATCTGGTGCCCAACACCTATGACCCCGAGGCTGCCAAGAGCGAGCTGGAGGCAGCCGGCTTTGATTTCAGCCGTACTTACCGTCTGCTGGTGCCCCAGGGCAACCAGGTGCGCGAGCAGTCCGCTCTGATCATCCAGCAGAACCTGGGTGCCATCGGCGTCAACGTGGAGATCCAGACCTATGACTTTGCCACCGTTCTGGAAATGATGCGCAACGGCGAGTTTGACTTCGGTCTGCTGGGCGGCGGCTCCAATATCGACCCCTTCGAGAGCGCTGTTATCTTGCAGCCCGGAAGCGCCCAGAACTACTCCCTGCTGACTGACAGCAAGTGGTACGACCTGGCCTCCGCCGGAAACTCCCTGGTGGACTTTGACGAGCGCAAGGAGGCCTTTGACGCCTATCAGGCCGCCCTGGTTGAGGATCAGCCCTACATCTGGCTGTATCACCAGAATGACCTGCAGGCTTATTCCACCCGGATTGCGGAGATCCCCATGGATGACTTCATCTGGTGGAACTACGAGGTCTGGACCTGGAAGCTGGCATAATTCATTCTCCTTCTTTCAATACAGCCGTTTTGTAATTGGCATCTCTCTGCATCCTGCAAGGGGTGCAGAGAGATTTTTTCTTCCCACACCGTGTACCAACGACACACAGAAATTGGAGGTTCTTCCATGGACAATGAGGAAATTTTACTGGAAGTAAAGGGGCTGAAGACCTACTTTAAAGATTCCAGAGGCCTGGTTCCGGCGGTGGATGGCGTCGATTTTATCCTTCATAAGGGAGAGACGCTGGGCATTGTGGGAGAATCCGGATGCGGCAAAAGCATGACCGCCATGTCCATCCTTCACCTGCTTCCTCCGAAAGGGGAAATCGTGGACGGAAGCATCCAGTTCAAGGGACAGGATATCACCCATCTGCCCCCCAAGGAGATGGCCAGGCTTCGCGGCAAGGAGATCGCCATGATCTTCCAGGAGCCCATGACCAGCCTGAACCCGGTCTACACCGTGGGCTGGCAGATCAGCGAGATGATTCTGCGCCACGAGTCCATGACCAAAAAACAGGCCAAGGAGAAGGCCATTGAAATGCTCCGTCTGGTCAACATTCCGGCGCCGGAAAAGCGGGTGGACGAGTATCCCCACGAACTCAGCGGCGGCATGCGCCAGCGGGTCATGATCGCCATGGCTCTCTCCTGCAATCCTGAGCTGCTGATCGCCGATGAGCCCACCACTGCGCTGGATGTGACCATCCAGGCCCAGATTCTGGACTTGATGCGGAATCTGAAAAAGTCCCTCAACACCTCCATCATCATGATCACCCACGACCTGGGCGTGGTGGCGGAAATGAGCGATTATGTTTTGGTCATGTACGCCGGAATGGTGATGGAGTACAGTGACGTCGCCACCCTCTTCCAGCAGCCCCTTCACCCCTACACTCAGGGCCTGATGAAGGCGCTGCCCCGTCTGGATGATCCCCAGGATAAGCTGTACGTGATCAAAGGCGCGGTGCCCAGCCTGTATCACCTTCCCGCCGGCTGCCGCTTCTGGCCCCGCTGTCCCTATGCCACAGAGCGTTGCAAACAGGAGATGCCAGGGCTCTATCAAATCGGTGAACGGAAGGTTCGCTGCTTCCGCTATGAAAACGGCATGAAAGAAGGTGCCCTGAATGAGTGAGTATCTGCTGCAAGTCAAGGATCTGAAGAAATATTTTACAACCAAGGGCGGCTTTTTGTCCGGCCCCAAGCGGGTGGTAAAGGCGGTGGACGGCGTCTCCTTCCAGCTGGAGGAGGGGGAAATCTTCGGCATCGTGGGGGAATCCGGATGCGGGAAATCCACCCTGGGACGCACGATTCTCCGCCTTGTGGAGGCTGATTCCGGTGAAATTCTGTTTGACGGGACAGATATCCGCACCCTGTCCCGGGAAGAAATGCGCCTGATGCGCCAAAAGATGCAGATGATCTTTCAAGATCCCGGCGCGTCCCTGAATCCCCGGATGACCGTGGGCGAGCTGATCCAGGAGCCGCTGGAGCTCTTCCAGCCCCAACTCAAGGGGCAGGAGCAGCTGGATCACATCTATCGTCTGATGGATATGGTGGGCATCGACCGCACCTATTTCAGCCGCTTCCCCCATGAATTTTCAGGCGGTCAGCGGCAGCGCATCGGCATCGCACGCGCCCTGGCTACCCATCCAAAGCTGGTCATTTGCGATGAACCGGTCAGCGCCCTGGACGTGTCTGTGCGGGCACAGATCTTAAATCTGATCGCCAGCCTGAAGGAGCGTTTTCAGCTGACCTATATCTTTATCTCCCACGACCTGTCTGTGGTGCACCACATCTGCAACCGGGTCGCCGTTATGTACCTGGGCCGGATTGTGGAGCTGGCGGACAAGGAGGGCCTGTACTCCAGGCCCCTGCACCCCTATACCCAGGCCCTCCTCTCCGCGATCCCCCTGCCTGATCCCGCCACCCACCGCAACCGCATCATCCTGCAGGGCGACGTCCCCAATCCCGCCAATCCGCCCAAGGGCTGCCATTTTCACCTGCGTTGCCCCTATGCCACCGAGCAATGCGCTCAAGTCCCCCCCCCTCTGTGCGAAGTGGAGCCGGGGCACTTTGTCGCATGTCACCGAGTACAACCGGGGCAGCAAGCCCCGTCTGATCTGACTGACCCAGAGAAGGAGGAAGGTTCTCATGATTGATCATCAGGAGCTGATTCACAGTATTGAGGGAAAACAAAGCGCCTACATTGCCGCCGCCAGTCAAATCTGGGACTACGCCGAAACTGCGTTTCAGGAGTATCGCTCCGCACAGACGCTGGAGGAACTTTTGGAACAGGCCGGCTTCCAGGTGCGCCGGAACGTGGCCGGCATGGAAACCGCCTTTGTGGCGGAGGCCGGTTCCGGGAAACCCGTGATTGGCTTTCTTGGGGAGTATGACGCCCTTCCCGGCCTCAGCCAGCAGGCGGACGTAGCCGTCCACACCCCCATTGTGGAGGGGGGCCCCGGACACGGCTGCTGCCACCATATTCTGGGCACCGGGGCGCTGGCTGCCGCAGTCGCCTTGAAAGAGTATATGGAGCGGCACTCCCTGCCGGGAACCGTCCGCTATTACGGCTGTCCCGCAGAGGAGGGGGGCGCAGGCAAAATCTACCTGGCCAAAGCCGGGCTGTTTGACGATGCCGACTGTGCCATCACCTGGCACCCCTGCGACGACAACAATATCTGGTCAATGAATTTCATGGCCATTCAAAATCTTCGCATCCGCTTCTACGGCGTAGCCGCCCACTCCGCCTCCCAGGGGCATCTAGGCCGCAACGCCCTGGAGGCCACTGAACTGACCGGCGTAGGCTCCAACTATCTGCGCGGCCATGTGGAGCGGGACGTGTGCATCAATTACGCCGTCACCAACGCCGGCGGGCCCGCTCCCAATGTTATTCAGGATTATGCGGAGATGGTCTACAACATCAGGGCCTATACCCACAAAAAGGCTGTAGCGGCGGCCCAGTGGGTGGAGGAAATCGCCAAGGGCGCCGCCATGATGAGCCGCACCCGGGTGGAGGTGCTCTACGAGGGCGGCCTCTCCGAGCTCATTCCCAACCGCACTCTGGAACGGATCGCCTATGAGAAATTCCTGCAGGTGGGCCCGACGCCGTACACCCAGGAGGATCTGGACTTCTGTGCCAAAATACACGAGACATTCCCGGCCGGTTCCGAGGAGAGCACCTTCAACAACCTCTCCTATCTCTACGGTAAAACAGCCCAGGAACTGATCCCCCAGATCCGCGGCAAGGTCATCAACGATGTCATTTATCCCTACACCGAGATTCCCCATGCAAAATACGGCTCCACCGACGTATGCGACGTCAGCTGGTTTACTCCTACCATGCAGGTCACAACTGCCTGCTATGCCAAGGACACCCCGGGACACTCCTGGCAGCAGGTGGCCCAGGGCAAGCGCTCCCTGTGCTTCAACGGCATGCTGACTGCGGCAAAGATCATGGCATTGACTGGAGCCGAGCTGGCCACTTCCCCCGACAAGGTGCGGGCCATGCGGGATGAATTCCAGGCCGCTATGGCGGGGCGCACTTATGAGTGTCCGCTTCCGTCGGACATGCGCCCCGGAAGCGCCGAGTTCTGAGTGTTCCGTTCTGTATCCCGCTGCACCGGGATCCGCCTGCCGATTCTTTTCCGCAGACAAGTCAATGGGCCTCCTTTTGCTCTGTGAGAGGGGGCCCACCAGTTTCTCTGCGTGTTTGAAGTCCCTGGGTTCCGCCCGCCTTGCAATGGCCCATGCTGTTTACACGGCGGCGGGTATTATTTTGCAGTTTTAATAAATGATATTGCTCTGCCATACTGTCTATGATATAATTATCTATATATGAAATAGAATGTTATAGGATCATTCTGTGTAATTGTATATCATAATCAATACCAGGAGGCGACCGTGCGTGGATTCCACACTGAATTATAACAGCAGCGTTCCCCTGTACGCGCAGATCGTAGATCAGCTGAACCATGATATCGAGGCTGGGCTGTACAGCCCCAGCGGCCGGTTGCCCACCGAGGGCGAGTTGTCAAAACAATACAATGTCAGCCGCATCACAATCCGCAGAGCGGTGGACGAATTGGTGAGCAAAGGCCTGGTGGAAAAGAAGCAGGGCAAGGGCACCTTCCTCTGCGCCCCAAAATTCACCCGCGGCTTCGGCGCCGGCCCCATGAGCTTCAGCGAGATGTGTAGCTCCAACGGCCTGGTGGCCCGGGCCAAAATTCTGGAGGCGGGAATTAAGATCCCGGAATCCTCTGAAACCCGGGAAATACTCAAGCTTCAAGAGGGGGAACCGGCCGTCCGCATCTGCCGGTTGCGCTATGCCGGGGATCGTCCACTGGTTGTGGAGGACAATTACTACCCCCTGGAGTACGCCTATCTGCTGTCTATTGATCTGGAAAACGACTCCACCTATCGCTATCTCCGTGAGGTGAAGGGCATCGAGCTGCGCGCTACCACCATGCGTCTCAGCATTGTTCGGGCCGATGCGAAACTGGCCAAGCTTCTGCAGGTCTCCCGCAACGCTCCGCAGTTGGAAATGAAAGGGCGGGTGGTTCGTCTCAGCGACGGGCAGACCGTCCACACCAGCTATCAGGTGGGCTATGGTGAAAATTTTGAGTTTGTAGTACGGCAATAAGAAAAATTGACAACCTGAATTGATCCCAACCTCCCTGCGGGGCTTGCCGCCTGTCGTTCACGGGCTGAACCGTATCCCGTCAAGAGGACAGAGAAAAAATATAAAGGATAGTCGGCCAGCAGACCATTGTCTGCTGGCTACTTTTTATGCAGCGAGAGACAACATACCTTTACGTTTCTCCAAATGGTACGATCAAAACGTCCGAGGGCGTCATAAGCGCTTCCAAAATGGGATGGTGCAATGTGTTTGCACCATCCCATTTTCCTGTGGGTGCAAAATGTGACACCCAAAAGGACAAACATCATCGGGGAGCCCTACGGCCCTATAAGCGGTGTACCTGGGCCAGGAACGGCGTCAAACGGATCGTCTGGCGGTGCGTCTCCCGGTTGGAATTCGGGAAAAAATACTGCCATAACTCGCCTTCCATGGCGGAGGACAAGCTGCATACCGCAATTCTCACGGTGCTTAACCGGGTAGTCGAAGCAAGCGATGGCCTACAGGATGAACTGGCAGAGACGCTCCGAATGGTATGTACCCCGGAAGGGGTCGGTAACAACCTGTTGGAATTGGAGCATGAACTGGAAGCCCTGACCGCACAACAGAACGCCCTGTTGGATCAGGCGTTAGCCAACATGGAGGATCTGACGATAGCAGAGCAACTCAAGACCCTGCTGGAAGAAAAGCAGCACCTGCAGACACGGATCGATGCGGCGAAGAAAGAGGCAGCCAACAGAATCAACGAGGACTCACGTATGGCAGAGTACGCAACTTATCTGGAGGAACATCTCAATGGCTTTCCTCACTATGATGACGAGGTCGTTCGCAAGATGATTGAACGGGTCACTGTAGTCGATGCGGAAACAATCCGGGTCAAGTTCCGATACAGCGATTTGGAGATTGAACAGTCCGTATGCTAAAATAGAGACAAGGAGCGATTTACTTATGGAAATTTTTATAACAGGAGATACACATGGAGATTTCTGCCGGTTCCGGCCCGACATCTTCTATGAGCAGGAACACATGACCAAGGAGGATTTGGTTCTGGCCTGCGGAGACTTTGGTGGAATCTGGTACGGTGATCCACGGGATGATGCAGGACTGGACTGGCTGGATAGTCTGCCCTACACCACTGCCTTCGTGCTCGGGAACCATGAAAACTATGACACCTACAAAGGTTATCCCAAAGAGGAGTGGCATGGCGGACAGATCCAGAGGATACGTCCCTCCGTCCTGCATCTCATGCGGGGCCAGGTATATGAGCTCAACGGCAGGAAGTTTTTTACCATGGGCGGCGCATCCTCCCATGATATCCAGGATGGCATTCTGGAGCCGGACGATCCAGACTTCGAGGAAAAGTTTCAGCAACTCGAACAGCGCGGTGCGCTGTTTCGTGTGAACCATCGTTCCTGGTGGGCCGAGGAACTGCCCAGCGAAGCGGAATATCTGGAAGCCAGAGCAAATCTGGAGCGTGTCCACTGGAATGTGGATTACATCATCAGCCACTGCTGCCCCTCCAGCATACAGGATGTGTTCAGCGGAGGAATGTTCAAGAAAGACGCACTGACCGAGTTCTTCGACGAAGTGCGTCAGAAATGTACCTTCCGGTACTGGTTCTTCGGCCACTACCACAGCAATATGGTGATCGAGAAAAAGTATGCTATGCTATATGAGCAGATCATAAGACTGAAGTAAGAAAGAGGGCTGTGCTGACGCATGGCCATTTTTTCGTATCCTGTTTGCACATGGCTTTGTCAGTATGTCAATATGGGGGTTCGGAAATGGCTTGAAAAAAGCGCAGAAAAACAAAAATACAAGTTGCGCAAAACCCTGAATCCATTGAGCCGCAAGGCTTTCCGGGCTGTATCTTTTTCGGCAACAAAAGACAAAAACCGCCTCAAAACTGATGTTTTGAGGCGGTTTTTGTAACTTTTTCGACAATGATTTGTTTGGCGTTCTGCATAAATAAGACCTCAAATGTGGTCAACACACTTTTTCGGATTTGTTTTGAATTTTCGTTGTAGACATAGTTTCTTGTCCGTCTCCGCCACAATTCGTTCCGAAAAGAGGCAAAGGCAAACTGCACAATTTTCAAAACACGGAATCATGACCACCTATTCACGATCAGTTCACGCGGCCGCAGCCTTATCTTTGTATCTTGCGTCGCAAAATCTGATAGGCCCATCGCGCTTCCTGGCCTTGTTCCTCTCGGCGGGGCCGTGTATAATGGCAGTGGAAAGCAGTAAATAAACGAATAAGGAGAGTGCCATGCGGATCCTTATGCTGGGCAACAGCTTTACATTTACCAACCATATGCCCCAGATGCTGGCTGACCTGACCGGGGCGGAGGTGGTTCACCACACCCGGGGCGGGGCGCGGCTGTCGGAACAGCTGAACCCCAACACCCGGCTGGGCAGTCAGACCCAGGCGGCGCTCCAAAAGGAGAAGTGGGACTATGTGGTGCTCCAGGAGATGAGCCACGGC
>NZ_JACJJE010000054.1 GCF_016899775.1 Pseudoflavonifractor capillosus
AGATGTGTATAAGAGACAGGCGGAGAATACAGACAAATCCGTCCCCCTGAATAGGATAACCCCTTGTCAGGGTCAGGTGGAGGAGGCGGCGGAACCGGCTAAACAAGTTGCATATCCTGTGGAAAACTCTGTGGAAAAAGTGGAAAACATCCGCGCAGCAGAGACAATTTCCCCGGAACCCGTACCGGAGCGGGAGACGGTGCCCCCCTCCCCTGCCCCGCCGGAGCCGGCAGCAGAACCGGAAGCGGAGCCGGAACCGGAGGTCCTCCCCTGGCGGCTGGCCGGGGAGGTGCTGAACACCTACATCATCGTGGAGCAGGGGGACAAGGTCCTGTTCATCGACAAGCACGCCGCCCATGAGCGGATGAACTTTGACCGGATGAAGGCGGCGGGGTACGACCCCATGGCTCAGACCCTCCTCTCCCCCATGGTGTGCCGCCTGGCCCCGGAGGAACAGGCAGCCCTGCTCTCCCACCTCCCCCTGCTGGAGGAGTTCGGCTTCGGGGTGGAGGACTTCGGCGGCGGGGCCCTGGTGGTCCGCCAGGCCCCCTTCGACGTGGACCCGGGGGACATCGAGGCCACCCTCACCGAGATCGCCCAGAAGCTGCTCACCACCGGCACCGCCGACCCCGGCGCCGCCCGGGACGAGCTTCTGCACACCATGGCCTGCAAGGCGGCCATCAAAGGGGGCTGGAAGACCAGCCCCCGGGAGCTGGAGCGGGTGGCCCAGGCGGTCATGTCGGGCCAAGTCAAGTACTGTCCACACGGCCGCCCGGTGGCCATCGAGCTCACCCGGCAGCAGCTGGAGAAGCAGTTCAAGCGCAGCTGAGCGGAAGGAGGAACCTCCATGAGCTGGAATGAATGTCTGTATTGGTACGCACAGGACCGGGACGGGACTTATTTTGGCCTGAAAAAAGAGGAGAACGAGGGCGCTCTGCTGCTGGAGGACCCCAAGGGCCCCATCCTGATCTGCGTGCAGGTGACCTACAGCGGCCAGTATGGTACGCACCGGGATGTGACCGTCAGGACACGGGCTGAGCTGGAGCGCCCCTATGCCCTGTCCATTAAAAAACAGAGCTCCCTGCGGGGAGGCGTCAACAGGGTGCTGGGCGGCCTGGAACGGGGCGCCCAGGCGCTGGGACGAAAGACGGAGCTCACCCCGGATTACGGGGTCCCAGAGCTGGCCGACGACCGGGGCATCAAGACCAACGAGCCGGAGTTCACCCGGTGGGTGCTCCAGAGCCGGGAGCTGAAGGAACTTCTGGCAGCTTGGCCGGATTTCCGGCTCCAGGTGGGGCCCATGGGTCCGGTGGGAACGGCCCATTTGGTGGAGGCCAGGGTGACGCTGGAACAGGATGAGATGGCGGACGCTCTGTTTGATCAATTTGGGACGGAGCGGTACGAGCGGGCAAACTACCAGGCCAGCGGCTTCCAGGAACAGCTGGACGCCCTGGTGGAGCTGGCCAAAGCCGCCCGGGACGCGGTGACCGCCTGGCCTATGCCCATGAAGACGCCGTAACGGGGGCAGCCGGCCCTATTTCAGCACCCCTTGCAGCTTTCCGGGAAACTATAACCGTGAGAACCCCATTCCGCGCAGCGCCGCGACCAGCATACCCAGAGCAAGCCTGGCCTATCCGGCCACTGCACAAACGGATTCCCAAGCGCCCCGCCGGTGCGGCGGAGGAAAAGGAGGAATCTCCCATGAAGGGTAGAGAGAAGCGCATTTTCAGCGGAACCAACAGCCGGCCCGCGGCCGGATGGAGAGGGGGCGGGGCGGAATGAACTGGAACGACAGCCTCTATTGGTACTGGCGGGAGCGGGGCGGAGAGTTGTTCTCCTCCATGGTCTGGAGGGACAGCGGCATCCTCTTTCTGGACATGCCCATGGGCCCGGCGCTTATCCAATGCGAGCTGGTGCCGGGGCGCAGCGGGATGCTCCACCGGGAGATCGCCATTACCCTCCGGGCTAGCATGGAACACCCCTACTATCTGACTGTCCGGCGGGAGCGCTTCTCCGGCCGGGAGGATGAGGAGTCCGGCGTGTTCGAGCTGTCCGTCCGCCGGAACATCCGTAGCAGCGACCCGGCGCGCACCCCCTACCTGCTCCAGAACCGGCGGCTCCAGGAGCTGCTGCGGGCGGAGCCGGGGGCCTGGATTCAGATTAACCCCATTCAGGAGGGGGCGCTGGCCCATCTGGTGAGCGTCCGGAAGGACGCGGAGCACCTGGAGGAGTCGGTGGACTCCAAGGGCCGGGCCGCCGGCCGGGACGTGCCCAACCAGCGCAAGCTGTACGCCGAGAGCGGCTTCCGGGAGCAGATGGACGGCCTGGTGGAGATGGCCCAGACCGCACGGGACTGGGCCAGTCTGTGGCCCAGAGGGCACAGGCCGCCGGATGGAATGCAGGGAGGAAGCACATGAGCTGGAACGAGTATCTGTATTGGTACGCCCAGGACCGGGGCGGCGTATTCTTCGGCACAGAGAAGGGCGGCAAGGAGGGGCTGCTGTTTCTGGAGGACCCGGAGGAGCGCATCCATCTGGTGGAGGCCCAGGTGAGCATGGAACAGGAGGTGTCCATGCGGGACGAGGTGTTCGGTCTCTTTGAGGAGATGGACCAGGAGGCCCGGCGGAAGGAGTATGAGGACTGCGGCTTCCCCCGGCAGCTGGACGCCCTGGTGGAGCTGGCCAGGGCCGCCCGGGATGCGGTGACCGCATGGCCTATGCCCATAAAGACGCGGTAACCCGAAGGCGGGCGGCCCAGTGTGCCGCCCCTGCGAGTGGGAGGAATCCTCTGGGGCGGGCGGGTGAGGACACCCGCCCCTACGGCGTATCCGAAAGTGCGTTTGATCTTTTGTAGGGCCCGATGCCCCCATCGGGCCGTTTCCGGGCGGCCCAGTGTGCCGCCCCTGCGAGTGGGAGGAATCCTCTGGGGCGGGCGGGTGAGGACACCCGCCCCTACGGCGTATCCGAAGGTGCGTTTGATCTTATGTAGGGCCCGATGCCCCCATCGGGCCGTTTCCGGGCGGCCCAGATGTGCCGCCCCTACGGTTGGAAACGGACCGGGCGTGTTGGTTCGGCAAACTCAGGCGCAGGCATGGAACCGCACCAGCGGCAATTTTTGCAAACCCAGGGCCCAGTGGCCCGGCGGGAATTTAGGCACTTACTCAGATTTTGCGCGCCGGAAATGTTTTGCTTGACCAAAGGGGTAACCCCCGTAACGGGGGTCCGGGGAAAGGCGACTATGAGCACGAAGTGCTCATCTGGAGCCGTCCCCGGCGGCGTTTTGGTTACTTTGCCGCCGCGGGCAAAGTAACCCGCCCCGCAGGGCGGAACCTTCCCCCCAGGGGGAAGGCAGGATTAAAGAGCGGCCGGCAAAATCCCCCCAAAAAAATTTACACCTCTCCCCTAGAATTTTCCCACAGGCGGTGATACAATGCCTTCTAAAAAAATACTGGTGATCGTGGGCCCCACCGCCTCGGGCAAGACCCGGATGGCGGTGGAGCTGGCCAAGGCCCACAACGGCGAGGTGGTGTCCGCCGACTCCATGCAGATCTACCGCCGCATGGACATCGGCACCGCCAAGCCCACGGCGGAGGAGATGGACGGCGTTCCCCACCACATGATCGACGTGGCCGACCCGGAGGAGGACTTCTCGGTGGCCCGGTATGTGGAGATGGCCTCCGCCTGTGTGGACGACATCTTCTCCCGGGGGAAGCTGCCCATCGTGGCCGGCGGGACCGGCCTGTATGTGGACTCCCTCCTGTCCGGGCGGACCTTTGCCGCCTTCTCCCCCGACAGCTCTCTGCGGAAGGAGCTGGAGGCGGAGCTGGCGGAGCGGGGCGGGGAAGCCATGCTGTCGGAGCTCTCCCGGGTGGACCCGGAGGCCGCCGCGCGCCTCCACCCCAACGACCATAAGCGCATCGTCCGGGCCCTGGAGGTGTACCGCTCCACCGGAAAGACCATCTCAGAGCACAACCGGGAGACCCGGGCCCTCCCGCCCCGGTATGAGGCCCTCACCATCGGTCTCAATTTCCAGGACCGGGCGGACCTGTGGGCGCGCATCGACGCTCGGGTGGATCAGATGGCCGCCGACGGGCTGGAGCGGGAGGTGCGGGAGCTGCTCTCCTCCGGCCTGTCCCCCCGCTGCACCGCCATGCAGGCCATCGGCTATAAGGAGTTTGTGGCGGCGGTGGAGGGGACCATGACCTGGCGGGAGGCGGAGGAGCTGGTGAAGCTCCGCTCCCGGCAGTACGCCAAGCGGCAGCTCACCTGGTTCCGGCGTAATCCGGAGGTCCACTGGCTGCTCTGGGAGAAAAATCCAAATTTTGGGAACGCCCGACAGCGTTCGACGGAACTTTTGGAGGAATTTGGGTTAGGATAGAGGCACTTCCGGCGCGGAGACAAAGACGCGCCAACAGAAAAAGGAGTGCTTACATATGCAGAAGACCAACAACCTCCAGGAGATTTTCCTCACCCAGGTCCGCCGGGAGCACCGGAGCGTCACCATGTTCCTGATGAACGGCTTTCAGATGCGGGGCTATGTCACCGGATTTGACGCTTTCACTGTGATCCTGACCACCGACGGCAAACAGCAGGTGGTCTACAAACACGCCATCTCCACCATCGTCCCTGAGCGGCCGGTCCCCCTGGGCCCGAGCGGCGGGGAGGACCAGGGGGAGGAGCGCTAGACTTCTCCGGGGGAGCCCGGAACAGAAAGAGAGAAGGGCCCATGAAGCAAGGCAAACCACTCATCACATTTGTCATCGTTCTGCTGGCGGCCGCCCTGGGCTGCTACATCCTCTACTCGGTCTGGCGGACCTTTGAGGACCCCTTCACCACCACCTACGCCTATGAGTATGAGCTCAATGACAGCGTGGAGACGGAGGGGCTGATCGTCCGTTCCGAGCAGGTGCTCACCGGGGGCACGGGTATCATCGACGTGACCCGGGGCGAGGGAGAGCAGGTGGGTATCGGCCAGACGGTGGCCATGGTGTACCGGGACGACCAGGCCCAGCAGGCCCAGGAGCAGCAGGAGTCCCTGGCCATGGAGATCACCCAGCTGCGCTATGCCATCGGCCAGGGGGGCGGCGT
The DNA here is from genome assembly GCF_016899775.1 of Pseudoflavonifractor capillosus. Lineage (GTDB taxonomy): Bacteria > Bacillota > Clostridia > Oscillospirales > Oscillospiraceae > Lawsonibacter. The sequence continues at coordinate 5,088 of NZ_JACJJE010000054.1, forward strand.
GAACTCGGTGGCGGAGATCGACCAGGGGATCTTTCAGACCCTGGTGGACCTGCGGGGCTCCTCCGCCCAGAATGATTTCAGCGACCTGGAGGACCGGGTGCTGGAGATCAAAGGGAGCGTGCTGCGCCGGGAGTACTCCTATGGGGCCGAGTTGACGGAGGAGGACCTGACAAACCGCCTCAGCGAGCTCACGGCCGAGTACAGCGCCCTCCAGAGCCAGACCTACAACGCCGTGACCCAGATCACCGCCCCCCAGGCGGGCACCTTCTCCGCCCTGGTGGACGGGTACGAGACCCTGGTCAGCCCGGAATCGGTCCTTCAGCTCACCCCCTCCGGGCTGCGGGAGCTGATGAATATGAGTCCCAGCGGGGAGGACTCCGCGGCGGGCAAGCTGATCCTGTCCAAGGACTGGTACTTCGCCGCCGTTGTCACCCAGGAGGAAGGGGAGCGGCTGGACGAGCTGCCGGTGCCCTCCGGGCAGGACTATGCGACGGTCACGCTGCGCTTTGCCAGCGACTTCACCCGGGACATCCCCGCAAAGGTGGTCCAGGTGAGTGAGGCGGAGGATGGACAGGCGGTGGTGGTGCTGTCCGCCAACCGCTATCTGGAGCAGACCACCCTGCTGCGCCGGCAGACGGCGGAGATCATCTTTGACAGTCAGAGCGGCCTGCGGGTGCCCAAGGCCGCCGTGCGCATTCAGACCAGCACCCAGACCGACGAGGAGACCGGCGAGACCACCGAGATCAACACCACCGGCGTGTACACCGTGGTGGCCGGACAGATGGAGTTCAAGCCGGTGAATATTCTGGCGGAGGGCAGCGACTTCTATGTGGTCGAGCCCGCCCAGGAGAGCAGCCGCTCCCTGCGCAGCGGGGACGAGATCGTGGTTCAGGGCACCGGCCTGTACGACGGGAAGCTGGTGCAGCAGGACTGACCGCCCCATATTTGGACCGGAATTTATAACAACACCCCAGAGGGAGAGCGTTTCAGCTTCCATCCTCTGGGGTGTTTTTCTGTTTCATGCGGCAGCGGGGTTACAAGAGGGCGGCCACCTTTTGTGCCGCGCCGTCCGAGCCCTTCAGCCCAAGCATGGGGACGGAGATCCCCGCCGCCTCCAGCCGCTGAGCGATGGCCTCCATAAAAGCGCCCCGGCCCTCCACCTCCCGGTCAAAATCCGAGGTGGTCTCCACTCCGCAGTTGGGGGAGCGGTTGGCCCCCACGATGCCCAGGACCTGAAAGCCGTGTTTGTGATACTCCTGCACCTGCTCCGCCACCAGATCGGCCAGGGCCTCCCGCTTCTGCCGGGGGCCGTCCTTTTCCATGGCCCGGCGGATGCGGGTGTTCTCCTCCACCACCGGGCGCTCCGCACCGTGGACGTCCCCCCGGTCCAGCCCCAGACAGCACAGCTCCGGACAGGGCATCTGGACGATGCCCACCTCCCGGTCCAGCAGAAGCTGAACGAGTTCCCGAAAGGCGGCGGGACAGACGGCGGTGCCGTCGGAGATGGCGTTCTGGTTCAGGAGACAGTGGGCCAGAAAAATCACTTTTTTGCTGCGGCCGTCGGTGAACATTAAGCATTTCTCCTTTTTGAGAGAGTTTCGCCGCCCCTTTTTTAAGCCTTCCCCCAGGGGGAAGGCTTAAGAGCCGCAGGCGGCGAAAACCCCTGCGATTTAAAAATCAGCTCTCCTGCAAATCCTGTTTCAGCTCCGCCAGCAGATTCAGAGCTTCGATGGGGGACAAAATGTTCACATCGGTCATCCGCAGCTTGCTGAGAACGGTCTGTCCCCCCAGATCCATGAGGGAAACCTGCTCCTGAGGGGCATTCTGCATTCTGCACTCTGCATTCTGCATTCCACCTCCCCCCGCCTCCAGCTCCTCCAGGATGGCCCGGGCCCGTTTGATGACCCGGTCGGGCACCCCGGCCAGCTTGGCCACCTCGATGCCGTAGCTCTGGTCGGCCCCGCCCCGGACGATTTTCCGCAGGAAGATCAGATCGTTCCCCCGCTTTTTGGCGGCGATGTTGTAGTTCTTCACCCCGGGGATCTCCCCCTCCAGCACGGTGAGCTCGTGGTAGTGGGTGGCGAACAGGGTCTTGCAGCCCAGGCGCTTTGGGTCGGCGCAGTACTCCAGCACCGCCCGGGCGATGGCCATACCGTCGTAGGTGGAGGTGCCCCGGCCGATCTCGTCCAGGATGAGCAGGGACTTTTTTGTAGCGTTTTTCAGCAGCTGGGCCACCTCGGTCATCTCCACCATGAAGGTGGACGCTCCGGCGGACAGGTCGTCGCTGGCCCCGATGCGGGTGAACACCCGGTCCACGATGCCGATGTGGGCGCTCTGGGCGGGGACAAAGGAGCCCATCTGGGCCATGAGGACGATGAGGGCCACCTGTCGCATGTAGGTGGACTTGCCCGCCATGTTGGGGCCGGTGATGATGGCGCACAGGTCGTCCCCGCTGTCCATGTGGGTGTCGTTGGGGACGAAGGGGGTCCCTTTGAGCACCTTCTCCACCACCGGGTGCCGCCCCTCGGTGATCTGGAGCACCGAGGAGTTATCCACCAGGGGCATGCAGTAGCCATTGGCGGCGGCCACGGCGGCGAAGGAGGTGAGCACGTCCACCTGGGCCACCGCCGCCGCGGAGGACTGGACCTGTGCCACATGGGCGCACACGGTGTCCTTCAGCTCGCAGAACAGCTGGTACTCCAGGGCGGTGACCTGGTCCTGGGCGGAGAGGATGGTGTGCTCCAGCTCCTTGAGCTCCTGGGAGATGTACCGCTCGGCGTTGACGGTGGTCTGCTTGCGCACCCAGTCCTGGGGCACCAGGCTGATCTGGGACTTGGCCACCTCGATGTAGTAGCCGAACACCTTGTTGTACCGGACCTTCATGTTCTTGATGCCCGTCTGCTCCTTGGTGCGGGTCTCCAGGTCGGCCACCAGCTCGGCCCCGTGGTTAATGACATTCCAGAGCCGGTCCACCTCTGGGCTGTAGCCCTCCCGGATGAACTTGCCCTCCCGCACGGAGAAGGGGGGCTCGTCCACCAGGGCCCGCTGCAAAAGCTCCCGCACCTCCGGCAGGTCGTCCAGCTCCCCCCGGAGGGACTGGAGCAGCGCGGAGGAGCAGCCCTCCAGCAGCTCCCGGATGCGGGGCAGCTTCCCCAGGCCGTTGGCCAGGGCCACCAGATCCCGCCCTCCGGCGGAGCCGTACACCACCCGGCCGATGAGCCGCTCCAGGTCGGTGACCTCCTTCAGGGTCATCACCAGCTCCTCCCGGGTGATGATGTCCTCGTACAGGTCGCTCACCGCCTGCTGGCGGCGGCCGATCTGCACCGGGGACAGGAGGGGCCGCTCGATCCAGCCCCGGAGCAGCCGCCCGCCCATGGCGGTCTTGGTCCGGTCCAGCACCCACAGCAGAGACCCCTTCTTCTCCTTGGAGCGCATGGTGCCGGTGAGCTCCAGGGTCTGCCGGGCGGTGAGGTCCAGCTCCATGAACTGGCCCGTGGTGTAGTAGGAGAAGGCGGCGATGTGGCTTAAATCGGTCTTTTGGGTCTCGTACAGATAGGTGAGCAGGCCTCCTGCCGCCTGTACGGCGGCCCGGTCCCCCTCGGGGATGGAGTCCAGCCCCGCCTGGAACTGCTTCTGGACCAGGGGCAGGGCGGCGTCGTAGCGGAAGCGCCCCTCTCCCCCGTTCTCACACATGCAGTCCAGCTTGTCCCTCAAAAAGTCGGTGAGCCCGTCCAGATGGTAGGCCCCGTCGGACAGCACCGCCTCGGTGGGGTGGAACCGGCCCAGCTCGTTCTCCAGGTGGCTCCGGGCCTCCTCCCCGGTGGGGAAGGAGGTGCCGAACACCTCTCCGGTGGACAGGTCGCACAGACACAGGCCGATGGCGGCGGAGTCGGCGTAGACGGCGCACAAGAAGTTGTTCTTCCCCTCCTCCAGCATGGAGGCGGACATGACGGTGCCCGGGGTGATCACCCGGACGATGTCCCGGTCCACCAGGCCCTTGGCGGTGGCCGGGTCCTCGGTCTGCTCGCAGATGGCCACCTTGTACCCCTTGGCGATGAGCCGGGCGATGTAGCTGTCGCAGGAGTGGTAGGGCACCCCGCACATGGGGGTGCGCTCCTCCGGGGGCTTGCTCCGGTCCCGGGTGGTGAGGGTCAGGTCCAGCTCCTTGGAGGCCAGCTTGGCGTCGTCAAAGAACATCTCATAGAAATCACCCAGCCGGAAAAATAAAATGGAGTCCGGGTTGCGGTCCTTCATCTCCAGATACTGCTTCATCATGGGGGTCATCTCTGCCATGGGGTCACCATCTTTCTTTCTTTGGAATTGACAATGAACAATTGAAAATGGACAATTTTAAGGGGATTTCGCCGCCTGCGGGCGGCGGGAGAGTTCCGCCCTGCGGGGCGGGTTACTTTCCCAGCGATGGGAAAGTAACCAAAGGATCGCCGGGGGACGCCGCAGAGGCGAACTTCGTTCGCCAATGACGGCTTACCCCCGGTCCCCCGTTACGGGGGTTACCCCTTGGGTTGGGCAGAACATTTCCGGCGCGCAAAATCTGAGTGACGTTCTAAATTTCCGCCGGGCCACTGGGCCCTGGGTGTGCGGAAAATTATGGCGGATGCGGTTCCACCGCCGCGCCTGGACCTGCCGAGCCAACGGTACCGGTCCGATTTCCGCCGTAGGGGCGGCCCCATGTGGCCGCCCGTCCCAGGGAGGCTGCCTATGTAGGGCGGGGGCTCGCCCCCGCCGCCGTCGAGGCGTCTGCCGCCTCTGTAGGGCGCGGCCTCCCGGACGCGCCGCCCGGTCACCCGCAAAACGTCGTAGGGGCGGCTATCAGCCGCCCGCCGCAATTCACGGTGTATCAGTCCGCCCGGCCAGATAGTCGATGGACACACCGTAAAAATCGGCCATGCGGATCAGGGTAGACAGTGTGGGTTCCCGCTCGCCGCTTTCGTAATATTGATACGTGCGGCTTCCCAGTTTCAATCCTTTTGCCGCAGCATTTTGAGACAGTTTTTTCTGGGTCCGCAGGTCTAAAAGACGTTGAGAAAAGAGAGACACCAAACCACCTCTTGACATTGCACAAACGTGCGGATATAATAAATAAAAACTCGCACGAATGTGCGATATACGTTAGGAGGAACTTTCTATGACCGACCTGCAAAGGGCCCTATATCAATTCGCCCAGGAGAATCGGGTCTATTCTCTCCTGCACACAGAACAGCAGACGCTCTGGGAGGGAGAAAAGCTGGTCCAGGAGGCCCGGGCGGGGCTGCGCGCCCTGGGGGATGAGGCCGCGGGTCTGGCGGAGAAGATGGAGGACGGGATGCTCCTGGGTTTCTCCGTCGAACAGGAGGCGGTCTTTCTGGCGGGATTGGCCATCGGGCTGGAGCTGGGGCGGGGGTAGGTTTTGCGTCACCCCCGGCCCGACAGCGGAGCGGGCGGCCCAGTGTGCCGCCCCTACGATACAGCCAGATCCTGGACGGGCGGGTCTTGGACCCGCCCCTACGGCATAAGACGTACCTGTACCGTTTGTTCGGCAAAGCCAGGCGCACCAACGGGACCGCACCAGTTTCAATTTTTGCAAAGGCCAGGGCCCAGTGGCCCGACGGGAATTTAGACCCGCCACTCAGATTTTGCGCGCCGGAAATTTTTTGCCAAGCCGAAGGGGTAACCCCCGTAATGGGGTCCGGGGAAAGGTGACTATGAGCACGAAGTGCTCATCGGAGCCGTCCCCGGTGGCGTTTTGCCTACTTTGCCGCCATGGGCAAAGTAGGTCGCCGCCCGCAGGCGGCGAAACTACCCTGCGTACTAGGAACCCAATCTAAAACCTGCCCCCTCATCCGCCCCAGTGTGCGCACTGGGGCACCTTCCCCCCAGGGGGAAGGCTTAGGAGAGACAGCGGCGAAACCTCCTCTGCAAAATAAATTACGCCATCTCTCCAAACAGGGACCATTTATTGGCGTCTGTAATCTTCACCTGCACAAACTGTCCGATCACATCGGGATTCCCGGTGAGCCGCACCAGCCGGTTGCCCGGGGTGCGGGCGGAGAGGGGGTACCGGCTGTCGCCGCTCTCCCCGTCCACCAGACAGCGCATGGTCTTGCCGATGTAAGCGGCGTGCTTTTCCTCGGAAATGGAGTCCTGGAGGGCCACCAGGCGGTTGAAGTTGGCCAGCTTCTCCTCCCTGGACATGGGGTCGTCCATCTTGGCGGCAGGGGTGCCCACCCGAGGGGAGTAGATGAAGGTGAACAGGGCGTCGAAGCGTACCTCCTCCAGCACCTTCAGGGTGTCCTCAAACTCGGGGGTGGTCTCCCCGGGGAAGCCCACAATCACGTCGGAAGTGAGCACAATGTCGGGAATCAGGGCGCGCAGGGCGCGGATTTTGTCCAGATACTGAGCAATGGTATGCTTCCGGTTCATCACCTTCAGCACCCGGTCGTTCCCCGCCTGGAAGGGCAGGTGGAGCACCGGGGCCACTTTTTCGCACCGGGCCATGGTCTCAAAGAGCTTCTGGGTGGCGTCCTTGGGGTGGGAGGTCATAAACCGGCTGAGGAAGTCCCCGGGAACGGCATTCACCTGCTCCAGCAGGTCGGCGAAGTCCATGGGTTCCTCCAGGTCCTTGCCGTAGGAGTTCACGTTCTGTCCCAGCAGGGTGATGTCCTTGTAGCCCTCGGCCACCAGTTCCCGCACCTCGTTCAAAATGTCCTCCGGCTTCCGGGAGCGCTCCCGGCCCCGGACATAGGGGACGATGCAGTAAGAGCAGAAGTTGTTGCACCCGTACATGATGGACACCCAGGCCTTCACCTTGTCCTGGCGCACCACCGGGATGCCCTCGGCGATGGAGCCGGCCTCGTCGGGGATCTGGAAGATGCGGCCCCGGCTGGTGAGCAGGGTGTGGATAAACTCGGGGAACTTCCACAGCACGTGGGGGCCGAACACCAGGTCCACGTGGCGGAAGGACTGCTTGATTTTGTCGGCCACGTGCTGCTCCTGGGCCATGCAGCCGCACACGCAGATGATCTGGTCCGGGTGGCGGCGCTTCACGTGGACCAGGGCCCCCAGGTTGCCCAGCACCCGCTGCTCGGCGTGCTCCCGGATGGCGCAGGTGTTCAGGACGATGATCTGGGCCTCCTCCTCTTGGTCGGTGAAGCCGTAGCCCATCTGGCTTAAATAGCCCCGGATGCGCTCGGAGTCGGCCTCGTTCTGCTGGCAGCCGTAGGTGTCTACAAAGGCCAGGGGCGGCTGAGGCCGGGCGGCGTTGATTTGGGCAATCTCCCGGCAAAAAGAAAGCTGGCGGTCGATGTCCGCCTGCGGGATGGTGGTGGTAATCCGTTCCATGTGGTCCTCCCAGGGTGGATTTTTGGTCTGCCGTTCCGGGCATACTCCCCCAAAAGGGGCGGCGGGGCAGACAACTGTAGCATTTTATTGTAGCATTTTTTTGCCCCGGGCACAAGAGCGGGGACGGATCTCTCCGGGGAAAATCTCCGATGGGACCCGGGCTCCGCCGGGATTTTGAAAACTTTTTGTAAATGTTTTCCCATTTGTCCCCGGAAGGCCGGGACAGGGCGGGGGGCCGGATTGCCTTTTCAGGGCCGGAGTGCTAAAATAAAGTATTCCGGGGAGCGGGTCTGTTCCGCCCCGGCGCTCACTTGAGACAGACAGAAGGGAGCATCCACATGCGAAAGCTGGTCATTGAAAAAGCGGCTGTCCGGGCCAACATGGCGGTGGTTCGGAAGCGGGCGGCGGGGGCCGCCCTGTACGGCGTTCTCACCGGAGACGGCGGCGGAGCCGGCCTGGTCCCCCTGGCCCGGATGCTCCGGGACGAGGGGGTGGGCCGCTTTGCCGTGGGCAGCGTGGAGGAGGCCCAAGAGCTGCGGGAGGCCGGCTTTGTGGACGAGGAGATCCTCATGCTCCGGGCCACCGTGGACCGGGAGGAGCTGGAGCGGCTGGTGGATCTGAACGTGGTGTGCACCATCTCTTCGGTGGACACCGGCCTGGCCCTGAACGCGGTGGCGGAAAACCGCTCCACCGTGGCCGAGGCCCACATCCAGGTGGACACGGGGATGGGCTTCGGCGGCTTCCTGGTGGGGGAGCCGGAGAAGATCCTCCTGGCCTACCGCTCCCTGCCCAATGTGGCTCTGTCCGGCATCTATACCCAGCTCCACACCAGTCCAAAAGGCAGCGAGCAGGAGGTATCCGCCCAGCTCAAGCAGTTCCACCAGGTGCTGGACGCCATCCATGCCGCCGGGTTCGAGACCGGGCTGGTCCACGCCGCCGGCTCCTACGCCCTCATGCACTTTGACGCCGCCCGGCTGGACGCGGTGCGGGCCGGGTCCGTTCTGCTGGGCCGGTGCCGCCGCACCCAGGGGGACGGCCTGACCGTGGTGGGGTATGGAGAGGCCCCCCTGGCCGAGGTGCGCTGGCTCCCCAAGGGGCATACGGTGGGGTCGGACAAGCTGGTCACCCTGAAAAAGCCCACCCGGGTGGCGGTGCTGCCTGTGGGCTATCAGAACGGCTTTGGGGTGGAGCGCCCCCGGGCCTCCGGCTTCTGGGCCCTGTGGCGCTGGTGGCGGCAGAGCCGCCAGCGCACCGTGCGCATTGGAAACCAGCGGGCGCGGATCATCGGGAGCATCGGCGCCACCGAGACCATTCTGAACGTCACCGACGTGAAGTGCTCCGCCGGAGACGTGGCCACCTTTGACCTGGACCCCCTGTACGCCAGAGGGGTTCACATTGAATACCGCTGACCTTACCGCAGAATCGCCGCTGTGTGTAGGGGCGGATAGTATCCGCCCGCAGAATGGCCGCGCCGGCCGGCGGGCAGCTGATAGCTGCCCCTACAAAATTCAAACACGACAGTGCGGCTTCCTCAGAGAGATCCCGCGATTTCCAGACAATACAACAAAGGTTGTGAAACCACATGAACGATTTGCCCTTTCAGCCGCTGCTGTTCGGCGGCGACATCAACGTATACAGCGTGGCCCGGGCCTTCCACGAGGCCTATGGGGTGAGGAGCATCGCCTACGGCAAGTACCCCTCCTTCCCCTGCCACGGGAGCGCCATCATTGACTACCGGGTGTGCCCGGACAACGAGAGCGCCGACGCCTTCCGCCGCAACGCCAAGGCGGTGGCGGAGGAGTTCCCGGACAAGACCATCCTCCTGCTGGGCTGCGGGGACAGCTATGTGCAGCTGGCCGCCCACTGCAAGGACCAGCTGCCCGCCAACGTGATCGCCCCCTACATCGACGGGGCCCTGCTGGACACCCTCATCAACAAGGAGAAGTTCTACCAGCTGTGCGACCGGTACGGGGTGGACCACCCGGCCACCTTCATCTACGACAAGTCCATGGGCCACGACTTCTCCCTGCCCTTCGGCCCCCCCTATATTGCCAAGCCCGCCGACAGCGTGGCCTACTGGGCCACCGGGGTCCATGCCCTGGCCAAGGTGTACATCTGTCAGACCTGGGAGGAGCTGCTCTCCGCCCTGGACCAGGTGTATGAGGCGGGATACCCCGACCACATGGTTTTGCAGGAGTTTATCCCCGGGGACGACACCTATATGCGGGTCTTGACCAACTACTCCGACCGGAATGGACAGGTGAAGCTCATGTGTTTGGGCCACGTGCTCCTGGAGGAGCACTCCCCCCACGGCATCGGCAACCATGCGGTTATCCTCACCGAGCACGACGAGGAGCTCTCCCTGAAGATCAAGTCCATGCTGGACGACCTGCACTTCACCGGCTTCTCCAACTTCGACATCAAGTACGACCAGCGGGACGGGAAGTACAAGGCCTTCGAGATCAACTGCCGCCAGGGCCGCAGCAACTACTATGTCACCGGCTCCGGCCACAACATCGCCAAGCTGGTGGTGGAGGACCGGGTGGAGCACAAGGACCTGCCCTTTGTCATCACCCAGGACAAGTCCCTGTGGCGGATGGTACCCAAGAACGTGGCCTTCGGCTTCACCCCCAAGCGCTACCATAAGGAGATGAAGGAGCTCATCCGGGCGGGAAAGGACTCCCACTCCCTGGTGTACGACCAGGACTCCTCCTTCCGCCGCTGGCTGCGGGTGCTGAAAAATCATCTGGGGAATATGAAGCGGTTCAAGCAGTACAACAAAAAACCGGTGGATTAAGTATTTTGCAGGGGGAATTTCGCCGCTCCCCCCCATTAAAGCCTTCCCCCTGGGGGGAAGGTGGCTGGCCGAAGGCCAGACGGATGAGGGGGCGATGACAGAGCGGTTTCGTTTCTTGCAGGGGGAGTTTCGCCGCCTGCGGGCGGCGAGTGACTTTTTGGACGCCCAAAAAGTCACCAAAAAAGCGCCAGGGGGCGGGCGCAATCGGCGGTTCGGCAACGCCTCCCGCCTCCATGTCGCCCGTCCCCTAGAACCCCCATTACGGGGGTCACCCCTTGAGCCGGGCAGAAAAGTTCCGGCGCGTAAAATCTGAGTGGCTGGTCTGAATTCCCGCCGGGCCACTTCGTCGTCGCGGATTTCGTATCCCTCGCTTCGCCCGGACCGGGCAAAGCTCGCTCACTCCATCGCTCCTCCTCTCCAACGCAAACCCGCTACGCTGGGCTTTGCGTTGGGGGCCGCCTTCGGCGGCCTGTTGGACGGAAAATTTCGAATGGTGCGGTTCAAAAACTGCGCCTGGCTTTGACGAGCCAACGCTACCGGCCCGTTCCCGCCGTAGGGGCGGCCTTTGGCCGCCCGCGGGCCGGTCTGGGACCGGCCCCTACGGAAAGACCGGAAAGTTTCCCATATTTCGTAGGGGCGGCACACTGGGCCGCCCGGGAACGGCCCGATGGGGGCATCGGGCCCTACAAAAGATCAAACGCACCTTCGGATACGCCGTAGGGGCGGGTGCCCTCACCCGCCCGCCGGTCCCCTGAGCCAAACTTGAGCCCCACCCACTCAAAAGGCGCGCTTTCCACCGATAGAAGAAACACCCAAAGGTTACCGGACCCTCAGCGGCAGCGGTAATAGAAGGGAGACCAGTCAGCTGAGCCACCCGCGCCTTTGCAATCATTGCTGAGGCAGCCTAATTGGCGGCCCCCGTAAAATGGGGGTCCAGGGGGCGGGCGAATATGGGCACGTGAGTGCCCATCCTGAGCCTGCCCCTTGGTGCCTCTTTGGTTACTTTCTGGGCACATCCAGAAAGTAACCCGCCCCGCGGGGCGGAACCTCCCGCCGCCGGGCGGCGAAATCCCCCGCTGAAAAAGGAAGGTGACCCCATTGCTCCGCCGCTACATCGACCGCATCTACCTGCGCGAGCCCGTCCCGGCGGACAGCTACCTCTCCGCCCTCCCGGCGGTGCGGGCCCTGGGGGACCGGGAGCACCCCCTCCTCTTTCCCGCCGACGTGACCTTTCTGGTGGGAGAGAACGGCACGGGCAAGTCCACCCTGCTGGAGGCCGTGGCTGTGGCCTGCGGCTTCAACGCCGAGGGGGGCACCCGGAACTTTGACTTCTCCACCCGAGCCACCCACTCTCCCCTCCATGAGTACCTCACCGTGGGGAGGACGGCCTATCCCCGGGACGGCTTCTTCCTCCGGGCGGAGAGCTTTTACAACGTGGCCACCAACATCGACGAGATGGACGAGGCCCCCAGCTTTGGCCCCCGCCTCATCGACAGCTACGGCGGGGTGTCCCTTCACGACCAGTCCCACGGGGAGAGTTTCCTCGCTCTGGTGGAGCACCGCTTCGGGGGGAACGGCCTCTACCTCCTGGACGAGCCGGAGGCCGCCCTCTCCCCCACTCGGATGATGTCCCTGCTGGTGCTCCTGCGCAATCTGGTGAAGAAGCACTCCCAGTTCATTATCGCCACCCACTCCCCCATTTTGATGGCCTACCCGGGGGCGTGCATCTATCAGCTCTCCCAGGACGGCATTGACCGGGTGGCCTACCGGGACACGGAGCACTATCAGCTCACCCGGCGGTTTTTAGAAGCCCCGGAGCGGATGATTGACCTGCTGTTCCGGGAAGAATAGGACCGACACAGAAACTGAGAGGAGGGACGCCTATGCGTCCGCCGAACTCAATTTCCGCCCTGTGTGCCATGACATTTGGACTCCTGGGCGCCGCCTTCGTGGCGATCGGCACGCTGTACGGATGTCTGGGCGTCTCCATCCGGGGGGCGGCCTCGTCCTGGGCCTTCCTGCCCATTGGGGTGGTGTGCCTGCTCATCGGTCTGGTGTGCGCTCTGGTAGTCCGGCGGCGCAGGCGGGAGGGGCGGCTCCGGTCTGCCGGAATTGCCGTGCCCGGCACCATCGTTCAGGTGCGCCGCCACATTTTCATCCGCTGGGAGCGGGAGAGCTTCTCCAGCTGGCCAGGCAGAAACTCCCCATGGAGCGTCCGGTGCACCTATGAGTATGAGGGCCGCACCTACGGGGTGGACAGCGGCCTTCTATGGAAGGAACCCGCCCCGGGGCTCCAGCACCCCACCGTCTATGTGGACCACACCCACCCCAAGCGGGCCTGGGTGGATCTGGATACCGTTGTCCTGCTGGCGTAGCTGGACGCGGGCGGGTGAGGACGCCCGTCCCTACGAAATGCGGAAATCTTCCGGCTTTGCCGTAGGGGCCGACGACCTCGGCGGCCCGCGGGCGGCCCTGTGTGCCGCCCCTACAGACCGGGCGCGTTGGTTCGGTAAACTCAGGCGCAGGCGTGGAACCGCGTCGGCTGCAATTTTTGCACACCCAGGGCCCGGTGGCCCGGATTGAATGGCGAAAAGGCACTCAGATTTTGCGCGCCGGAAGGATTCTGCCTGCTCCAAGGGGTAACCCCCGTAATGGGGGTCCTAGGGGGGCGGCGAATATGGACACGAAGTGTCCATCCTGAGCCGTCCCCCTAGCGGTTCTTTGGTGACTTTCTGGCCGTCCAGAAAGTCACTCGCCGCCGGAGCGGCGAAACTCCCTGTGTATAACAAACCCATTCCGAAACTTGCCCCCTCATCCGTCACGGCTTCGCCGTGCCACCTTCCCCCCAGGGGGAAGGCTTTTTAAGGGGAGCGCCCCTCATCCGCCTCGCTTTCGCTCGGCACCCTCCCCCGGGAAAGGGGAAGGCAAAAAAGAGGCGGAAGCAGTCTCTCCCCAATGAAAAAAAGAAGGAGCTCGGTACTATGTCAGATTACCGTCTCGGCGTTCTGGGCGGCATGGGCCCCCAGGCCACCAACACCTTTTACCAGTATATCATCGACCGCACGGCGGCCCGCACCGACCAGGAGCACATCTCCATGCTGATCTTCTCCGACAACGAGGTCCCCGACCGCACGGCGGCGATCTTGTCCGGGGATGTGGACCCGGTGTACGACCGCCTGCTGTACGGCGCCAAGCTGCTGGAGCAGGGGGGCTGTACCGCCATCGCGGTGCCCTGCAACACCGCCCACTACTTCCTGGACAAGGTGCAGGAGCAGATCTCCATCCCCATCCTCCACATGGTGCGGGAGGCCTGTCAGGTCCTGGCCAGCCGGGGCTGCCACTATCCCGGCGTGCTGGGTACCGACGGCACGATACAGACGGGCATTTACCAGAAGGAACTCATCGCCCTGGGCATGGAGCCCAGAGTTCCCTCCCCCGAGGCCCAGAAAAAAGTCATGTCTCTCATCTACGACGACATCAAGGCGGGCAAGGCGGGGGACCCGGAGAAGTTCGCCGTGGTCCACCAGGATCTGGAGGAGCAGGGGTGCGACTGCGCCATCCTGGCCTGCACCGAGCTGTCTGTCTTCTCCAGCCAGCACCACCTGCCCCCCTTCTACCTGGACGCCATGGCGGTACTGGCCGAGCGGTCCATCCAGGCCTGCCACGGCCGGCTCCAGCATATTTTTACCAAGTAAATACCGGAAGGAGGTCTCCCCATGTCCCAAGGCCCCATCCCCATTGACCCCCGCCTGCTGGGGGCGGTAAAGCGCGCCCTGGGGCGGATGCCCGCCGTCCCCTATGACCTGACCCAGGTGAAGGTGCTGGACAACTTCTATAGCCCCGTGGACCCCTACTGGGACAATGTGCCGGAGGGCTTTGTCCTCTCCCCTGGGGAGTTCTCCGCCGTTGGGCGCATGGAGAAGCTGCGCCAGCTGTCCGTGGTCCTATCCAGCAGGAACCAGACCTTAGGCATGGGGGACTTCTCCTGGCTGCCCCAGTGCAAAAATTTACAGCACCTGGACCTGGCCCTGACCAACTTTTCCGACTGTGCCCTGCTGCTCCAGCTGCCCGCTCTGAAGACGGTGCGTCTGCCCGGGCGGGAGCAGCTGGTCCATTTGGAGGCCCTGGACGCCCTGCCCCAGTCGGTGAAGGTGCGGATGGACCTGACCCCCTACCCCTCCGGTTGGAGGGTGAGCTTCCAGCAGGGGGTCTCGGTC
>NZ_JACJJE010000055.1 GCF_016899775.1 Pseudoflavonifractor capillosus
TCTCCGGGGCGGGGGAGGAGGGCTCCTCATCCTCGCCGGGGACCTCGTAGCTCACCCGGACCTTGGCGGGGTTGCCGCCGAAGCCCAGGAAGCCGGACTTGGCCCGCTCAATGACCTCCACGGATACGTCGTCCCGGTCCAGGCCCAGCTGGAACAGGGCGGCGGCAATGGCGTCTTCCTCAGAACGTCCGGTGGTCTCGATCCACTTTCTCATATCAGACACCTTCCTTCTTGTCGTCCTCGTCCTCGGGGATCTCTACTTCCACCTGCTCCACTTCCACTTCGACCTCCTCGGTCTCCACGGGAGCGGAGGTCTCTGCCTCAGCGGGAGCGGGGATCTCGGGGGCGGCCTCAGCCTCCTGAACAGGAGTCTCCTGGACCTGGGTCAGCTGGGGCTGCTCCTCCTGGGAAATGGGCTTGGTCTCTTTCTCGGTGGCGGGGGAGGTCTTTTCGGCCTCCTTCTTGTCCTTTCTGCCCTTCTTACCCTTCTGGGCATTCTGGGCCTCCGCCTGGGCCTTCAGCAGCTCGCTGGGGTCCCGGTAGGGCTGCACGCCGCCGAAGCGGTTGGGGTCGTAGGCACGGCCCCGGGCATAGGCCCGGATACCGATGCGGCTGTCGTCCTTGTTGATGCCGGGCTCGGTGGGCTCGGTCTTCTTGGGCTTCTTCTTGCCCCGGTTCTTCTTCTCCTCCTCCAGGCGGCGCTGGCGCTCCAGACGGGCCTCCTCTTTGCGGCGCTTCTCGTCCTCTTTCTCCTGGCGCTCCCGCTCGGCGGCCTCGGCCCGGGCTCTCTCATAGTCCTTCTTCAGCAGGCGGCCGCAGATGAGCTCCTGGAAGATGGAGAAGATATACTGGGCGATCCAGTAGATGGACAGGCCGGCGGGGACGGTGAAGCCGATCCACAGGGACATGATGGGCATGAAGATCATCATGGTGCGGTTGGTCTTGGCCATCTGATCGTTCTGCTCGCCGCCCCGGTTCATCTGGTTGGTCTTCATGCTCACATACATGGACAGCAGCGAGGTGCCCACCGACACCAGGGGCAGCAGGAACAGGCCGATGTTGCCCCAGACCAGGCCGCCCTCCGCGCTCCAGAAGTTCAGCTGGGGAATGTTGGCCAGATTGATGCCCAGGAACTCCACGTTCATGGAGAACAGTCCGGCACCCGCCGACTCGCCCAGGGCAGCCTTCACCTGCTCCAGCACGGCGGGGTCGGCGATAGCCTTCAGCATGGCGATCTGGGGATAGGTGCCGGAGTTGGCCACGCCGGTGACCTCAGCCACCGTGTTGATCATGTCCGCGGGCACGTTCATCAGATAGGTCAGGGGCTCCCGGATGATGCCGTACAGCACCATCAGGAAGATGATGGGAATGAAGGACCACAGGCACCCGCTCATGGGGTTGACCTTCTCCTTCTCATAGAGCTTCTGGATCTCCAGGTTATAGCGCTCCCGGTCCTTGCCGTACTGCTTCTGCAGCTGCTGCATTTTACTGGAGAGCAGGTTCATCTGGATCATGCTCTTTTTGCCCTTCAGGTTGAAGGGGAAGAGCACCAGTTTGATAACCAGGGCGAATAAAATCAGGGCGATGCCGTAGTTCTGGGAAAAATCATAAAACAGCATCAACAGCCATGCAAATGGCGTCAGAATAATACCCACAACGGTACCTCCACATTGTAAATTGAATCCGGCCGGGTCCTACGGCACGGGGTCGTACTCGATGGACTTCTGCCGGTGGAAGGGGTTGCACCGCAGAATGCGGCGCACGGCCAGAAGGCCGCCCTTCAGGGCGCCGTACTTCTCCACCGCCTCCAGGGCATAGGCCGAGCAGGTGGGGATGAAGCGGCAGCAGGGGGGACGGGCGGGAGAGATCTCCCGCTGGTAGAACCGGATCATCCAGATCAGCAGTGCTTTCACGGCCGCGCCTCCCGGGGCGGACAGATCCCCAGCTTGCGCATGAGCTGGAGAAAGCTGCGCTCCAGCTCCGGGTACCGGCCGTAGATCACCCGGGCGCGGGCCACCACCACCACGTCGTAGCCCGGCAGAAGCCGGTGCTCGTTGGTGCGGTAGAGCTCCCGAATGCGGCGGCGGGCCCGGTTGCGCTTGACGGCGTTGCCCAGCTTCACCCCCGTGGTGATGCCCAGACGGCTCACCGGCCGGTTGGTCTTCCGGCAGTAGACGGCGAAGTAGGGGGACACGGCGCTTTTGCCCTTGCTGTACAGCCGGCGGAACTCATGATTTTGTTTTAGTGCTATGGTGTGCTTCATGAAGGGTTCCTCCGGATGGTTTTGGAGATATTGGGTGTTCGGATACAATAAAATCAGACGCGGGGGATTTTGCCGCCTGCGGGCGGCGAGTTTCTTTCTGGATGCCCAGAAAGAAACCAAAGAGGCACCAGGGCGCGGCTCAAGTTGTGCGTCGGGGGACGCTATATTTTGAGACATTCCCTCATTTCCGTAGGGGCGGCACACTGGGCCGCCCGTCCGTTTGCGGGACGGCGCGTCTGGGAGGCCGCGCCCTACAGAGGAAGGTAAAACCTGCCCCCTCATCCGCCCCAGTGTGTGCACTGGGGCACCTTCCCCCCAAGGGGAAGGTTTAGGAGGCGCAGGATGCGCACCAGGAGCGTTGGCTGAGAAAACCCAGGCGCAGTCCTTAAACCGCACCAGGCCCTAATTTTTGCAAACCCAGGGCCCAGTGGCCCGGAAGGAATCGCGGAACGCCACTCAGATTTTGCGCGCCGGAAATGTTCTGCCCATTTCAAGGGGTAACCCCCGTAACGGGGTCCGGGGAAAGCGGTCCTATGGACCTAGGCGAAGCACAGCGGAGCCGTAGTCCATCGGCCGCGTCCCCGGCGATCCTTTGGTTACTTTCCCATCGCTGGGAAAGTAACCCGCCCCGCAGGGCGGAACTCTCCCGCCGCCCGCAGGCGGCGAAACTTCCTGCGGAAAAACACCGAAGCGGCGCGTCCAGGAGGCCGCGCCCTACAAAGCAGAACAAAAATCCCCTGCCCACAGGGCAGAAAAACCTCCGTATGCACCGCAGGGGCGGGGGAAACATTCCCACGCCCCTATTTACGCGTCTGTTCGATTTGTGTCCTTTTGCCGTATCTCCATCGGATGATGGCAGTCTGTCCCAAACTCAGTGGGTCAGGCGGACGCGGCCCTTGGCGCGGCGGCGGGCCAGCACCTTGCGGCCATTGCGGGTGGCCATACGCTTGCGGAAGCCGTGCTCCTTGGAACGCTGGCGCTTCTTGGGCTGATAGGTACGAAGCATGGGGGACACCTCCTCATCTAATTTCAAGCCGGCGGACCGGCCCAACAACAGCCGTCTCCGGCTGCGGTTCGCAGATACTTCCCGGAAAAAGGGTAGAATGACCCTCTCCCTGGAATGACGGCTTCCATTATAGCGCCTGACTTTTCTTCCTGTCAACTCCTTTTTTGCTCTTTTCCACAAACTTTTCCGTTTTTTCTTGGAAGACACCACATCTTGTGGTGGTTTTTCTCTCATCCCATATGGTTTCAGTCATTGTTTCCATTCTTTCACAGATCCCCCCGGTACAGTGGAAAATTTCCGATACATTTAAAATAAAAAAGCCGGTGAAATCCTTGCGGCCAGAGGTGATTTTTGCTATAATAAATCTGATCAAACTGGCGGCTCTCTCCGATCCGGGGACGGGCCGCGCCGGAACACGCGCTGAACGGGTCCCCTGCCCGAATAGGGCCGCGGGGGGCCTCTCTTTTTCTTCGGTCCGAATCCAGCAGCATCTCCACAGCTGCGGGCGGGAGCACCTCGGCATTCCGCCCGTATTGCTATGCCCTTCGGCCGTTATTTTTCTGTAAGGAGGTCTTCCTTTCATGAATCCTGCCGCCGATGTCTGGTCCAAGGTCATCACTCTGATGCAGCCCGATATGACCGCCACCACCATCAATACCTGGTTCGACGACGCCTCCGCCGTCGCCCTGGAGGACGACCGCTTCGTCCTCTACTCGCCCACCCGCTTCAAGCGGGACATCATCGCCACCCGCTACGTGGGGAAGATCCAGGCCGCCCTGCGGGAGCTGTTTTCCTGCGACATGGACGTGGTGGTGCTCACTGAGGGAGAGCTGGACCAGTACAGCCAGCCGGAGAAGGACAATTTCTTCCCCGGCACCGAGGAGTACACCTTCGAGCGCTTCGTGGTGGGCTCCTCCAATAAGTTTGCCCACGCCGCCGCCCGGGCGGTGGCCGACAACCCGGGCAAGAGCTACAACCCCCTGTTCATCTACGGGGAGTCCGGCCTGGGCAAGACCCACCTGCTGTACGCCATCGCCCACACCATCCACAAGAACCACCCGGAGTACAAGGTGGTTTACATCAAGGGGGACACCTTCACCAATGAGCTGATCCAGGCCATCCGGGAGGGAAGAAACGCGGAGTTCCGGGAGAAGTACCGGGGCGCCGATGTGTTCCTCATGGACGACGTGCAGTTCATCGCCGGCCGGGACTCCACCCAGGAGGAGATGTTCCACACCTTCAACACCCTGTACGAGCTGAAAAAGCAGATCGTCTTCACCTCCGACCGCCCCCCCAAGGAGATGCTGCGCCTGGAGGATCGTCTGAAGACCCGGTTCGAGTGGGGCCTGCTGGCGGACATCCAGCCCCCCGACTACGAGACCCGCATGGCCATCATCAAGAACAAGGCCATCCGCATGGGGGTGGAGCTGCCTGAGTTCCTCCTCCAGCTCATCGCGGAGAATATCACCGCCAACGTGCGGCAGATCGAGGGCACCGTCAACAAGATCATGGCCTACCAGCAGCTCATGGGGGATTCGGTGGACAAGGACACCGTCATCCGGGCGGTCAAGGACATGTTCAAGGAGAAGTCCGACATCGTGCCCACCGCCGACGTGATCATCGACGAGGTGTGCAAGTTCTACAACATCGAGCCGGCCACCCTCCGGGGCCAGGGCCGGGCCAAGGACATCTCCCTGGCCCGCCAGATCGCTATGTACCAGATCCGGCGCATGACCAACCTGTCTCTCAAAGAGATCGGCAAGGAGTTCGACAACCGGGACCACACCACCGTCCTCCACTCCATCGAGCGTATCGAGGACCTGGTGAAGACCGACCCGGAGAAGGCGGAGATCATCAAAGACATCACCGCCAACATCAACATCCGCTATGAATAAACTCCCTGCGCCCAGTCATCTCCTATCTTCTATCTCTTAACTCCTATCTCAATTTATCCCCAAGCCGCTCCCCTTTTGTGGAGAAAAAGGCCTGTCCTTTTTCGACCTAAATTATCCACAGTTAAATGTGGAAAACTTGTTGCATAGTGTGGAAAACTTTCCTTCGCCCCAACGGCTGTGGAAAGCGGCAAAAATTTTTTCACACCCCCTGTGGACGCTTTTTTCTTAGCGCCCCAACGGCTTCCCCAGGTTTTCCACATTTTTTCCTCCTACGGACTACTGTTACTAAAATTTTTAATCCTCTCCTCTCTCTGCGGAGAGAGAAAGCAGGAAACGACGCAGAAGGAGGCGTACACAGCATGAAATTTTCCTGTGAGAAGGCCCTCTTGGTCTCTGCAGTCGCCACTACCTCTCGAGCTGTGGCGGCAAAGAGCTCCATTCCGGCCATGGAGGGCATTTTAATTGAGGCGGACACCCGCCTGCGCCTTACCGGCTATGACTTGGAAAAGGGAATTCAAGCCACTGTCCCCGCGGAGATCCAGGAGCCCGGCTCTCTGGTGCTGTCTGCACGGCTGTTTGGGGAAATTATCCGGAAAATGCCCGACGATGTGGTGGTGTTCACCGCTCAAAACTATATGGTGAACATCAAGTGCGGCCTGAGCGAGTTCAACATTCTGGGCACCGATCCGGAGGAATTTCCAGAATTACCCACTGTGGACCAGCAAAACTCCCTTACCTTGGAGCAGAGCGTGCTGCGTTCCATGATTTCCCAGACCCTCTTCGCCGTCAGCGACAACGAGAGCCGCCCCATCCACACCGGCTCCCTGTTTGAGGTGGAAAAAAACGGGCTCACCGTGGTGTCGGTGGACGGCTACCGGCTGGCCCTGCGCCGGGAGGCTGTGGATAAAATTGATGGGGCCGAGTCCTTCTCCTTCGTGGTCCCCGGCTCCGCCCTCAGCGAGGTGGAAAAAATCTGCTCCGGCGAGGGGCCGGTGACCATCAGCCAGGGGGCCCGGCACATCCTATTCCAGGCGGGGGAGACCCTGCTGGTATGCCGCCGGCTGGAGGGGGAATTTTTGGCCTACCGCAACGCCATTCCCCGGAACAACCCCATCCAGGTGGAGTGCGACGCCCGCACCCTTTTGGCCTCCATCGACCGCGTCTCTCTGATCATCAGCGAGAAGCTGAAGAGCCCCCTGCGGTGCGTGTTCGGGGACGGCATGGTGTCCATCACCACCAAGACGGGCATCGGCGACGCCTCCGACCAGTGCCCCATCACCGGGGACGGCCAGAATCTGGAGATCGGCTTTAACAACAAGTATCTGATGGACGCCCTGAAGGCGGCTCCGGCGGACAAGCTGAAGCTGGAGTTCTCCTCCGGCGTGGCCCCCTGCGTCATCCTGCCCGCCGAGGGGGAGGAGAACTTCATCTATATGGTGCTGCCCGTGCGGCTGAAGGCGGGGAACTGACATGGAGTGGAAGCCCTACCTGCGGAAGGTGCAGTTTTACGAGACGGACAGCATGGGTGTGGTCTACCACGGCAACTACATCCACTGGATGGAGGAGGCCCGCACCGACTTTCTGGAGCAGATCGGCTGGGGCTATGAGCGGGCCACGGCGGCGGGGATCGACTTCGCCCTCACCGACATCTCCTGCTCCTACAAAAAGACCACCAAGTTTGGACAGACCCTGGCCATTGAGATGAAGGTGAGAAAACTCACCCCCGCCCGGCTGGTGCTGGAATACCGGATGACCGACGCGGAGACAGGGGAGCTCCACACCCTGGGGACCTCCTCTCACTTCTTCTATGACCGGAGGACAGAACAGCCGGTGGCCCTGAAAAAGGTGTTCCCGGAGCTGTATGCGCTCCTGCAGGAGTGTGTGGAGAAAGTCTGAGACAAATTCAACCGCCTGTTTGTCCGGCATAGCCGCGGTTCAGATTGGAGTGAGGTCCGTGAATGCAGAAGCGCTGAAACAATCTCTGTTTGACCGGCTGAGAGAAACGGGCGCCAAATTGATGGGAGTGGGAGACCTGCGTGGGATTGTGGACGGCGGCCTGACCACCGGCGTTTCGGTAGCCGTGCCGGTACCCAGGCACATTGTCCGGGACCTGCAGACCGCCCCCACCAGGGAATATTACGACGCCTACCACGCCTTGAACGCCCAGCTGGACGAGATCGTGGAGTGCGGAGCGGCATTTCTGGAGAAAAACGGGTTTCAAGCCTATGCCAATACCACAAAGGTGGTCAAGAAGGATGAAAACTGGTGTACGCCCCTGCCCCATAAGACGGTGGCCACCCGGGCGGGACTGGGCTGGATCGGAAAGAGCTGCCTGCTGGTGACCCCACAGTATGGGGGCGCGGTGCGAATCTCCAGCCTGCTCACCGACGCGCCCCTGCCGGCGGACCGGCCGGTGAACGCCAGCCGGTGCGGAGGGTGTTCCGTCTGTGTGGACAACTGCCCCGGAGAGGCGCTTACCGGCACACTCTGGACGGTGGGGACACAGAGAGCGGACATCCTCCGAAAAGAGGTTTGCAAAAAGACCCAGATCGCCCGCATGAAGCGGGCCACGGGGATCGAGGTGGACCTGTGCGGGCTCTGCTTCGCCGTGTGTCCCTATACACAGAGGTATCTGCGGGAGGGGTGAGGCCCTTGGAGCTCCCGCCGGGGGCGGTGCATGACAAGGAGTCACCCTCATCCGTCTGGCCTAACGGCCAGCCACCTTCCCCCCATGGGAAGGCTTGGCGGGCGGAACGTGGACCCGCCCCTACAAAGGGGTGCAAACCTTGCCCCCTCATCCGCCTCGCATTCGCTCGGCACCTTCCCCCCTAGGGGAAGGTTTAGGGTGCGTTTGAACGAAAGACATACAAACCTGTCGGCGTTCCCCTCATCCGTCACGACCTTCGGTCGTGCCTCCCTACCCCTTTTGGCCTTCGGCCATTTCCCCCTGATAGGGGGAATCGTCCTTCCCCCAGGGGAAGGCTTGCGGGCGGCTGATAGCCGCCCCTACAGTCCACCGGAAACCAGTAGGGGCGCATAGCATGCGCCCGCCAGGATTCGCACCGGTACCGTTGGTTCGGCAAACCCAGGCGCGGCGGCGGAACCGTAGCAGTCCCAATTTTCTTCCCGCTCAGGCCCCCAGTGGGGCCGGATGGGACCGCGCTCGAGCACTCCTGATTTTGCGCGCCGGAAGGATTCTGCCTGCCCCAAGGGATAACCCCCGTAAAAGGGGGCCGGGGAAAGGCGAATATGAGCGCGAAGCGCTCATCTGAGCCGTCCCCGGTGGCGTTTTGGTTCCTTTGCCGCCATGGGCAAAGGAACTCGCCGCCCGCAGGCGGCGAAATCCCTCTGCGAAAAGAGCCATCCAGCGGCCCGATGAGGGCATCGGGCCCTACAAAAAAGCGTTCTATCATCGCCCCCTCATCCGTCACGGCTTCGCCGTGCCACCTTCCCCCCAGGGGGAAGGCTTTGGTGGGGAGGAGCCATCATTCGTCCCAGGGGGAAGGCTTGAAAAATGTGGCGGCGGAATCCCCCTGCGAAAAAACTGACAAGGAATTGATGCTATGCAGACCGAAACCATACAGATCCACACTGAATTTATCAAGCTCCAGGACCTTTTGAAGTTCGCCGGAGCGGTGGAGACCGGCGGGGACGCCAAGCTGATTATCCAGGAAGGCCGGGTGGCCGTCAACGGGGAGCCCTGCACCATGCGGGGCAAGAAGATGCGCCCCGGGGATCGGGCGGTCATCGACGGCGAGCTGGAACTGGTGGTCCAATGATCCTAAACGCTCTGGAGCTGGATTTTTTCCGGAACTACGTCCACTTCCAGTCCGACTTCGACCCCAGGGTGAACCTGATCTACGGGGAGAACGCCCAGGGCAAGACCAACCTGCTGGAGGCCATCGCCTACCTGTCCTCCGCCAAGTCCCACCGGGCCCGGTACGACCGGGAGATGATCATGCTGGACATCGACGGGGCCTTTTTGAAGGGGACAGTGGACAGCCGGGGCCGGACCTTCACCCTGGAGGCCAAGCTGCACCGGGGGAAAAGCCGGCAGCTCTACTCCAACGGGGTGCGGCTGAAGACCGCCGGGGAGCTCTCGGGCATCCTGACCACGGTGCTGTTCTGCCCGGAGGACCTGTACCTGATCCGGGAGGGGGCGGCCGCCCGGCGAAAGTTCCTGGATCTGGCTATCTGCCAGCTGCGGCCCAGGTACGCCCAGGCCCTGGGGGAGTACAACCGCCTCTATGAGCACAAGACCCGCATCCTGCGGGACTGGCCGGAGAATCCCTCCCTCCTTCAGACCCTGGACGACTTCAGCCTGCGTATGGCCCAGACCGGGGCTCTGGTGGTCCATTACCGGGCCCACTTTGTGAAGCGGCTTCAGGAGACCGCGCCCCCCATCCACCGGGACTTTTCCGGCGGGCGGGAGACTTTGTCCCTGCGGTATGAGACGGTGTCCACCGTCACCGACCCCCTGGCCCCGCCCCGGACCATTTTGGAGGAGATTTTGACCCACCAGGAGCGCCACCGGCAGGCAGAGCTGGACGCCCGGCAGTGCCTCACCGGCCCCCACAAGGACGACTTGGCGGTGGAGCTGGACGGCCGGTCCGCCAAGACCTACGGCTCCCAGGGGCAGACCCGCACCGCCGCCCTCTCCCTGAAGCTGGCCCAGCGGGAGATCTTCTTCCAGGAGACCGAGGAGTACCCCCTCCTTCTGCTGGACGACGTGCTGTCTGAACTGGACGCAAAACGGCAATCCTTTGTATTGAACCACATCCAGGGAGGACAGATCTTCATCACCTGCTGTGAGGAGGAGAAGCTGGAGGGGCTGGAGCAGGGGCGGAGTTTCCATATCCGGGAGGGAAAGCTGGTATGACGGCCCTGCGGGGCCGGTTCCAGGAGGAATATTATGCCCATTGTCATTGGAATTTTCTGCTTGCTGCCGCTGGGGATCGGCCTTGTGCTGGAGTACCTGTGCTGCCGCGTCCCGAAGCGAAAGATCTGGCGGGCCCTGCCCCCGGTGCTGTCGGTGCTCTTTGTGGGGATCGTCGGCGTGGGGCGGTGGAATATGTGGACCTCGGAGGAGGTATCCCCGGTGACACAGCTCATTTTGTTCCCCGGACTGCCGGGGATTTTCCTGCTGATCGGGTGTTACCTGGGATGGCGGCTGTGGAAGTGGTTTTGGAGGCCCAGGGTGATCAAAGGGCCGTAGATTTTCGCAGGGGGGATTCCGCTGTCTGCGGACAGCGGGTTACTTTGCCCGCGGCGGCAAAGTAACCAAAACGCCGCCGGGGACGGCTCCGATGGGCACTTCGTGCCCATAGTCGCCTTTCCCCGGACCCCATTACGGGGGACGCCCTCCTGTTTTGTAGGAGCTTCATTTCCGGCGCGCAAAATCAGGAGTGCTTGGGTGCGGTTCCGTCCGGGCCCACTGGGGCCCTGGATGTGCAAAATTTGATTTTGCTGCGATTTTCGGACCGCGCCTGGGTTTGCCCAGCTAACGGTACCGGTGCAAATCCCGGCGGGCCGGTCTAGGACCGGCCCCTGCGGGGGAAACCGAGCTGGGAGCGTTGGTTCGGCAGAGTCAGGCGCAGATATAGAACTGCACCAGTCCCAATTTTCTTCCCGCTCAGGCCCCCAGTGGGGCCGAATGGAATGGCACCCAAGCACTCCTGGTCTTGCGCGCCGGAAATATTTTGCTCGGCCCAAGGGATAGCCCCCGTAATGGGGGTCCGGGGAAAGGCGAATATGAGCGCGAAGCGCTCATCTGAGCCGTCCCCGGTGGCGTTTTGCCTACTTTGCCGCCATGGGCAAAGTAGGTCGCCGCCCGCAGGCGGCGAAATCCCCCCTGTGAGGAACGAAACCGCTCTATCATCGCCCCCTCATCCGTCACGGCTTCGCCGTGCCACCTTCCCCCCGAGGGGAAGGCTTTTGGGGGGAGTACCCCCTCATCCGCCCCAGGGGGGAAGGCTAAAAGGAGGACGGCGGCGAAATCAACATAACAAAATAATCCACAAAATCAACGTCGAATGTGGAAAAAAGGAGGGAATCTCATGTACCTGCACCTGGGCCAGTCGGTGGTGGTGCCACACAAGAACATTTTGGGCATCTTCGACCTGGACAACTCCAGCTGGGCCTTCAAGACCCGGGAGTTTTTAGAGCGGGCCGAGCAGGAGGGGAGGGTGGTGTCGGTGTGCGACGACCTGCCCCGGTCCTTTGTGCTGGTGGGCGGGGAGGAGGGCCCGCCCACGGTATATATCTCTCAGCTGTCCCCGTCCGCCCTGCTGCGGCGCACAGAGAGCAACTGGTTTGAGTAATGCAGAATGCAGAAATGCAGAATGCAGAGTGTGAAAATCCGGATAAGACGGACACCATGAAAAAACGAAAAAGGCAGAAAACAGTCAGGAATGGAAGATAGAAAATACAATTTTGCATTCCTGCATTCTGCCTTCTGCATTTCATAAATTGGAGGTTATTATGTCAGAAGAATTAGAACTGAATTCCACCCAGGTGGAACACGAATACGGAGGCTCGGAGATCCAGGTGCTGGAGGGGCTGGAGGCGGTGCGCAAGCGCCCCGGCATGTACATCGGCTCCACCAGCGAGTCGGGTCTGCACCACCTGGTGTATGAGATCGTGGACAACTCCATCGATGAGGCCCTGGCGGGCTACTGCACTGACATCACCGTCACCATCAACCCCGGGAACACCATCACCGTCACCGACAACGGCCGCGGCATCCCGGTGGACATCCAGCCCCAGACCGGGCGGCCCGCCCTGGAGGTGGTCTTTACCGTCCTCCACGCGGGAGGAAAATTCGGCGGCGGCGGCTATAAGGTGTCCGGCGGCCTCCACGGCGTGGGCGCGTCGGTGGTCAACGCCCTGAGCGAGTGGCTGGAGGTCCAGGTCCACAAGAACGGGGAGATTTACGAGATGAAGTTCTCCCGGGGCAAGATCACCCAGGAGATGAAGGTGGTGGGCCGGACCGACCACACGGGGACCACCGTCACCTTCAAGCCCGACCCGGAGATGTTCGACACCCTGGAGTACAGCTACGACACCCTCCACACCCGCATGCGGGAGGAGGCCTTCCTCAACGCCGGGCTGCGCATCCAGACGGTGGACCTGCGCCCGGGTCAGGAGAAAGAGGACGACATGTGCTATGAGGGGGGCATCCGGGAATTTGTCTCCTTCATCAACAAGAACAAGACCCCCGTCCACGAGGACGTGATCTACATGGCGGGTGCCAAGGAGGACTCCATGGCGGAGGTGGCCATGCAGTACAACGACGGCTACAGCGAGATCATCGTCTCCTTTGCCAACAACGTCCACACCCCCGAGGGCGGCATGCACGAGGAGGGCTTCAAGCGGGCCCTCACCAATGTGCTCAACGCCTACGGCAAGAAGACCGGCCTGCTGAAAAACGACGACAAGGTGTCCGGCGACGACTGCCGGGAGGGCCTCACCTGTGTCATCTCGGTAAAGCTCACCGAGGCCCAGTTCGAGGGCCAGACCAAGGCCAAGCTGGGCAACAGCGAGATCCGCACCCTGGTCAACAACGTGGTCTCCGACAAGCTGGAGACCTATCTGGAGGAGAACCCTGCCGTGGGCCGGGCCATTCTGGAGAAGGCCATGATGGCCAACCGGGCCCGGGAGGCCGCCCGCCGCGCCCGGGAGAACATCCGCCGGAAGAACGCCCTGGAGGGGGCCACCCTTCCGGGCAAGCTGGCCGACTGCTATGAGCGGGACCCGGCCCTGACGGAAATTTACATCGTCGAGGGCGACTCCGCCGGCGGCTCCGCCAAGCAGGGCCGGGACTCCCGGTACCAGGCCATTCTCCCCCTGTGGGGCAAGATGCTCAACGTGGAGAAGGCCCGGGCGGACAAGGTGTATGGCAACGACAAGCTCACCCCGGTGATCACCGCCCTGGGGGCCGGCCTGGGGGAGGAGTTTGACGAGAGCAAGCTGCGCTACCACAAGGTGGTCATCATGGCCGACGCCGACGTGGACGGCGCCCACATCCGCACCCTGCTCCTCACCTTCTTCTTCCGCTTCATGCGGCCCCTCATCGAGCGGGGCTATGTGTACGCTGCCGTGCCCCCCCTCTATAAGCTGGTGCGGGGCAAGACCACCCGGGTGGCCTTCTCCGACGAGGAGCGGGACGCCATTTCCTCGGAAATGCGGGGCGGCAATCCCAACGTGAAAATCGACATCAGCCGCTTCAAGGGCCTGGGCGAGATGGACCCCCACGAGCTGTGGGAGACCACCATGGACCCGGAAAAACGCACCCTCAAGCGTATCACCATGGCCGACGCCGTCCGGGCCGACGAGATCTTCACCCTCCTCATGGGCGAGAAGGTGGAGCCCCGGCGGGAGTATATCGAATCCAACGCCCAGAAGGCCATGAACCTGGACTACTGATTCAATTGACAATGGACAATTGACAATGGACAATTTCCGTGGATGGAGACGGGTGGTTCTGATGAGAGAAAATGTGATTCAGGAAAAGAGCAAACGGTTTGCTATTCGGGTCATTCGCCTCTATCAGCATTTGAGCCAGGAGAAACGGGAGTTTGTTTTATCAAAGCAATTGCTGCGCAGCGGGACCAGTATTGGCGCTAATGTGCGTGAAGCTGTGCAGGGTTTCAGTCGGAGTGACTTCCGCTATAAAATGAGCCTTGCGCTGAAAGAAAGCGAGGAGACGCAATACTGGCTGGAGCTGCTCCATGAGACAGATTATCTGTCCCCCAAAGAGTTCGATTCCATCTATTCCGACGCACGGGAATTGACAAAAATCCTGACGTCCATTTTGAAAACCATCCAGAATGAATCCGATTCCAGGGTTCTGATGTAAAAAGCGATCTAATACAAAACAAGGTCTAAAAGTAGACCACATATGTAAAGACAGAAGCAGTATTTAAGGGAGCGCCTTCTACCAAAGAAAACGGATGAAGAAGCGCAGACCGGTTTAGAAATGGAAGCATTGTCAATTGTCAATTGTTCATTGTCAATTGTCATCGTTTCCCGGCAATTGACATTTGAACAAAGACGATGAAATGGGCCGTATGCCAAGCCAGAAACGAAACGAGGCAGATGGGTTCGGCTTCCCAATCATTGTCAATTGTCCATTGTCAATTGTCAATTGACGAGAGGTGATTATTTTGGCAAAAAAGCCTGACGAAGAAAAAGACATTTCTTTTCCCAATCAAAAGATTGTAAATATCAACCTGGAGCACGAGATGGAGAACGCGTACATTGAGTACGCCATGTCCGTCATCGTGGGCCGGGCCCTGCCCGACGTGCGGGACGGCCTGAAGCCGGTGCACCGCCGCATTCTCTACTCCATGTACGAGAGCGGCCTCACCAGCGACAAGCCCTTCAAGAAGTCGGCCACCTGCGTGGGCGACGTGCTGGGTAAGTACCACCCCCACGGCGATGCGTCGGTATACGACGCCATGGTCCGCCTGGGCCAGGACTTCTCCATGCGCTACTGCCTGGTGGAGGGCCACGGCAACTTCGGTTCCATCGACGGCGACCCCCCGGCCGCCTACCGTTACACCGAGGCCCGCATGTCCAAGATCGCCAACGAGATGCTCCGGGACATCGAGAAGGAGACGGTGGACTGGGACCCCAACTTCGACGAGAGCCGGAAGGAGCCCAGGGTGCTGCCCAGCCGCTTCCCCAACCTGCTGGTCAACGGCTCCAGCGGCATCGCCGTGGGCATGACCACCAACATCCCGCCCCACAACCTGCGGGAGGTCATCGACGCCACCATCTGCGTGCTGGACAACCGGGAGGCCACCCTGGACGACCTGATGGAGCACATCAAGGGCCCCGACTTCCCCACCCGGGGGATCATCATGGGCCGGTCCGGCATCCGGGCGGCCTACGCCACCGGAAAGGGCCACATCCGGGTGCGGGCCCGCACCGAGATGGAGGAGTTCGGCAACGGCCGCACCCGCATCATCGTCACTGAGCTGCCCTACCAGGTGAACAAATCCCGCCTGGTGGAGAACATCGCCGACCAGGTGAAGGACAAGCGGCTGGAGGGCATCTCCGGCCTGCGGGACGAGTCCGACGGCAAGAAGGGCATGCGCATCGTCATCGAGCTGAAAAAGGACGCCAACCCCCAGGTGGTGCTCAATCGCCTGTTCGCCCAGACCCAGATGCAGACCACCTTCGCCGTGGTCATGCTGGCCCTGGTGAACAACCAGCGCCAGCCCAAGATCCTCACCCTGCGGGGCATTCTGGACGAGTACATCGCCTTCCAGGAGCAGATCATCACCCGCCGGACCATCTACGACCGCCGCAAGGCCCAGGAGCGGGCCCATCTGCTCCAGGGACTGCTTATCGCCCAGGACAACATCGACGAGGTCATCCATATTATCCGCACCAGCTACGACGACGCCAAGGACAAGCTCATGGAGCGCTTCGGCCTGGACGACGTGCAGGCCCAGGCCATCCTGGACATGCAGCTCAAGCGGCTCCAGGGCCTGGAGAAGGAGAAGCTGGAGGCGGAGTTCGCCGAGCTGGAGAAAAAGATCGCCTACTACGACCAGCTGCTCTCCGACGAGGAGATGCTCCGGGGCGTGCTGAAGGATGAGCTCATCCAGATCCGGGACAAGTACGGAGACGACCGCAAGACCGAGATCGGTTTCGTGGAGGACGACATCGACATCGAGGACCTGATCGAGGAGGAGCAGTGCGTCTTCACCATGACCCAGGCGGGTTACCTCAAGCGCACCCCCGCCAGCGAATACACCGCCCAGTCCAAGGGCGGCATGGGTAAGAAGGGCATCACCACCCGGGAGGAGGATGTGGTGGAGAGCGTCTTCACCGCCTCCACCCACGACGAGATCCTGTTCTTCACCGACAAGGGCAAGGTGTATAAGAAGAAGGGCTATCAGATCCCCCAGGCGGGCAAGACGGCCAAGGGCACCAACATCGTCAACGTCCTCCAGGTGGAGAGCGGTGAGCGGGTGCAGGTCATGCTCCACGTGGAGAAGATGGAACAGGAGAGCTACCTGGTCATGGTCACCCGGAAGGGCACCGTGAAGCGCATCACCCTCTCCTCGCTGAAAAATATTCGGAACAACGGCATCCGGGCCATTAAGATGGACGAGGACGACCAGCTGGTAGAGGTCCGCCAGACCGACGGCGCCAAGAAGATCCTCATTGCCACCCACTTTGGGCTGGCCGTGTGCTTTGACGAGAACGATGTGCGTGTCATGGGCCGGGACGCCTACGGTGTGCGGGGCATCAAGCTGAGAGACGGAGACTACGTGGTGGGCGCCGCCCGGGCCACCGCCGGCAAGACGGTGCTGTCCATTACGGAAAACGGCTACGGCAAGCGCACCCCAGTGGAGGAGTACCGCATCACCAACCGGGGCGGTCTGGGCATCAAGAACTATGCCGTCACCGAGAAGACCGGGCCTGTGGTGGGCATCAAGGTGGTGGACGGCTCCGAGGACCTGCTGCTGGTCACCGCCGCCGGCATCCTCATCCGCACCCACGTGGACACCATCCGCATCGCCGGACGGGCCACCCAGGGCGTCATCGTCATGCGCTTCAAGGAGGAGGGGGACCAGGTGATCTCCCTGGCTCTGGCTGAGCGGGAGGAGGAAGAATCCACAAATGACCAGGAAAATGTGGAAAACCTGAAGGATGACACCGCAGATAGCGAGGAGACTTCCGCAGAAAAACACTCCGATTCGGAATAAATTTTTAGTTAAATACAAAATGAAATCATAAAAACAGCACAACTTCTCCTAAAACGGGGAAACTGGGAAGGAGGCAGCCATGAGAAGACACAGACGGGGACGAATTACCGTCCAGTCCCAGCCCACCGGTGCGGCCCGGGGCATGACACGCCTGATGGGGGTGATCCATGCTGTGTTCGGCTTTGTATTTGTGGTGATTTCCCTTACAGAGATCATGCCGGTCAGCGGGCTGTTTGGACTACCTTTCCTGCTGATAGGCGGATTCTTCTGCATCAACGGCATTCGGATTGCTGTGTCTAAAAATGGACTGGCCCACCGTGTGGGCTATGACGTGGAGACCGGGATTGAGGAGGAGACCATCGTTGGCCTCCTGGAGGACGTGGACCGGGAGGCGGAATCCCGACCTCAGGAGTCCCACGACCACATCCCCTCCACAGCCCTGGACGCCAAGGGACGGCTGGAACAGCTGGAGTCCCTGAAGTCCGCGGGTTTGATCACCCACGAGGAATATCAGAAAAAACGGGAGGAGATCCTGCGGGGTCTGTGACCGAAGGAAAGGAGACACCCATGAAATTAGCCAACGCCCTGTCCCAGCGCGCGGAGCTCCAGACCCGCATTCACCAGCTGGAGACCCGACTGTACAACAATGCCCAGGTCCAGGAGGGGGAGTCCCCCGCCGAGGACCCCCAGGACCTGCTCCAGGAGCTGGAGGAGGACTACGCCCGGCTGGAGGCGCTGATCGCCTGCATCAACCGTACCAACTGCTGCACGCTGGTGGATGGGGTCCCCCTGTCCGACCTGCTGGCCCGGCGGGACTGCCGGAAGGGCAAGCTGGGCATCCTGCGGAACTTCCTGGACAACGCCAGCGAGCTGGTGTCCCGCCGCACGGTGGGCGAGATCAGAATCCGCAGCACTGTGGATGTGCGCTCCATGCAGAAAGAGGTGGACCGGATGTCCAAGGAGCTGCGGGAGCTGGATGAGAAAATTCAGGAGGCAAACTGGACCACTGAGCTTTTGGAGGGGTGAGCGAAGGGAGATTTCGCCGCCTGCGGGCGGCGAGTGACTTTGCCCGCGGCGGCAAAGTCACCAAAACGCCGCCGGGGACGGCTCCAGAGGAGCACCGTTCCGGTGCTCCTAGTCGCCTTTCCCCGGACCCCTGTTTACGGGGGTTACCCCTTAAAGCGGGCACAACCCTTCCGGCGCGCAAGACCAGGTGTGCTTGGGTGCCATTCCATCCGGCCCCACTGGGGGCCTAAGCAGACGGAAAATTACAGCGATTGCAGTCCCACTTCTGCGCCTGAGTTTGCCGAACCAACGTCCTGGGGCCGTTTTCCGTTGTAGGGGCGCACAGTGTGCGCCCGCAGGCCGGTCTGGGACCGGCCCCTGGGAGGAGAACGGGACCGTCCCTGCATCCGGGTAGGGGCGGGTGTCCTCACCCGCCCGCCCCAGAGAATTTTTCCTTCTCTGTAGGGGCGGTCTTTGGCCGCCCGCAAGCCTTTCCTTTGGAAGGTGCCGAGCAAAACGAGGCAGATGAGGCCCGTAGGGGCGGCCCCATGTGGCCGCCCGCTCTTTGAGGGATAGTTCTCTGTAGGGCGGGGGCTCGCCCCCGCCGCCCCGGAGGCTTTCGATCCCCGCTGTGGAGCGCGGCCTCCCGGACGCGCCGTCCACTTGATTTCGGAAGGCGCCGTGGGGGAGATACACGGAGCCGCCCGGCTCTGCGGTTGAAAATTGAATATGGATTTTTTGGCAGCACAAAAAGCGGGCGTCACGCTCCCAGTGCCGGAGCAAATCGGCACATAGTACTGGCAACGCGCGGGACCATGCGTTGGGTTCGACTCCCAAGTTATGTTTATGTCCGGTATCGTTACATGGGTACTGTTACATATGACGTTTATTACCGGACGCCGGTTTTGTGCGGGTGGGTTTGGGGTTAAAATGCCTTCCCCTGGGGGAAGGCTGATTCCCCCTGTCAGGGGGAAATGGCGACCAAAGGGAGCCAAAAGGGGTAGGGAGCCCCAGTGCGCACACTGGGGCGGATGAGAGGGAGCAGTTTCCAAATGGCCGATGACTTTCTGCTTCAAGAATATGCTCGAAAATTAAGGAAAAATGCGACCGAAGAAGAAAATCTGCTTTGGTATCAATTTTTGCGCACGTATCCGATTCAGTTCCGGCGGCAAAAAGTCATTGGCCGATATATTGTTGATTTCTTTTGCTCAGAGGCTCGGCTGGTTGTAGAAGTGGACGGAGGACAGCATTTTGAAGACTCCGGACGCATCTCAGATGCGGAACGCACAGAATATCTGGAACAGATGCGAGGGTTTCAGGTACTTCGTTTTACAAATTTGGAAATCAAGTATCAGTTTACGGAAGTTTGTTCGGTCATTGATCGGAAAGTACAGCAGAACGTCCCCTCATCAGTCTCGCTTCGCTCGACAGCTTCCCCCCAAGGGGAAGCTTTAGGAGAGCACCTTCCCCTTGGGCGGATTGTCAAGTGAAGTGCAACGGTTTGTGAAAAAAGAGTTCAAGAGGAGATTTCCAGCCTAGGCATTTGCGC
>NZ_JACJJE010000056.1 GCF_016899775.1 Pseudoflavonifractor capillosus
GTTCCATTTTTTCGCCCCCATATCTGTTTCTATTTTACCAGATATGGGGGCTTTGTGCTTGTTTTTTGACAGACTGATAAATGCGGCGGAGCACCTGGGTGCTCCGCCGCATTTCTATCGTTTCATGGAAACCGAAAGATCTCCTCAATGGGGGCATCCACCGCCCGGGAGATGTCCACCGCCAGCTTCAGGGAGGGGTTGTACTGGGCCTTCTCCAGGCGCATGATGGTCTCCCGCCGCACCCCCACCTGGGCCGCCAACTGCTCCTGGGTCAGGTTCTTCAACTGCCGGTACTGCTTCAGCCGGCACTCAAATTCCGGCATGGTTCAGCCCTCGCTCTCGTCCACGGGCTCGTCGTGGTCATAGTGGTACAGGAGAAATTCGCTCAGAAACAGGTCCAAGGCAAGGGCTAGAGAGACCACGATCACATAGGCGATCAGGGTGTGCTCCAGATTACCCAGGAACCGCCCCTGCCCCAGAAGGAGAGTGGCCAGAAAGATGATGGCCAGCGCGGTCCGGTTGGCCGCCAGGCTGGCCCGCATTCTGTTCTCCCGGTACCGCTCATCCATAAAGGTGTTGGACAGCTTCCCCTCGTAGAAAAAACCAAAGAAGCCGAAAAACAGGAAGAACACGAAGGGGAAAATAGCCCCGTTCACCGAGTAGGTCCAAAAACCCCCAAAGCCCAAGAGCCCCAAAAAGCCCAGAAATCCCAGCCTGGGGTCCACCGCCCGGGTCACCTGTGTGTTCCGGGCCCTGTTCCCGTTGGAGAGCACCGCCCGCACAAGCAGCAATACCAGATACACAATGTAGGCCACAAACACCAGAATCGCGGCAATCATGGGCAGGTCCTGGGGGCGAAAGACATACGTGGAGTAGTCCATAGGCACCACCAGGCGGGCTTCGTTGTAGGTCACACTGTACCAGGAGGCGGCGGCCAGCAGGAGTACACACACAATTCCCACTAAAATTACATGCTTCACCTTTCCTCTTTTCACGGTTCAGCCCCTCTTTCAAGTGATATATTTGTCTCTTAACAAGATAAATATATCACTTGTATGGTGCGCTGTCAAGAGAAAAGAGACAAATATTTCTCTTTTTAAGGTACCATCCTGACGCAATAGAGAAACAGGACAGGCCGCTGCCTGTCCTGTTCTCTTATCCTTGGAAGCAGCCTGCCGGTTATCCCATCGCCGCCTCGTTGATGCACTTCAGGGCGTTGAGGCTCCGGGGGTAGCCGATATAGGGCAGGCACTGGGAGAGGACCTGAATCAGGAAGTCCTTGTCGTTGCCGATGCGGATGTTGGCCGTGGCGTGGCTGGTGAGCTGGGGCTCACAGCCCCCCTGGGCGGCCAGGAAGCAGAAGGTGATCATCTCCCGCTGCTTATCATCCAGCCCCTTCCGGGTGTAGTAGTCCCCGAAGCAGTTGTCCGCCAGCCACTTGTTGATGTGGCGGCTCTCCTGGGGGCCGCTGTTCTGGAAGCCCCGCATGGCCTCCCCGAATATGTCCACCTGGACCTGGTTGCCCGCCTCCAGGCGGGTCTTGGGGGTGGTGGTGGCCTGTCCCTCCAAAGGCAGGGAGACGCCCCGGGCGGTGAGTTCCTCGTTGACCGCCTTCAGGAAGGGGAACACCCGGCCGATGCCCAGATAGGCCGCCGACTGATAGACGATCTCCTTCACCTCCACCGGGGTGACCCCCACGTTCAGGGCGGCGGGGAGCATCACCTTGAACTCGTCCACCCCCTGGCAGCCCAGCAGGGCGGCCAGGATGGCCATAAACCGGGTGCGCTCGTCCAGGTCCCCCTGGTTGACCACCTCGTCAAAGGCGAAGGACTCGAAGATCTGCACAAACTCCGGGTCGGTGTCTGCAAAGGCGTGCTTCTGACCGGGGAGCAGCTTCTCCCGGTACTGTTTGGAAAATTCCGACATGGCGCATTCCTCCTTTATGTTGCTGCCGGTTGGATAGGGTTAGTGTACCACCTGAAGTATACTCCAAGTCAAGAACTTCTTCCCCAAACGACCCAAAGGCGGCTCAGAGGAGGGCCGCAGACGGGCGCGGTGCCGGATTCCGGGGGAATTTGGCCGGAAAAGGTTTGGGGGGCCGTCCCCGTTCCGACTCTATTTTCCCAGATAATGGAATATAATGGCCTCCACACCGGGACCGGCTGCACTTGGGCCGTCCCACACAAAGGAGGAGCGGCATATGGCGGGCAAGGAGACGGTACGGGCCAAGCTGGACAGACTGCGGGGGCGGTCGTCCCGGGGGGAGAAGGTGAGCGTGGACGCCTCCGCCCTGCTGCGCTTCGCCGACGGGGGCATCCACTTCCTGCTCGCGGCGGTGCTGGCGGGGGCGGCCGTCTTTGGGGACTACGCCCCCTTCGGGGTGGCCCTGGTGGGGGCGGCGGGCTCGGGGGTGTGCGGGGCGGCGGCCCTGGTGGGGGCCTGCTTCGGCTATCTGACCCTCCTGGGCTTCACCGGCGGGTTGCGGTACATCTCCGCATCCATGCTCACCTTCGCGGTAAACTTCGCCTTCTACGACGTGAAGCTGCTGCGAAAGCCCTGGGCCATGCCCATCGTGGCCGGGCTGTTCAACGGTGTCACCGGCTTTATCTACCTGTCCGAGGCCGGGTGGCGGACGGAGGATGTGATCTACTTCTTCACCGAGTGTTTTCTCACGGCGGCCGCCAGCTGGTGCTACCGGCAGCTCCTCCTCCCCCTGCGCACCGGCCGGGGGGAGGGGATTCTCTCCCCCCAGAGGCGGGTCAGCCTGGCGGCGCTGGCCTGCACGGTGCTCATGTCCCTGTCCTCCCTGACCCTGTTTGAGGACGTCTCCCTGGGGCGTTCCCTGGCGGTAGTGGTAGTCCTCGCCGCCGCCTGGCAGGGGGGCCCCTCCGCCGGGGCGGTGCTGGGGGTGCCGGTGGGACTGTCCCTGGACCTGGCAGCCAACGGGGTCCCGCTGTACGCCATGGCCTACGGCCTGTCCGGCCTGGCGGCGGGGGCCTTTCGGCTGAAAAGCCGGCTGCGGGCCGCCCTGGCCTATGTGCTGGCCAACGGGGGAGCGGTCCTCTGGACCTGGGACAAGGGGCTGCCCGTCTCCATCCTGTACGAGGTATTCCTGGGGTCTGTGGCCTTCCTCCTCCTGCCCGAGCGGCCCCTGCGGCGGCTGGCGGCCTGGCTGCTCCCGGAGCAGAAGGGGGCCCTCCCGGCGGACCGCCGGGCCCAAGGCCGGGTCCAGCGCCGCCTGGAGGAGGCCGCCCAGGCCTTCCGCACCCTGTACGACACCATGCGTGCCTCCTTCCGGCCGCCCCAGAACGACAACGACGTGGCCACCGTCTTCGACCGGGCGGCCTGTCAGGTGTGCCGCACCTGCTCCCTCCGCTCCAACTGCTGGGAGCGGGACTACGTGTCCACCTTCGACGCCCTGAACAACGCCGCCCAGCCCATGCTGGACCGGGGCAGGGGGGAGCCGGGGGACTTTCCCCAGCACTTTGCCAGCCGGTGCATCCACTTCCCGGACTTTCTGGCGGCGGTGAACCGGGAGGTCACCGCCCTGCTCTACCGGCGGCAGTACAACAGCCGCATCCAGGACAGCCGCCAGGCGGTGTGCCGCCAGTACGGGGAGCTCTCCTCCCTGCTGGGCCGGGCGGCGGCCGAGTTGGGGGAGGAGCTCACCCCCGACCTGGCGGCGGGCCGGAAGCTGCGTCAGCGCCTCGCCGCCCAGGGGGACGGACTGCGGGGGGAGGCCTTCCGGGACGGCAGGGGCCTGCTGCGGGTAGAACTCACCGGCCCCGCCTGCGCCCGCCTCTCCCCCGGGGAGGAGGCGGTGGAGCTCTCCGCCCTGCTGGGGGTCCCCCTGCGTCTGGAGGAGCAGGAGCCCGAGTCCCTCTCCCTGGTCCAGCAGGAGCCCCTGATGGCGATGGCGGGGGTGGCCGCCCGGAAGAAGGACGGGGAGACGGTGAGCGGGGACGCGGGCACCTACTTCAAGCGCTCCGACGGCACCCTGTACGTCCTGCTGTGCGACGGCATGGGCTCCGGCCCCCAGGCCAACCGGGAGAGCACTCTGGCCCTGCGCCTGCTGGAGCAGTTCCTCCAGGCGGGGGTGGACACGGAGCACGCCCTGGTCACTCTCAGCTCCGCCCTGGCCCTCCGGGGGGAGGAGGCGGGGGGCTTCACCACCATCGACCTGCTCCAGGTGGACCTGTTCTCCGGGGACGGGGTGGTCTTCAAGCTGGGGGCCGCCCCCACCTATGTGCGCAAGGGGGGCGCCGTCCGGCGGATCGTGGGGGCCGCCCTCCCGGCGGGGCTGTCCGCCGACGAGCGGACCTCTCCCGATCGCTTCCCCATCCACCTGTCCCCCGGGGACTGCGTGCTCATGGTCAGCGACGGAGTGGCCGGGACGGGGGAGGACGGCTGGCTTCGAGAGCGGTTTTCCAAATTTACCGGGGACAGCCCCAAGGAGCTGGCCGCCGACCTCATCGCCCACAGCCCCCAGGGGGCCACCGACGACCGCACCGCCCTGGTGGTGCGCATTGAGAGGCGGGAATGACAGAAAAAGTAACGGCAGTCAGGCATTTTGCCTGACTGCCACTGTTTCTTAGGGAGACTTGCGCGGTTTTCTATTTTATGGTATCCTAATAAGCGGCGCTGCTGAACGTTGCGGTCAGCCCTCCGGATGGAGGGCAGCCTCTTTGCCCTCCGATCTTACGAAAGGGGGGCTGCCCAATGGTTACATACTCTGACTTGATTCAGATTGGTATTCTCGTTGTTGGTATTATAGGCCTCATTATGGACTATAAAAAGAAGTGACCGCCGGCACCCTTCCAAAGTACGGCGATCACTTCAATGACTAGTTAGGGC
Organism: Pseudoflavonifractor capillosus; assembly: GCF_016899775.1. GTDB lineage: Bacteria > Bacillota > Clostridia > Oscillospirales > Oscillospiraceae > Lawsonibacter. The sequence goes on from NZ_JACJJE010000056.1 coordinate 4,855, forward strand.
TGACCGTGTCCGGCAGTGCCTCTTTCTGATTCCATTATAGACAATTTTGTCCGCCCTGTCAAGTTCGGCCTATGTCACGAAGCTGAAAATCCCGGGAAAACTCTTGTAAAACCGGGAAAAGGGCATTATAATAAAGCCTGTCGAGTGTAAAAACGACAGACTTTTGTTCTGTTCCCAAATATCCTTTTACGATTGGAGAGAAAAACGACTATGGAGCGCACCACCATTGCCGCGATCTTCGCGGACCAGGAGGCCCTGGGCGGACAGACGGTCACCGTCTGCGGCTGGGCCCGTACCATCCGTGACATGAAGACCTTTGGGTTTATCGAGCTCAACGACGGCTCCTGCTTTAAGAATTTACAGGTAGTCATGGACGCCAATGTGCTGGATAATTACAAGGAGATCGCCGGCCAGAACGTGGGCGCGGCCCTCATCGTCACCGGCACGGTGGTGCTCACCCCCGAGGCCAAGCAGCCTCTGGAGGTGAAGGCCGCCTCCATCGCGGTGGAGGGCCCCTCCACCCCCGACTACCCCCTGCAGAAGAAGCGCCACAGCGTGGAGTTCCTGCGGACCATCCAGCACCTGCGGCCCAGAACGAATCTGTTCTCCGCCGCCTTCCGGGTGCGCTCTGTGGCCGCCCACGCCGTCCACTGCTTCTTCCAGGACCGGGGTTTTGTCTACGTGAACACCCCCATCATCACCGCCAGCGACTGCGAGGGTGCCGGCGAGATGTTCCAGGTGACCACCCTGGACCTGGAGAACGTGCCCAAGAACCCCGACGGCACCGTGGACTACGCCCAGGACTTCTTCGGCAAGCGGGCCAGCCTCACCGTGTCCGGCCAGCTCAACGCGGAGAACTTCGCCATGGCCTTCGGCAACGTGTACACCTTCGGCCCCACCTTCCGGGCGGAGAAGTCCAACACCCAGCGCCACGCCGCCGAGTTCTGGATGATCGAGCCCGAGATGGCCTTTGCCGACCTGGGCGACTATATGGACAATGCCGAGGCCATGATCAAATACGTCATCCGCTATGTCATGGACAAGTGCCCCAACGAGATGAACTTCTTCAACTCCTTTGTGGACAAGGGCCTGAAGGAGCGGCTGGAGCATGTGGCCTCCTCCGACTTTGCCCGGGTGACCTACACCGAGGCGGTGAAGATCCTGGAGGAGAACAACGACAAGTTTGACTTCAAGGTCTACTGGGGCTGCGACCTGCAGACCGAGCACGAGCGCTACCTCACCGAGCAGGTGTACAAGCGCCCGGTGTTCGTCACCGACTACCCCAAGGAAATCAAGGCCTTCTATATGCGCCAGAACGACGACGGCAAGACGGTGGCCGCCGCCGACTGCCTGGTCCCCGGCATCGGCGAGCTCATCGGCGGCTCCCAGCGTGAGGAGCGGCTGGAGGTGCTGGAGGCCCGGATCAAGGAGCTGGGCATGGACCCGGAGGACTACTGGTGGTACTGCGACCTGCGCAAGTACGGCACCTGCCGCCACGCCGGCTACGGCATGGGCTTCGAGCGGATGGTCATGTACCTCACCGGCGTGAACAACATCCGCGACGTGGAGCTGCATCCGAGAACTTGGGGCAACGCCGACTTCTAAGAAAATGACAAACGGGCCCCGATGCGGACGCCGCCTCCCGCAGCTCCACATCGGGGCCCCATCGCAGATGGGGCGGCGCGCATGCGCCGTCCAAGCGTTTTGTCCGAAGGACAAAACCTTGCCGCGGACGGAATTTACTTCCGGCCGCGGTTTTTCAATCGGGTCCCCACAGGCGCGGAACGCGCCTGTGGGTGGAGCTGCATCCGAGAACTTGGGGCAACGCCGACTTCTAAGAAAATGACAAACGGGCCCCGATATGGACGCCGCCTCCCGCAGCTCCACGCCGGGGCCCATAGCTTATCTGAAGGTAAAAAACGCCGGACGGCCCTGCTCCAAGGGTCGTCCGGCTGCTTTTTCCCAGAGAGGAAACCGAATCGTGGCTGCTTAACTGAGGAACTGAAGGAACACCGTCAGCACGCCTGTATTCACAAAGTCGATGAACATGCCGCCCACAATGGGGACCACGAAGAACGCCTTGGGCGCGGGGCCGAACTTATTGGTCAGCACCAGCATGTTGGCCATGGCGTTGGGGGTGGCGCCCATGCCGAAGCCGCAGAAGGCGGCCGTCATGGCGGCGGCCTCATAGTCGCGGCCCATGACCGGGAAGACCACGTAGGAGGCGTACAGGAACATGATGAAGGTCTGGATGGCCAGAATGATGATCATGGGCACCGCCAGGGAGGCCAGCTCCCACAGCTTCAGGGTCATCAGGGCCACCGCCAGGAACACGTTCAGGGAGACGTTGCCGCTCACGTCAATGGCGCGCATGGGCAGCTCCACATGGGCCACGTCGCACACGTTGCGGATCACCAGACCCACGATCATGGCGCCCATGTAGGTGGGAAGGGTCACGCCGATCTGGGTGAAGAAGGCGTTGATGTAGGTGCCGATGCCGGCGGCGATGATCAGCAGGGCAAAGGACTTCACAATGCTGTCCACGCCCAGGTCCTTCGCCTGGCTGGGAGACTGGGCAGTCTCCACGCTCTCGCCGTACTCCTCGCCCTCATTCACCATGGAGTGCAGATTGTACTTCTTGATCTTCGCACGGGCGATGGGTCCTCCCATCAGGGAGCCGGAGACCAGACCGTAGGTGGCGCAGGCCACCGCCACAACGCTGGCGCCCATGACGCCTGCATCCTCAAACTGGGGCCCGAAGGAACCGGCGGTTCCGTGTCCGCCCACCAGGGGGATGGAGCCCATGCACAGGCCCAGACGGCCGTCCAGCTGGAACACCTGGGCCAGACCCGCGCCCACCAGGTCCTGAATGACCACCATGACGCCGGCCAGGAGCAGGAACACCAGCACCGGCTTGATGCCTCTGGCCAGCACCTTGAAGCTGGCGCCGTAGCCCACACTGGTGAAGAACCAGATCATGAAGGCGTTCTTCAAGGTCTCATCGAAGGTAAAGGTGACCACGCCCGCGGAGTGCAGGGCCAGGTGGATCAGGGCGAACACCAGGCCGCCCACGACAGGGGCGGGGATGCACACCCGGCGCAGAAACTCCACGTGCGCCACGATGACACGGCCGAGCAGGAAGAAAATCATTGCCAGCGCGGTCGTCTGCATCAGGTCTAATGCAAATTCCATTGTCTTTCTCTCCTTTTGCTTGGTTTTCTCCCGGGCGGATTACCGCCTCCCGCCCGGAATTCCGTCCTATCATACAGGACGGCCTTCGTTTTGCCTCAATTTCCCTCAGCCAAAAAAATTTTTCCCCGCTTTGTACAATTTTCTCTTGAAATTTTACACATTTTTAACAAAGTATTTGAACCTTTTTTCACTCTTTCCGGGATATATTTCTCTTTTCACTGCCCTAAATTTCCAATTCAAACGGTTTCTTAACAACAAGCTCCCGGACGGGCGGGCAGAGGAAAGGGCGGAGCTCCAGTCAGGAGCTCCGCCCCAGGCTGTCGGAAAAGTCCAAGGACCTTTCCGACAGCCTGCAAAAATGCCGTTCCTTTTGCGCCGCTGTTCGGCGCAAAAGTCCTCGCTGCGCTCGCTGAACACCTTGCCAAGCAAGGCATTCAGGGCATTCGATCCCACTCGAGGCGGGCGGCTGCCCCCTCGAGCTCCCCCGCCAATACTTGGGCGGATTCGTCTAAACAGAGGTTTTTCGACAAGCTGAGGGCGGAGCTCCAGTCAGGCGCTCCGCCCATTCTCTTATGCATCTCCTATGTAGCGGCCGCAGGGTTCAGTCCTCCTCGGCCAGCACCAGCATGCCGTCCAGGAAGCGCTTAAGGTTGGCCTTGCCCTTCTGGCCCTTGCCCTGGAGGTAGGCCATCTCGGCCCGCACCTCCTGGAAGGGGAACAGCCGGGAGGCGTACTGGGTAAAGACCTCGTTGCCGTAGTCCTCCACCCCCAGGCTGGCCAGGTGGGTGAGGCCCCGCTCCACCGCCCGGCGGGCCCGCTGCTCCATGGACTTGGGGCTGTCGCTGAGCTGGGCGCACAGGGCGCCCACCCCCACCTGGCTCACCTGCTGGTTCCGCTCCAGCAGATACAGGCACATCTCCATAATGTCCCTGGCCCCCTTCTCTCCGGCCATGCCCAGTTGGCTCAGGGTGGTCTGGAGCCGGCGGCGGTACACCTCCCGCTGCTGGTCGGCGGTGGAGGTGAGCTGCTTCTCCCCAAACACGCTCTGGATGGTGTACAGGTTCCGCTCATTCTCCAGCTGCTGGCTCACGTTGCGGATGACCTGGCGCACCTCGATGAGGTTGATGGGCTTGCTGATGAAGAAGTCCACCCCGGCCAGATAGGCCTTGGCCACCATCTCCTTGCTGCTCACCTGGGAGATCATGATGAACTTGGCTGTGCAGCCCTGCTCCTTCAGCTCCCGGACCACCTGAATGCCGTCCTTCTGGGGCATGAGCAGGTCCACCAGAATCAGATCCGGGGCCAGGGCCAGGATCTGCTGCAGGTCGGCCGGGCCGCCGCCGCTGTCCCCGCAGATGGTCCCCAGCTGATTGCCCTCCACAATGTCCTCCAACACCCCGATCACGGAGGTGTCGTCCTCTATAATGTAAATTCTCATACTTCTCCCTTCTCCAAGCGATTCATTGGGATTTTGATTTCAAACCGGGCCCCGCCCCCGGGCGTCTTGGGGGACTCTCCCGCTCCGCTGGCCACCTGGATGCTGCCGCCCAGCTCCTGGACCATAAATTCCACCGCGGGCAGTCCGATGCCACGGCTGATGTTTCCGGTCTTGGGGTCAAACTTGGTGGAGTAACCCACCTGAAACAGATTCCGCATGGCCCGGGGGGTGATGCCCGGCCCGTTGTCCTGGACGGTGAGGAGGAGCTGTCCCTCCTCCACCCGCTCATCCACCCAGATGACGCCGGTGCCCTTCCCGCTCTGGATGGCCTCGGCGGCGTTGATGACCAGGTTCTTTAAAATGGACATAATGCGGTAGTGCTCCCCGGTGGCGAAGTCGGACTCGCACCGGCACAGCAGGTCGATGTCCGCCTTCTTCTCTCCCAGGATGTGGCGCATGGTGTCCTGAAGGATCAAAAACAGGTCGGACATCCACATCTGCTCTCCCCGGTCGGTGCCGGTGCCGGCCACCTCCCCCTCGATGCCCCGGACGATGGACAGGTTGTCCTTCTTCACCTCGTGCACGTCCCGGGCGATGGACAGGGCCAGCTGACGCACCTCCTCGGGGCAGTCCAGCTCCCCCAGCCGCTCGTACAGCCGGTAGGCCCGGGCCATGATCCCCTCAATGTTCTCCGCGTCCTTTTTCAGAAAGTAGAGCTCATTTTTCAGGTTGGCGGTCATCAGAAACAGCCGCTGGTACCGCCGCTCGTGCTCCTCCGCCAGCAGGAGGCGGCGGTAGCGCTTCATTCCCCACAGCACCAGGGAGGCCAGCAGGGCCCGGGCTAGGCCGATCACCATCAGCCAGGCCAAAACGTCGACGTTGGGCAGCCCCCCGTTGTCCAGGGAGAAGTTCACAATGTTGGACACCCCGTCGCACAGCCAGAAGGTCCACCAAAGCTGAGACAGGGGGGCCTGGTACCGGTCCCGCACCAGCAGGCACAGCAGTCCGTCATAGCAGGGATAGAAAATTGCCGCCGGGCAGTTGAGCAGGATGGCCCGCGTCCAAACTTCGCCCCCTCCCACAATATCTATGGCGGAGCGCACCAGCAGGAGGCACGCTCCGGTCAGGACCCCGGTCAGGGGGGTGCGGCTGTCCTGAAGCAGGGTGAGCAGCAGCACCGGAAAGAGCACCACCGCGCCGGAGATGCGGAAGTTGTCGTTCCCCAGGTTGAAAAAAACTTCGCCGCTGAGCACCGTGGCCACCGCCGTCAGCAGCATCCGCTCCCACCGGGCGGCCCGCCAGGGAAACCTCCGTTTCTTCCCCTCCATCTGCCTCCTCCTCTCCGCCCCTTGGCGCATTTTGTCAGCAAAATTATACCATGCTTCGCCCCACTTTCCCAGCGAAAATTTTTCCTGCTCTCCGGCGCAAAAAAACCGGCCGTTCAGGCCGGTCCTTTCGCAGCGTCGTCTTCTCACAGCCAGATCAGCACCCCGCACCAGATGGCAGAGGCCAGGGCGGCCCCCGCCGCCCCCCACACGGGGCCGGACAGGCTTAAGAAAGGGAACCCCTTCAGCCGCCGGTTCCAGGCCCGGCTCCCCTTCAGATAGCCGTCCGCCGCCTGACGGGCCTGGCGGATCACCTGGTCGGCGCTGACCCCCTCCCGGGAGAGGGCCTCCTCCTTTACAATAAAAATGGCCTCCTCAAACAGCTTGGGGTCGGGGGACTTGACCAGGATCACCTGGCGGGTAATTCCCTTCACCATCGTTTGGTCACTTCCTTTCTGCGCGCTCTGCCCCGTTGTCAGAGTCTGGAATTATTCTGTCCCAGTTTCTGGCGGTATATTCTCCCCCCGCCCTCCGTACACTGAAAACAAACCGGGAGAAGGGGAGATGCGCGTGACCGCCGTCCAAAAGACGCTGCTTCGGGAGTTCTTGATCCTTTATTTCACCAACGCGGCCCTCATCTTTCTGGCGCAGGTGTTTTTGTATTGAGAGATTGGGGGAATCTCTCCGTCCCTCTCAAGCCTTCCCCCTGGGGGCCGACTCCCCAAAAGCCTTCCCCCTGGGGGGAAGGTGGCTGGCCGTCAGGCCAGACGGATGAGGGGGCGATGATAGAGCGGTTTCGTTTCTTACAGGGGAATTTCGCCGCCTGTGGGCGGCGAGTGACTTTCTCAACGATGAGAAAGTCACCAAAGAATCGCCGGGGGACGCGGCCGACGGGCACTTCGTGCCCATAGGACCGCTTTCCCCCGGTCCCCCGTTACGGGGGTTACCCCTTTGGCCAGGCAGAACCCTTCCGGCGCGCAAAATCTGAGTGACGTTCTAAATTCCCACCGGGCCACTGGGCCCTGAGTTTGTGGAAAATTGAGGCTGATGCGGTTCCACAACCGCGCCTGGGTTTGCCGAGCCAACATGCCCGGTTCAACACATGGGATACCTCATCCGCCCCCTTCGGGGGCACCTTCCCCTAAAGGGGAAGGCAGGGGGATGCCATTTCAAAGCCTTCCCCTTTAGGGGAAGGTGGCTGGCCGAAGGCCAGACGGATGAGGCAGGCGGCCAAAGGCCGCCCGCGGGCCGCCGAGGTCGTCGACCCCTACGGCAGAACCGGAAGATTCCCCCATCTCGTAGGGGCGGGTGCCCTCACCCGCCCGCCCCAGAGGATTCCTCCACTCGTAGGGGCGGCACACCGGGCCGCCCGGAAACGGCCCGATGGGGGCATCGGGCCCTACAAAAGATCAAAAGCACCTCCGGATACGCCGTAGTGGCGGGTCCATGTGGCCGCCCGCAATTTTATTGTGTACACACTGGAAAGGGTGGAAATAAACACTCCCTAAAGCACAAAAACACGGGCGGTCCCGCCGGACCGCCCGTATTTTATTTTTCGTTTTGTTCCTTCATAATCGCCACATTCCGCACAATCAGCTCCCGCTGATCCCGGGTGAGGGTGCGAAAATTGAGCACCAGGTCCCGCTCTGTGGGGGAGAGGTCCAACCCCTGCCTCGGATTGTCTGATAGGCCCACCAAGTAATCGGTACTTAACCCATATTTTTGCGCGAACTTTACCAGCAGATCCACCGTGATTTCATTGCGGCCTGTCATATAGTGGCTCATCATAGATTCTGTAATATGGAATTCTTTTGCGAGAGCCTTTTGCTTGATGTCATGGTCTGTGATCCACTCTTTTATCCTTGACCCATAGCGCATACATCTCACCTCTGGGCCAAGTATTTCTTATTTCTAAATTTATTTGTTTAAAATTATAAAATAGTATATTTTTATTTTCATTCGACAAAATTCAGCAGGATTCGATTTAGATATATGATATTCTAATCCCGGGGACGGAAGAAAAAAGGACCCGCCGCGGTATCCGCGGCAGGTCCGATCACTCAATGGCGCCAGGTAAAATTACTTGTGGTCCACGGAGTACATGTGCTTGATCAGCTCCAGCACCTTGTTGGAGTAGCCGATCTCGTTGTCGTACCAGGACACGACCTTCACGAAGGTATCGGTCAGGGCGATGCCGGCGTCGGCGTCGAAGATGGAGGTGCGGGTGTCGCCCAGGAAGTCGCTGGACACCACGGCCTCGTCGGTGTAGCCCAGGATGCCCTTCAGCTCGCCCTCAGAGGCGGCCTTCATGGCGGCGCAGATCTCCTCGTACTTGGCGGGCTTGGCCAGGTTGACGGTCAGGTCCACCACGGACACGTCCAGGGTGGGGACACGCATGGACATACCGGTCAGCTTGCCGTTCAGCTCAGGAATGACCTTGCCCACGGCCTTGGCGGCGCCGGTGGAGGAGGGGATGATGTTGCCGGAAGCGGCACGGCCGCCGCGCCAATCCTTCATGGACACGCCGTCCACAGTCTTCTGGGTGGCGGTGGTGGAGTGCACGGTGGTCATCAGGCCGTCGGTGATGCCCCAGTTGTCGTTCAGCACCTTGGCGATGGGGGCCAGGCAGTTGGTGGTGCAGGAGGCGTTGGACACGAAGTCCATGTCGGGGGTGTACTTGTCCAGGTTGACGCCGCACACGAACATGGGGGTGTCATCCTTGGAGGGGGCGGACATGACGACCTTCTTGGCGCCGGCCTTCAGGTGAGCCTGGGCCTTCTCCTTGGTCAGGAACAGGCCGGTGGACTCCACCACGTACTCGGCCTCCAGCTTGCCCCAGGGGATATTGGCAGGATCGCGCTCGGCATAGACGGGAATGGTCTTGCCGTTGACCACGATGCCGGTCTCGTTGCTGCTCACCTCGCCGGCGAACTGACCATGCATCGTATCATACTTCAGCATGTAAGCCAGGTAGTCGGCGGGGCACAGGTCGTTGATGCCAACGATCTCGATCTCGGGGTGATTCAGGCTGGCGCGGAACACCATGCGGCCGATCCGGCCAAAGCCATTGATGCCAACTTTAATGCTCATGTTGAATTTCTCCTTTTCTTAAAAACTCGCGCGGGATTTTAAGGGTATACCTTGCTGATGGTTATTATATCCCGATCAGACCCGTTTTGGTAGTGTCTTTTTTCATATATTTTAGCGTTTTTTTCCGGTAAAATTCGCCATAGAGCAGGATAAGCCCGGTCTTATCCCCCCAGGAAGCCGCCTCCGGCCCGTTAAGCTCCCGCCTGATGCGCTCCCCCTTCTGTTTTTCCCCCAATTTTCCCGCCTAAAAGGGGGCGTTCCTCCTCATAACGCCGCCTTCCGGTTTTTGCGACGAAATTCCCGCGCCTCCCTTGTTGTTTCTTCCACTTTTTGATATACTGAAATTGGTCGTTAAGGGGCCCGTCCGGCCTGCGCAAACTAGGAAAAAGGTCTGGCCGGGCCGGACCCGCCCAAGCCGGACACGGCATAGGATGATGGTGTCCCAATGGCCCCGCCGCCGTCAGGAGGTATTATGTCAGACGCTATGCAATCTCATCTGGAGCGCTTCCCCGAGGGGGCCATCGAGGTGGCCCAGGGGCGCATCCTGGATTTCAACCGCGCGGCCCAGGCCCAGTTCCCCGAGCTGGCGGTGGGGATGGAGGCCCCTGAATTCCTCTCCGGCTCCCTCTCCGATCCGGAGGGGGCGGGCACCTTTGCCCACAACGGCTCTCTCTATCTGTTCAGCCGGGTCTCCGGGACCGAGCGGGACCTGCTTCTCTTCCGGCCCGCCCCCCAGTCCCCCCTCACCCAGGGGCAGCTGGACGGCTTCGTGCGGCAGATGCGCGGATTTTTACAGGATATCTTGCTGGAATTTGAGACGGTCTCCGGCCCCTCCCGGGGCGGCATGGACGCCTTCAGCAAGAGCTTCTGCCGGGTCTACCGCCTGCTCTCCAATCTGGACTTCCTGCGCTCCGCCGGCGCCCCCGAGGGGGTCCCCTTCCGCCCGGTGACCATGGACCTGGCCGGGCTGTGCCGCAGCCTCACTCAGGAGGCCGCCTTCCTGCTGGGGGAGGCGGGGGTCACCCTGACCTTCCGGTGCGCCCTGCCCTCCCTGCTCATCCCCGGTGACCCGGGGCTGCTGCAAAAGCTGATCCTCACCCTGCTCTCCAACGCCGCCAAGGCCGCCCCCGGCGGCCAGGTGGTCCTCTCCCTGTCCAGCCGGAGCGGCCGGGCCGTCCTCACCCTCAGCGACAGCGGCGACGCCCTGGAGGAGGGCAGCCTGGACGCCCTGTTCTCCTCCGGCCAGCCGGAGGGGCAGATCCCCAATCCCCAGGACGGGGCGGGCATGGGCCTGGCCATCGCCCGGCACATCGTCTCCCTCCACGGGGGCGCGCTGCTCCTGGAGGAGCGGCGGGGCGGGCTGTTCGCCGTGGTCTCCCTGCCCACCGGCCCCCTGTCGCCCACCCTCACCGTACGCACGCCCCGGGTGGAGGAGAACGGCGGCATCTCTCCCGTGCTGATGGAGCTCTCCGACGTGCTCCCCCTGTCCATCTTCCAGATGGATGAGGAGGAGTAATCCAAAACAGAACGCGCCCCCGGCGGTCCTTTTCAGACCGCCGGGGGCATTTTCTTTTTTCAGGCACAGCTGCTCACCAGACCTTCAGCCGCAGGAGGAGGAAGCGCTCCCCCTCCAGAACCCGGGGCTTCTCCACCGCCCCCGTCCAGCCGGGTGTGCTCCAGATAATGGTCCGCCCGCCGTCGGGCTTCAGGGTCACCCCGCCCTCCACCGCGAGGGCCCAGCAGGCCAGCACCGCCCCGTGCTCCGGGTCCGCCTTGCACCTCTCGTCCAGCCTACTCATCAAATACCCCAAGTTCAGGTCGGGAACCCCCTCCAGCGTGGCCTGCCAGGTCCCCAGGTCCGTGGAGACCACCAGTTCCATGGTGGACGGCTCCTCCCCCTTCTGATAGGAGAACCCCAGCGTCTGATGCCGGGGCGCGGCGGGGTCGTATGCCTCCGCTGCCGGCCAGGTCCGGACCAGTCCCTCCTGCGTCCAAAGCTCCATCTGGACCTGATAGTGCCTGGCCCCGTCTGCCGCCGCCAGATCAAAGAGGTACACGCTGGAGTTTCCCGCCGTCTGGGCCGCCAGGTGGTCCCGGTCCGAGAGCTCCCTGGGCACAATCACCGTGGCGGGCTGGGGCAGCAGCTCGGTGTGGTTTTTCACCAGCAAGAACCCCGCCCCCAGGGCCAGCACCAGCAGCACCCCCAGGCAGGCCTGGGCCAGCCTCCGCCACCGGCGCAGCTTCCGCCCCGCCTGGCCCAGCAGCAGCCGCAGGGAGTCCCGCAGCAGTTCCTCTTTCGGCTCCTCTCCCCGCTGTCCCGACAGCAGCTCGGACACCGTCAGCCCCAGGCAGTCCCCCAGGGGCTCCAGCAGGGACAGGTCAGGAAAATTCAGGCCCCGCTCCCACTTGCTCACCGCCTGGGCGGACACATGGAGGGCCTGGGAGAGCTCCTTCTGGGTCAGCCCCCGCTCCCGCCGGGCCTGGGCGATCAGCGCCCCCGTCTTTTGGGCATCCATGGCCTCACCTCCCGCCTCCAGCATAGCTCCTGGAGGCCGTTTTGGCAAACAACCTGTGGTTGAGCGTTACTTTCCCACGCAGAACCGCTGGAAAATCCGGGCGGTCACGTCCTCCCGCACCGACTGGCCCGTCAGCTCCCCCAGGGCGGAGAGGGCCTCCTCCACATCGGTGAGCAGGGCGTCGGGGGTGACCCCCAGCTCCAGGGCCTCCCGGGCCCGGCGCACCCCCTCCAGGGCCCGCTGGGCGGCCTGGGCCTGCCGGGCGTTGGTGAGCAGCTCCCCATAGCCGGAGCCGGCGTCCCTGGGAAACAGCTCCGCCACCGCCTGGGCCAGGTTGTCCAGCCCCTCGCCGGTCTTGGAGCTGAGCTCCACAGTCCGGGCGGCCGCCCGGCCCTCCGCGCCAATCAGGCCCGCGCCGGGGCTTTGCTCCACCAGGTCCTGCTTGGCTGCCACAAAAATCCAGGGCTTTCCCGACTCCGCCACCGCCCGCGCCAGCTCTGCGTCCTCCGCAGTCACCTCCGCCGCCGCGTCCACCACCAGAAGGATGAGCTCGGCCTCCTCCATGGCGGCCCGGCTGCGCTCCACCCCCAGCTGCTCGATGGGATCGGCGCTGTCCCGCAGGCCGGCGGTGTCGATGAGCCGCAGGGGAATGCCCCCCAGCTCCACATTTTCCTCCACCGTGTCCCGGGTGGTGCCTGGGATGTCGGTGACGATGGCCCGCTCATACCCCACCAGGGCGTTGAGGAGGGAGGACTTGCCCGCGTTGGGCCGCCCCACGATGGCGCACCGCACCCCCCGGCTCAGCTGCCGCCCCCGCCGGTAGGTGGCCAGCAGCCGCTCCAGGGCGGTCTCCTGCCGGGTCAGGTCCCGAGAGAGCTGCTCCTGGGTGAAGGGGTCGATGTCCTCGTCCGGGTAGTCCAACACCGCGTGGAAGTGGGCCATCAGGTCCACCAGAGCGGAGTAGATCTCCCCCACCCGGCGGCTCAGAGCCCCGGACAGCTGGCCCGCCGCGTGGCGGGCCCCCTCCCGGCTCTGGGCGTCCAGCAGGTCGGCCACCGCCTCCGCCTGGGCCAGGTCCAGCCGCCCGTTGAGGAAGGCCCGCTGGGTGAACTCCCCGGGCCCGGCCTGGCGGGCCCCCTGGGCAAACAGGGCCTCCAGCCCCAGGGTGAGCACCATGGGGGAGCCGTGGCAGTGGAGCTCCGCCGTGTCCTCCCCGGTGTAGCTCTCCGGCCCCCGGCTGTAGGTGCACAGCACCCGGTCGATGACCTGCCCCTCCCGGTCCAGCAGGTCCCCGTACACCAGGGTGCGCACCGGGCGGTCCAGCAGCCCCTTTTTCCCCAGGGGGCGGAACACCGCGGCGGCAATGTCCGCCGCCCGGGGGCCGGACAGCCGTAAAATGCCAATGGCCCCCGGCCCGGCGGGGGTTGCAACAGCGGCGATGGTATCGGTCTGGATGGACATGGCTGGGCTCCTTTCCCGGTGGAAAACCGGGCCGCCGCCGGAGGGCGGGCCCGGTCCCTGCAAAAATCAAATTTTGGTGGATTTTCCGCAAGAAAACCTCTTGACAGGCCGGATTCGACAAATTATGCAAAATGCGGCCTGGTTGCACTTAACATAACACATTGTGGAAAACTCGGTGGAAAGTGTGGATAACCCTTGGGGATGTGGAACTTTCCCCGGAGATGGAAAAAAATTATGCCTCTGTCTCTTTTGCATAAAGGCCGCCGAAAGTGGATGGGCCGCCGGGAAAAATCTGGGACATCCCCGGCGGACGGGCGGGCGCAAAATGCAGGAACGCCGCCGCCCGTGCAGGCAGGGCGGCGGCGCAGGGCACGGCGCGTCCAGGAGGCCGCGCCCTACAGGCATCCCGGCCCACGGGACTGGGCGGCCCAGTGTGCCGCCCCTACAAAAATGCAGAGACCTGTTCAATGAACGCCGCAGGGGCCGGTCCTAGACCGGCCCGCGGGCTTTTGCCCGGGATGCGCGCATTCAAGACATCACCCTCATCCGGCCCTTCGGACCACCTTCCCCCTTGAAGGGGGAAGGCTTGCAGGCGGCCAAAGGCCGCTCCTACAGAGAGGGAGAAATCTTCTGGGACGGGCGGGTGAGGACACCCGCCCCTACAAAATTTGGGGAATCTTCCGGTTTTTCCGTAGGGGCCGACGACCTCGGCGGCCCGCGGGCGCACAGTGTGCGCCCCTACAGAGAAAAAGAGGCGCACCTTGAATGTTCTCTGGGAGAGGGAATCACCCCGCCGCTTCGCGGCACCCCCCTTTGACAAGGGGGGCTTTGGCGGGAGGGGGAGAACCGGGAGACTTAGGAGCCGCCTTTTAAGAGGGCACCCTCATCCGTCTGGCCTTCGGCCAGCCATCTTCCCCTAAAGGGGAAGGCTAAGGGCGACCGCAAGGGTCGCCCCTACGGAGATATCCGAATGTCCCAGACCAGCCCGCGGGAGGGGCAAGCCCCTCCCCTACAGCTTTCAAGAAACTCTTCCGGGATGGGGTAGGGGAGGCCCTTGGGCCTCCCGCCGGGATTTGCACCGGGAGCGTTGGCTCGGTAAAGCTAGGCGCAGTTCTGGAACCGCAACAATTCTAAATTTTGCAAACCCAGGGCCCGGTGGCCCGGAAGGAATCGCTGACCGCCACTCAGATTTTTCGCGCCGGAAATTTTCTGTCTGACCCAAGGGATAACCCCCGTAAACGGGGGCCCGGGGGTAAGCGGTCCTATGGGCACGAAGTGCCCGTCGGCCGCGTCCCCCGGCGATCCTTTGGGTACTTTCCCATCGGGCGGATTGTCAAGTGAAGTGCAACGGTTTGTGAAAAAAGAGTTCAAGAGGAGATTTCCAGCCTAGGCATTTGCG
>NZ_JACJJE010000057.1 GCF_016899775.1 Pseudoflavonifractor capillosus
CCTGGCGGGCGGGTGAGGACACCCGCCCCTACGGCAAATAAAGAGGCGGGTGCGTTTTTTACGTAGGGGCCGGACACAGACCAGCCCGCGACGGAGAGCAGTTATCACCTGCTCGGCCAAGCCAGGCGCGACTGTGGAATCGCACCAGCTTCAATTTTTGGAAAGCCAGCCCCCAGTGGGGCGGAATAAATCGCGGCCGCCACTCAGATTTTGCGCGCCGGAAATTCTGCTCCCTGCGACAGGTACGCGTCCCCCGTAATGGGGGTCCGGGGGTAAGGCGAATATGGACACGAAGTGTCCATTCTGAGCCGTCCCCCGGCGATCCTTTGGGTACTTTCCCATCGCTGGGAAAGTACCTCGCCGCTGGCTGCGCCCGCAGGCGCGTTTCGGAGCGCAACCGCCCGAAGGGCGGCTCTTAGCGCGGAGATGGCGGCGAAATCTCTCCGTATCCAACGAACCCAATCCAAAATCTGTCCCCTCATCCGTCTGGCCTAGCGGCCAGCCACCTTCCCCCCAAGGGGAAGGCTTTGGGGAGAGCCAGCCCTTCGGGCCTCCCTCCCCTGAGGGAAAAGGCTTAAAAAGGACGAGCGACGAAACTCCTCTCTGAAAATAAGAAACTAAAACCGCCCCCGGACCAACGCACTGGTCCGAGGGCGGCGTCATTCAAAATAAATATAAGTACAAATCCCCTCAAGCCCGGGGGTGGCTCTTGCGGTACACGTCCTTGATCTTCTGATTGAGGAGCCGGGAGTAGATCTGGGTGGACGAGATATCCGCATGGCCCAGCATAGCCTGGATGGAGCGCAGATCAGCCCCGTTCTCCAGCAGGTGGGCGGCGAAGGAGTGGCGCAGGGTGTGGGGCGTGATGTCCTTCTCGATCCCCGCCTTCTCCTGGTAAAACTTGATGAGCTTCCAGAAGCCCTGGCGGCTCATGCGCTCCCCGTTCATGTTCACAAACAGGGCGGTCTCCTCCGGGGACTCCACCAGCTGGGGGCGCACCTGATGCAGGTACTCGTTCAGGGCCCGTACGGCGGTGGGGTACAGGGGGATGATCCGCTCCTTCCCCTTGCTGACGCACCGGAGCACTCCGGCGGGCAGGTTCAGGTCGTCCACGTTCAAGGCGATGAGCTCGCTGACCCGGATGCCGGTGGCGTACAGCAGCTCCAGCATGGCCCGGTCCCGGCAGCCCTTCAGATCGGTGCTGTCGGGCTGCTCCAGAAACAGCTCCACCTCTTTGCCGGTGAGGATCTGGGGCAGCTTGCGCTCCACCTTGGCGGCCACCACCCCCTTGGCCGGGTTGTGGTCCACGATCCCCAGGGCGATGAGGCAGCTGTAGAAGGACTTGATGGAGGCGATGGAACGGGTCACCGTGGCCGCCGACTTCCCCTTCCGGGTGAGAGAGGCGGCGTAGCGCTCCACGTCCTGGGTCAGCACCTCCTCCAGCTCCGTGTCCTGGCTGGACATGGCCGCCTCAAACTGGCGCATGTCCCGCAGGTAGGAGCTGACCGTATTGGCCGACGCCCTCTTTTCAGTTTTCAAATACTCCTCAAACAGGTCCAATAGCTCCGACACGCAGACAACTCCTTCTCCCAAACGGAGGCATTTACAACACAAACTGGGCGGCGGCCTTCAGCAGCACCGGGGCCGCCATACACTCCAACGTCACACACACAACAAGGCCCAGCCCATACAGCGCCAGCTTCCCCCAGTAGGCGGAGCCCTGAGGCAGCGGCGCCCGGCCGTCCCCCAGCACCCGGCACAGCAGGGCGTACGCCCCCTCCAGGCACTGGCATCCCGCCAGAAACAGCACCGGAGCCCACAGGAGGGCCGGCAGACCAAACAAGAAAAACGCGCTCGCCAATCCCACCGGACCGAAGATCCGGCAGAAGGCGGCCACGGAAAAGGAGAATAGAAATCCGCGCGCCAAAAAAAGGACCGGAATCCCGGCCACCCCCAGCGCGGTGACCCCCAGGATGCACAGCCCGATCAAAAAGCGCCCCTGCTCCCACAGCATGGGCCAGAACCGGGCCTGGATCTCCCCGGCCTGGGCGGCGGAGAGATAGTCCCGCAGAAAGGACTCCAGCTCCTGGGCGGCCTGGCCGGCGATCAGGCTGACCATCAGACTGCCCAGCACTCCGCCCAGAACAAAGGAACATCCCAGGGCGGTCAGGGGGCCCAGCTGGCGCAGAGCGGGCCCCAGATGTACACCGTCGCGTCGGTTCATGGCTGTCACCTCATGTCCAGCCTATGAGCCCGCTCCGAAAAATAGAAGCGAAGTCCGCGGCGTTCCCGGCAGGGGCATTTGCAGCCTTTCTCCGGTCCCGGCGCGTCCTGTGCAGGCGGCTTATGTTAAAACTATAACGCACCGGCGGCGTTCCCGCAAGTCTTTTCCCGCATTTTCTAAAAATTTTTCCATTCTGTCAAATTTTTATGTAAATTGCGTTATGTCTACTTACGAAACCAAAGAAACCGCGCCGCCCTTGCGACGGCGCGGTTTTGCAGGCTATGTTGTGGTTTTTGAAAAATCAGGACCCAAAATCTCGATTATTCCGCTTTTTGGCAGTCCTCGCACTGATTACAGTTTGTATAATTACCGTCCGTATTGGGGGCCTCCCCCATACCGGCGGCGATGGCCTTCAGGGCGATGGCGCACTCCAGGCGCTTGCGCTCCATTTCGCAGGCCACCTCGTTGGACAGACTTATGTCACCGTTGACCAGCAGGTTGGAGGCGGAGCAGCCGCCGCTGCAGTAGAACCGGGCCCAGCACTCCCGGCAGGCGGGGCGGGTGTAGATGTTCTGGTTGGCGAACTTGCCGGAGATGTCCATGTCGAAGGAGCCGTCGAACACATTGCCCATGCGGTACTCCTCCTTCCCCACGAACTGGTGGCAGGGGAAGATGTCCCCGTCGGGGGTGACGGCCACGTACTCGCACCCGGCGCCGCAGCCCCGCAGCCGCTTGATGACGCAGGGGCCCTGGGCCAGGTCCACGTTGAAGTGGAAGAAGTTCACGTCCTTCCGGCCCATCAGCTCCCGGGCCAGCTTCTCATACTCCTCCTCCACCTTGGCCAGGTCCTCCTCCTTGATGGCGAAGGGGTCGTCCAGGGGGCCGCTGGCGGGCTCCACCGACACGTGGCGGAAGCCCAGGTCGGCCAGGTGCATCACGTCGGCAGAAAAATCCAGGTTCTCCCGGGTAAAGGTGCCCCGGGCGTAGTAGTCCTTGGTGCCCCGTCCGGCCACCAGCTTCTGGAACTTGGGGACGATCACGTCATAGCTCCCCTTCCCTCCGGCGGTGGGGCGCATGTGGTCGTTGACCTCCTTGCGGCCGTCCAGGGACAGCACCACGTTGGACATCTCCCGGTTGATGTAGTCGATGTTCTCGTCATTGAGCAGCATGCCGTTGGTGGTGATGGTAAAGCGGAACACCTTGTCATGTTCTTTCTCCAGGGAGCGGGCGTAGGCCACCGCCTCCTTCACCGTGTCCATGGCCATGAGGGGCTCGCCGCCGAAGAAGTCGATCTCGATGTTCCGGCGCTTGCCCGACTTCTCCACCACCCAGTCGATGGCCTTCTTGGCGGTCTCGGCGTCCATGGTCATCCGGTGGCCGGTGCCGAAGTCGCCGGTGCCGGCGAAGCAGTACCGGCAGCGCAGGTTGCAGTCGTGGGACACGTGGAGGCACAGGGCCTTCACCACCGCCTGACGGGGCAGCTCCATGGCGGCCTCCGGGTCCAGATAGTCGTCGCTGGAGAACAGCAGGCCCTGGTCCTGGAGGGCCCGCAGCTCCTGCCAGGTCTCCTCCAGCTCCGCCGGGTCATACTGGGACAGCGCCTCCAGAATGTCCTGGGGGCAGTGCTCGCCCAGCTTCTCCTCCCCCTCCACCCGGGAGAGCAGGTCGTAGCTCATTGGGTCCAGCACGTGGACCGCGCCGCTGTTTACGTCCGCCGCCAGGTACTGGCCCAGGGCGGTAAAGGTATGTACCATTCTAAAAATCCTCTCTCTTTTTCTCTTTTATGATAATTTCTGACGGGATATATTATGGCTTGCCGATTGGTGCGCAGGGGTTTCGCCGCCTGCGGGCGGCGACCTACTTTGCCCATGGCGGCAAAGTAGGCAAAACGCCACCGGGGACGGCTCCAGATGAGCACTTCGTGCTCATAGTCGCCTTACCCCGGACCCCCATTTACGGGAGTCACCCCTTGAAGTGCGCAGAACATTTCCGGCGCGCAAAATCAGGAGTGCTTGGGTACTATCCCGTCCGGCCCCACTGGGGGCCTGAGTGGGGAGAAAATTGGGACTGGTGCGATTCCATGCCTGCGCCTGAACTTGCCGAACCAACGAGCTTGGTTCGGAATATGGGATACCTCATCCGCCCCCTTCGGGGGCACCTTCCCCTAAAGGGGAAGGCAGGGGGATAGCGTTCCAAAGCCTTCCCCTTTAGGGGAAGGTGGCACGGCCGCAGGCCGTGACGGATAAGGGGAACGGTCCTGATTATGAGGGCGGTCCGTTTCAACCGTAGGGGCGCACAGTGTGCGCCCGCGGGCCGGTCTGGGACCGGCCCCTACAAAAAAGGACATCTTCTATTATATTCGCCGTAGGGGCGGGTGTCCTCACCCGCCCGCTCTGGAGGTGAGCTTCGTTTGTAGGGTGCGGCCTCCCGGACGCGCCGTTCCACTTACACGCAAAACGCCGTAGGGGCGGCCCTCGCGGTCGCCCGTGCCGGATCTTGAATCAGGTTTCGCTCCCCTTTGTAGGGGCGGTTATCAGCCGCCCGAGCCTTCCACCCAGGAGGAAAGCTAAACGGTGAAACTTCCGGCGGGAGCTTACAGGCAGAAAAAAGGGCAGGCGTTCACCTGCCCTTTGGGAAAGCGCAATTCAGCGCTTACACATTCTCACACTTCTGGTTGGCCACCGTGCAGGAAGTTTTGCAGGCAGACTGGCAAGAGGTCTGGCACTCGCCGCAGCCGCCCTTGGCGGCGCTGGCCTTCAGAGTGGCGCCGTTGAGGGTCTGAATGTGTTTCATTGGAATCTCCTCCTATGCTTTCACGGAGCAAGCTCCGCATAATTTGAAGCTATTATAGCACAGAACACGCCCCATTTCAATCTCATCTTTTGCGTTTTTTCTTGGGGCGGCTGCCCAGGATGCCCGCCATGGCCCCGCCGCACAGGCAGGAGAGGAGCATCATCCCCCCTCCGTTGGAGATGGAGGCCTCCTCAAACAGCAGCGTTCCCGCCAACAGCAGCAGCAGAAACAGGATGGCCCCCACCCCCGCTCCCACCAGCAGGGTGCTCCGGCCGATGCGCCGCACCGCCAGCAGTCCGCCAATGAGCGCCCCCAGCACGCAGGCGGCCAGCACCGCCCGCTCCATGAACCGCTCCGGGACCGCCCCGGCGGAGATGAGCAGGGAGCAGACCAGCAGCGCCAGCACCGCCGCCAGCACTGCCGCCGCTCCGCCCAGAAGCATCTGACCCATCACCGTGATCCAAAGCCCTCCGGTCTCCTCCGGCTTTCCTTCCCGCCGCTTCTCCCGCGGTTTTTTCGTCATATCCGACCCCTCCCCAGTCTGTGAGCTTGTATCCAAAGCCTATGCGGGCAGGGGCTGTCCACTTGCCGGTTTCGGGAAAAAATCACAGCCGGGCGGAGCCGTCTGCTCCGCCCGGCTTTCTCTCCATCTCCGGTCAGGTTTTCAGCAGCACGCCCAGGGTCCGGAGAAACTCCTGGACCTCCCGGGGGGTGGTAAAGGCGGACACGCTGGCCCGCAGGGTGCCGGTCTCCAAGGTGCCCGCCGTGCGGTGGGCCAGGGGGGCGCAGTGGAGCCCCGCCCGCAGGGCGATCCCCCGGCGGCCCAGCTCCTCCCCCAGCTCCTCACAGTCCCGGCCCTCCACCCGGAAGGAGAGCACCCCCGCCTGGGCCTTGGACCCCGCCGGGGCCCGGAAAACCTCCACTCCGGGCAGTTGGGAGAGCCCCTCCCCCATCCGCCGGATGAGCCCCTCCTCCCGGGCGGCGACGGCCTCCACCCTCTCCCGCCGGAGGAAGCGCAGCCCCTCCAGCAGGCCGGCGATCCCGGCGATGTTGTGGGTGCCCGCCTCCAGCCGGTCGGGGAGAAAGTCGGGCATCTCCTGGCTCAGGGAGACGCTGCCGGTGCCCCCCTCCAGCAGGGGCTCCGCCCCGTCCCCGCACAGGAGCAGCCCGGTGCCCTGGGGGCCGTAGAGCCCCTTGTGCCCGGGCATGGCGACGAAGGCCGCCCCCAGCTCCCGGAAGGACAGGGGCAGGCAGCCGGCGGACTGGGAGGCGTCCACGATGAGGGGCACCCCCCTCTGGCGGCACAGGGCGGCGATAGACTCAATGGGCAGAATAAAGCCGAACACGTTGGACACGTGGGTGCACACCACCGCGTCCACCTGGGGCGTCAGCTCCCGCCGGAAGGCCTCCAGGGCAGCCGCCCGGTCAAAGAGGGGGTTCTCGGCCGCTTTGACGGTCACGTTGGGGATGGCCCGGAGGGGCCGGGTCACCGCGTTGTGCTCATAACCGGAGATGAGCACGGTGCTCCCCGGCTTTACCAGGGTTTTGATGGCGATATTCAGGCCGTGGGTGGCGTTGAAGGTAAAGACCACCCGGTCCGGCTCAGGCACGTCAAAGAGGGCGGCCGCCTCCCGGCGGCAGGCGAAGGCCGTCTCCGCCGCCGCCATGGCGGGCCGGTGCCCGCCCCGGCCCGGGGTGGCCAGGTGGTCCACGGCGTAGGCGCAGGCCCGGGCCACTGAGGGGGGCTTACGCAGGGTGGTGGCCGCGCTGTCCAGGTAGATCATAGCTCCACCTCCCGGTAGCTGCCGTCGCCGGTGGTGATAAAGACCCGCTTGGGCTCCAGCATGGCCCGGTGGAGCGCCCGCAGGGCGCCGGCCAGGTGCCGCTGGGAGATTTTGACGGAATGGCTGCACCCCTCCCCCGCAATGCTCTTGGGGGAGCGGAGTATATGGGCCGTGATCCCCGCCCGCTCCAGCGCCGCGGCGGTGCGCTGGGCGTAGGTCAGGGAACGGCACACGATGAGATAATAGAGCATGGCACGGTTCCTTTCTGGGGGGACGCCATGGCAAAGACCGTTCCCCTCAAACCAGCGTATGCCGGAGGGCGGCCGGCGGATACCGGGGCCGCCCTCTCCATCTCTCATTTCAGGGCGTCTGACACCCGCTGCACCAGCTCCTCGTGGGTCCGGTCCACCAGATGGGTGTAGATGCGCCCGGTGGTGGCGGGGGTGGAGTGGCCCAGCGCCTTGCCGATGTCGAACAGGGAGGCCCCCTGGCAGGAGGCAATGGTGGCGAAGGTGTGCCGCAGGCCGTGGAAGGTGAGCCGGGGAAGGTCGTTCTTCTTTACAAACCGGGTGAAGGCCAGGGACAGGGCGTTGGGGGAATAGGGCACCCCCTTGGCGTCCAGGATCACGTGGTCGGTGGGGTTGTAGGTGGGGCTTTGGAGGCAGCGCTCCTGCTGCTGCCGGGCCTGCTCCTGCTCCAGGAGGAGGTACACCTCGTCGGGCAGGTACAGGGTACGCACTGAGGAGCGGTTCTTGGTCTCCTTCTGGACGATGGTGGCCCCGTAGGCGGTGCGGGCCTCCCGGATGAGGACCAGGTGGCGCTGCAGGTCCACGTTCTCCCACTTCAGGCCGCAGATCTCCTCCCGGCGCATGCCCAGGCTGCCCGCCAGCTTCACCGCCAGCTCCAGAATGTTGCCCTCGATCTTCTGGTAGAGGAGCTTGAGCTCCTGGTTGTTGTAGAAATAGGACTCGGTGGTGCGCACCCGCGGGGGCTCCACCCGCTCCATGGGGGAGGCGGGGATCACGTCCTGCCGTACCGCCGAGCGCAGGGCACTGGAGAGCAGGTCGTGGTGACGGCGCATGGTGTTGGAGGACAGGCCGTTGGCCCGCTGGGTCTCGGTGTAATACTCCTGGACCATCTTGGGGGTGAGCCGCTTCAGCGGCACAGTCCCAAGGGCCGGGTCAATGTGGTTGTCGATGATCTTCTGGTAGGCGTACACGGTGGTCTCCGCCCGGTTGGGCCGGACGATGGAGTCCATCCAGTACTCCAGCCAGTGGGACAGGTCCAGCTCCTGGGCGGGGGCCAGCTTCCGCTCCAGCTCCCGCTCCCGCTCCAGCTCCCGCTCCCGCTCCAGTCCCGCATGGAAGTCCCTGAGGCCGTTCCGGGCGGCCGCCAGGGTGGGAAACGTCCGATACTGCTTGATGCGCTTCCCGTTCTCATCCCGCCCCAGTTCCATGCTTACGTAGTAGAGCTTCCGCTGATCGTCATACGCGATGTTCCGTTCCACTGCTTTCCTTGCCATATACTCTTCCTCCTTTTTTTTCTCTCTCTAATAGAGTTGGCAAATGACGCGAAAAAAACCGCGTATTTTTAGCATAGCAGAGAAAAAGTCTTTAAAAAAGATAAAAAAATTGCCCCTGACACAAGCCAGAGGCAACGATTTAAGATAAATTTCAACTTTCTGCCATCTTCTTCCTCTCCCTCTTTTTCCAGAACAGCCAGTCGCACAGGGGACAGAGATAGAGAAAACAGGCGAATGGGATGGCCAGGGCCGAGGCGTCCATGGCGGCCAGGGGCACGCTCACCGCGATGGACCAGGGGACCATGGCGGGCAGGGGGATGGCCGTGTTGCCCAGGGCGTGGGCCAGGTCCACGCCCCCCTGTCCCCGGCGGCGGTACTGGTCCCCCACCATCTGCTCGGTGAGCACCAGGGCGATGGACTGGTTGCACAGCAGGGCCGCCGAGGCCAGGGCCACCAGGGCGGTGGTGAAAAACAGGTCGGTGCGCTCCGTCAGATGCTCCAGCTTCTCCTTCACCGGGTCCAGCAGACCGGCTCCCTTGAGGATGCCCGAGGAGGTGCAGGAGAAGAGCACAATAAGCATGCCGTTCACCATGGACACCACGCCGCCGCCGGACAGGATGTCGGACAGCTCCGGGTGGTCCAGCTCACAGCCGAACACGCTGATATGGAGGGCCTCCAGCCAGCCCACCCCCTGAAGGAGGACGGCGACCACCACCGACACCCCGCAGCTGATGAGGATGGCCCACACCGCTTTCACGCGGAAGAACGGGAGCGCCAGCAGGATCACCGCCGGGATCACCGTCCACCAGGACAGGTCGAAGGACTCCCGCAGGGCGTTGAGGATGGCGGGGTCCACCTGCCGGATGGGAAAGAGAACGGACAGGACGCCGTAAACGATCAGCGACAGGGCCAGGGGCAGCGGGGTGGTCCGCCACATCCGCCGCTGCATGGCGTTCTGGTCCGTCCCGGCCAGGGCGGCCGCCAGGGCCGACGAGGAGGAGGCCGGGCTCAGCCGCTCCCCCAGATAGGCCCCGGAGACCACCGCCCCCGCCGTCATGGCCAGGTCCGCCCCGCCGGTGCGGGCGATGACCGACAGGATCACCCCCGCCGTCCCCGCCACTCCGAAGGCGCTGCCGAAGGTGAGGGACATGACGGTGGCCATGAGAAAGGCCGCCAGCAGAAAGATGTTGGGGGTGATCAGCTTCAGGCCGTTGTAGACGAAAAAGGCGATGGTGCCGCTGGCCCGCCACAGTCCGGTGAGGCAGCCGATGAACACCAGCACCCGCAGCACCACCATGGCGGTGCGGGCCCCGTCCCCCGCCATGGCGGCCAGCGCCCGCCAGCTGTGCCCCCTCCGGCGGGCCGCCAGGGTGAAGCACACCAGGCCGAAGGCCAGCCCGATGGCCAGGGACCAGCCCATGGCCATACACAAAAAAATGCCGCACAGAAATACGGCAGATGCAATCAACATATCCATGTCCGCTCTCTCCTGTCTGCTGGGCGGCCCGCCCGCCGCCCGGTGGTAACAACCATTCTACCGAAAACTTTACAATTCGTCCAATATCACTTATGATATAAAAGCTATAAAATCCATGTAATAGGAGGAATCGACGTGGTCTCCAAACAGGACGAAACCTTTTTGGCCATCGCCCAGGCGGGGAGCGTCTCCAAGGCGGCCCAGGGGCTCTACCTGTCCCAGCCCGCCGTGAGCCGCAGCCTGAAGCGGCTGGAGGAGGACCTGGGGGCCCAGTTGTTCGACCGGGAGGCTGTCCCCCTCCGGCTCACCCAGGCGGGGGAGCGCTATCTGCGCTATGTGCGGGAGAACCAGGAGCGGGAGCGCCGCCTCCGCCAGGACCTGGCCCAGCTGGAGCGGGAGCCCAGCGGCACCGTGCGGGTGGGGCTGAACTTCTGGCGGTCCTCCCTGGTGCTGCCCCGGGTGCTCCCCGCCTTTCAGAGGCGGTACCCCCACATTCAGGTGGAGCCCGCCGAGGGCTCCCACCAGGACCTCTCGGTCCTGCTGGACCAGGGGAAGCTGGACTTCGCCCTCCTCCACCGGCCCAACCCCTACCCCCAGTTCGCCTTTCAGCACCTGCGCCATGAGCGCATCCTGCTCTTTCTCCGCCGGGACGCCCCCGTGCTGGAGCGCCTCTCCCCCGCCGCGGGGGACCGGGGACTGCCCCACCTGTCCTGGCCGGAGCTGTCCGCCCTTCAGGACACCCCCTTCCTGCTGCTGAAAAAGGGGCAGAACCTGCGGGAGCAGGCGGAGTACATCTTCCAGTCCGCCGGCATCCAGCCTCCCGCTGCCCTGACCACTCTCAGCCTGACCACCGCCCTGAGGCTGGCGGCGGAGGGGTGCGGGGCCGTCCTGGCCTCCGAGGCGGTGCTGGACGGGGACTTTCTGCCCCCCTCCCTCCTCCCCTTCACCGTGGGCGACCCGCCGGTGCGGTGGGAGGTTGGCTTCGCCATCCGGGCCGGCGTCCCCCTCTCCGCCCCCGCCCAGCTGCTGGTCCAGGCCATCCAGGAGGCCTTCGGGGACGGACCGGCACAGGCCGGTGCACCTTCAACGCCCCTCTAAACGCACAGCGCCCCTCCGCTCAGACGGAGGGGCGCTCAGGCTGTCAAAAAAGTCCAAGGACTTTTCCGACAGCCTGAAAATGCCAATACTTTCCCACCGCTGCGCGGCGGAAAAGTCCTCGCTGCGCTCGCTGAACGCCTTGCCATGCAAGGCATTCAGGGCATTCGATCCCACTCGAGGCGGGCTGCCGCCCCCTCGAGCTCCCCCGCCAAAACTGAGGCGCATTCTGCTCAACAGAGGTTTTTTGACAAGCTGAGCATCCCTCCGTCTGGACGGAGGGATGCTGTTTTCCCTTTTCCCTTAAATTTTGACGCGGCGGACCGCCAGCCACACCAGGCCGCCCGCCTGATAGGCCAGCAGGTCCCAGGGGTCCCCCACCGCCTCCGGCTTCCACAGAGGGGTCAGGACCTCCCACACCAGGGCGCACAGGAGGAGAAAGGGGACGGTCACCTTCCAAGAGGCCACCGGAGGCAGCCGCCCCAGGCTCAGCAGCAGGTCCAGCCAGGCGCAGATGGCCAGCCCGGCAAAGACGTCGTTGGCGTAGCAGGCCAAAAACCACCCCGGCGCGCCCCCCACGCTCCCCCGCAACACGTGGACGTTCAGCAGGTAAAAGAGCCCCGCCCCCAGGCACAGGGCCAGATCCAGCCCCCGCCGCTTTTTGTCCGTCACAGGATGGAGAGGATCAGGACGGCGGCGATAACCCCCACGATCACCGCCCCCACCGTGCCGCCGAAGGACATGCCGCCGGAGGAGGCGCTGGGGTACTCCAGCTTTCCGGTCTCGGCATTCAGGCCGGGCCCCTTGACGAGGGTCTCCACCGGTGTGTCGCCAGTGGGGTCGGAATAGATGGACAGACGGCCCGGATCGGGGAACTGCTTGAGAAGCTGGACCGCCTGTTCTTGGCTGAGTCCCCGAAAGAGCACCTTCGGTGCCTGAGGCAGCGCATTGTACATATCCTTCTGAGTACCCTGTTCACTGAAGGGGAAATCCGGCCAAAAGCGCCCCTTTCGGAGAATCTGCATCATCACCGCGGCCTCTTCGTGGGAGGCCGGTTGATTGAGCACCAGACAGTAAGTATCCCCGCCGGCCGCCAGCTGATCCTGCCCGCAGTCGGGACAGAAGTGGGTCCCCGGTTCCAGCACTCGGCCGCAGCGGGGGCAGACGGGTTTGGCGCTCTCCGGCTCTTTGCCCAGCAGCAGGTAGTCCGACGTCACGTCCAGGACCCGGCACAGGGCGGCCATCTGCTCCAGAGAGGGCTCAGCGGCCCCCCTCTCCCAGTCGGCCACCTGGAACAGCTGGAGCCCCAGCTCCTGGGCCAGCTGGAGCTGGGTCAGTCCGGCCCTGTTCCGGGCCGCGGCGATGCGCTCTCCTAAAGTCATGGGACCACTCCCCCTTGTTTCAGATTTATTTAAGAACAGTATACAGAGAACCGGCCCCGTTGGCAAGAAATTTCGGCTGTTTTCTCCCGCCCCGCCTCAAAACAGGGAGAGCACCAGCACGGCGGCCAACACCCCCAGAAACACCGCCCCCACCGTGGCCCCGAAGGACATGGGCGTCCGGCTGGGCTGCGGGCTGGGGAGGGACTGGGGCGGCACCTGGGGCTTCTGCACCAGCTCCTCCGCCGAGCTGCCGTCGCTGTCCCGGTAGACCGCCGCCATCCCCGGCGCGCGGAATGCAGCCAGGGCCTCCGAGGCCCGCTGGGCGGACAGCCCCCACATGAGGGAGACGGGAGCGCGGAACAGCAGCGCCTCCAGCTCCTCCTGGGAGCGGCGGCAGATGGGGAACTCCGGGGCGCACCAGGGCCGTCTGGACAGCCACGCCAGCGCGTCGAAGGCGGCGGTGAGATTTTTGCGGGGGTCCACCAGCACCAGGGAGTAGGTGTCCGCCTCCTCCTTTAGGAGGGGGTGTCCGCACTGGGGGCAGTACCGGTCCAGGCCGGTGACAATGGCCCCGCAGCTCCCGCACCGGGCGGGGGGCGCCTCCCGGGCCCCCTCCTCCCCCAGCAGCAGCCAGTCGCAGGACACCCCGCAGATCCGGCACAGCTCAGCCACGTATGCCACGTCCGGGTTTGCCTGGCTGCTCTCCCACTTGCTCACCGCCTGGCGAGAGACACCCAGCCGTTCCCCCAGCTGCTCCTGGGACAGCCCGGCCTTCTTGCGGGCCAGGGCGATGCGTTCTCCTAAGGTCATGGAAGTTCCTCCTTGGTGGGCGAGTTTTTGTTTTTTCTTTATTGGGGGATTTCGCCGCCCTATTCTCTTTTAGCCTTCTCCCTGGGGGAAGGCTCGGGCGGGCGGCCACATGGGGCCGCCCCTACGGCGAATAAAGAGGCGGTTGCGTTTTTCGCGTAGGGGCCGGTCCCAGACCGGCCCGCCGATGATGGACCAGCAAACACCTGCTCGGCAAAGCCAGGCGCGGCTGTGGGACCGCACCAACAACAATTTTGGAACAGCCAGGCCCCAGTGGGCCGGATTGGACCGCGGAAAGCCACTCAGATTTTGCGCGCCGGAAATGCTCCTACATCTTTCAGGTACGCGTCCCTCGTAATGGGGGTTCTAGGGGGTGGGCGAATATGGACACGGAGTGTCCATCCTGAGCCGACCCCCTAGCGTCTTTTGGTTCCTTTTCCACGTGGAAAAGGAACTCGCCCCGCAGGGCGAAACCCTGCAAAATAGGGCGGCGGGGGCGAGCCCCCGCCCTACAGAATTTTTCTCACGACACCCGTTCCTTTAGACTGCCCCCTCATCCGTCTGGCCTAACGGCCAGCCACCTTCCCCCCAGGGGGAAGGCTAAAAAAGAGCAGGCGGCAAAAATTCCACTTAAACTCTCTTTCATCATACAACCCCTCCCCTCTTTTGGCAAGGAAACCGGGGTAGAATCCCGTCAACCCCAGGTTGCTCCGGGGAAAACCTCCAAAATTTTTCTTCAAACTTGACACAGCGGGGGGCGGATGGTAATATAATGTTTCGTAAGGCGCTGTGAACGGAAGAGTAGCGTTTGCTCCAAAGAACAGAGAGGGCCCTTCACCGGCTGAAAGGGGGTCTGCGGCGGGGAGATGTGAAGTGCGTCCGGGAGCGCGGCGGGTAATGCCGCCCGAATGGACCTCGTTACCGGTCCGGCAAGCGAGAAATGAGAGTGGAACCGCGATGACGTCGCCTCTTATGTCCCTTTGGGGAATAAGAGGTGTTTTTCTTTTTCTCCGGCCTGTACCTCGGTCCATGGGGAGGGCGGGGAAAACCGGAAAACGCACGGTCTCTCTTCTCGGTGTGTCTGTGAGGAGGAACCCAATGTTCAAAAACCTAATGGAGACCCTGGAGGCCTATCAGCGCCGGGACCCGGCGGCCCGGAGCAAGCTGGAGATTTTCCTGCTCTATCAGGGGGTCCACGCCACCCTGTATCACCGCCTGGCCCACTGGCTATACTGTCATAACCGCCGGTTTCTGGCTCGGTTTGTCTCCCAGTGGAGCCGGTTCTGGACCGGCATCGAGATTCACCCCGGGGCCAAGATCGGCCGACGGCTGGTCATCGACCACGGCATGGGCATCGTCATCGGCGAGACCGCCGAGGTGGGGGACGACTGCCTCATCTACCACGGGGTCACCCTGGGCGGTACCGGCAAGGACCAGGGCAAGCGCCACCCCACCGTGGGCAACAACGTGCTCCTCAGCTGCGGAGCCAAGGTGCTGGGCCCCTTTCACATTGGGGACAACGCCCGCATCGCCTCCAACGCCGTGGTCCTATCCGAGGTGCCCCCCGACGCCACCGCCGTGGGCATCCCCGCCCAGATCGTCCGCATCGCCGGAAAAACCACCCACTACGCCGACGAGGTGGACCAGACCAGCGTGGAAAACCCCACCCTGGAGAAGCTGGAGGCCCTGTCCCAGCGGGTGGAGCTGCTGGAGAAGCTCTTGGACGAGAAGTTTATGGAGGAGAAAAAGGCCCAGGAAAATGCAGAATGCAGAATGCAGAATGCAGAATGAATGTGTCTGTTTCGGTCCTGCTTTGTCCCTGAATGGGTTCTTTTTTGCAAAAACAAATTGAAATTTTGAATTTTGGAATTGCCGAGTACAGCTTGCAGCGCAGAGTTCATTCTGCATTCTGCATTCCTGCATTCTGCATTCCTCAAAGTACGGAGGAGATTTTGATGCTGTTATACAATTCCGCCACCCACAAGAAAGAGGAGTTCACCACCCACACCCCCGGCCGGGTGGAGATGTACACCTGCGGACCCACGGTGTACCACTTCGCCCACATCGGCAACCTGCGTTCCTACATCATGGAGGACGTGCTGGAGAAGTTCCTGCGCTACAGCGGCTATGACGTGAACCGGGTTATGAACATCACCGACGTGGGCCACCTGAGCTCCGACGCGGACACCGGCGAGGACAAGATGCTCAAGGGCGCCAAGCGGGAGCACAAGACCGTCATGGAGATCGCCCAGTTCTACACCGACGCCTTCTTCGAGGACTGCCGCAAGCTGAACATCAAGCGCCCCGACACCGTCCAGCCCGCCACCGGCTGCATCGACGAGTATATCAAGATCATCTCCGGCTTGCTGGACAAGGGCTACGCCTACCAGGCGGGGGGCAACGTGTACTTCGACTCCTCCAAGCTGGAGCGGTACTATATCTTCAACGACCACGACGAGGAGGACCTGGCCGTGGGCGTGCGCGAGGGCGTGGAGGAGGACACCAACAAGCGCAACAAGAACGACTTCGTCCTCTGGTTCACCAAGTCCAAGTTTGAGGACCAGGCCCTGAAGTGGGACTCCCCCTGGGGGGTGGGCTACCCCGGCTGGCACATCGAGTGCTCCGGCATCTCCCTGAAGTACAACGGGGAGTACCTGGACCTGCACTGCGGCGGCATCGACAACGCCTTCCCCCACCACACCAACGAGATCGCCCAGAGCGAGAGTTTTATTGGCCACCCCTGGTGCAAGCAGTGGTTCCATGTCCACCACCTGAACACCAACTCCGGAAAAATGTCCAAGTCCAAGGGGGAGTTTTTGACTGTCTCCCTGCTGGAGGAGAAGGGCTATGACCCCCTGGCCTACCGCTTCTTCTGCCTGCAGAGCCACTACCGCAAGGGGCTGGTGTTCTCCTGGGAGAACCTGGACAACGCCGCCCAGGCCTATCAGAAGCTGGTAGCCCGCATCGCCGCCCTGGACCCCAAGGACGGGGCCGTGGACGAGGCCGTGCTGGGCGAGTACAAGGATAAATTCCTCCAGCAGGTGGGCAACGACCTGAACACCTCCATGGCGGTCACCCTGCTGTACGACGCGTTGAAGGCCAAAACCAACGGCGCCACCAAGCTGGCCATCCTGGACAGCTACGACCAGGTGCTCTCTCTCTCCCTGCTGGAGAAGGCGTCGGCCGTCCGGGAGGAGCAGGCCAAGGTGAAGGCCGCCCAGGCCCAGGCCGGCTACACCGTCACCGGCGAGGGCGACCCCGAGATCGACGCCCTGGTCAAGGCCCGGGGCGAGGCCAAGAAGGCCAAGAACTTCGCCGAGGCCGACCGCATCCGGGATGAGCTGAAAGAGAAAGGCATCGAGATCACCGACGTGCCCGGCGGGGCGGTTTGGAAGCGGGTCTAAGCCGCTCCATCTTCCCGATTCCAGGAAAGGCCTCATCCGTCACAGCCTTCGGCTGGGGCGGATGAGGTTTTATCCGAAGATTATCTCAACCCGTAAGGTGGTGAACGTCCCATGATTCACCAGTCTCAAAATCCTAATTTAAAATCCGCCGCACAAGAACTGCGCCGGAATATGACCAAAGAAGAACGCCATCTTTGGTGCGATTTTTTAAAAACACTGCCGTTCAGCGCACATCGGCAAAAGGTCATCGGTCCGTATATTGTGGATTTCTACCTTTTACAGGCAAATCTAGTCATTGAACTGGACGGTTCTCAGCACTATGAGCCGGAACACCAGCAGATGGATCTGGCGCGGGATGAGTATCTGGCCTCACTGGGACTTACCGTCCTGCGATATTCTAATCAGGAAATCCGTACGAACTTTCATGGGGTGTGCCAGGATATTTGGAGACATCTTGTTTCGGCGGAAAAACCTCATCCGTCACAGCCTCCGGCTGTGCCACCTTCCCCTAAAGGGGAAGGCTTTTGAGAAGCGCGCCCCCCCTGCCTTCCCCTTTAGGGGCCGACTCCCCCTGTCAGGGGGAGATGTCCCAAAGGGACAGAGGGGGTAGGGACAGGTGCCCCAGTGCGCACACTGGGGCGGATGAGGTACCCTAGAGCACAAAAATTGCCACGTGCCCGGCGGGGCGATTTGGAAGCGGGTATAACGAAAAAATGGTTCCGGTCCTGACGGGCCGGAACCATTTTTACTTTCGTTCCAGAAAGGGAACTGCAATTTTCAGCCACTCATCCGGCCGGTAAACGGACAGGTATCCATGTCCGTATCCTTTCGCCTCATAAAGCTCACAGGATGGCAGCAGCGTTTGAAACAGGCGGGCTGACTTCTTGACACAGTTCATCTCCTTCTCCCCGTACCAATACATGACCTGTGCGCCGCTGTCTCTTACACTTTCTTTCAGCCGATACCGCATCATATAGGTCCGATACATGGCATACAGCGTCTCCTGGAGCAGCTTTGGCATATCCTGAAGGTAGTACGCCTTGATCCCCTCCGGATAGCGCATTTCCTCCGGCAGGACCCGGTCCATAAGGGACAGCTGACGGCGGCAGGCTTTTTCGCTGAACAGAAGCGGTCCGAACAGGCGAACAGACGCGATACAGAACCGCGCCAGGACTGGCTGGGGAATGCACAGGCTTCCATCTATGATGGCTTTTTCGGCAATGTCTGATTTCCTGGCCAAAAGCTCCATTACAATCTGCCCGCCCAGCGAGACGCCGCCCAAGGCGAACAGGCGGCCTCCACACTCCCGCAGGATGTAGTCCATCAGCCGGTCCGCAGTCTGCTCCGTGGAGCGATAGGGAATCTGGTATTCCTCCCCGTGCCCATCCAGCGTGGGCAAAATCACGTGGTAGTGCGGGGACAGTACGCGCGCCTGTCTCAAATAGTTCCACCACGCATTCCCGCCCCCATGGATCAGCATGACATGGGGCGCGGTGCGCGGTCCAAATTCATGGAAATTCAAAGCTTTTCTCCGCTCCCAACCATAACATTTGAGAAGATGCAGTTCCACAGCCGCCCGGCAAACGCCGGGCGGCTGTTCGTCTCTCGGTCACACCCCCAGAGCCATCCGCACCAGGAAAATGACGAACAGGTGGCCCGGGTAGAAGGCATAGAAGAACCACTTGGGGATCTTGGGCTCCACGTGGGTGGGCAGGAAGATGAGGGGCACAGCCAGAATGGCGAAGATCTCAAAGCCCACGGCGTGGCCGCCCACCACCAGGGCCAGAGGGTCCTCCAGGCTCCCGCCCCAGAGCGCCGGGAGATAGGACAGCACGTAGATCAGAGCCCCCAGCCAGGGCTTGTTCCGGCACAGGTAGAAAATCAGGGTCAGGATGACTCCCGTGTTGGCGTAGTCCGCGTTCAGGACGTTGATGGCCAGCACCCCCACCACGAACCACCACCACTTCCGGGATTTGACGCCGTAAATGGCCAGCAGGCTGAAAAACAGGGTGATAAAGATGTTCCAGTTGGTCAGATTTTCCCAGAACTCGTGGGGGTGGAAAGCCAGCGCATAGAAGGGCTGGGAGATGACGGCGAAGATGGCCAGCCGCCCCAGGTACCGCCTGATGTCGTGGGTGTACAAGAGACCCACCGTCAGGCAGTAGCAGAAGATGGGGAAGGCCAGCCGTCCCACCCACCGGAAGGCCGGGTATCCGGGGAAAAAGACGGTGCCCACGTGGTCCACCACCATGCATAAGATGGCGATCAGCTTCAGGAAGTTGGTGTCCAGGTTGGTTTTCAGCCGGGGGGCCTGTGTCTGTGCTTGTGTCTGTGTCTCTGCATCCATGTCTCTTGCTCCTTTGTATGGTCGTTCTTCACCGCAACCGCCCAGGGGGCTTGCGCCCCCGGGGGTTGGGCGAAAAACAAAAACGCCGTGCAGGGCAATGCCTACACAGCGTGAGAAGGGACCCTTCTTCATGCGACACCGCCGCCGGAACACCACGACAAAACCACCCTTTACAAGAAAGGCCGGACTATCGTATAATATTCCATGCGGTGCGGCCGGATGGCCGTTGTGTAGGTGGTCGAAGCACCTGCGCAGGTTTCCGGGTGTTGGCCCACTCGGAAACTGCCGCATTTTTGTTTTTCACGACGATTATAGCAGGAAACGCCTGCTATTGCAAGAGGGAAAGCCGCCGCGGCCCATCTGAACTGAACCCGTAAAAGCGGACAATAGACAAAACGCCCCCTGATGTAGGAAAATGGAAGTACTACATCAGGGGGT
>NZ_JACJJE010000058.1 GCF_016899775.1 Pseudoflavonifractor capillosus
AAGCGTGCTCTCAGCCTGGGTCTCACCGCGGCCATGATCTCCGGCCTGATGGTGATGGGCTCCAGCGCCGCGAGCTACGCGGACGTGACTTCTGAGGACAATCAGGAAGCCATCGAGGTTCTCCAGACCGTCGGCATCATGGTCGGCGACGAGAACGGAGACTTCAACCCTGATCAGAACGTCACCCGCAACGAGATGGCCGTTATCATGTCCAACCTGATGGAGTATAACGTGGCCAGCTACAAGGACACCAGCCCCTTCACCGACGTGCCCAGCTGGGCCGAGCCCTACGTGGCCGCCTGCTGGACCAACGGCATCACCGCCGGTTACAGCGACACCATCTACGGCGGCAATGACACCGTAACCACCGCCCAGGCCGCCTTGATGCTGATGAAGGCTCTGGGTTACTTCCAGTACGCCTCCGACTTCGGCAGCGACTGGCAGCTGGCCACCACCCGCCAGGGCAACGCCATCGACCTGTTCGTGGGCGTGGACTCCGGCGTGACCCAGGCCATGACCCGCAACGATGTGGCTCAGCTGGTCCTGAACACCCTGGAGGCCGGCACTGTGGAGGCTTCCACCGACGGCAGCTGGTCCATTGGTGACATCGTCATCAACAACAACGTCACCTACAACTACATCACCAGCAACCAGGCCTATGCCACCGCCATCGACGACGCCCGCTCCACCAGCAACAACTCCGATGCTCAGCGCTCCATCGTTGAGCTTGGCGAGCAACTGTACATGGGCGATCTGAAGCTGGACGGCGACACTCTGGATGACTTCGGCCGTCCCTCCCGCACCTGGAGCTACGAGGGCCGCGACATCGGCACCTATGCCAAGAAGGCTCTGCTGCAGCAGACCTACACCGTCGCAGTAGAGGGCGGCGAGGTCTACACCGACATCGGCGCTACCGCCAGCGACTACGAGCTGACCTACACCGTGGACGGCGTGGAGCTGAGCACTTCTGCTACCGAGGATGAGGCCGCCAAGCTGGAGCGCCGCAACGACCAGGATATGTACAAGACCGGTACCGGTGTACAGACCGAGGTCTATGTGGACAACGACAAGGAAGAGACCTACATCGTGGTCATCAACACCTGGCTGGCTGAGGCCGCTGTTGATTACCGGACCAGCTCCGAGGACATCATCCTGGATGTCTTCGTGGGCGCCACCGATAATGGCCCCAAGACCGTGCCCGATTCCTACACCGTCGAGGTGGAGGACATCCCCGAGATCGAGGACCTGGTGGAGGGCGACCTGGTTCTGGTGCGTATGGCCGACAACGAGATCGTCTCCATCGACACCCCCGACGTGGTGGGCGACGTGGCCATCGACGAGTACGATGCGGACCGCGACAACGCGAACCCCGAGACCGACTACATGCTGAACAGCGTGACTGCGGACGGGACTGAGTATCCCGCCAACGTGAAGACCTTCTGGGAGGCCGAGTTCATCTATGACCACGCCACCGAGGATCTGGACGACGCCACCTATAACCTGTACCTGGACTACTTCGGCAATGTGATCGGCGTGGAGCAGGTGGACGGCGAGGCCCGCTATGTCTTCGTGGTTGGCTATGACGAGAACAGCAGTCACCTGGCCCGGGCCATCGACAGCGCTCTGGTCATCTTCCCCGACGGCACCATCGACACCATCGACGTTCGTGACAACGAACTGACCGATGAGGAGGCTGCTCCTCTGGGCGTTAATGACGGCGACGGCAGCTCCAATGTCAACCGCTGGTACACCTACAGCGTGAACGACAGCGAGGTCTACACTCTGGAGTCCTATGTGGACGATCAGATTGTGTCCACCTGGAACGATATCAGCGGCCGTGAGGACGGCGTGATCGACCGTGATTATTCCACCGTCGGCGATAAGGACGATGCGAGCAAGGCCGCCGTGGGCAACAACGCCAGCGTGTTCATCACCGTGGACGCGGACGACGATGTGACTGATGCCGGCTCCATCGTGGACGTGAACGGCATGGTCACCGGTATTCGCGAGGCCAACATCCAGCTGGAGACCTACAATGACCTGGCCAACTTTGACGATCATGACAACGATGAGATGGTCTTCGTGGTTCCCGATGGCCGTTACATCCAGTACGCCGTTGTGGTGGGTAGCAGCGCCAGCAATGACGACTATGTCTACCTGACCAGCGGCACCCTGAATCACGGCTACAACGGCGGTGACTACTACTGGACCTATGAGGGCATCACCAAGGACGGCGTCGTGGAGTTCCGCTCTTACACCAGCGAGGACCAAAACGACAACCAGCTGGCTGCCCACAACCTGTACAAGATGGACTTCGACGAGGACGGCTATGTGACCCGCAACGGCGCTGAGCTGATGCCCGAGACCGCTTACGAGGATCTGAACA
The DNA here is from genome assembly GCF_016899775.1 of Pseudoflavonifractor capillosus. GTDB lineage: Bacteria > Bacillota > Clostridia > Oscillospirales > Oscillospiraceae > Lawsonibacter. The sequence continues at coordinate 2,387 of NZ_JACJJE010000058.1, forward strand.
CTGCCGGCTATCGCGCCGACGGTTATGGCCTGACCGAGATCGACGAGGTCCAGGAGCTGTTCGCCAACGACCTGACCTTCTACTATGATGTGGACGTCAACAGCCGCTTCATCCACCTGGCCGACGACTGTGTCTTCTATGTGTACGCCAGCGACGACGACGAGTACGTGGAGTACCGCTCCGCCAGCTCCGCTCTGAATGCTCTGGGTGTGAACAGCAACTTCACCGGCACTGTTGCCGCTCTGGTTGACAGCAACGGCTTCGCTGAGGTGCTGATCCTGAAGGACACCTACACTGGAAACGACTCCATCAACGACAACAACGACGATGATGAGATTGTCGGTACCAACGAGGGCTATCGGGTTTCCATGACCAGCCGCGATGAGGGCGTGATCTACGTCAACGACCGCGTTGACTATGGCGACTCCGTGCGGGATATGGCGACTGAGGCCATTTCCGACATCGAGGATATGGGCTACACCGTGTACCAGGGCCCCGTGGCGCAGGCTGACGGCGAGTATGTCATCTATGCTGAGGCTGCTAATGGTTCCGATGTGACTTTCACTACCGCTACCACTTCCTATGAGCTGGTGACTGTTGCCACTGAGATTGAGAACACTGATGTTTCCGGTGCAGATCAGTTCTGGACCAAGGATGGTGACGAGATTGTTGTGACTCTGAGCCGTCCCGAGGGTGTTGTGTTTGACCACGATGACTACAATGCTACTGTAGAGAACGGCACTGCTGTTGTTGTGGTTAGCGATGACAACACCACTATGCAGCTGACCATTACCGTGACTGATGCCAGCGATGACGTTGTCATTGAAGGTGTAACTCCTGTTGAGGGAGACTAATCCACCAAATCCCAGTTACCAATAATTTGGTTGCTGCAAATTTGAAAGGGAACGCCCGAAATTTACGGGCGTTCCCTTTTTATTGACTTACTCCGAACACTGGAGCAGCGCCGCATAGACATATTGGGTGTTTTGGGTGTTATATTGGTAGTTGGCCCGCTCCCCCGGAGAATACCAGCTGACCGAAGTTTCGCCCCAGGTGAGTATGTTTCGGCTGTTTTCGACGCCCTCATAGGCATAGAAGGTGTCGGCATCCCGGAGTAATATAGGCCGGGAAGAGTCCCCGTCGGTGATCCGCCTGCGAAGCGTAATCAGGACCGGCTTGTGGGAAAAGGTGAGGGAATTGGGAGACGCGGAACCGGCGGCTCCGGTGCCGGTATAGGTGCCAAAAACGATTTTGCAGTTGCCCAAGGCGGCAATGGCCGCCGTGTGCCCCGCCACGGTGGACGACAGGGCGTCCAGGGCGGTCTGGCTGGCTTTTTCGCTCACATCCTCCTCCAGGTCCGCCAGCGCCGCGTCCAGCTTGGCGTTGTCGGCATTGAAGTCAGTGCGGAGCACTTGGTCGGTGGAGAGCCATTGGTTCAGCTCGTAATTTGTGGTTTGGTTTGTGGACATAAAAATTCCTCCTCATTTGAATCTGCCGGACAGCGGCGGCAGAGCGGGCGGCCACACGGGGCCGCCCCTACACGGAGAACACTCGTGCGTTGGCGGCGCGTCCGGGAGGCCGCGCCCTGCGGGTCAGCTGCGCCGTGTAGGGGCGCATATCATGCGCCCGGGCGTCCGGTCCTTTCAAATAAGGAGGGATTTCTCCTTTTGTGGGACGTTGGGATACATATATTGGGAATCGGGGCGGAGTGCGCCTGGTGGAGGGCGGGCGGGTCTGGGACCCGCCCCTACAAAAGAGACAAAACCGTCGTAAGGAACGCTCCCAGAACGGGGCTAGTTGTGTAGAGGGGCCCCCTCATCCGTCACGGCTTCGCCGTACCACCTTTCCCTATCCCCTCTGGCCTTCGGCCATCTCCCCTTGATAAGGGGAGTCGGCCCCCAAGGGGAAAGGTTAGACAGGCGGCCCGGTGTGCCGCCCCCACGAACTACAAGGAACTTTCATAAGTTTGCGTAGGGGCCGGACACTGGCCGGCCTGCGGGTCCTGACGGCTGGAGGGTTGCCCTTACGGGGCTCCGGAGGGGACATTCAGCGGAAACAGGGCACCCCCACAGCGTCCTCGCAGCTGTATCTGCACATGAAAAGAGGGACAGGTCTGGGACCTGTCCCTGAAAACGCAGAGGCAAAGCGGAGCTTCGCAGAAAGTTCTTTTGCCTCCTTTCCTTTCAAGAAAAGGAGGCCCCCGGCCGAAGCCGGGGGCTTTTGTTTTTATTGCTTAGTACATGCCGCCCATATCGGGGTTGGCGGGAGCGGCAGGAGCGGGGGGCTGGGGCTTGTCGGCGACCAGGGCCTCGGTGGTCAGCAGGGTGCTGGCGATGGAGGCGGCGTTCTCCAGAGCGGAGCGGGTCACCTTGGTGGGATCCACGATGCCGGAGGGGATCATGTCGCAGTAGACCTCGTTGTAGGCGTCGAAGCCGTAGCCGGTCTTGCCGGACTCACGGATCTTCTCCAGGACCACGGAGCCGTCGATGCCGGCGTTGGCGGCGATCTGCTTCACGGGGGCGGTCAGAGCCCGGGCAATGATCTGCATGCCGGTCTTCTCGTCGCCCTCGGCCTCGGCCATCAGCTTCTCCACAGCGGGGATGGCGTTCAGGTAGGCGGTGCCGCCGCCGGCCACAATGCCCTCTTCCACAGCGGCGCGGGTGGCGTTCAGAGCGTCCTCGATGCGCAGCTTTTTCTCCTTCATCTCCACCTCGGTGGCAGCGCCCACCTTGATGACGGCCACACCGCCGGCCAGCTTGGCCAGACGCTCCTGGAGCTTCTCACGGTCGTAGTCAGAAGTGGTGACCTCAATCTGGCTCTTGATCTGAGCCACGCGGGCCTTGATGTCCTCAGAGCTGCCGGCGCCGTTGACGATGGTGGTGTTCTCCTTGGTGACCTTCACCTGACGGGCCTGACCCAGCTGAGCCAGGGTGGCCTCCTTCAGCTCCAGGCCCACATCGGCGGAGATGACCTGGCCGCCGGTGAGGATGGCGATATCCTGCAGCATCTCCTTGCGGCGGTCGCCGAAGCCGGGGGCCTTGACGCACACCACGTTCAGAGTGCCGCGCAGACGGTTGACGATCAGGGTGGACAGGGCGTCGCCCTCCACGTCCTCAGCGATGATCAGCAGCTTCTTGCCGGCCTGGACCACCTGCTCCAGCAGGGGCAGCAGCTCCTGGATGTTGGAGATCTTCTTATCGGTGATGAGGATGAGGGCGTCGTCCAGATTGGCCTCCATCTTCTCGGTGTCGGTGACCATATAGGGGGTGATGTAGCCCCGGTCGAACTGCATGCCCTCGACCACCTCGGAGTAGGTCTCGGCGGTCTTGGACTCCTCGATGGTGATGACGCCGTCGTGGCCCACTTTCTCCATGGCCTCGGAGATCAGCTGGCCGATGGTCTCGTCGCCGGAGGACACGGCGCCCACGCGGGCGATGTCGGCGGAGCCGTTCACCTTCTGGCTGTTGGCCTTCATGGCCTCGATGGCGGCGGCGGTGGCCTTGGCGATGCCCTTCTTCATGATCATGGGGTTGGCGCCGGCGGCCAGGTTCTTCAGGCCCTCCTTCACAATGGCTTGAGCCAGCAGGGTGGCGGAAGTGGTGCCGTCGCCGGCCACGTCGTTGGTCTTGGTGGAGACCTCTTTCACCAGCTGGGCGCCCATGTTCTCAAAGGGGTCCTCCAGCTCGATCTCCTTGGCGATGGTCACGCCGTCGTTGGTGATGAGGGGAGCACCGAACTTCTTGTCCAGCACCACGTTGCGGCCCTTGGGGCCCAGAGTGATCTTAACGGTGTCGGCCAGCTGGTCCACGCCCTTCTCCAGAGCCTTGCGGGCCTCCTCGCCGTAGCAAATAATCTTAGCCATAACGCATTACCTCCTAAGAATTCAGAATGCAGAATGCAGAATGCAGAATGGCCACTCAACAAAAGCCTCGCATTGTGCGCCCTGCCTGATGTTAATAGAGTTCGCAGTTTGTTTGCTGCCGTAAAACGCATATGCGGAAGGAAAATTCATTCTGCATTCCTGCATTTTTCCTTCTGCATTGCGATTGTGGAGTTTACTCTACAATCGCCAGAATGTCGTTCTGACGGACGATGGTAACCTCCTTACCGTCATTCCCACGAAACAGAGTTTCGTGGGGCCCCTTGGAATTTGATCTGCGGCCGTCGGAAGTGAATTCCGCCGGCCTCCGGCGCTTACCGCGCCGCCCCATCTGCGACGGGGCCCCAAGGTGGACGGCTTACAGATTCATCCTCGCAGCCTTACTCCACAATTGCCAGAATATCATTCTGACGGACAATGGTCACTTCCTCGCCGTCCACCTTCACCTGGGTGCCGGCATATTTGCTGGTGATGACCTTGTCGCCCACCTTCACGGTCATGGTGACCTCCTTGCCGTCCACCATACCGCCGGGGCCGACGGCCAGGACCTCAGCCACTTCGGGCTTCTCCTTGGCGGCGCCGGTGAGGATGATGCCGCCCTTGGTGGTCTCCTCGGCCTCTACCAGCTTGACAACAACGCGGTCTGCGAGGGGTTTGAGTTTCATAACAGGTTCCTCCTTATATGATGATTGGAATAAACAAAGTAAATGAATTTTTAGCACTCTTTCTTTCTAAGTGCTAACCACAGTTCTCATAATACCCTTGTCAAAGAAAAAAATCAACCCCTAATTTCAAAAAAATTGAGATTAGTGGGGAAGAATTTACTCTTTGTTCACAAACAAATGTGGTCAGTGCTAATTCCGACGCTTTTCCGGCTGGTAGGACAGGCCGGCCGGGTAGAAAAAGTTCACCTGCTTTTCAGATAGGCGGACGGTAAAATGGGTGTCCTCCATGACCTCCCCGTCCACCACCACGGTGATGGGCGCTTGAGCGGAGAAGGACACCTCCCGGCCGTGATACGCGTCGATCCACTGGGGGTATTTCCAATAAAGCCCCTTGGCATACTTCCCAACCAGGCGCAGAAAGGTGGGCAGACCCACATCCCCCACCCGCAGCGCATCCAGAATCCCGTCATCCGGCATGGCGTCCCCCACCGGCATGAATCCGCCCCCGTAGTGCCGGCCGTTGCAGATGCACAGCACGGCGGTGGGGGCCTCCTCCCAGCGCTTCGCTCCCATCTCCACCGTCATGGGGCGGGTGATTCCCCGGAGGAACACCTGCTCCGCCAGAGAGAGCAGGTAGGCCCACCGGCCGGAGACGCCCTTCAGCCGCTTGTACCGGTGCACCCCGGCGGCAATGCGGGCGTCCACTCCGGCGCATATCACGTCCAGTCCCAGCTTCCCGTTGCAGTCCATCAGGTCAAAGGCCGTCTGAGGGCCGGCGGCCAGGGCCTCCAGATCGGAAAAGCGCTCCCGGTACTGGGGGCCGAACAGCTTGAGGAAGTCGTTGCCCGTCCCCTTGGGCACGTTGGTCACCGCCAGGAAATCATGGCCCGCCGCCCCGTTCACCACCTCGTTGAGGGTGCCGTCCCCGCCGCAGGCGTAGAGCCGGGCGGGGACGCCCTCCGCGGCGGCCCGCTCCGCGATTTTCCTGGCCTCCCCCGCCTCCCGGGTATAGAAGACCTCGTGGGGAACACTCAGCCGGGAGAGCTGTTCCTCCAGCCGACGGGTGGTCTCCCGCTTCCCGGCGGCGGGGTTGATGATAAAAATGTGGCGGATGACAGACGCCCCCTTTTTCCCATGTCCGGCCGCCGCAGACGGCCGGACATGCATCGTTACAGGTACATAAAGAGATCACACTTGAGCATGCCGTTATAGAGCTTGCGCTTTTTATCTGCTTTCTTTCCAAAGGTACGCTCGAACTCGGTGTGGGAGGAGAGCAGGTACAGCTTCCAGCCCTCGGGGAACTTGCTCCAGGCCCTGCCGAAGGCCCGGTAGAGCTCCTCGGCCTCCTTCCGCTCCATGATCCGCTCGCCGTAGGGGGGATTGGTGACCACCCGGCCGTACAGGCCGCCCCAGTGGAAGGTGCGGGCGTCGTCCACGTCGAAGCGCACCACGTCGTCCACCTCGGCCAGGGCGGCGTTGTGCCGGGCCAGCTCCACCGCCGCCGGGTCCAGGTCCCCGCCCCAAATCTCATAGTTCCCCTGAAACTCCTTGTCCATGGCCTCGTCCGCCGCCTGGAGCCACAGCTTCTTGTCCACACAGGCCCACTTCTGGGCGGAGAAGGTGCGGTTCAGGCCGGGGGCCCGGTTTTTGGCGATGAGGGCGGCCTCGATGGGGATGGTCCCCGACCCGCAGAAGGGGTCGCACAGGGGGTCCCGCCCCCGGTACCGGGACAGGAGCACCATGGCCGCCGCCAGGGTCTCCCGCAGGGGGGCGGCCACCCCCTGGGCCCGGTAGCCCCGCTTGTGGAGCCCCGCCCCGGAGGTGTCCAGCATCAGAACGGCCTCGTCCCCCATAATGGAGAACTGCACCTGGTAGAGGGCTCCGGTCTCCGGCAGGGTGTTCAGGCCGTACTTGGCCCCCAGACGGGCGGCGATGGCCTTCTTGACAATGGACTGGCAGGCGGGCACCGAGTGGAGGGCGGAGTTGAGGCTGTGGCCCTTCACCGGGAACTGCCCCTCCCGGGGGATGAAGCGCTCCCAGGGCAGGGCCCGGGTGCCCTCAAACAGGGCGTCAAAGTCGGCGGCCGGGAAGGAGCCCAGCACCAGCAGCACCCGCTCCCCGGTACGCAGGTTCAAATTCAGACGGGCAAGGTCCAGGGCGGCACCCTGGCAGAACACCCGTCCGTTCTCCGCCCGGACCTGGTCCAGGCCCAGGCGGCGCAGCTCGTCGGCGGTCAGGCCCTCCACCCCGAACAGGGTGGGGACGGAAAAAGTCAGATCTTGAGACATGGGAGAACCTCCTGAAACGCCGGACGAGGGCATCCCGCCGGCGTATGTTTCTGATTCCTCCTCAGTATACTGGAAAATGGGGCCGTTCGCAATTCCCCCGAGAAACTTTGTCCGGGCCCGAAAATAAAAGCGCGGCCCCGTGCGGATGCGTGCGGATGAGCCGGGGGCGCCTCGGAGGTGCAAAACGGCCAAAATCTTAAAAAAACCTTACAAAACCGCTGTGGAAAAAACACGAATCTTGTGGTATTATAATGGTGCAGCCAGCAAAATAGGACGTGTGGCCGAGACTGGAGCTCCGAAGCGGACCTGGACGGCTGGAGGCAGAGCAAATTAGCCCCTTCCAACGCAAAACTATGAAGAAAGGAGCCGCATATGCAACCTATATTTTGGCTGGCCGCCCTGATCCTGTTCGGCGTCGGGGAAGCCGTGACGGTGGGCCTCACCTCCATCTGGTTTGCCCTGGGCTCTCTGGGCGCCCTGATCGTCAGCAGCCTGGGCTTTGGATTCTGGCCGCAGTTCATCACCTTTGTGGTCCTGTCCGCCATCTCCATGGCCCTCCTCCGGCCCATCGCCCGCAAACTGCTCAAGCCCAACTACTCCGCCACCAACGCGGACCGGGTGCTGGGGACCACCGGACTGGTTACCGAGGAGATCAACAACATCGCCGGCAAGGGCCTGGTCAATCTCTCCGGGCAGGTGTGGAGCGCCCGCAGCAGCCAGGCCGACGGCGTGATCCCTGCCGGTCAAGAGGTCCGGGTCCTGAAAATCCAAGGCGTCAAAGTCATTGTCGAACCTGTGTGAGGCAAAGGCTGAAACCTCCAAATGCGTCAAAATCCACAGTATTCTAAAATATTATCAAAGTAAGGAGCGGAGATCATGTTAGACAATATTGTTGCCTTTATTGTCCCCGTCGTTGTGATTGTCCTTGTGCTGGCCGTGCTGGCCGCCAACATCCGCGTAGTCCAGCAGTCCCGGGCCTTCGTCATTGAGCGGCTGGGCGCATTCCAGACCGTGTGGGGCGTTGGCCTCCACTTCAAGATCCCCTTCATTGAGCGGGTGGCCAAGAACGTGTCCCTGAAGGAGCAGGTGGTGGATTTCCCGCCCCAGCCCGTCATTACCAAGGATAACGTGACCATGCAGATCGACACCGTCATCTACTTCCAGATCACTGACCCCCGCCTGTACACCTACGGCGTGGAGAACCCCATGGGGGCCATTGAGAACCTCACCGCCACCACCCTGCGGAACATCATCGGCGACCTGGAGCTGGACCAGTCCCTCACCAGCCGTGACCACATCAACACCCAGATGCGGGCCATCCTGGATGAGGCCACCGACAGCTGGGGCATCAAGGTCAACCGGGTGGAGCTGAAGAACATCATGCCTCCCCGGGACATTCAGGAGTCCATGGAGAAGCAGATGCGGGCCGAGCGGGAGCGCCGCGAGGCCATCCTCCAGGCCGAGGGCCAGAAGCAGTCCCAGATCCTGGTGGCCGAGGGCGAGAAGCAGTCCGCCATCCTGCGGGCCGACGCCGAGAAGCAGGCAGCCATTCTCCAGGCCGAGGGCGCCAAGCAGGCCAAAATCCTGGAGGCCGAGGCTCAGGCTGAGGCCATCATGAAGGTGCAGCAGGCCACCGCCGACGCCATCAAGCTCATCAACGAGGCCAACCCCGGCGACGGCGTCCTGAAGATCAAGGCCCTGGAGGCCTTCACCGCCGCCGCCAACGGCAAGGCCACCAAAATCATTGTCCCCAGCGAGATTCAGGGCCTGGCCGGTCTGGCCGCCGCGGCCAAGACGGTGTTTGACACCGAGGACCCCAAGGCCACCATCACCAAAACCGTCCCCAAGCAGTAACTTCCTGGCAGAAGCAAGGGCCGCCCCAGCAGAGGCGGCCCTTTTTCAACCCCTGATAGGAGAGTGAACCACATGAAGAAATGGTGCTTTCTGCTGGCCGCGCTCCTTCTGCTTCCCCTGAGCGCCTGCGGCGGCATTGAGGATGAATCTTACCTCCGGGGCCGGGTGGCGGAGGTCCAGCGGGATTCCGATGGGTCCCCCTCCGCCCTGATTCTGGACACCGGGGATGGGGAGCGTGAGGGCGTGTTTTGGGACGAGTACACCCGTGTGGCAGTCTCCCAGGCGGTGGAGGAGGTCCTCGCCGGAGAGAGCTTCCAGGTCCTGATCCCTCTGGGCACTGAGTTGACCGTGGATCTCCGCCCGGATGCGGAAGGAAAACCTCTTACCGCCCAGGACGGCACGGAGTTGCCTGATGCCGGCACGGCGGATTTTCTGACGGTGGAGGAGATCCAGTCCCAAGAGTCCCTCACCCTCTCCGACGGAACAGAGGCGGAGATCTGGGTGGACTTCTGGGGGGACCGGTTCTACCGCCTGTCCGACGGGACGGAGCTGCTCCGGGAGTTTCCCCAAGAGACGGATTTTTCGGGTTATTATGTGGAGAGGGACACCTCGCGTACGGAGCTGCCCTCCGCCCTGCTGGATGGGATCACCGCCTATTACCAGGAGCGGGGCGCACTCTATGACATCCAGGAGGTGGTGGAGCGGGCCTATCAGGCCTACCGGCAGTCGGAGGACCCGGAGGAGTTTTCCTACTTCCTGGTGGGACAGCGGGTGGAATGGACCGCCACCGCCCCCGGAGTGTACTACTTCCGTACCACCGTGACCCTTCCGGTCCGGGAGCAGGAGATCACGGAGTACCAGTTTACCGACGCCTTTGACAAGGAGACCGGTGAGCACATTCCCAACCAGGACCTGTTCACGGTGGGACAGGCGGAGGCCATCGCAGCCATCGTGGCCGGGACTCAGGCCATCGGGCAGAAGGCCCAGGCTATGGAGGAATATTTTCAGTGGCCCTATCTGTCCTTTGAACCGGATGAGCTGGTGGTGTGTTATCCGGCGGGAGCTCTGCCCGGACAGGAGCCCACCAGTATCTGGGGGGTGGACTACAGCGGACTGGTGGACGTGCTGCACCCCTGGGCGGTGCCCGAGGCGCCGGAATAGTGAAACAAGGACACAGCAAGCCGCCCCCGCCGGAGCTTACGTCCGGCGGGGGCGGCTTCAGCGGGGCGGAAAAGCCCCTTGAAATTCCACAGACAATGGGGTAAAATTGGCATGGAAACATAAACTGCGGCAGGCCGCAGGGTGCTGGCACACCCCGCGGCCCTGTACGAGTGACGGTACCACTCAGCACAGCAATCCAAGGATTGCACCACAGGCCTATTATACCCATCTTTCCTTTCCATTGCAAGGCGGAGGATGGGTGCGTCCGCATGGAGAAATGCAAGGCGGTGTTGAGGGAGAGCTCGGCACCGCTTTTTATGTTTCCGGCGGGTCACCCGGGGCGGGGAGCGCTCCCCGCCCTCTGGGGCCGCCCGTCGGAATACCTACAAGGGTCCAGGAATTTTTAAGGAAATCTTTATTTGACTTTCCACTGCCCACTGCTACAATGGAAGTATCGTTCCAGAAAAATTCTGGAGACCCGGAGAAAGGAAGATGCATGTGAAAAAGAAACTCATCAGTCTGCTGCTGGCCCTGGGTATGCTGGGCGGCACCCAGACCGCCCTGGCGGCAGAGCCCGCCGCCCAGGAGGCGGCCCCCCTGCCCGCCTGGTCCTACGGCATGCTGGCCGACGGCTACTCCCTGGGGCTGTTTGGAGACGAGATCTACACCCAGCACAGCCAGACCGTGACCACGGAGCAGCTGGATACCATGACTAAGGTGGTGGCCGACAAGCTGGCCCTGCTGGAGATGGAGACCCGCCCTGCCGCTGAGGAGGGCTTGGTCATTGACACCACCCGGGGCGGCGTGGTCAACGCCCTGTACCAGGAGGCGGCCGCCTACGCCTTCCCCGGCATCGAGGCGGGGGCGGAAGAGTTTATGACCTCGGTGGGCGCCCTGGCCGGCGACGGCTCCAGCCTGCGCCTGGAGGAGCCCTGCACCCTGCTGGAGGCCGCCGCCATGGCCGACAGCCTGATTCTCAACCTGTACGACCAGCAGAACGCCGGTTCCCTGGGCCTGCTGTGGAAGGCGGACAACGGGGAGGGCAACACCCTGTACCTGCTGGGGAGTATCCACACCGACGTGAACAACACCTACCCCTTCCACAAGCAGCTGCGGGACATCATCCTGAACGCGGACCAGGTGTCCTTTGAGCTGGACTTCAACGACCAGGCCCAGATCGCCGAGTTCGCCGCCATGCAGGTGTACTCCGACGGCACCACTCTGGCCGACCATGTCTCCCCGGAGCTGTACCAGGCCACGGTGAAGGTGGCCGCCCAGCTGGGAATGGACGAGCAGACCATCGCCCAGTACAAGGCCTGGGCCCTGGCCACCTCCTTCCAGTCCCTGGCCACTTTGGACGAGACCACCAGCTCCAACGCCATGGCGGTGGACCTGTACGTCAACGCCAAGGCAGCCAACGCGGGCATTCCCATCGACGCGGTGGAGACCTACGCCTTCCAGGGCGGCATCTTCGATAACCTGTCCCCCGAGTACCAGGAGACCTATCTGGCCAGCGGCCTGCTGATGGCCGTGGACGTGAACACCATGGACCAGGAGACCCGGGACGCCCTGGTGGCCGTCCTGGGCGAGGAGGCCCTGGAGCCCGCCACCCAGGAGGCCATCCAGGCCCAGGTCGACCAGATCAGCGCCATGATGGAGACCTGGAAGAACCGGGACGTGGCCGGCTTTGAGAAGATCTATAACAAAGAGGCCATTCTGGAGAGCGACGACGAGCTCAACAGCAAGCTCTTCACCGACCGGGACCCCGGCATGATCCAGTACGCCGCCGACTACCTGAGCCAGGAGGGCTCCCACACCGGACTGATGGTGGTGGGTGCCGGACACATGGTGGGCGACACCGGCATCGTCCAGGGCCTCATCGACCAGGGCTATACCGTGGAAGTCGTCCCCACCCCCTGAGATTCCCCATACATTCCAATTCCCGGCCATCTGGCCGGGAATTTTTTAACTTCTGGTTAATGTCCGGTTCAGTTTTCCTTCCCACTGCTCCGTTGTGCATTGGTGCAAACTCTGGTAGGATAGGGGCAGAGAGAAGGAGGGAGCGCCATGAAGCTCAACGAGGTGATCCGTACCCGGCGGCAGGCCCTGGGCCTGACCCAGGAGCAGCTGGCCCAGAAGCTGGGGGTGTCCGCTCCGGCGGTAAACAAGTGGGAACGGAATCTGAACTACCCGGACATCACCCTGCTGCCCGCCCTGGCCCGGACCCTGGGGGTGGACCTGAACACCCTGCTGTCCTTTCAGGAGGACCTGACCGACCAGGAGATCGGGCTGTTTTTAAACCAGCTGTACGAGACCAGTCAGGAGGCGGGCTGCGGGGCCGCCTTCCAGCTGGCCCGGGACAAGCTGCGGGAGTACCCCAACAGCGACAAGCTGGCCTACAACGCAGCGGGGATGCTGGCGGGCGTCCTGGCCCTCCAGCCGGAGGACGGCGGCCCGGAGCGGCAGGCACTGGATGCGGAGGTCACCGCCCTGTATGAGCAGTGCGTCCGCAGCGCCGACCCCCAGGTGCGGGAGTGGTCCACCTACGCCCTGGCCTCCCGCTGTGTGAAGACCGGGGAGCTGGACCGGGCGGAGGAGCTGCTGGGTCAGCTGTCCGACACCCACCGGGAGAAACAGGAGCTCAGGGCCCGCCTGCGCTGGGCCCAGGGGCGGCGGGAGGAGGCCTGGGTGCTGGTGGAGCAGGAGCTGTTTAACCAGGCCCTCACCATCCAGTCCACTCTAATGTCGATGCTGGACTGGGCGCTGAAGGAGGAGGATCGGGAGTGGGCCCAGGTTCTGGCGGACACTGCTGTTCGGGCCGGAGAGGTCTTTGATCTGTCCGACTACGCGGTACTCTCCACCCCCTTCCAGATGGCGGCGGCGGACCAGGACGGGCCAAAAGCTTTGGCGCTGCTGGACCGGCTCCTCCACAGCCTGACGGTGCCCTGGGACCTGGCCGCCTCCCCCCTCTACCCCCACCTGCCCACCAAGGACGCGGTGGGTGAGGATCAGCGCGCCCTGATCCCGCCCATCCTGGACAGCATGGAGCGGGACCCGGAGTGCGTCTTTCTCCGGGAGACTCCGGGCTATGGGGCTCTGGTCCGGCGGTACCGAGACGAGGTCATCTGACTTTCAGACAAAAAGCCGTGGGAGACGCCTTTCCATGCGTTCCCACGGCTTTTATTGATTCGGGTTTGTTCAGCGGGCGGCGGTTTTCTTCTCCGCCTGGGTATGGCAGTACCACAGGAGCAGACCCACACCCAGACCCCCCGCCAGATTGCCCAGGGTGACCGGGATCAGGTTGGCAGCCGCTCCCGCCAGGGTGAGGGAGGACAGGTCCACCCCCGCCTCCACCGCCAGGGCCGCGTACTCCGGCACAGCGGCGGCCATCAGGGCGGCCCCAATGTAGTAGAGGTTGGCGATGCAGTGCTCAAAGCCGCACAGCACAAAGAAGCACACCGGCAGATAGGCCCCCAGCAGCCGCCCGGCGGTGTCCTTGGCGGAGTTGGCGGCCAGCACCCCCAGACACACCAGGAAGTTGCATAGAATCCCCAGGCCGAAGGCGTTTCCAAAGGACATGGCGCACTTGGCGGCCCCCACCCGGATGGTGTACACCGCCAGAGCCCCGGCGGAGTAGTCCAGCTGGCCGCAGAACACGCACAGGGCCGCCACCAGTCCGGCCCCCAGGATGTTGCCCAGGTAGGACAGCGCCCAATTTCGCAGCAGCTGCCCCACCGTCCCGCCTCCGTCCAGCAGGGTGATGGGCAGCATGCAGTTGCCGGTGAACAGCTCCGCTCCGGTGACCACCACCAGCCCCAGGCCGAAGGGAAACAGCAGGGCGCAGACCGTCCGGAGGGTCCAGGTGTCCGCAATGCCGTAGGCGGCGATGTTGGTGGCGGCACCGGCCACCGCGATGATGGCTCCCGCCAGAATGCCCAGCAGCAGGAGGCTGGCTGTCGGGCGGTTCAGCTTTCCCCGGCCCGCCGCGCTGTAGGCGGCGATCATTTCCCCGGGGGTGAGATAGAGACGCTCCATATTTGTTTCCCTGTTTGAGACAGGGTACACTCCTTTCCCATCGGATTTTGCGTAAAAGAGGAGGCAGGGAACTGGTTCCCCGCCTCCGTTCTGTCTTCAGAAAGGGGATCAAAACAGGCCGGTGATCTTCCCGTTCTCATCCACGTCGATCTTCTCCGCGGCCGGGACCTTGGGCAGGCCGGGCATGGTCATGATGTCGCCGGTGAGGGCCACCAGGAAGCCCGCCCCCGCGGACACCTTCACATTCCGGACAGTGACCGTGAAGCCCTGGGGCGCGCCCAGCAGGCTGGGGTCGTCAGAGAAGGAGTACTGGGTCTTGGCCATGCAGATGGGCAGGTCCCCAAAGCCCAGGTCGGTGAGCTGCTTCACCTGCTTTTTGGCGGCGGGGGTGAGGACCACCCCGTCCCCGTGGTAGATCTTCTTCACGATTGCCTCCAGCTTCTCCTCAATGGGGAGCTGGGTATCGTAGGCGTACTGGAAGTGGTTCTCCTCCTCACACAGGCGGACCACCTCTTCGGCCAGGGCCTTGCCGCCCTCGCCGCCCTTGGCCCACACCTCACTGAGGGCCGCATTGACCCCCAGCTCCCGGCACTTGGCCTCCACCAGGTCCAGCTCGGCCTTGGTGTCGGTGGGGAAGGCGTTGATTGCCACCACACAGGGCAGGCCGTACACGTTTTTGATGTTGCTCACATGCTGGAGCAGGTTGGGCAGCCCCTTCTCCAGGGCCTCCAGATTCTCCTGGTTCAGTTCCGCCTTGGGCACGCCGCCGTGGTACTTCAGGGCGCGCACCGTGGCCACTACCACCACCGCTGCGGGAGTCAGGCCGGCCATGCGGCACTTGATGTCCAAAAACTTCTCCGCCCCCAGGTCGGCGGCAAAGCCCGCCTCGGTGACCACATAGTCCCCCAGCTTCAGAGCCATACGGGTGGCCATGATGGAGTTGCAGCCGTGGGCGATGTTGGCGAAGGGGCCGCCGTGAATAAAGGCGGGGGTTCCCTCCAGGGTCTGGACCAGGTTAGGTTTCAGGGCGTCTTTCAGCAGGGCGGTCATGGCCCCCTCCGCCTTCAGGTCGTGGGCGGTCACCGGCTTGCCGTCGTAGGTGTAGGCCACGATGATGCTGCCCAGCTTCTGCTTCAGGTCCATCAGGCTGGTGGCCAGGCACAGCACCGCCATGATCTCGCTGGCCACAGTGATGTCAAAGCCGTCCTCCCGGGGCACGCCCTGCATTCGGCCGCCCAGGCCGTCCACAATGTGGCGCAGCTGCCGGTCGTTCATGTCCACCACCCGCTTCCAGGTGATCTGCTTGACGTCGATGCCCAGGGCGTTACCCTGCTGAATATGGTTGTCCAGCATGGCGGCCAGCAGGTTGTTGGCCGCGCCGATGGCGTGAAAGTCGCCGGTGAAGTGCAGGTTGATATCCTCCATGGGGACCACCTGGGCGTATCCGCCGCCGGCGGCTCCCCCCTTGATACCGAACACCGGGCCCAGAGAGGGCTCCCGCAGGGCGGCGATGGACTTCTTGCCAATCTTGCGCAGGCCGTCGGCCAGACCCACAGACGTGGTAGTCTTGCCCTCACCGGCGGGGGTGGGAGTGATGGCGGTCACCAGAATCAGCTTGCCGTCCTCCGCCTGTACCTCATTCAACAACTTGTAGTCCACCTTGGCCTTGTACCGGCCGTAGCACTCCAGGTACTCCTCTGGAACGCCTGCCGTCTCTGCGATCTCCTGAATGGGCTTCGTTTGGGTGCTCTGCGCGATTTCGATGTCAGTCATCATGTCCAAATTCCTCCTTCGTCACATAAAGCGGTGGCCCCTGCATAAAAAAAGGGCGCACCCTTGGTTTGGTGCGCCCAGACGGTCGGCATTGAGGCGGCTTCGGCGCCCGCTATACTTCATGTGGTTTCCATCCACTTCCGTCAGTCGTATAGCTTCTGTTCCCTGCCGGGAAAGTATTTGTAGTGTATCACAGCTTTTTTCACCCGTCAAGTGGCAGTTTAGCCCCTTCTCTGGAGACAGAATTTTGACATCAGATTTGCAGATGATCGTTGAGCGTTATTGTCTTGGTCTACCAAATGTCTACCAGGTCTACCGCCGGGAAGCCTTGTGCACCAAGGGTTTCCGGCGGTTTCTTTTTGCTGTTTTTGGGAGGCGGTCTACCAAAGGTCTACCAAGGCGATTTTTTGAGAGAGAAACCCGCGGGTTTCTCCCTCTTTTTTGCGTTTTGAGCACGTTTTGGAGCATGCAAGGGGCGTTATGCTGTCATAGTTGGGTAAAAGTCCCTTTTTCTTCTAGTTTAAGGGAGTTTCTTCCTTGTTTTGGCAGAGAACTTTCCTTCGCACCTGAATTTAAAAGGAGGAATTCCAATGAGAAACCTGAAGCGTGCTCTCAGCCTGGGTCTCAC
>NZ_JACJJE010000059.1 GCF_016899775.1 Pseudoflavonifractor capillosus
CTCCCGCCCCGGCGGCGGCTGCCCAGCCGGCCGCCCCCAGTCCCAGCGGCGGGGGAGGGGGGACCTCCGCCTTCTGGCCCGCCTTCGCGGCCGGTCTGGCGGGGAAGGTGCCCCCCTCGGTCCAGCCCTTCCTCAACAACCCGGCAAAAGTCACCGGCGTGTGGAAGAACGGCTTCCTCACCCTGTGGGTGGACAGCGAGTTTACCCGGGCCATGCTCAACAAGCCCACCGTCACCCAGCCCGTGGCCCAGGCGGCCGCCGCCTTCTTCGGCACGGCGGAGGCCCGTGTGTCCGTGGTGGTGGGACAGCCCCCGGCGGAGGAGGGCTCCGCGCCCCCGGCTGCCGGGGAGAAGCACGACGCTTTGGACGACCTGCTGGCCTTCGGGGCCCAGTTCGACAACATCAAAATTCAGTGATCAGGCCCTCCGCCACGTCGGCGGGGGAGACAGCAAAGAAATTCAAGGCCGCCTGCCCATGGAGGCGGGCGGCGGAAATGGAAGGAGTGTTGCCACATGGCAAAAGGATTTGGCAGCCGGGGCATCCCCGGCATGGGCGGCGGCATGAATATGAACATGATCAAGCAGGCCCAGAAGATGCAGCAGGACATGCTGAAGATGCAGCAGGAGCTGGAGGAGAAGACCTATGAGGCCAGCGCGGGCGGCGGGGTGGTCACCGCCTCCGTCTCCGGCAAGCGGGAGCTGAAGTCCCTCACCATCGACCCCGACGCGGTGGACCCCGACGACGTGGAGATGCTGGAGGACATGATCGTGGCCGCCGTCAACGAGGCCCTGCGGGCCGCGGAGAGCGACGCCGCCTCCAACATGCAGAAGCTCACCGGCGGGCTGGGCCTGTCCTTCTGAGCGGTCCCAACACTGCAAAAACCCCGGCTGACATGCAGTCCAGCCGGGGTTTTTCCGTCCGCTCACCGGCGGGGCTCCGACCGCTTGGAGAACCGGGCGCAGGCGGGGGTGTCCGCCCGCTTGTCCCGGCACCGGGGCTCGGAACAGTGGCCCTCATCCAGAGGGGCGTAGCGGTAACCCGCCACCCGGACGTAGTGCTGGTGGAAATGGCGGCACTGGGCGCAGGATTTTGGGATTTCATATTTTTCTTGCATAACAATCACCTCGCCTCAATCATACTATATAGTTACTATTAAGTCAATATATAGTCACTAGTTGAAGGGGATAATTTTTCCGCTATAATAGACACTATCTAGTGTTTATGAATAAAGGAGGAGCTTTGCTTGGCAGAACCCATCTATGTCAACCGGACCCGCTTGGTGTCCTCCCTGGATAACAGCTTGGTCAAACCATTTAACGAGTTGTCCAAACAGACCCGCATCCCCAAGTCCCGACTGCTGGACGAGGCGGTGGAGGATCTGTTAAAAAAATATGAGGAGAAGCAGGGGAGAGGGTAACACCCCCAGAGGATTTCGACACCGCCTTCTTAAGCCTTCCCCCTGGGGGGAAGGTGCCCCAGTGCTCACACTGGGGCGGATGAGGGGGCGATAATAGAGCGGTTTCGTTTCTTGCAGGGAGGTTTCGCCGCCCCGGCGGCGACCTACTTTGCCCATGGCGGCAAAGTAGGCAAAACGCCACCGGGGACGGCTCCGATGAGCACTGCCGTGCTCATAGTCGCCCACCCTACCCCCTCTGGCCCTTCGGGCCATCTCCCCCTGACAGGGGGAGTCGGCCCCGGACCCCATTTTACGGGGGCCGCCAATTAGGCAGGCTTTCCGGTTTACGCAAAGGCGCGGGTGGCTCAGCCGACTGGTTGACCTTCTATTACCGCTGCCGCTGAGGGTCCGGTAACCTTTGGGTATTTCTTCTATCGGTGGAAAGCGCGCCTTTGTGGCTGGTGGGGCTCAAGTTCGGCTCAGGGGACCGGCGGGCGGGTGAGGGCACCCGCCCCTACGGCGTATCCGAAGGTGCGTTTGATCTTTTGTAGGGCCCGATGCCCCCATCGGGCCGTTCCCGGGCGGCCCAGATGTGCCGCCCCTACGGCGAAAACGGACCGGGCGCGTTGGTTCGGCAAACTCAGGCGCAGTTGTGGAACCGCACCGGGCCCTAATTTTTGCAAACTCAGGGCCCAATGGCCCGGCGTGAATATAGATTGCCACTCAGATTTTGCGCGCCGGAACTTTTTTGCCCGGCCCAAGGGATAACCCCCGTAAATGGGGTCCGGGGAAAGCGGTCCTATGGACCTAGGCGGAGCGAAGCGGAGCCGTAGTCCATTGGCCGCGTCCCCGGTGATCCTTTGGTTTCTTTCCCATCGCTGGGAAAGAAACTCGCCGCCCGCAGGCGGCGAAACTCCCCTGCGAAAAGAGCCATCCAGCGGCCCGATGTGGGCATCGGGCCCTACAAAAAAGCGCTCTATCATCGCCCCCTCATCCGCCCCCTTCGGGGGCACCTATCCCTATCCCCTCTGTCGCTTTGCGACATCTCCCCTTGATAAGGGGAGTCGGCCCCCCGAGGGGAAGGCTTTTGGGGGAGATCGCCCCCTCATCCGTCACGGCTTCGCCGTGCCACCTTCCCCCCAGGGGGAAGGCTTATATGAGGGAATTATGAAAAAAGGAGGTCCCCCATGGACCACAAGGACTACATGCGCCGGGCCCTGGAGCTGGCCGCCCAGGCGGCGGCGGAGGGCGACGTGCCGGTGGGCTGCGTCATCGTCCGGGACGGCCAGATCATCGGCAAGGGCCGCAACCGCCGGGAGGAGAACGGGGACGCCACCGCCCATGCGGAGCTGGAGGCCATCCGGGACGCCTGCCGCCGCGTTGGCAGCTGGCGGCTCCACCGGTGCACCATGTATGTGACCCTGGAGCCCTGCCCCATGTGCGCGGGCGGAATCATCAACTCCCGCATTGAGACGGTGCGCTACGGCGTGCGGGACGAGAAGGCGGGGGCCTGCGGCTCGGTGCTCAACCTGTTTGAGGAGCGCTTCAACCACCACCCCCGCCTGTACCGAGGCCCGCTGGAGGAGGAGTGCCGGGACCAGCTTCAGGAATTTTTCCTGGATCTGCGGGAAAAAGAAGGCTTTTCCAGAAATGTTTAATGCTTTTGTAACAACTCCTGCTGGTTTTGTTCACAAAAACCCGGTATCATGATACTTGCAGGGCAAGAGCGCAATCTTTTTCATTTGAATCCTCCACAGGAGCGGAGCCGGATCAACACCGGCTCCGCTCCTCGCGTCTGCCCCTCTCTCTTGTTTTCAAACGGTCCACAAAGATTTAAAACTTATGTAATACTTTGGGGGAGGTTTTTTAACAAGTCTTTGTTAGTATCATACTCGCAAGAGACAGTTCGTTTCATTTTAATCCTCTTTTTCAACGGTAAGGCCCGGACGCTTTGGAGCAGCGTCCGGGTTTTGCTGTTATTCCGGCTTTTGGAGCAGAGTAAAGCGGCTGCGGGAGAAGTCCAGCACCCCCTCCCGCCGGAGCTGCCCCAGCTGGGCGGACAGGGCGCTGCGGTCCACCGACAGGTAGTCGGCCAGCTCCTGCCGGTCCAGGGGGATGGTGAAGGAGGAGCTCCCCGCCGCCTCCGCCTGGTGGGACAGGTAGGAGAGGACCTTGGCCCGAGTGGTCCGCTGGGACAGGTGGCCGATCTTCCGGTTGAGCATCAGATTTTTCCGGGCCATGAGCCCCAATAGCCGGCCGGGCAGTTCTCCGCCCCCGGGCGGCGGGTCCATGAGATGCTCCGGTGGAAAGAAGACCCCCTCGCCGTCCTGGGCGCCCTCCACCCGCACAGTGAGGGGGACCCCGGCGCAGGCGAAGGCCTCGGCAAACAGATCTCCCGGCTCCACGGCGGCCAGGAGGGACCGGTTCCCCCAAAAGTCCTCCCGCACGATCCGCACCCCGCCGGACAGCACTACCCCCACCCCCGGGGCCAGTTCCCCCGGGTGGAGCAGGGTCTCCCCCCGGGCCCACCGCCGCCGGATGGGCCGGAGCCGGGGCAGGAGCTCCTTCAGCGCCCCCTCATCCAGGCCGGAAAACAGGGGACAGCGGGCGAGCACCGCAAAAATTTTCTCCATGGTCATCCTCCTTCGTTGGAAATCCAACATACAGTTCCCCTCTATCCTAGTAGAATAGGGCCGTACCGTCAAGGGAAATCCGGCGAAGGCCGGAGGAAACGCGCAAGGAGGAATTTTTTATGATCCGCAAGATCATTCGCATTGACGAGAGCAAGTGCAACGGTTGCGGGGCCTGTGCCGCCGCCTGCCACGAGGGGGCCATCCAGATGGTGGACGGGGTGGCCAAGCTCACCCGGGAGGACTACTGCGACGGCCTGGGGGACTGTCTGCCCGCCTGCCCCACCGGGGCCATCTCCTTTGAGGAGCGGGAGGCCCCCGCCTACGACGAGGCGGCGGTGAAGGCCGCCCAAGCGGCCAAGGAGGCCCAGAGCGGGGGAGAGCTCCCCTGCGGCTGCCCCGGCAGCGCCGCCAAGTCCCTGGAGCGCCGCCCCGGCCCCGGCCCGGTCCAGTCCGCCCAGGACAGCGAGAGCCAGCTGAGCCAGTGGCCGGTGCAGATCAAGCTGGTCCCCGTCCAGGCCCCCTATTTCCAGGGGAAGAAGCTGCTGGTGGCCGCCGACTGCACCGCCTACGCCTACGCGGGTTTTCATGAGCGGTTCATCCGGGACCACATCACCCTGGTGGGCTGCCCCAAGCTGGACAGCGTGGACTACAGCGAGAAGCTCACGGAGATTCTCCGGCGCAACGACCTGAAGAGCGTCACCGTGGTGCGCATGGAGGTGCCCTGCTGCGGCGGCATCGAGCTGGCGGTGAAGAAGGCCCTCCAGGAGAGCGGCAAATTCATCCCCTGGCAAGTGGTGACCATCTCCACCGACGGGCGGATTCTGGAGGAGACCTGAGGACGGCTGTTCGCGGCGCCGACTGTCGGCAAAACAGGCCCGCCATCCCCGGGATGGCGGGTTCTGTATATCTTTTTCAGGCTTTTTTAAGGGTAATCCTCCAAAATCCATGATTTTTTACAAAATCTCTTTTCCCTCGACAAAATCTGTGCTATACTTCTTTTCACTGCCTTTACACAGATTTAACAAGAGAGAAGGAAACGTGCTTTGAACCGTCTTGAACCGGCCCAGACCCTTCCCCAGGCGCAGCCGTCCAAGAGAGGCCCCTGGCATCTCCTCTGGCTGGCGGTGGGAACGACCGCTCTTGGGCTCCTGCTGGGTGTTCTGGGGATGTATCTCTCCGCCTGGTCCTGCCCGGACCTGTCCAGCGCCTCCCTTTCAGACTACTACTGGGACACCCCCACGCTGTGGTACCTGAATCTCCTGCCCGGAGTCATTCTCATCTGGCTGTTTTATTTTCTCCTGGGCCGGTGCTGGCTGGCCTACCTGGCCTCCGCTCTCCTTCTGCTGGGGCTGACGGCGGCCAACTACTACAAAATTCAGCTGCGGGGGGACCCCCTCCTGGCCAGCGACCTGGCCCTGATCTCCGAGGCGGGGGACATGGCCGGAAAGTACACCCTGGAGTGGACCGACCCCATCCGGAACGTCCTGCTCTGGGCGGCGGCGGGGCTCCTGCTGGCCCTGCTCCTGCTCCCCCGGCGGCGGACCATCCGGCGGGACCTGCGGCTGTTCGGGCTGTTCTCCGCCATCGCGGTGGCCGCCACCGCCTTTGGGGGGCTGTACTGCAATGAGGACCTCTATGAGCAGACCCAGGCCGGGGAGGACTTGGTCAACCCCTGGATCGACGCGGAGGCATACCTCTCCCACGGCGCGGCCTACGCCTTTCTCTACACCGTTCAGGATCTGGTCCCCCACCCCCCGGAGCGGTACGACCCCCAGGCGGCCCAGGCCATCCTGGAGTCCTACGCCGAGGCGGACATCCCAGAGGAGCAGGAGGTCAATGTGGTGGGCATCATGCTGGAGGCCTTCTGCGACCTCACCGACTTCCCGGCCCTGGCGGACCATGAGGCGGTGCAGGCGGTCTACGAGCCCTGGCACCAGCTGGAGGAGGAATCGGTGTCCGGCAACCTGCTCACCAACATCTTCGCCGGCGGCACGGTGGACACCGAGTGGGGGTTCCTCACCGGCTACAGCCAGCACCAGGACTTCACCAAGGCCACCGACTCCTATGTGTGGTACTTTGACCGCCAGGGCTATCAGACCCGGGGCGGGCACCCGGGCTTCGGCTGGTTCTATGACCGAGAGAACGTGAACCAGTACCTGGGCTTCCAGGAGTACTGGTTCACCGAGAACCACTACGGCGAGCTGGTGGACCCGGTGGACGCCCAGTGGAACTCCGACTACATCCTCACCGAGGAGATTGTGAAGGATTTGCAGGCCCAGCTGGAGGAGAGCAGCCGTCCGGTGTTCTCCTTCTCAGTGAGCTATCAGAACCACGGCCCCTATGAGGAGGACCACACCGCCCTGGAGGTCTATCTGGACCCGGAGGCCGACGGCCTGCCGGAGGAGTCCTGCAACGTGTTCAACAACTACCTCCACGGCATCAACCTGACCATCGACGCGGTCACTGCCATGGTGGACGAGCTGGAGGCCATGGACGAGCCGGTGGTGCTGGTCCTGTTCGGCGACCACAAGCCCTGGGGCGGCAACGGAAACAGCGCCTATGCCGGTATTGGGGCCGACTTTGACCTGTCCACCCTGGAGGGCTTTTACGAATACTACTCCACCCCCTACCTGATCTGGGCCAACTCCGCCGCCAAGGAGGCCCTGGACCGGGACTTCCAGGGGGAGGGCGGCGACTTCTCCCCCTGCTTCCTGATGAACGAGCTGTTCAAGCAGTGCGGATGGACCGGCCCCGCCTTCCTCCAGTACGCGGAGGAGATCCGCTCCCTCACCCCTCTGGTCCACAGCCAGGGCCTGTACCTGACCCCCGACGGGGAGCTCACCGACGACCTGCCCCAGGAGGTGGCCGACCGCCTGCTGGAGTACCAGTGGGTGGAGTACTACCGGGAGCACAAGGTGGTCCCCACCGACGGCACCTGACCCGCTCAAAATGCCGTTACTCTCCCGCCAACACTGAGACGAATTCTACTCAACAGAGGTTTTTGACAGGCTCAGGTTCCTCTGCCGCCCATCTGGCGGCGGAGGAACCTTTTTCCAACTCCCAGCTTCTGCCTTGGGAGAGTCCCCCGCTTGACGGAGGGGCGGAAAGCGGGTAAACTAGTGCTGTACTTGATAGAACCCCCCTGTCCCACGGACCGGGGGGCATTGCCGCGTTATAATTTCCATATCATGGAATAGTTTGATACAGGGAGTGATTGTGAGTGGAATTGCTCCGCTCTGTTTTGAAAAATCTGCCGGAATTTCAGGAGCTGACCGCCGCCCTGGAGGGCGGGAAGTCCCCCGCCGCCGTCTCCGGCCTGGCGGCGGTCCACCGGGCCCACTTCGCCGCCGCCCTGGGGCAGGAGACCGGCCGCCCGGTGGTGGTGGTGTGCGCCGACGAGGGGGAGGCCGGGCGGATGGCCCGGGACCTGTTCTATCTCACCGGGGGGGAAGTCCCGGTGCTCGCCTCCCGCTCCTTCGTGTTCCACAGCATCGCCACCGTCTCCCGCCAGTGGGAGCACCGGCGGCTGGCCCTGCTGTGGAAGCTCCGCAATGGGGAGCTCCCCTGTCTGGTGGCCACGGTGGAGGCTCTCCAGCAGCGCACCCTGCCCCCCCAGGTGCTGGACTCTGCCTGCACGGTGCTGGAGCCGGGGCAGCAGGCCGACCTGAACCAGCTCACTGAGGCCCTCACCGCCGCCGGCTACGTCCGCTGCGACCAGGTGGAGGGGGCGGGCCAGTTCGCCCTGCGGGGAGGGATTCTGGACGTGTACTCCCCCGGCATGGCCGCCCCCGTCCGGGCGGAGTTCTGGGGGGACGAGCTGGATACCATGGGGTCCTTTGACCCCTCCACCCAGCGGCGCACCGAGAACGTGGACCGGGCCGTCCTCCTGCCCGCGGCGGAGACCCTGCCCCAGCTGGCCCACGGTGGGCTGTCCGGCCTGCTGGAGCGGCTGGACCAGCTCTCCGCCAAGGCCCGGAGGGACGGGAACGAGGACCTGGCCGTCACCCTCCAGCAGGACCGGGACGCCCTGGGGGAGGGCCGCTCCTTCCCCGCCGCTGACCGGTACCTGCCCCTCATCTACCCCAAGGTGGCCACGGCGGCGGACTTCCTGCCCCTGGACGCCTGCGTGCTCTTCTCCGAGAGCAGCCGGGTGGGAGAGCGGGCCAAGACCTACCAGTGGCAGCTGGAGGAGGACGTGAAGACCCTGCTGGAGCGGGGGGAGCTGGACGGCTCCTGCGGGGAGCTGTGCCTCCCCTTCGACCGGCTGTGCCGCCGTCTGGAGGATTTTCCTTTCGCCTATCTGGACTCCTTCTCCCTGTCCTCCTACCCGGTGTACCCCAAGTGCCTCCTGTCCGTCATGGCCAAGCAGCTGCCCTCCTTCGGGGCCAGCCTGGAGACGGCGGTACAGGACCTCTCCCACTACCAGAGCGCGGGCTTTGCCGTGCTGGTGCTGGTGTCCAGCGAGCAGCGGGCTCTGAATCTCCAGACCCTCCTGCGGGAGCAGAAGGTGAAGTCCGCCGTGGACTTCGCCCTGAAGGCTCTGCCCAAGCCGGGGCAGATCATCCTCACGGTGGGCGGCCTGTCCGGCGGGCTGGAGTACCCGGATTTGAAGCTGGCCGTCATCACCGAGGGCCAGGAGGGCGGGAAGAAACCCCTCCGCTCCCGGGCCGCCGCCAAGAAGGGCCCCACCAACCGGCAGAAGCTGAAGTCCTATGCCGACCTGTCCCCCGGGGACCTGGTGGTCCACGAGCACCACGGTGTGGGCCGGTATGTGGGCATGGTGAAGATGCCCGCCGACGGGATTGAGAAGGACTATGTGAAGATCGCCTACGCGGGAAGCGACGTGCTGTATGTGCCCGCCACCCAGCTGGACCTGATCTCCAAATACATCGGCGGGGGCGAGGACGCCCAGGAGACGAGGAAGCTGTCCAAGCTGGGGGGCACCGACTGGGAGCGGGCCAAGAAGAAGGCCAAGAAGGCGGTGGAGGACCTGGCCAAGGGCCTCATCCAGCTCTACGCCCAGCGGCAGCGGCAGCCCGGCTTCGCCTTCTCCCCCGACTCCCCCTGGCAGCGGGAGTTCGAGGAGCAGTTTGAGTACACCGAGACGGAGGACCAGCTCCGGTGCGTGGACGAGATCAAGCGGGACATGGAGCGCCCCGTCCCCATGGACCGGCTGCTGTGCGGGGACGTGGGCTACGGCAAGACGGAGGTGGCCTTCCGGGCCATGATGAAGTGCGTCCTGGACGGCAAGCAGGCCGCTGTGCTGGTGCCCACCACCGTCCTGGCCCGGCAGCACTACCTCACCGCCCTGCGGCGGTTTGCCAAGTACCCGGTGTCCATTGACGTAGTCTCCCGGTTCCGCACCCCCGCCCAGATGAAGGAGACCCTCCGCAAGGTGGAAAACGGCTCGGTGGACATCCTCATCGGCACCCACCGGCTGTTCAACAAGGACGTGAAGTTCAAGGATTTGGGCCTGCTGGTGGTGGACGAGGAGCAGCGCTTCGGGGTGAAGCACAAGGAGAAGCTGAAGGAGCGCTTTGCCCAGGTGGACGTGCTCACCCTGTCCGCCACCCCCATCCCCCGGACCCTGAACATGGCCATGTCGGGCATCCGGGACATGTCCACCCTGGAGGAGCCCCCCGCCGACCGCCTGCCGGTGCAGACCTATGTGCTGGAGCACAACTGGCCTGTTCTGGCCGACGCCATGCGCCGGGAGCTGGAGCGGGGGGGCCAGGTGTACTACCTCCACAACCGGGTGGAGACCATTGACCGCACCGCCGCCCGGATCCAGCAGATGCTGGGGGAGGACGCCGCCGTGGGGGTGGCCCACGGAAAGATGTCCCAGGAGGCCATCGACGACGTGATGAGCCGCATGACCGACGGGGAGCTGAATGTGCTGGTGTGCACCACCATCATCGAGACGGGCATCGACCTGCCCAACGCCAACACCCTCATCATCGAGGACGCGGACCACTTGGGGCTTGCCCAGCTCCACCAGATCCGGGGCCGGGTGGGCCGGTCCAGCCGGCGGGCCTTCGCCTACCTCACCTACCGCCGGGGGAAGGTGCTCACCGAGGTGGCCTCCAAGCGCCTGTCCGCCATCCGGGAGTTTGCCGAGTTCGGCTCGGGCTTCAAGATCGCCATGCGGGACCTGGAGATCCGGGGGGCGGGCAATGTGCTGGGACCGGAGCAGAGCGGCTTTATGCTGTCGGTGGGCTATGACATGTATCTGAAGCTGCTGGAGGAGGCCGTCCTCACCGAGCAGGGCCAGCCGGTGCCCCAGCGCACCGAGTGCGCCGCCGACCTGTCCATCGCCGCCTCCATCCCCGACCGGTACGTCCCCGCGCCCGAGCAGCGCATGGACCTGTACCGGCGCATCGCCGCCATCCGCAGCGAGGAGGACGCGGACGACCTGGTGGATGAGCTCATCGACCGGTACGGCGAGCCGCCTCGGACGGTGAACAACCTGATCTCCGTGGCCCTCCTCCGCGCCGCCGCCGCCCAGGCGGAGATCACCGACATCTCCCAGAAAAACGGACAGCTGGTGTTCACCCTGGGCCGGTTCAGCCTGGAGCAGTTCTCCGGGCTGTGCGGGATGGAGAAGTACAAAAACCGCCTTCTCCTCACCCCGGGGGAGGTGCCCCGGTTCACCTTCCGCCTGCGGAAGGGGGAGGACCCCCTGCGCGCGGCCCAGGCCCTGGTGGCCGACTACGGGGAGGCTGGAGCGGCCCCCTGACAGCCCCCTCCGATTTCCCGGGAAAGTGCACGAAAACGCAACTTGGGAGCAAAAAATTTCATTGCTTTTTCCATTACCATTGGGTATAATCGAGTTGAGAGCGGACAAGGGCGTCCCTTGGGCGCCACTCTACATCATTTTGGAGGTAACAGAATGAAAGAAGTCTATGTGGTCAACTGCTGCCGTACCGCCATCGGTTCCTTTGGCGGAAGCCTGAAGGACACCCCCGCCGCCGAGATGGGCGCCACCGTGATCAAGGAGGCGCTGAGCCGCGCCGGCGTGAAGCCTGAGCAGGTGGACGAGGTCATGTTCGGCTGCATCCTCACCGCCGGCCTGGGCCAGAACGTGGCCCGCCAGTGCGCGCTGAAGGCCGGCATTCCCATCAGCGTCCCCGCCTACACCGTGGGCATGGTGTGCGGCTCCGGCATGAAGTCCGTCATTGAGGGCGCCCGTTCCATTCTGGCCGGCGACTCCGACATCATCGTGGCCGGCGGCACCGAGAACATGTCCGCCGCCCCCTACGCCATCCCCGCCGCCCGCTGGGGCGCCCGCATGGGTGACAACAAGATGGTGGACACCATGATCAAGGACGGCCTGTGGGACGCCTACAACAACTATCACATGGGCACCACCGCCGAGAACATCTGCGACGTGTGGGGCATCACCCGCCAGGAGCTGGACGAGTTCGCCGCCTCCTCCCAGCAGAAGGCCTGCGCCGCCCGTGATTCCGGCCGCTTCGACGATGAGGTGGTCCCCATCATGGTCAAGCAGAAGAAGCAGATGGTGGAGTTCAAGCGGGACGAGTTCCCCCGCGAGGGCGTGACCGCCGAGAACATCTCCAAGCTGCGCGGCGCTTTCCCCGTGGGCCCCGAGGGTGTGGAGGACGCCATCGAGCACTCCTTCCAGCCCACTCAGATCCACGAGGCCGACACCAAGAAGCATGAGCAGCGTGTCACCGCCGCCAACGCCTCCGGCATCAACGACGGCGCGGCCGCCATCATCCTGGCCTCCGGCGAGGCCGTTGAGAAGTACGGCCTGAAGCCCATGGCCAAGCTGGTCAGCTGGGGCCAGGGCGGCGTGGACCCCAAGATCATGGGCGTGGGCCCCGTGCCCGCCTCCCGTCAGGCCATGGAGAAGGCCGGCCTGAAGATCGAGGACATGGACCTGGTGGAGGCCAACGAGGCCTTTGCCGCTCAGTCCATCGCCGTGGCCCGCGAGCTGGGCTTCGACATGAGCAAGGTCAACGTGAACGGCGGCGCCATCGCTCTGGGCCACCCCGTGGGCGCCTCCGGCGCGCGCATCATCGTCACCCTGCTCCACGAGATGCAGAAGCGGCCCGAGGCCAAGAAGGGCCTGGCCACCCTGTGCATCGGCGGCGGCATGGGCGTTGCCACCATCTTCGAGAAGTGCTGATGATTCTTTCTTAAATCTTAAACCAGGACAGGCCCTGCGGATGCGCTCCGCAGGGCTTGTCTTTTTCTGTGTTTTGGGGGAGTTTCGCCGCCTGCGGGCGGCGAGCGCTACTTTCTTCGTTTTGTAGGGCGCGACGACCTCGGCACGCCGTTTGGCAGGGGGTTCCGCCCTGCGGGGCGGGTTCCTTTCCCAGCGATGGGAAGGGAACCAAAGGATCGCCGGGGGACGCCGCAGAGGCGAACTTCGTTCGCCAATGACGGCTTACCCCCGGTCCCCCCATTACGGGGGTTATCCCTTTGCTCAGGCAAAGAATTTCCGGCGCGCAAAACCTGAGTGACACTCTAAATTCCCGCCGGGCCACTGGGCCCTTCGTCGTCGCAAAGTCCGCTCAACTCCGTTTCCGCCTAACGGCGAAAACTGCGCTCGCTCCCTTGCTCCTCCTCTCCAACGCAAACCCGCTACGCTGGTCTTTGCGTTGGGAGCCGCCTTCGGCGGCCTATTGGGTGGAAAATTGCCGCTGGTGCGGTTCCGCCACCGCGCCTGGGTTTGCCGAGCCAACATGCCCGGTTCAACACATGGGATACCTCATCTGCCCCCTTCGGGGGCACCTTCCCCTAAAGGGGAAGGCTTTGGAAGGCCCATCCCCCTGCCTTCCCCTTTAGGGGAAGGTGGCGCGGCGAAGCCGTGACGGATGAGGGGAACGGCCCTGGTTTATAAGGGCAGACCGTTTCAACCGTAGGGGCGCACAGTGTGCGCCCGCGGGCCGGTCTGGGACCGGCCCCTACTGATATTCCGGAACGCTCCCGTTTCTTCGTAGGGGCGGCACACTGGGCCGCCCGGCCTAACCGTCTCCCGTTCCCGGGCGGGCCGGCCAGTGTCCGGCCCCTACGGCATGCCCGAAACTGTTTTGTCTTTTGTAGGGGCGGGTCCCAGACCCGCCCGAAAGCTGCCCCAGCAGCGCCCCTTCTCGCCCACAGACAAAACGAGGACTGACACAGCCATTGGCCGAGGTCAGTCCTCGTTATTGTATTTCCTGATCTAAATTTCGAAAGATTGGGTCGTCAAAGAAGTCGCTGATGGACAAATCAAGCCCATCACACAATTTTTTAACTGTAACAACCGATACATCATGCCGTGTCGGGTCCATCATACTGTACACAGTGGAAGGAGTTACCCCAGCTACATTGGCCAGACTGTTATTATTTAATCCGCGCTCCTCGCATAATTGAGAAAAACGCGCAACAACCGCCTCTTTGATCCGCATAATACTTCACCTGTTCCAAGATTAAAGTATTATGCGCACAGACGTATACGCTCTTGCGTATAAATTGCAAATTTGTTATCATTCAATTATACGCATTTGCGTAAATTTATTAAGGGGGTGTAATCATGTCCACCTGTTTTCTAATCGGTTCCCATCTCTCCCCGGACACCCTGTCGCCGCTGCTGGACGAGGCCATTGAGCGGCACATTGCGGAGTACGGGGTGACCGAATTTGTGGTGGGGCGGTACGGGCGGTTTGACCAGCTGGCGGCGGAGGTCCTCCGCCGGGCGAAGGAGCGCCATCCCGGGCTTCGCCTGCGGCTGCTGATCCCCTACCACCCGGCCCAGCGGCCGGTGGACATCCCGCCCGGCTTTGACGACACCTACTACCCGGAGGGGATGGAGACCGTCCCCAAGCGGCTGGCCATCCTCCGGGCCGGTCAGATCGCGGCGGGGGAGAGCAGGTACCTCATCGCCAGCCCGGGATTCGGGGGCTCCCGGACCATCACGGACTATGCCCTCCGCCGGGAGAAGCGGGGCCTGATCCAGGTGACCCTGCTGAAGGCCCCGTGACGCTCCCCATTCTGCATTCCGCATTCCTGCATTCTGCATTTCTCCTCACCCTTTCATCCCGCTGAGCACCTGGCTGACGCTCTCGGCGAAGAGGCGCGCCCCGTCCAGGGCCTCGGTGAGGGTGTTGCCGTGGCCCCCCACCTCCACCAGCAGGGAGCCGGGGGAGAGCTCCTGGTTATAGCTGCTGCTGCGCAGGGCGATGGGCCGGGCCAGGCTCACATAGTCGGAGATGAGCTCCCTCTGGAGGCGGACAGCCAGGGCCAGGTTGTCGGCCCAGCCCGGGTGGCTGGCCCCGCCGCTGTCGGTGCCCACCACCAGCATCACCTGGGCCGCCTTTTTCTCGTTCTCCTGGGAGATCAGCTTATAGATGGCCCCGTCCGTCCCCACCAGGGCGTCCCGGTGCACGTCCAGAATGATTTTGATGGTGGGATATTTGGCCAGCCAGTCCTTCACCGCCGCCTGGGACCGGTCATAGGCCCCGTTATACGCCGGGTAGTCGTACAGGTTGGTGTCGTGGACCACCTGGAACCCGTGGGCGCGGAAGACCTGGGCCATCTCCTCTCCCACCCGGACCACGTTGTGGGCGCAGTCGGTGGTGCGGAAGGAGTCGCTCTCCTGGTACAGGTCCCCGTCGTTCTGGGAGTAGGCCTCGCTGCCGTGGCTGTGGAGAATCAGGATCTGGGGGCCCTCCCCCAGGGTGAAGCTCACCGACCCGGCGGACAGCACCGAGGGGTCCAGCTCTTTCCCGGAGCGGTTGTAGAGGTACACCCCGTCCTGGCTCAGATAGTGCCCCCCATCCTGTCCCACGCTGGTGGTCTCCACCACGTCGTCGGGCTCCGCCGGGGGCTGGAGCTCCACCTGGGTCTGGTCGTCGTTGTCCTCCGCGTCCATGTCGGGGATGGGCTCCGCGGGGGAGGTCTCCTCCTCCGCCTGCCGCCGCTGGGCCACCGCCTCGGTCCCCGCGGACAGGAGGGCGGACTGCTCCACCAGCAGCCTGCCCCAGCCGTCCAGCCCCGCCAGGGCGGTCTCCGCCGGGGGCTGGCCCAGCTCCCCGGCCATCAGGGCCACCACCGCCTGGGAGTCGGAGGCCCACTTCTGGAGGGCCGACCAGGCCCCCGACAGGTCGGCGGTGAGGCTCACCCCCCACGCCGCCGCCAGGGCCAGCCCCAGCCCTACCCCTCTCCGCAGCGGACGGAGCGGGTCTCTCCTGCGCCGCTTGTCCCCCATGCCGTCTCCCCCTTATCCTGTGTAGGTCCGTCATCCTACTGTATGCGGCGAGTGAACCGTTTAGAAGGGGAGTTGGAACAAAGAAAACCCGCCTCCCGGCGGGTTTTCACCGGGGGCGGGTCCATATGGCCGGGGGATGGGCGGGAGAAGATGCTCCGGCAGGCCGTCTTAAAACTTGGCCCCGCCGAACTCGGCCAGCTTCAGGTTCTTGTTCCGGTCCTGCACCCACTGGATGGACCACTGGGAGGCGAACAGCAGCAGCTGGTTGCCCTTGTAGTCCTCCACCAGCTTGGCGTCGTTGGGGAGCAGCAGGTCCTCCTCCTTCAGGGCGGGGGCATCCTCGTCCTCCTTCACGATCCAGCGCAGGTACTCGTAGGGGAGGCCCTCCTTGTACAGCTCCACGTTGTACTCGCTGCGCAGGCGGTACTCCAGCACGTCGAACTGCAGGGTGCCCACCACGCCCACGATGACCTCCTCCATGCCGGAGTAGGGGGTCTTGAAGATCTGAATGGCGCCCTCCTGGGCGATCTGCTCCACACCCTTGAGGAACTGCTTGCGCTTCATGGTGTCCACCGAGCGGATGCGCTCAAAGTGCTCGGGGGCGAAGGTGGGGATGGGGTCGAACTGGAACTTCTTCCCCGGGGCGCACAGGGTGTCCCCGATGGAGAAGATGCCCGGGTCGAACACGCCGATGATGTCCCCGGCGTAGGCCTCCTCGATGATCTCCCGCTCGGCGGCCATGAGCTGCTGGGGCCGGGAGAGGCGGAGCTTCTTTTTCCCCTGGACGTGGTAGACCTCCCGGTCCGCCTCGAACTTGCCGGACACCACCCGCATGAAGGCGATGCGGTCCCGGTGGGCCTTGTTCATGTTGGCCTGGATTTTAAAGACGAAGGCGGAGAAGTCCGGGTCGAAGGAGTCGATGACCTCGTCCCCCGCCTTCCGGGGCAGGGGGGCGGTGGTCATGCGCAGAAATTCCTCCAGGAAGGGCTCCACGCCGAAGTTGGTGAGGGCGGAGCCGAAGAACACCGGAGACAGCTTGCCGTGGCGCACCCGCTCCAGGTCAAAGTCGCAGGAGGCCCCGTCCAGCAGCTCGATCTCCCCCATGAGCTGCTCCCGCTTGTCCGCCCCGATGAGGCCGGCCAGGGCGGGGTCGTCGGGCTCGATCTCGGTGGCGGTGGCCGCCCGGGCGTTGGTGTTGGAGGTGAAGTGGATCACCTTCCGGTTCTGCCGGTCGTACACGCCCTTGAACTCCTTGCCGCAGCCGATGGGCCAGTTCACCGCGTAGGTGTCGATGCCCAGCTCGTGCTCCAGCTCCTCGCACAGCTCAAAGGGGTCCCGGGCCTCCCGGTCCATCTTGTTGATGAAGGTGAAGATGGGGATGTCCCGCATGGCGCACACCTTGAACAGCTTCCGGGTCTGGGCCTCCACGCCCTTGGCCGCGTCGATGACCATGACGGCGGAGTCGGCGGCCATGAGGGTGCGGTAGGTATCCTCCGAGAAGTCCTGGTGGCCCGGGGTGTCCAGAATGTTGATGCAGAAGCCCTCGTACTGGAACTGCATTACCGAGGAGGTCACCGAGATGCCGCGCTGCTTCTCAATTTCCATCCAGTCGGAGGTGGCCGCCCGGGTGTTCTTCTTGCCCTTCACCTGGCCGGCCTGGGCGATGGCCCCGCCGTACAGCAGGAACTTTTCCGTCAGCGTGGTTTTACCGGCGTCCGGGTGGGAGATGATGGCGAAGGTGCGCCGGCGCTTGATTTCCGATTCCAAAGACATGTGCTTCCCTCCAGCTTCAATCAGCGTATCTCAGTCAATAGGATGCCCCCCGCGCAGGTCCGGCCGCGGCCGGCACCCAGGGGGGCAGAAGGAGGACCGCCCCCGTGAAGGGCTCCTCCGAATCTGTGCCACAGTCCCCGTTCAGGGGAAAGAGAAAAACAATATATTTTACCATATCCGCCTGAATAACCGCAAGGGGAGGCGCAGGGTTTCCGGCGGAAAAAATCAACAAAGTCTGTCATTTCCGGCCTATTCTTGACAGAAGCGGCCCCCGCTCCCTATAATACAGATGAGAAAACCGGATATGTCCCGCAAAGCCGCGGGACGGAAGGAGGCGGAACCCATGTACCAGACCACCACCTATGCTTCCCCGGTGGGGGAGCTCACCCTGGCCAGCGATGGGACGGCCCTCACCGGGCTGTGGCTGGAGGGGCAGAAGTACTTCGGCGAGACCTCCGGTGAGGAGCTGGTCCCCGGACAGCCGGACCTGCCGGTGTTCCAGGCGGCCCGGGCCTGGCTGGACCGGTACTTTGCCGGGGAGAAGCCCAGCCCGGCGGAGCTGACCCTGGCCCCGGCGGGCACCCCCTTCCAGCGGGCGGTGTGGGAGAAGCTCCAGGCCATCCCCTGGGGGGCGGTGACCACCTACGGGGCCCTGGCCCGGGAGCTGGACGGGGCCTCCCCCCGGGCGGTGGGAAGCGCCGTGGGCCGCAACCCCATCTCCATCATCATCCCCTGCCACCGGGTGGTGGGGGCGGACGGCAGCCTCACCGGCTACGCCGGGGGGCTGGAGCGGAAACAGCGGCTCCTCACCCACGAGGGGGTGGACGTGAGCCGGTTCTCCGTGCCCAAGCGGGGGAGCGCTTTATAATAAGACACAAAAATAAATGCGGCGGAGCACCTGGGTGCTCCGCCGCATTTCTCAGTCTGTCAAAGAACTCCTGTTTTCAAGAGATGAAAACAGGGATTTTGTAAGAAAAAGGGAAAAGAAAAGTGAAGG
>NZ_JACJJE010000005.1 GCF_016899775.1 Pseudoflavonifractor capillosus
TCCATTTTTTCGCCCCCATATCTGTTTCTATTTTACCAGATATGGGGGCTTTGTGCTTGTTTTTTGACAGACTGAGACCGCCGCGGCTGTCTGCCGCGGCGGTCTCTTTGCTGTCAGAAAGCGGGAAAGCCGTTTTTTTCGCTTGGCTTCAGAAAATCTTTCCCTCAAGTTTCTGGAAAACTGCCTGGGGAGATTTTGGGTTACCCAGGGGGAAGGCCCTCCAGCCTGGCCCGGAAGGAGATCTTCCGGGGGGTATCTATAGAGTCAAACTGAACGGAGTAGGCCCCCCTGTCCAGATCCACCTCCAGGACGGTGCCCGGACCGAACATGGCGTGCTCCACCCGCTGTCCCGGGGAGAAGCGGTCAGTCTGGTCCGCCTCGGGCAGATACCGCAGGCTGTGGTCGATGTAGCTCCGTGCGTCCCGGATGAGCCCCTCCTGGGGCTCCTGGGGGAAGGTGAGCAGGCTGGGGTCGATGTCCAGCAGAAACCGGGAGGGATACCGGGGGGAGCCGTCAAAGTTCCGGCCGTCCGCCTCGGACAGGTAGAGGCCCTTCTCCGCCCGGGTGAGGGCCACAAAGGCCAGCCGCCGCTCCTCCTCCATCCCCGGGAGGGTGCGCACCTTCCGGGAGGGGAAGATCCCCTCGTTCATCCCGCACAGGAACACGTAGGGGAACTCCAGCCCCTTGGCGGCGTGGACGGTCATCAACTTCACCTTATCCCCCGGCTCCCCGGCGTCGGCGTTGGTGAACAGGGCCACATGGGACAGATAGTGCGCCAGGGTGCTCTCCTCGCCGCAGGTGGTCTCGTACTCATAGATGGACTGCTTCAGCTCCGCCAGGTTGTCCAGTCGTTCCTGGCTGCCCTCGGTGCGGAGCATGGCCTCATAGCCGCTCTCGTTGAGCAGGGCGGAGAGCACCTCGGAGATAGGGCGGTTTTCGTACCCGGCGGAGAAGAGCTCCACCAGGGAGACGAAGGCGGAGGCTTTGGTGCCCTTGAAAATGGGGTCCTCCAGGCTGTCGGTGAGAGCCTGGTACAGGGTGCACCCGTGTTTTTGAGCGTACTCCTCCAGAAAGGCCATCCGCCGCTTGCCTAGGTTCCGCTTGGGCACATTGGCCACCCGCCGGAAGGACAGGTCGTCCCGGTAGACGATCATCCGCAGGTAGGAGAGGGCGTCCTTGATTTCGGCGCGCTGGAAAAACTGCACCCCGCTGTAGATGGTGTAGGGCAGTTTCTCCTCCAGCAGCACCTGCTCCACCGTCCGGGTCACGTAGTGGGCCCGGTAGAGGACGGTCATGTCCCGGTAGGGCACCCCCTGACTGTGGAGGGCCTTCATCTCTGAAACCATCCACCGGGCCTCCTGCTCCTGGCTCTCCGCGAACTGGCACAGCACCGGGGGGCCGGAGGGCCGGGTGGGCCGCAGCTCCTTGGGGATGCGGTTCCGGTTTTTGGAGATGAGGGAGTTGGCCGCCGCCAAAATCTCCGGGGTGGAGCGGTAGTTGTCCAGCAGGAAGATGGTGCGGGCGCCCGGGAACTTCTGGTCAAATTCCAGCAGGTACTTCACATTGGCCCCCCGCCAGGTGTAGATGGTCTGGTCCGGGTCGCCCACGATGAACAGATTTTTGTGGTAGCCGCACAGCACCTCCATGAGCTCATACTGGAGCTGGTCGATGTCCTGAAACTCGTCGATCATAATGTACTCCAGCCGCTGCTGCCATTTGAGCTTGATGTCCGGGTGCTCCTGAAAGATGTACAGGGAAAATTTGATCAAATCGTTGTAGTCCAGGCCGAAGCACTTCTTCTCCTGGTACAGATAGCCGTAAAAGATGATGTCCGCGGGGGAGAAGGCCCGGTCGTACTTCTCCTTCAGCGCGTCCAGGGACAGGGCAATCAGGTCCCGGTAGTAGTCCGGCCGCTGGAACAGCTTCTGAATCTCGATCATGTCCCGGGCGGCGGAGAAGGTCATATCTCGGAGGGTGAGCCCCCGCTCCTCATAGATGATCTGGAGTATAGCGTCAATGTCCGAGTTGTCCAGCACCAGGAAGCTCTTGGGGTACTGGACCGCGTGGCTGTCCTCCTGGAGGACGGAGACGCAGAAGCCGTGGAAGGTGTTGATATAGCCGGTGTCATTGTCGCCGGTGAGGGCGTGGATGCGCTGGCGCATCTCACCCGCCGACTTGTTGGTGAAGGTGACGCACAGGATGTTCCCCGGCAGGATGCCCAGTTCGTTCACCAGATAGGCGAAGCGGTGGGTGAGGGCCCGGGTCTTGCCGGAGCCCGCCCCGGCCACCACCCGGATAAACCCCTCGGTGGCGGTGACAGCCTCCCGCTGGGCCGGGTTGAGGCCCTGGAGCAGATCAGTCATGGCGGTGCCAGCCCCTTTCTCGAACGGTTGTTTGCTTTATTATACCAGACGCCGGGCCGGGGCTCAAGAGGGAGGCGGGAAATCCAAGCGGCTGGTTCCGGGCCGGAAGCGGTCCGGCCCCGGATTTTCATTGCGGGCCGGAGAAAAATGTGCTATTCTGTAACCTGCAACATCTTCTGGAGGTCGGTTCCATGAAACAGTTTCAACCCTCGGAGTCCTTAGCGGTGGGATTTCTGCTGGCTCTCACCGGCGGACTGCTGGACGCGTACAGCTACTTAAATCGGGGCGAGGTGTTCGCCACGGCGGAGACGGGCAATATCGTCCTGATGGGAATCAATCTGGCCCAGCAGAACTGGAGCGGCGCGCTGCACTATCTGCTGCCCGTGCTGGCCTTCACCGCCGGAATCCTGGCCGCCGAGTGGGTCCGCCGCCGCTGTGACCCCGGGGAGGGGCGTCCGCAGCGTCTCCACTGGCGGCTGCCCCTGTTGCTGGCGGAGTGCGTGGCCATTCTGGTGGTCTCGGCGCTCCCCATGGGACCGCTGGACCCGCTGGCCAACATCATCATCTCCTTCGCCAGCGCCCTCCAGGTGGAGTCCTTCCGCAACATCCAGGGGTACGGCTGTGTCACCACCATGTGTACCGGAAATCTGCGCAGCGGGACGGAAAACCTGTTCCACTGGCTGTCCCGCCGGGAGCCCAAGGCGCCCCCCAAGATCAGGGTCTACTACGGCCTGATTACCTGCTTTATCCTGGGGGCGGTAGTCAGCGGCCTGGCGAGCCCGCTGCTGGCCCAGCGGACGGCGCTGCTGGCCTGTGTGCCCCTGCTGGCGGTGTTTTTCCTGCTGCTGCGCGGGGAGAGAGGGAGCGGGACGTGAGTTCCGCCTCCGATGCCGTCAGAAGAACACCCCTATCAGGGAGCTGAAGAGCCCGGAGAGACAGCTGTGTCCTCCGGGCTTTCTGCTGGGGAAAGGGGGCGCTCCCAGTTCTGCGGGCGGATGCCATCTGCCGCCTTGAAAAGGGAGGGGCGGTGTGGTACAATAAAATGCTTCATACTTTCTGAAATACCGGGGTGGGCGGAGGGGAGAGACCGCCGCGCCCCAGGGGAGAGAAATTGCAAGGACAGGAAAAGGGAGAGGTGTGCTTATGTACCTGAAGGCATTGGAGATCCAGGGGTTTAAATCCTTCCCGGACAAGACGGTGCTCACCTTCGGCGAGGACATCACCGCCATCGTGGGCCCCAACGGCTCGGGCAAGTCCAACATCTCCGACGCCATCCGCTGGGTGATGGGGGAGCAGTCCACCCGCACCCTCCGGGGGGGCAAGATGGAGGACGTGATCTTCGGCGGCACGGCCCAGCGCAAGCAGACCGGCTACGCGGAGGTCTCCCTGGTGCTGGACAACACCACCCACCTCTTTGATCTGGAGGAGAGCGAGGTCATGGTGACCCGCCGGTACTACCGCTCCGGGGAGAGCGAGTACTACATCAACCGCCGCTCCGTCCGCCTCAAGGACATCAACGAGCTGTTCATGGACACCGGCCTGGGCCGGGAGGGCTACTCCATCATCGGCCAGGGCAAGATCGACGAGATCCTGTCCCAGAAGTCCGCCGACCGCCGGGAGGTCTTTGAGGAGGCCGCCGGCATCTCCCGCTACCGCCACCGGAAGGAGGAGGCCGAGCGAAAGCTGGAGCGCACCGACGAGAACCTGGTGCGCATCAACGACAAGATTGCCGAGCTGGAGCTCCAGGTGGAGCCCCTCCGAGAGCAGAGCGAGAAGGCCAAGAAATATCTGGTGCTCCGGGACGAGCTGCGCGGTCTGGAGATCTCCGTGTGGCTGGATACCCTGGAGCGCATCCGAGTGAACAACATCAAGCTGGAGACCGACTATAAGGAGGCCGTCCGCCAGAAGGAGGAGGCCGAGGGGGCGGTGGAGGAGCGCTTCGCCCAGGCGGAAAAGCTCTCCGAACAGATGCGGGACAAGGAGGTCCAGGCCGACCAGCTGCGCTTTGCCATCCAGAGCCGGGAGGCCACCATCCGGGAGCTGGAGTCGTCGGTGGCCGTGCTCAAGAGCAGCATTCAGCACAATCTGGAGAACACCCAGCGCATCCGGGAGGAGCTGGAGCAGCGGGAGGGCCGCCAGGACAGTTTATCCGGGCAGATCGCCGAGCGCGCCGCCCGTCTGAGCGAGATTGAGAAGCAGCTCTCCGACACCCGCTGCCGGGCCGAGGAGCAGAACCAGAAGGCCCAGGAGGCTTTACGCACGGCCGGCACCCTGGCCCAGGAGCTGGAGGCTTTACGGGGGCAGGAGGCCACCAAGACCGCCGACGCCCACCAGGCCAAGGCCCTCCTCTCCGCCCTGGCCGCCGCCGCCCAGGAGGTGCTGGACCGGGACGGGGCGGTGCGCCAGGAACTGCGCGGTCTGGAGGAGCGGCTGGACTTTGCCCGCACCGACCTGGGGGAGGCGGACAAGAAGCTGAAACAGGCCCGGGAGGAGCGGGACAGCGTCCAGAACGTGATCTCCGGCTACGCCCTGCGGCTGGAGAGCCGGAAGAAGAAGGCCGCCCAGGCTCAGGAGCGCCACACCCGCCTGCGGATGGATGAGAACGCCCTGGCCTCCCGGATCAAGTTGCTCACCGAGATGGAGAAGGACCGGGAGGGCTACTCCAAGGCGGTGAAACTGGTGATGGGGGAGGCCGACCGGGGCAGCCTCCGGAACATCCACGGGCCGGTGGCCGGGCTCATCCACGTGCCCGACCTGTACACCGTGGCCATCGAGACCGCCCTGGGGGGCGCCATGCAGAACATCGTGGTGGACCGGGAGGAGGACGGCAAGGCCGTCATCCAGTACCTGAAACGACGGGACGGCGGCCGGGCCACCATCCTGCCCCTGAGCTCCATCCGGCCCTACGACCTGCGGGAGGCGGGCAGCCTCCAGCGGGAGCCCGGCTTTGTGGGGGTGGCCGACCAGCTGGTGCAGTTCGACCCCAGGTACCGGAATGTCTTTTCCAACCTGCTGGGCCGGGTAGTGGTGATGGAGGATCTGGACGCGGCCATCGCCGCGGCCCGGAAGTACGGCTATAAGTTCCGCATCGTCACTTTGGACGGACAGGTGCTCAACCCCGGGGGCTCCATGACCGGCGGCTCCGCCAGCCGCTCGGCGGGCATCCTGAGCCGGGCCAACGAGTTGGAGCGGCTGAATACCCAGGCCCAGGGCCTGAAGGAGCAGCTTGCCCAGGCGGCCCGGGAGCTGGAGAGCGCCAGCCGGGAGGCGGAGGCCGCCTCCTATGAGATGGAGACTGCCCAGGGCCAGCTGCGAGAGTGGGAGGACGCCATTCTGAAGGCTCAGGGGGAACAGAACCTGTGCAAGAGCGTCCTCTCCGACCTGGAGCGCCAGCAGGAGAGCCAGCGGGCTGAGTTGGAGCAGCTGAAACAGCGCTCTGAGGAGATCGAGCGGGACACCCAGGCCGCCCGGGCGCGCATCCAGGAGCTGGAGGGGGAGGCCGCCGCCCTGAAGAGCGAGGCGGAGGGCAAGGCCCGGGGCCAGAACGACCTGCAGGAGCGGTCTTTGAAGCTGACCCAGGAGCTCTCGGAGCTGAACGCCGCCCTGGCCGCCCTGGAGGCGGAGCGGGAGGCCACCAGCAAAGGGCTGGAGGAGCTGGAGAGCTTACGCAATGACATCGCCGGGGACCAGGAACAGAGCCGGGCTCTCATCGGCGACTACGAGGAGAAAAACGAGGCTTTCACCCGGGAGATCGGGGAGAAGGAGGCCCGCCTGGCCCAGCTGCGCCGGGAGAATGAGGGACAAAACCAGGCCATCGCCCAGCTCAACCAGGAGAAGCTGAGCTTGGAGGGGGAGCGGGTGAAGGCCACCCGGGAGGGCCAGGAGAAGAACAAGGAGCTGCTGACCATCAGCGGCGAGGCCTCCCGCCTGGAGCAGAAGAAGGTGGCCGCCTCCCTGGAGGAGAAGCAGCTGCTGGATAAGCTGTGGGAGACCTACGAGCTCTCCCACGAGGCGGCCAAGCTCCAGCGGGTGGAGATTGAGTCGGTGCCCAAGGCCAGCCGCCGCATCGCCGAGCTGAAAAAGCACATCTCCGCCCTGGGCAATGTGAACGTGGGGGCCATCGAGGAGTTCCAGCGGATCAACGAGCGGTACACCTACCTCACCGACCAGCGGGACGACGTGGAGACCGCCAAGAAGGAGCTGGAGGACGTGATCGCCCAGATCACCGGGGAGATGAAGACCATCTTCGCCCGGGAGTTTGAAAACATCAACCAGGCGTTCCAGCAGACCTTCCAGGAGCTCTTCGGCGGCGGACGGGCCGCCCTGGAGCTGGAGGACCCGGATGACATCCTCAACTGCGGCATCGAGATCAAGGTGCAGCCCCCCGGCAAGGCTCTGAAGGTGCTCTCCCTCCTGTCCGGCGGAGAGAAGGCCTTTGTGGCCATTGCCCTGTACTTCGCCATTCTGAAGGTGCGCCCCACCCCCTTCGTGGTCATGGACGAGATCGAGGCCGCCCTGGACGACAACAACGTGGTCCGCTTTGCCCGGTATATGCGCTCCATGTCCGATAAGACCCAGTTCATCGTCATCACCCACCGCCGGGGCACCATGGAGGAGGCCGACGTTTTGTATGGCGTGACGATGCAGGAACAAGGCGTGTCCCGGATGCTTACAATTAACCTCAACGACGTGGAGAAAGAACTGAATATCCGGTGAGGCGTTGATAGAAGTGCAGATGGAATATCCAGTACGAAAACAGATCCGGTTGAAGGATTATGATCACAGTAAAAACGGCGCGTATTTTGTGACGATTTGTACGGAAAATCGGATGCACCTTTTCCCATTTGTAGGGGCGGCCCCATGTGGCCGCCCGCATCCCGCGCGGGAAATTGCGGAAACATGGATGCAAAAGATACCGGAAAAATTTCCCCAAGTCTCCTAGTGCCATTATGTGATTATGCCAAATCATGTTCATATTCTCCTTGTGATCGATGCCGGAGAAGGGACGGGCGGCCACATGGGGCCGCCCCTACAGGCAATCTTGGATTGGTATAAGACCATGACGACAAACGCGTATATCCGCAATGTTCGGGAGGGAACGCTTCCGCCGTTTCAAAAAAGAATTTGGCAGCGCGGATATTATGAACATATTGTCCGCAATGAATCGGACTATCTGAATATCTGGACCTACATCGACCAAAACCCTGCCCGATGGACACAGGACGAGTATTACCAGGAAGAACGGGAGAGACAGCCATGAATGATAAGAAAAAACGCACAATTTTATCCGTTGTGGGGATGGTTGCCCTGCTGATTGTCTGTGTAATCGGGGTTCAGGCGGTATTTGCCGGGCTGGGGATGGTAAGCGCCCAGAATGGGGGCGTCTCCTCCAGCCAGAGCGCCCAGGCGGAGGGAGACGGAAGCCAGCCGGCTCAGGAGCCTGGTGCGTCTTCCGTGCCGGAGGATGCCGGCTCCGCCCAGCCCGCCCCCAGCTTCTGTCCCTTCTGCGGCGAGGGCCTGCCCTCCTCCTTCCAGTGGGGCCAGTTCTGTCCCTACTGCGGGGAGCAGATCGAGGCGTAGGAAAAAGCCACGTAGAAAAGAGTAGGAGGGAGATCACATGGAGAAAAAGCTGAGCTGTCTGCGCTGCGGCCGGGATATGGTTTTTTTGAGACGGGAGCACTTGCAGCTGGGCAAAACCGGGCTGTTCACCGGGGACTGGGGCAATCTGCTGGCCGGAGCCCTGGATGTGGCCATCCTCCAGTGCCACGGCTGCGGAAAGCTGGAGTTTTTCAAAGGGGACGCCTTTGAGGAGCAAGACGAGGGTCCGGCGGGTGACCTGGCCCAGGTGACCTGTCCAAACTGCGGCGTGCGCTACGACTGCGACTATCCTAAGTGCCCGGCATGCGGCACAAAGAACACCATTTTTTAAGGAAGGAACGACACCATGGGCTTTTTTGACAAACTGAAAAAGATCAACATTTTTTCCAGCTTCGGCTCGGAGCTCACCGACGACTTCTACGACGAGCTGGAGGAGTCTCTGATCCTGGCGGACACGGGGATGGACACCACCCTGGAGCTGGTGGAGGAGCTGCGCCGCCGGGTGAAAGACGAGCACATCAAGACAGTGGAGGAGGCCCGCTCCTGCATGTGCCGGTGCATTGCCGACGCGCTGAACGCGGGGGATGTGTCCCTGAACCTGTCCACCCGGCCCTCGGTGGTGCTGTTCATCGGGGTGAACGGGGTGGGCAAGACCACCACCATCGGCAAGATCGGCTATCAGCTGCGCCGGGAGCGGAAGAAGGTCCTCTTCTGCGCCGCCGACACCTTCCGGGCGGCCGCCGCCGATCAGCTGACCATCTGGGCGGACCGGGCGGGGGTAGAGATCGTCAAGCAGCACGAGGGGGCCGACCCCGCCGCCGTGGTCTTTGACGCGGCCACCGCCGCCAAGGCCCGGAACACCGACGTGATGCTGGTGGACACCGCCGGCCGCCTCCACAACAAGCAGAACCTGATGAACGAGCTGAATAAAATTTCCCGGGTGATTGACCGGGAGCTGCCCGGCTGCGCCCGGGAGACCCTGCTGGTATTGGATGCCACCACGGGGCAGAACGGCCTCATCCAGGCCAAGCAGTTCAAAGAGGCCGCCGGCATCACCGGCATCGTCCTCACCAAGCTGGACGGCACCGCCAAGGGGGGCATCGCCATCGCCATCGCCAAGGAATTGGGCGTGCCTGTCAAATACGCCGGCGTGGGCGAGGGCGTGGACGACCTGAAACCCTTTGATGCCATGGAGTTTGCGGAAGCGCTTGTTTGAATTGACAATTGACAATGGACAATTGACAATTTGCCGGGGACGGGAGCAGTTCGATTCCGCGCCCAGGGAGAAAAATTGTGAGGAGGCCGTATGCCGCTTCCAGGTCCCCCTGGAATATCAACAAATGGAAAATGAGAGGAGACACAACGTGACGCAGGAAAATCTTTGGTTTGGGCTGTTAGTGGCCTGGGTAGTCATTTGGCTGTGGACCCGGTTTCAGTCCGGGACCATGAAACTCAAGTATTTCAAGTTTTGGGGCGATGTGCCGGAGGCACAGCGGAAGGACAATCTCAGAGGCTTTGGCATGACCGCGGCATTGCTGGTCATCAATGTGCTGCTGAATATCTTCTGATGGCGGCCTTTGACAAGTTAAGAAAAATTTAAAGGGTCAATTCACATACTATCCAAACATTTCCGGTGGAACCTGTGGTACAATAAGAAAAATCAATTCGAGAGAGGAAGTTTTTGCCATGCCACGTATGGACGGAAGAGCCAACGACCAGCTTCGGCCGGTGGAGATCATTCCCAATGTAAACAAGTTTGCGGAGGGCTCCTGCCTGATCCGCTGCGGCAATACCCACGTGCTGTGCACCGCCAGCGTGGAGGACCGGCCGCCCCGCCACGTCCCCGAGGGGGAGGGCTGGGTCACCGCCGAGTACTCCATGCTCCCCCGGGCCAACCGTGAGCGGTCCCGCCGGGACATCTCCAAGCTGAAGCTCAGCGGCCGCTCCGCCGAGATCCAGCGGCTCATCGGCCGGGCTCTGCGCTCCGTGGTGGACCGGAAGAAGCTGGGCCCCTGGAATGTTACCATCGACTGCGACGTGCTCCAGGGGGACGGGGGGACCCGCACCGCCTCCATCACCGGGGGCTATGTGGCCATGATCCTGGCCTTTCAGAAGATGCAGAAGGCCGGGCAGCTGAACGCCTGGCCGGTGAGCGGGATGGTGGCCGCCGTCTCCGCCGGCGTGGTGGACGACGTGCCCATGCTGGACCTGTGCTATGAGGAGGACTCCTCCGCCATGGTGGATTTGAACTGCGTCATGGACGACCAGGGTCGCCTCATTGAGATTCAGGGCACCGGCGAGGGCCGCCCCTTTACCCTGGCCGAGCAGCAGAAGCTCTTGGAGCTGTGTGCCAAGGGAATTCAGGAGCTCCAGGCCATCCAGAAGAGCGTATTGGAGTAAGAAGAAGGGGGAGAGGGAGTCGTGGCTCAGGCATTTGAAGCGATCATGCTGATTTGTTTCGGGATTTCCTGGCCCTTCAACATCGCCAAATCCCTGAAATCCCGGACCGCCAAGGGAAAGAGCCTCCAGTTTGAGATCTGCGTGGTGGTGGGCTATCTCTTCGGCATCGCGGGGAAATTTATCGGCGGAAACGTCACCTATGTGCTGGCGGTCTACATCCTGGATGTGCTGATGGTGAGCACCGACATCGTTTTAACCTGCCGCAACCGCCGGCTGG
The DNA here is from genome assembly GCF_016899775.1 of Pseudoflavonifractor capillosus. Taxonomy (GTDB): domain Bacteria; phylum Bacillota; class Clostridia; order Oscillospirales; family Oscillospiraceae; genus Lawsonibacter. The sequence goes on from NZ_JACJJE010000005.1 coordinate 10,639, forward strand.
ACCGTCTGGCGGAGGCAAAAGAAGGGAGCGCTGCGGAATGAAACTGGTACTGGCCAGCAAAAATCAGAAAAAACTCGTGGAGATGAATGAGATCCTGTCCCACCTGGGAATTCAGGTCTGCTCCGAGGCGGAGGCCGGGGTGGACGTGGAGGTGGAGGAGACCGGCACCACCTTTGAGGAAAACTCCCTGCTGAAAGCCAGGGCGGTCATGGAGGCCAGCGGCATGCCCACCATCGCCGATGACTCCGGGCTGTGCGTGGACGCCCTCAACGGAGCGCCCGGGGTGTACTCCGCCCGCTACGGCGGGGAGGGGCTGGACGACACCGGCCGCTACCGCCTTCTGCTGGAGAACATGCGGGGACAGACCCCCCGGACGGCCAAGTTCGTGTCCGTCATCACCTGCTGCTTCCCCAATGGGGACGTGCTCTCCGCCCGGGGGGAGTGCCCCGGCACCATCGCCTTTGCCCCCATGGGAGAGGGCGGCTTCGGGTACGACCCGGTGTTCTTCATCCCCAGCCTGAAAAAGACCTTCGCCCAGCTCTCCCCCGAGGAGAAAAACGCCATCTCCCACCGGGGCAAGGCCCTGGAGGCTTTCCAGGTCAAGCTGGAGGAATACTTGAAGAAGAATTAAGAATTGGGCGGCGCCCGACACACTAAATTACAGGAGTTAGAAATTATTATGGAAGAACTGACAAGCAAACAGCGCGCCCAGCTGCGGGGCCTGGCCAACAGCATCGACACCATTCTGATCGTGGGCAAGGACGGCATCGGGGACAACCTGGTGAAGCAGGCCAACGACGCCCTGGAGGCCCGGGAGCTCATCAAGGGCAAGGTGCTGGAGAACTCCCTCATGTCCGCCCGGGAGGCGGCGGAGGCCCTGGCCCCCCTCACCCGCAGCGAGGTGGTGCAGGTCATCGGAACAAAATTTGTTCTGTATCGTCCAAGCCACAAGAAGGATAAAAAGGACAAGATCGTTTTGGTGAGCGGTAAAAAGAAGTGACAAATTTTGTTCCGATTGCCGCCAAAGGCGGCCGCGCCTGATGGCGCGTAAAATCGGAGCCGGAGGCGGAGATTTGCGCAGGGCGGATTGATTCCGCCCGAGCAGGAAAAGGACCCGGGGCCCCACGGCGGCCAGACGCCGTGGGAGACAAAATTTGTCCTGTATCGTCCAAGCCACAAGAAGGATAAGAAGGACAAGATCGTTCTGGTGGAGGGCAAGAAAAAGCGGCCCTGACGGCTGGGACAAAATTTGAAGCAAAGGTGGGATCGCGCAGTGAAAATCGGCATTTACGGGGGAACCTATAACCCGCCCCATCTGGGGCATCTGGCGGCGGCCCGGACGGCCGTTGACGCGCTGAAACTGGATAAGCTGCTGCTCATGCCGGCGGCGGTGCCCCCCCACAAGGCGCTGCCGGAAAACACCCCCGCCCAGGAACACCGGCTGGCCATGGTGGAGAAGCTGGCCGATGCCATGGACCTGCCCGGCGTGGTGGAGGTGTCCACCCTGGAGCTGGAGCGGGAGGGCAAGAGCTACACCTCCGAGACGCTGGAGGAGCTGCGCCGCCGCTACCCCAAGGCGGAACTGTGGCTGCTCATGGGGACGGACATGTTTCTGACCCTCCACCTGTGGCACGACGCCAAGACCATCCTGCGGCTGGCCAAGATCTGCGCCTTCGGCCGCACCGAGCAGGACGGAGAGGCGGTCTTTGCCCCCCAGCGGGAGTTTTTGACCCGGGAGTACCACGCCGACGTGGTGACCATCACCCTGCCTGGGCTCATCGACATCTCCTCCACCCAGCTGCGGGAGCTGCTGGTCCGGGGGAAGGGGCGGGAGTACCTGCTCCCCTCTGTGTACGGCTATATTCTGATGAATCACTTGTACGGCACTCAAGTGCATTTAAAGTGCCTGGAACTGCCCGAGCTGCGGGCCTGCTCCTATTCCATGATCCGCCACAAGCGGGTGGCCCACGTGATGGGGGTGGAGGAGGAGGCGGTCAAGCTGGCCAAATTCTGGGGCGCCGACCCGGAGCTGGCCCGCCACGCCGCTATTTTGCACGATTGCACCAAATACCTGGGCCTGGAGGACCAGTTGCATTTGTGTGAGAAATATGGTATTGAATTAGACAGCTTGGAGCGCCAGGCGGTAAAACTGCTTCACTCCAAGACGGGGGCATGTATTGCCAAGTATGTTTTTGGGGAACCTGATGAGGTATACGAGGCCATTTTCTGGCACACCACCGGCAAGGCGGATATGACCCTGCTGGACAAGGTCCTGTATATGGCGGACTACATAGAGCCGAACCGGGACTTTGACGGGGTGGAGGAGCTGCGGAAGCTGGCCTACACCGACCTGGATCAGGCCATGCTCCTGGGGGTGGACTCCACCATCCGGGAGATGGAGGAGCGGGGCTATCTCATCCATACCAATACGCGGGAGGCCAGACAGTGGCTGCTGGATCAGGGCGTGAAGCTGAAGGAGTAAACAGACCTTATGAGCGGAAAAAGAGAGAGTAAGACAAACAGAACCCGCCGGAAGTCCTCGGAAGGGCTGGCCGGCTGGTGGAGACAGCACCGGGCCTGGGTGTCCGGCCTGGACCGGGGACAGAAGATCCGGTACCGCCTGTTTCAGTTCCTGGTGGTGCTGGCCGTCCTGGCCATTGCCGCCTGTCTGGCGGCCCGGGCCTGGATCACCCTGCCCACCGTTCCCAATCTCCCCTCCGGGACGGTGACGACAGATGAGGGGGACATGACCTTCGACGGGGCTGAGCTGCCCAACGTGGCCAAGAGCGGCCGGAAGGACGGGGTGTACACCTTCCTCCTGGTGGGCCAGGACACCGGCGGCGGCGGCAATACCGACACCATGCTCCTTGTGACCTTCGACAGCGTGAACAAGGAGGTCCACGGTATGAGCCTGCCCCGGGACACCATGATCAACAGCAGCCACTCCGGCGCGGGACACCGGCTCAACGCGGTGTACAACTACAACAAGGGCAGCGACCCGGACACCCAGCTGGAGAAGGGGATCACCGCCCTGAAGCGGGAGGTGGGCAAGCTCACCGGCATCATCCCCGATTTCTATGTGGTGGTCCAGTGGGAGGCCGTGGGCGAGCTGGTGGACGCCATCGGCGGCGTAGAGTTCGACGTGCCCTTTGACATGGACTACGACGACCCGGCCCAGGACCTGCACATCCACCTGAAGGCCGGCCAGCAGACTCTCAGCGGCGAGGACGCCATGGGGCTGATCCGCTGGCGGCACAACAACGACTACTCGGTGCAGTACCCCAACGGAGACCTGGGGCGTGTGCAGACCCAGCAGGCCTTCCTGAAGGCGGTGGCGGCCGAGTGCCTGAAGCCGGAGATCCTGCTGAAGGCCCCCAGCCTGGCGCAGATCTTCCTGGAGCGGGTGAGCACGGATCTGTCCATCGGCAATCTGCTGGCCTTCGCCCAGAGAGCAGCGGGAATGGACGCGGAGAACGATGTGACCTTCGTCACCATGCCCTGGACCAACGCGAATTATCCCGGCGTGTCCATGATCCTGCCCGATGTGGACGAGCTGCTGGAGATCCTCAACGACGGGTTCAACCCCTATCAGGACGAAATCCAGGCCAGCGACCTGTCGGTGCTCTACCGCAACAGCGACGGCAGCTATGGGGTGACCAGCGGCACCCTGCTGGACTCCTCTCTGTCCCGGCCCAGAAGCAGCGGCTCGTCCAGCTCCTCCAGCGGGAGCAGCGGAAGCTCCAGCAGTCAGACGCCGGATGTGCCCGCCACCGAGGAGCCGGTGGAGAACCCCGACGGCTCCCAGACCACCGATCCCAGCGGCTCCGGCGAGGTCACCAATCCCGGCGGAACCGGTGAAAATCCCGACGGCTCCCAGACCGGAGACTCCAGCGGCGGGACCGGAGAAAATCCGGACGGCTCTCAGCCCACCGACCCCTCCGGTTCCGGCGGGACCACCGACCCCGGCGACGGCCAGGGCGGGGGGCAGACGGACCCCGGAGGCAGCTCGGGCGGCTCCCAGGATACCGACCCCTCCGGTTCTCAGAGCGGCGGCGGGAGCAGTTCCAGCACAGGGGGCGGGGAGGCTGTTCCCCCCTCCCAGGACATTCAGGGCGGCGCAACCGCCCAGGCGCCGGGGTCTGAAAGCGGCCTGACAGTGGCCGATCTGCCCAGCTGGCTCAACCCCACCGGGGCGGAGCCGGCGGCATAAAAATACGCAATACCAGGCTGGAACACAAAAGAGAAAGGAGAACTGCCTGTGACATCCTATGAAAGCGCCATGCTGTTGGCCAACACCTTGGACGGCAAGAAGGGGGAGGAGATCAAGGTCCTGAAGACCGAGGGCCTCACCACCCTGGCCGACTACTTTGTTATCTGCACCGCCACCTCCACCACCCAGATCAAGGCCATGTCCGACGCCTGTGAGGAGGCCATGGAGAAAAACGGGGAACAGGTCCACCACATTGAGGGCCACCGGGGCGGCACCTGGCTGCTGATGGACTTCTCCGCAGTAGTGGTCCACATCTTCATGGACGAGGCCCGGAAGTTCTATGATCTGGAGCGCCTGTGGGGCGACGCGGAGGAGATTCCTCTGGAGAAGCCTCAGGCGGCCCAGTGATAGAGTGCTTGGGGAGGAAAAAAGCTGAAATGGACAAGGACCGGTTTCAGAAGGTTTACAGCCAGGGCCTGGTCAACGTGGCTGAGATCCTGGTGGACACCCAGACGGGGGTCAATTACCTGTATTATTGGAGTGGGAACGGAGGGGGGCTGACGCCCCTGCTGGACCGGGAGGGAAAGCCGGTCATCACGGCGGTGGGCGGCGGCCCGGAGCGTTCCTGAGCGCCCGGTCCCAAGCGGAGGAGAGCGAAAACTCCTTGACAACTGCCGGGAAATCCCATATAATTCATATCTGAAATACCAGAAAAGCGTTGCCGAGGAGGAGTATCCGGCCGCGGGCGGTGAAGAGAGGAGACGGGTGGTGCAAGTCTCCCCGCCGGGCGGGAGAAGGTGGCCTCGAAGCTCCGCCCCTGAATTTGACGCAGTAGGGGGCGGCGGTCCCCGCCGTTACCGGGCTTGAGCGTTCCCCATGGGGGAAAATTCAGGTGGTACCACGGACATGCTTACGTTCGCCCTGAGCCCGAAGCGGCTCAGGGCATTTTTATTGCAAGGGGAGGAATCTGTGTGGCGCAGAAGCCAAAACTGAGGACCCATACCCATATGGATTTTTCGCTGGTGGAGGAGATGCAGCATGTGGTGGACCGGGTTCTGGTGCCAAACTGCATCCGCAAGACCCAGGCGTTCTATCTGGGCGTAGGGGTGCTGTGCCTGAGCATCGGGGCCGGCAGCGTGCTGGCAAGCGGGCAGCTGGTGGTGGGGGCGATTTTCGGCCTGCTGGGCCTGGCGATGCTGGGCTGGGGGGCCCTGGCCTACCACATCGCGGCCCGCAAGACCTGCCGGCAGATGGAGAAGGCGGTGCGGTCCACCGACTATGTGCTGGAAAAGGAGAGCCTGTGGGCGGCCAACGGGAGAGGGGACTTCCACTACCCCTACTCCAGCTGCGTCCGTCTGGTGGAGACCGAGAAGAACGTCTACTGCGTCACGCGGCAGGGGGACACCCTGGTGCTGAGCAAGGAAAATCTGAAGGGGGGAACTCTGGAGGAGCTGCGGCTGTGGCTGACGGAGAAGTGCCGGCTGCCCATCGTGGTCCTCGACTCCCATTGGAAGGTTATCGAGCGCGTTGAATCAAATCAGAAGAAGGAGAATCCGCAATGAGAAAAGAACTGCCAAAGGTCTATGAACCCCAGGAGGTGGAGTCCCGCATCTACGAGACCTGGGAGAAGAACGGCTGCTTCAAAGGCCATCGGGACCGGTCGAGAAAGCCCTTCACCATCGTCATGCCGCCCCCCAACGTGACCGGGCAGCTGCACATGGGCCACGCCATGGACTCCACCCTCCAGGACATCCTCATCCGCTTCAAGCGGATGCAGGGCTACGCCGCGCTGTGGGTGCCCGGCACCGACCATGCGGGCATCGCCACCCAGATCAAGGTGGAGGAGGAGCTGCGCACCAAGGAGGGGCTGACCCGCTACGACCTGGGCCGGGAGAAGTTCCTGGAGCGGGTGTGGGACTGGAAACGCCAGTACGGCGGCCGCATCGTCCAGCAGCAGAAGAAGCTGGGCGCCTCCTGCGACTGGGACCGGGCCCGGTTCACCATGGACGAGGGCTGCTCCAAGGCGGTGCGGGAGACCTTCTGCGAGCTGTACGAGAAGGGCCTCATCTATAAGGGCAGCCGCATCATCAACTGGTGCCCCCACTGTGTCACCGCCCTGTCCGACGCCGAGGTGGAGTACCAGGACAAGCCCGGCAGCTTCTGGCACATCCGCTACCCCATTGCGGGGGAGGAGGGCCGCTATGTGATCGTGGCCACCACCCGGCCGGAGACCATGCTGGGCGACACCGGCGTGGCCGTCCACCCCGACGATGATCGGTACAAGGACATCGTGGGCAAGAAGTGCATCCTGCCCCTGGTGGGCCGGGAAATGCCCATTGTGGCCGACGACTATGTGGACATGGAGTTCGGCACCGGCTGCGTGAAGATGACCCCCGCCCACGACCCCAACGACTTCGAGGTGGGCCTGCGCCACAACCTGGAGACCATCCGCGTCCTGGACGACAACGGCAAGGTGGTGGAGGGCTACGGCAAGTACTCCGGCATGGACCGGTATGAGGCCCGGAAGGCCATCGTGGCCGACCTGGAGGAGCAGGGCTACCTGGTGAAGGTGGAGCCCCACCAGCACAACGTGGGCACCTGCTACCGCTGCCACAACGACGTGGAGCCTATCATCTCCGCCCAGTGGTTCGTGAAGATGAAGCCCCTGGCCGAGGCCGCCATCAAGGTGGTGGAGGACGGGGAGGTCAAATTCGTCCCCGACCGCTTCGCCAAGACCTACCTCAACTGGATGGAGAACGTCCACGACTGGTGCATCTCCCGTCAGCTGTGGTGGGGCCACCAGATCCCCGTGTGGTACTGCAACCACTGCGGCCACATGACCGTCAGCCGCACCGACCCCACCGAGTGCGAGGCCTGCCACTCCAAGAACATCGAGCGGGACCCCGACGTGCTGGACACCTGGTTCTCCTCCGCCCTGTGGCCCTTCTCCACCCTGGGCTGGCCGGAAAAGACCGAGGACCTGGATTACTTCTACCCCACCGACGTGCTGGTCACCGGCTATGACATCATCTTCTTCTGGGTGGCCCGGATGATCTTCTCCGCCTGCGAGCAGACCAAGAAGCCCCCCTTCCACACCGTGTTCATCCACGGCCTGGTCCGGGACGACAAGGGCCGGAAGATGTCCAAGAGCCTGGGCAACGGCATCGACCCCCTGGAGATCGCCGAGAAGTACGGCGCCGACGCCCTGCGCTTCAACCTGATCACCGGCAACAGCCCCGGCAACGACATGCGCTTCTACACCGAGCGGTGCGAGGCCATGCGCAACTTTGCCAACAAGATCTGGAATGCCAGCCGCTTCCTGATGATGAACCTGACCATCGACAAGTGTGAGCTGCCCGAGAAGCTGGAGCTGGAGGACAAGTGGATTCTCTCCAAGCTGAACCGGGCCATCCGGGAAATCACCGAAAACATGGACCGGTATGAGCTGGGCGTGGCCGCACAGAAGATCTACGACTTTATCTGGGACGACTACTGCGACTGGTATATCGAGCTGACTAAGACGAGACTCCAGGGGGAGGACGAGGACAGCAAGATCCGGGCCCAGCAGGTGCTGTGCCATGTGCTCACCCAGATGCTCAAGCTGCTCCACCCCTTCATGCCCTTCATCACCGAGGAGATCTGGCAGGCCCTGCCCCACGAGGACGGGGTGGCAGAGGGCGGCTTCCTGATGCTCCAGAGCTGGCCCGTGGCTCGGGAGGCGCTGGACTTCCCGGAGGAGGAGAAGGCCATGGAGCTTATCATGGACCTGATCCGGGCCGTGCGCACCCGCCGCTCTGAGATGAACGTGCCCCCCAGCAAGAAGGCCCGGCTCACCGTGGCCACCGCCGAGGAGGACACCTTCCGCCTGGGCGAGGCCTTCCTGAAGAAGCTGGCCTACGCCAGCGAGGTGGACTTCGTGCCGGTGGGCACCGCCCCCGAGGCGGGCTCCGTCACTGTGGTTACCCACGCCGCCCAGGCCTCCATGCCCATGGCGGAGCTGGTGGACCTGGAGAAGGAGAAGGCCCGTATGGAGAAGGAGCTGAAGAAGAACTCCGCCGAGCTCCAGAAGCTGGAGACCAAGCTCCAGAACCCCGGCTTTGTGAACAAGGCCCCCGAGCACGTGGTCAAGGCCGAGCAGGAGCGGGCCGTCCAGCTGCGGGCCCTGGTGGCCAAGCTGGAGGAGCAGCTCCAGGGGATGTAACAAAACGCGGGATTCCAGCGGACGCTCTGGTGTCCCTTTGGAATTTGAGATCAAGAAGCGGTGGGGCGCGCCCCACCGCTTCAGTTTTTCGAAAAACCTGTGCAGAATCAAATCCGCCTGAGACAGGGCGGGGGAGCTCGAGGGGGCAGCGGCCCGCCTCGAATGGAATCAAATGCCCCGGAAGGCTTGCTGTGCAAGGCTTCCGGCAAGCGAAGCGCGGACTTTTACGCCGCTGCGGGGCGCAATCCTGCAGATTTCTCGCTTGAAATATAGAAAATATGGGGAAAAAGCAGGTTTTGCCGGATGAAAATTCAGAGGCCTTTCCAAACTTATCCAAGGCCCCTTGACAACGGGGGGCGGCGGGGATAAACTGCAAGACAAGCAAAGGCGCTGCAGTCAGCAATGACTGCGGCGCTTTTTCGCTTTTACCGCGCGGTACCGGTACTGAGAGCCTCAACACGCAAAGGCGCGTGTCCCGTTTTTGGACGGGATGCGCGCCTTCTACTTTTGTAGGGAGGGTGCATGAGCAATGGATATGTCTGTGTGGTTCCTGGTGGGCGCAATTTTGGTGTTCTTCATGCAGTGCGGCTTTGCAATGGTGGAGACTGGCTTCACCCGGGCAAAAAACGCGGGAAACATCATTATGAAGAATCTGATGGACTTTTGCATCGGCACGGTGGTGTTTGTCCTGCTGGGCTACGGCATTATGAACAGTGAAAACTATTTCTTCGGGCTGATCGGCATGCCGGAGTACCAGATGTTTACAAGCTTCTATGACTTTGACTGGTCCAACTTCTTTTTCCAGCTGGTGTTCTGCGCCACGGCGGCGACCATCGTCTCCGGCGCAATGGCGGAGCGCACCAAATTTTTGGCATACTGTGTCTACTCCGGCTTTATCAGCGCCATCGTCTACCCCATTGAAGCCGGCTGGGTGTGGAACAGCCAGGGCTGGCTGGTCCAACTGGGATATGTGGACTTTGCCGGATCTTCGGTCATTCATATGGTGGGCGGCCTGTCCGCTCTGCTGGGCGCCTGGATGCTGGGGCCCCGGCTGGGCAAGTACAGCAAGGAGAAGAACGGGAAGGTTCAGGTCAACGCCATTCCGGGTCACTCGCTGACCTTGGGCGCCCTGGGCTGCTTCATCCTCTGGTTCTGCTGGTACGGCTTCAACGGTGCGGCGGCGTCCGATGTGACGCAGATGGCCCAGATCCTGGGCACCACGACCATCGCGCCCGCGGTGGCCACCGTGTCCTGCATGGTATTTACCTGGATTCGGAGCGGAAAGCCGGACGTATCCATGTGCCTGAACGCCTCTCTGGCCGGGCTGGTGGGAATTACCGCCCCCTGTGCCTCGGTGGACGTGGTGGGGGCCGCCGCCATCGGCGCGGTGTCCGGCGTCCTTGTGGTCGCCGCGGTGGAATTCATTGATCAGAAGCTCCATGTGGACGATCCGGTGGGCGCCGTGGCGGTCCACTGTGCCAACGGGATCTGGGGCACCATCGCCGAGGGGCTGTTCAGCACCAGCGAGGGCCTGTTTTATGGCGGCGGCGTGACCCATCTGGCCGTCCAGTGTCTGGGGGTGGTCTCCATTGGAGGTTATACTCTGGTGGTGATGTTCCTGGTATATAAGTTCATCGACGCGACCGTGGGCCTGCGGGTCACGGCGGAGGAGGAGATCATGGGCCTCGACGTCACAGAGCATGGCCTGACCTCGGCCTATGCCGATTTCCTGCCGGTCGCGCCGGGCTACGGCAGCGGAAATGAGCACAGCGGCCCTGTGGACGTGACGGGACTCAAGCCGGTTCCTCTGGCGGGGACTGCGGCGGCTCCGGCCTCTGGCGCCCACAAGCTGACCCGGGTGTCCATCATCTGCAAGGAGGAGCGCTTTGCCATGCTGCGGGACACGATGGCGGCCATCGGGGTCACCGGCATGACCGTGTCCAGCGTGATGGGCTGCGGCACGCAGCTGGGCAAGGTGGGCCAGTACCGCGGCGTCAAGATGAGCATGAACCTGCTGCCCTATGTGCAGGTGGATATTGTGGTCTCCAAAGTGAACCCGGCTCTGGTGGTGGCGGCCGCCCAGAAGTGCCTGCGCACCGGCAACTCGGGGGATGGGAAGATCTTCCTGACCAATGTGGACCATGTCATCAAGGTGCGCACCGGCGAGCAGGACTATGATGCGCTCCAGGACGACAACTGAACCGGCTTGACCGGCTTCCGGCGGCCCCGGTCCTGTGGGCGGAGCCGGTGGAATCCGCAATCTGGCGCCGGCAGGCGAAAGAGTATGGAGGGACCATGTGGGAGTGGGGAGGACACACTCCCACATGGCCTTTCCTGTCTTCAACGGGAGGGACCATTTGCCGGCCATAGGATTCTGCCCTCAAACCGAATGGCGGGGACAGAGCCTGGGGACCTGTTGGAAGGGGCGGGAGCCCTCCTTTGGGCTTGTGAAACCGGCCAAAATGCGGTATGATAGAAGGGACTTCCCCGGAGAGACCGGCGGAGCGAAAGGAGTTTTCTTCCTATGTGGTTTGACGAAGCGGTCCTGTACCAAATTTATCCCCTGGGCCTGTGCGGCGCGCCCGAGTACAACGACGGAGTCACCGTGCCCCGCATTCGCAGCCTGCTGCCCTGGGCGGAGCATATCCGGAAGCTGGGGGCGGACACCGTCCTCTTAAATCCGGTCTTTGACAGCGACAAGCACGGCTATGACACCCGGGACTACAACCGGCTGGACCCCCGGCTGGGCACCAACGAGGACCTGGTCCAGGTGTGCCGGGCCTTCCACGACGCGGGGCTGCGGGTCATGCTGGACGGGGTGTTCAACCACGTGGGCCGGGGCTTCTGGGCCTTCCGGGACGTGCAGGAGAAGAAGTGGGACAGCCCCTATAAAGACTGGTTCCACATCGACTTCGGCGGCAACACCGACCGGAACGACGGCTTCTGGTACGAGTGCTGGGAGGGCCACAGCGAGCTGGTGAAGCTGAACCTCCACAACCCGGCGGTGGTGGAGCACCAGTTCCAGGCCATCCGCGGCTGGGTGGAGCAGTTCGGCATCGACGGCCTGCGCCTGGACGTGGCCTACTGCCTGCCCATCGACTATCTCAGGCAGCTGCGGGCCTTTACCGACACCCTGAAGCCCGACTTTGTGCTCCTGGGCGAGGCCCTGGGGGGCGACTACAACCAGTGGATGGGGCCGGACAAGTGCCACTCAGTCACCAACTACGACTGCTTCAAGGGCCTGTGGTCCAGCTTCAACGACCGGAACCTGTTTGAGATCGGCCACAGCCTGGCCCGGCAGTACGGGCCGGAGCCCTGGACCCTCTACAAGGGGGCACACCTGCTGTCCTTCGCGGACAACCACGACGTGACCAGGCTGGCCTCCAAGCTCACCGAGCCCAGGCACATCCCCCTGGCCTACGCCATTTTGATGGGGATGCCGGGCACCCCCGCCCTGTACTACGGCAGCGAGTGGGGCATCAAAGGGGAGAAGGGGGCGTGCAGCGACGACGAGCTGCGCCCCGCCTTGGAGCAGCCGGAGTGGAACGACTTGACCGACTGGATCGCCAAGCTGGCCGCCGCCCGGCGGAACAGCCCGGCCCTGTGCAATGGCAGCTACCGCAACGTCCTCCTCACCAACCGGCAGATCATCTTCGAGCGGAAGGCAGAGGGGGAGCGGGTGCTGGTGGCGGTGAACGCCGACGGAGAGCCCTATGTGGCCCACTTTGACGCGGGCTGCGGCCTGGCCTGGGACCTGATCACCGGGGAACAGCACGACTTCGGCGGCGGCAGCGAGCTGCCCCCCTACAGCGCCTATTACTGGAAGATGGAGCGGTGACGCGCCGCCTGTCCCCACAAAAAAAGCACCGCCGCTGGCGGTGCTTTTTTCAGGCTTGAAAGATGCCTTCGCTCTTCCACCGGCGCTCCTTCCAGACCGCCCGCAGTACGTACAGCAGGAGAAGCAGCACCCAGGAGAGGGCCTCCGCCCAGGCGATCACCATATTGGCGAAGAAGGCCACCAGGGTATAGGACAGGATAATCCGGCAGACCAGGGAGGCCATCCCCGCCAGACTGGAGTAGACCACGTCCCCCATCCCCTCCAGATAACTGCGCACCGCGTTGGCCAGGCCGAAGACCACATAGAAGCAGGCGATCCGGCGGAAAAAGGCGTCTCCGATGGAGACAGCCTCCGGGCCGGCCCCGAACAGGGCGATCAGCTCCCCGCCGGTGGGGATCACCAGCACGGTGAGCAGCAGGGAGACCGCCGCCATCACCGCCGTGCCCACCCGGAAGATGCTCCGGGCCCGCAGATTCTGTCCGGCCCCGCAGTTCTGGGCCACCAGGGTGGAGATGCCGGAGCCCAGGTTGAGAATGGGCACCATGACGATGGAATCCACCCGGTAGGCGGTGGTCACCGCCGCCACCGTCTGGGTGCCGAAGCCGTTCATAAAGTTCTGCAAAATCAGGCTGCCCACCGAGCTGACGCTGGACTGGAGCATGGGCGGGATGCCGAAGCGGCACCCCCGGACCAGCATGGCCCGGTCAAAGGACTGCCGCCCGGGCCGGAAGCGGAGAATGGGATACTTTATGATGCTGTATCCGGTCAGAAACACCGTCATGGCCGCCTGGGCGATCACGGTGGCAATGGCCGCCCCGGCCACGCCCCAGCCCCAGACAGCCACAAACAGCACGTCCAGGGCCACATTCACCACCGAGGAGAGGAGAACGGCATAGAAGGGAGCCCGGCTGTTCCCGATCCCCCGGAGGGCGGCGGAGTACACGTTGTAGACCGCCAGAAAGGGCACGCCGGCCAGGACGATACCCAGGTAGTCCGCGGCCAGGGGGAGCGCCTCCCGGGTGGTGTGGAGCAGACGCAGAAGTTCCTCCGCAAAGCAGATGCCCAGGGCGGCCAGGATCAGAAAGATCCCGCCCAGCACCCAGAGAAAGGTGGAGAGAATCCGGCGGATGTCCTCCAGCTCCCTGGCGCCGAATTTCTGGGCAAACAGAATGGACAGGCCCAGGGTAAAGCCGGTGATGGCCAGCACATAGAAGTTGACCATGGAGGTGGTGGAGCCCACCGCCGCCAGGGCCAGCTCCCCCACCACGTTGCCCACGATGAAGGCGTCCGCCCAGTTGTAGAGCTGCTGGAGAATTCCGCTGAGCATCAGGGGCAGACTGAATTTTACCAGAATGTACGCCAGGCGCCCAAAGCTGTCCCGGTTTTCCGACGCTGCCATGCCGCTCCTCCTTCCAGAAAAAAACCGCATGCAATAGCCTTGCATACGGTAGGTGCTCACCCGCTGATTTTCCATGTAAGGGACAGTATACCAGGAAATACCCCAAAGCGCAAGGAAAAGTGGGACTTATGTCCCCCGGCGGACGGAGGTCCGCCGGGGGGAGCCGGGTCACAGAATGATCATGGCGTCACCAAAGCTGAAGAACCGGTACCGCTCCCGCACCGCCTCCTCATAGGCGGCCAGCACGTGCTCCCGCCCCGCCAGGGCGGACACCAGCATGATGAGGGTGGACTCGGGCAAATGGAAGTTGGTGATGAGGCCGTCCAGCACCTTGAACCGGTAGCCGGGATAGATGAAGATGTTGGTCCACCCCGCCGACTCCTTCAGCGTCCCGTCCTCCGCGGCGAAGCTCTCAATGGTGCGACAGGAGGTAGTGCCCACGCAGATGACCCGGCCGCCGTTTTTCCGGGTCTCGTTGATGGTCTGGGCCACGTCGGCGGAGATCATGCAGTACTCCGAGTGCATCTCGTGCTCCGAGATGTCCTCCGCCTTCACCGGGCGGAAGGTGCCCAGGCCCACGTGGAGGGTGACGTAGCACAGCTTCACCCCCATGTCCTCCACCTGTTTTAAAAGCTCCGGGGTGAAGTGGAGGCCGGCAGTGGGGGCGGCGGCGGAGCCGTTGATTTTGGAGTAGACGGTCTGGTACCGCTCGCTGTCCTGAAGCTCCTCCTTGATGTAGGGGGGCAGGGGCATCTTGCCCAGCTCCTCCAGCACCTCCAGGAAGATGCCATCGTAGTGAAAGCGCACCAGCCGGTTGCCCCCGGACACCTCCGCCTCCACCGTGGCGGTGAGACGGCTCCCGTCCCCAAAGACCACCTGGGCCCCGGGCTTCAGCTTCCGCCCCGGGCGCACCAGGCACTCCCACAGGCCGTCCCCCTTGTCGGTGAGAAGGAGGACCTCACAGGCCCCGCCCCCGGGCAGCCGGTGGCCGATGAGCCGGGCGGGGAGCACCCGGGAATTGTTCAGCACCAGGCAGTCCCCCGGCCGGAGGAACTGGGGCAGGTCATGGAAGTGGTGGTGGGAGACGGCCCCGGTCTCCTTGTCCAGGGCCAGCAGCCGGGAGGCATCCCGCCGCTCCAGGGGATGCTGGGCGATGAGTTCCTCCGGGAGGTAAAAATCAAAATCGGATGTTTTCAAGAGTCCTTCGCCTTTCTGTTCCAAAATTTGCACCGCGCCGCTCCGGGAAGACCGGCGCGGAATGGGAGAATGCCGAAAAGGATTTCGGCAAGCTGTGTTCCCGCCCCCAGGGGAGCGGGAACAGGAAATCAGGGATAAGATTTACCGGACGTATGTACCGGGGTAGTAAAATTCGATGATCTCGTCATAGGTGAAGCCCCGCTCCGCCATGGCCCAGGCCCCGTACTGGCTCAGGCCCAGCTGGTGGCCGTTTCCGGAGCCCTGGAAGGAGTAGGAACTGCCGCTCACCGTCACCTGGGTGCCGATGGGGGTGTCCGTACCGGAGCCGCCGCCGGAGGCGGCGTCCTCCGCCGGGGTGATGCTGCCCGAGCCGGAGATGGCGTACAGTCCGTCCAGGCCCGCCTGGCTCAGGGAACCGGAGCCGCTGATCACCGTGTAGGTGCCCTGGGAATCCAGGGAGGTGGAGCCGTTGGCCGTGAGCCCGCCGCCGGAACTGGAGGTTGTCCCGGACCCGGAGGAGGCCGCCTGGCCGTTGACGGTGAAGCGGATGGAGGAGATGCCGAAGACAGAGCGCATGCTGCTGGGGCGGATGGTGTCGCTCCCGCCGTCCCGGTAGTTCACCCGCACTTGGATGACGTTGCCCAGGTCCGAGTAGGTGAGGGTCAGCGACTCGATGCCGCTGGAGGCGTCGTAACCATAGTTCTCCAGCCGCTGGGCCAGCTCCGAGCTGGTGTAGGACACCGTCCAGGAGGAGTAGCTGTTTTTGCTGGCCATGTCCGCCTCATAGGGGTCCTCCACGCCGCACAGATAGGGGTACTGCTCCAGAGAGGTGCCCCACACGTTGTACACGCTCTCGCTGGCTCCCCCGTGGCTGGAGGAGTAGAAGGCCTCGATGACCTGCCCGTCGTACCAGGCGTACTCCCCGGCCGTCTCGTCCACCGCCCGGTCGGTACGCTCGGTGGCCTGGTAGGAGGAGCTGTTTGTCCCCGCGCCGTAGTAGGCCTGACAGTCGGTGGTGTTGCACACGTCGAAGTGGTAGGAGGTGTGCTTTCCGCTGTGGATGTTGATGTAGGCGTAGCTGCGGGCGCACACCGCCTGGACCTTCAGGGCCTCCAGGGGCCAGCTGCTGCTCATCTCATAGGGGACGACACCCTTGATGTAGGTCTCCAGGTCCACGATGTTCACCACCGTCAGGTCGCCGCCGCCGATGCGCTCATAGCGGAAGCCGCCGTAGTACCGGTATCCCTTGAACCAGGTGCGCACGGTATCCGCTCCGGTGACGTCGGGCATCACCCCCAGGGCCAGGTCATCGCCCCCGTCAAACTGGAACAGGATCTCCGCGGTTCCGGTGCGGGTGACGTTGACGGCGTAGGAGCTGGTGCCTGCCACCGTGCCGCCCAGGCTCTGGGCGGCGTCCTCCGCCTCCTGCCGGCTGGTGTAGGAGCCGGCGCGCACCTGGTAGTCCCCGTCGATCCAGGCCACAAAGCCGTCCCGGTACTCCTGGGCGTCGGCGGCGGCCTGCTTATAGGAGCGGTAGCCGCTCTCCACCAGCACGTGGTAACAGCCGATCACGTCCCCGCCGTTGTCGGAGTTGGAGTAGGAGGTGCCGTTCACCCAGGTGTTCTGGGTCTTGACCATGGTGATCTGGGTCTCGTCCTCGTCCGTCCAGGCCAGCTCCACAAAGTCCAGGTCGTCGTCAAAGTAGCCCATGCGGTAGCCCGAGCCGTAGCCGGTGTTGTTCTCCAGGTTGGCGTTCACCAGGGCGCCGCTGCCATAGGCTAGGCCTACCCGGACCATCTCGCCGCCGCTCCCCGCCGCCAGGACAGTGGGAAGGGCCAGAACCACCGCCAGCAGAACGGCGGCAAACTGCATAAAGAATCGTCTCATAGCTTCCTTGATTTCTCCGTTTCTGATGATTCGCTCTCTTGACACCCACCGGCAAACATGATAGGATAATTTCAAGTTTGCATGATAGAGGTCGCGGCCGACATGAGTACGCGTGGCCAGGGAGCCGGTTCCCGTCCACCCACGCCCAAAGGGAAGGCCGCCGAAGGGTTTTCCTCTCGCACCGGAACGGAGGGCCCTGGTCGCCGGGTCAACAGCTCTGCGACTGTCATCAGGGCGGTTCCCTGATGGAGCGCTGTCTGCTTTTGTGAATATTTTGTCGGCTGTGGGCGGTTTCGGCCACAGCTGACATTATAGTACAAAATCAGCCGCTTGAAAAGCCGCTGATTTCTTTTTTTCTCTGGGCCATGTTTGAAAAATGTCAATATGCCCAAACAGCGAGTCTTTTTCCGTCATACTGCGTTGATTTTCCTTGCAATACACAAAGTATTGCTGCGTCAAATCGCCTTGTCTGGCGAAAAAATCCTTCGCTGCTGGGCACATTTCCAATTTTCAAACAAGGCTTGGTTTTGTCTGGAACCCCGGACACCGAACATTCAATGGGGCCATAGAATGGCCTGAACCACTTGGGAGGTATTTCTTATGAAACAGTACAAAGTCGGAATCATCGGCGGCACCGGCATGGTGGGCCAGCGCTTCGTCACCCTGATGGAGAAGCACCCCTGGTTCCAGCTCACCGTCATCGCCGCCAGCCCCCGCTCCGCGGGCAAGACCTATGAGGAGGCGGTGAAGGACCGCTGGGCCATGACCACTCCTATCCCTGAGGAGGCCAAGAACCTGGTGGTGCTGGACGCCCAGGCGGACATCGAGAAGATCGCCGGCCTGGTGGACTTTGTGTTCTGTGCCGTGGATATGAAGAAGGACGAGATCCGCGCCCTGGAGGAGGCCTATGCCAAGGCCGAGTGCCCGGTGGTGTCCAACAACTCCGCCCATCGCTGGACCGAGGACGTGCCCATGGTGGTGCCCGAGATGAACCCGGAGCACCTGGAGGTCATCGCCGCCCAGAAAAAGCGCCTGGGCACCCAGCGGGGCTTCATCGCGGTGAAGTCCAACTGCTCCATCCAGTCCTACGCCCCCGCCTTCCATCCCCTGATGAAGTACGGCATTGAGAAGGCCCTGGTGTGCACCTATCAGGCCATCTCCGGCGCGGGCAAGACCTTCGAGCGCTGGCCCGAGATGGTGGACAACGTCATCCCCTACATCGGCGGCGAGGAGGAGAAGAGCGAGCAGGAGCCCCTGAAGATCTGGGGCAAGGTGGAGGACGGCAAGATCGTCAAGGCCGCCGGCCCCGACATTACCGCCCAGTGCTTCCGGGTGGCCTGCCTGGACGGCCACATGGCCGCCGTGTTTGTGAAGTTCCAGGAGGGCAAGACCCCCTCCATGGAGCAGATCAAAGAGGACTGGGCCAACTTCAAGGGCCGTCCCCAGGAGCTGGAGCTCCCCTCCGCCCCCAAGCAGTTCCTCCACTACTTTGAGGAGCCCGACCGGCCCCAGACCCGTCTGGACCGGGATCTGGAGGGCGGCATGGCCGTCTCCCTGGGCCGCCTGCGCCCCGACAGCCAGTATGACTACAAGTTCGTGGGCCTGAGCCACAACACCCTCCGGGGCGCCGCCGGCGGTGCGGTCCTGCTGGCCGAGCTGCTGTGCGCCGAGGGGTATATTGAGCCCAAGGAATGAGGGACCATGTCCTTGTATCGGATGGGGAGAATACCGCCGTCGTCAATCAGCGCAGCTTCTGCGAGCTGATTAAATGGCTCTTGGTGGAGTATCTGGGCGTCTCTTATGAAGCGGCCAGCCTCCGCGTGGAAGAGAAAGCGGACTTTTTTGCCTCCCTTGACAATGTGATGTCAGCGGCGCTGGAGTCCCACAACTGGCCCTATTACTATACGGCCCTGGACCTCTATCTGGGCGGCCATGGGCCCGCCCAGGCGGAGGCCGGTATCCTGCCTTCTCCGGATACACCGGAAGGACTGGACCTGTATGTGGATATTGAGCGGACGATTCTGATTGCGCACCATTTAAAAGAACCGATCGAATGGATTGATTAGAAAGGATGTTTTTTATGCGGACTCCTGTCTTTACCGGCAACTGCGTGGCCATTGCCACCCCCTTTGACGCCAACGGGAATATCAACTACGACGCATTCGGCCGCCTCATCGACAATCAGATTGAGGGCGGTGTGGATGCCATCTGCGTGTGCGGTACCACCGGCGAATCGGCCACCATGACCATCCGGGAGCACATCGCCGTGGTGGAGTACTGCGTCAAGCGGGTGAACCACCGGGTGAAGGTCATCGCCGGCGCGGGGAGCAACGACACCTCCGCCGCCGTGTACCTGTCCCTCCACGCCCAGGACTCCGGGGCGGACGCGCTGCTCCACGTCACCCCCTACTACAACAAGTGCAGCCAGGCGGGGCTTGTGAAGCACTATGAGTACATCGCCGACCGCACCGAGCTGCCCATCATCCTCTACAACGTGCCCAGCCGCACCGGCGTGTCCTTCACCGCCGAGAGCTATCAGATCCTCTCTCAGAACCCCAAGATCAACGGCGTGAAGGAGGCCAGCGGCAATTTCTCCCTGCTGGCCCACACCCGCCACCTGTGCGGGGACGACTTCTACATTTGGTCGGGCAACGACGACCAGGTAGTGCCCATGATGTCCCTGGGGGCCAAGGGCGTTATCTCGGTGGCCTCCAACATCATCCCCGGCGTCATGCGGGAGATGACCCATCTGTGCCTGGACAACGACTTCCAGGCCGCCTCCAAGCTGCAGATCGAGTACATGGA
This sequence comes from Pseudoflavonifractor capillosus, assembly GCF_016899775.1. Lineage (GTDB taxonomy): Bacteria > Bacillota > Clostridia > Oscillospirales > Oscillospiraceae > Lawsonibacter. Next base: position 30,176 of record NZ_JACJJE010000005.1, read on the forward strand.
CCTGATCGACGCCCTGTTCTGCGACGTGAACCCCATCCCGGTGAAGGAGGCCCTGAACCTGATGGGTATGGAGGCCGGCCCGGTGCGCCTGCCCCTGTGCGAGCTGTCTGAGAAGAACCACGAGCGGCTCCGCGCCGCCATGGCCGCCAAGGGCCTGCTGTAAGCCCTCACGTTACAAAGGAGGTTTTCTCGCCCATGCTGAAGATCATCATTTCCGGCTGCAACGGCCACATGGGCCGGGTGGTGGAGTCCCTGTGCAATGCCGACCCGGAGGTGCAGGTGGCCGCCGGTTTCGACGTGCTGGGCTCTGCCGACCGGGAGTTCCCCGTCTATTCCTCTCCGTCCCAATTTACCGGGGAGGCGGACGCGGTCATCGACTTCTCCTCTCCCGCCGCCCTGGAGGGCCTGCTGGAGTTCGGCAAGCGGACCAAGACCCCTCTGATCCTGGCCACCACCGGCTACACCCCGGAGCAGGTGGCACAGATCGGAGCCGCCGCCCTGGAGGTGCCCATCTTCCGCTCCGCCAACATGTCCCTGGGCATCAACGTGCTGCTGGAGCTGGTGAAGAAGGCGGCCAGCGTGCTGGGGGACAGCTATGACATCGAGATCGTGGAGCGCCACCACCGCCGGAAGGTGGACGCCCCCAGCGGCACCGCCCTGATGATCGCCGACGCGGCGGCCCAGAGCTGCGGCCACGAGACGGAGTACGTCTTTGAGCGCCATTCGGTCCGCCATCCCCGGGACAAGAAGGAGATCGGCATCTCCGCTGTCCGGGGGGGCACCATCGTGGGGGAGCACGAGATCATCTTCGCCGGCCACGACGAGATCATGGAAATCAAGCACACCGCCCTCTCCCGGGAGATCTTCGCCCAGGGGGCCCTGGAGGCCGCCAAGTTTATGGCCGCTGTCAAGGAGCCCGGTCTGTACGACATGAGTTATTTGGTAAAGGGATAAAAACTGCGTTTCCTTCACAATAGGCCGAGGGGGGACGGAGGGATGGAGCACTTTCTGATCCGAAATGGGATATGGCTGGGCCTTGTTTTGGTGGTGCTTTTTACGGTCAGACTGCGGTATTCCCGCAGAAAGGACCAGAGAGAGCTTTGGGTGACCGAGGAGGCGCTGGTCCACCGGAAGTCAGATACCGCCACAGCCTTGTATCATGCCTACTGGCTCCACTTCTACATTGCCCAGCGGGATACGGTGATCGACTGTCAGGTGTCCCGCGCCGTTTGGCGGAAGCTGAGCAAGGGGGACCGCGGCATGCTCACCCACCAGGGCAATACCTTTCTTTCCTTTGAGCGGGACGGAGAGCTGATCCAGACGGAGGAGCTGCCTGAAAATGACTTGGCCTCGCCGCAGCGATGAGGAACTTTTTGCATAAAAACTGCCGCCTGCACCGCAGGCGGCAGTTTTCGGTCTATGTAGGAGGCGGCAGGGTGCCGCCTCTGGAATCAGTAGGTCTGATTGGGGTTGGACTTGTTCTTGGCGTCCTTCCCGGTGGAGTTCTGGGGATTGGCGGTGGGATTCTGGTTCTGGGCCTCGGGGCCGGTGTAGCCCGGGCGCTTCATGCCTTTCTTAGCCATAGCAGGTTCCTCCTTAGTCGTCGCCGCGCAGAAGATTGTCGGCATAGTCTTTCAGGCTGGCCAGTGAGTTGACCCCGTCCGGTCTGGTCTGGATCTGCTCCCGGGCGTAGGAGGGGAGGGAGTCAAAGTATCGCCGCGCCTCCGGCTCCCTGCGGAGCAGAGCATACAGGTCTTTGTACTGCAACGGATATCACCTCGGTCCCTAGTATGGCCGCTCTGGGGAGGATTATGCCCGCCGCAGAAAAAATTTGCATGCGGCGGTGAAAAGAGGTGCTTGACACTATCGAATATCGATGATATGATAAGGATGAAGATAGCGATATTCGATATTTCACAATGGAATTTCTGAAAAAGGAGGTGCCGTCCATGGCGCGGGAAAAATTTCAGACCCTCACCGAGCAGATGTTTTACATCCTCCTGGCCCTCCAGGAGGAGCGGTGCGGGGCGGACATTATGGCCCTGGTGGCCCAGATCACTCAGAACCGGGTGACCATCGGCCCGGGGACCCTGTACAACCTGCTGGAGGACTTTTTATCCGCCGGTATGATCATGCAGACCAAGGTGGAGGGGCGCAGGCGCAGCTATGTGCTCACCCAGCAGGGGAAGGACCGGCTGCTGATGGAAAAGCGCCGGCTGGAGCTCATGCTGGCCGACTACCGGCACATGACGGCGGAGCCGTCACAGGAGCTCCGGCGGGGGAGCGCCGGGTAGACCTATCCCGCTCTAGGCTGATTTGAGAGGAGGTGCCCCGGGATGAAGCGGAAATATGAACTCAACCACTATATACCCTGCCAGTTTGCGGACATCCGGGACCATCTGGAGGCTATGGCCCTCCGGGGCTGGCGGCTGGAGCGGATGGAGTGGTACTTCCTGGTCTACCGCCGGGGAGAGCCCAAACCGGTGCGTTATGCCCTGGTATTTCATCCCGAGATGGGCTATCTGGAGCCCGCCCCTACTTCGGAGGGGGAGGTGTACCGGGACTACTGCCGGCAGGCCGGCTGGGAGCCGGTGACTTTTTGGAGTACGGTTCCCCAAATCGAGGTCTACTGCAATGAGGAGCCCCACCCCATCCCCCTCCAGACCGACCGGACCATCCAGTGGCGGGTGATGGGGGACTGGCTGGAGCGGCGGTATGTGCCCCGGCTTCAGACGGGGGCGGCCGCGTGTTCGCTGATTTTTATCCTGTCGGCCATCTTCTGCGCTCTGTTCCTTATTGCCACAGAGGACTGGGCATTTCGGATTCTGACGCTCTGCCTGATTGCCCTTCTGATCTACCTGGTGGCTGATCTCCTGATCCAGCTGGCCAATGCCAACCGCTGGATCAGTCAGGTCCGCCGGGCGGAGGAGGGCCTGGGGGAGGGACCCGACGGCCGTCTGTCCCCTCTCCTGCGGTGGATGCGCAAGGCGGGCGGTGTGCTCTCTGCCTTCGCCCTCCTATACTGCGTATGGTATATGGCAACTCAGGGCGGCGGCATCCCCAGTCTGGTTCGGAGCGTTGGACAGACGGCGGTTCTCCTCCTGGTGTGGTGGGGAATGGGCCGGGCGGAGGACTGGCTGCGCCGCCGCGGGCGCTCCCAGGCGGCCAACTGGGTCGGCTATGGGTTTGTGGTGATCCTCGCGTTTTTCATTCTCCAGCTGCGCAGCACTCTGTTCTAGATCTTTCGAAAGGAGGAGGTTCTCAATGAAGCGGCGCTATGAGCTGAATTTGTACACCCCTGACCAGTATAATGATCTGCAAGAGCATCTGGGGCACATGGCTTCCCGCGGCTGGATGCTGGAGAGGATGGAGCAGCACTTCCTGGTCTACCGCCAAAACGTATCCTCGCCCGTCCACTATGCGGTGGCCTTCCATCCGGAAGTGGGAGATATGGACTCTCTCCGCACCCCTCAACTATAGTATATTCCTCACTGCAAATATTCTCATGGCCTTGTTTCTCGTTTGGGTACTCAACCGAGTTTTTTAAGGAGGAACCTCCATGAAGCGAAAATATGAGCTCAATATCTACGCCCCTTTTCATTACGAGGATTTACAGGACCATTTCAATCGCATGGCCGCGAAGGGATGGGGGTTGGAGTCCCTGGGAAACTATTTTTTCACATATCAAAAGCTGGAGGGTACGATCCCCGTGAGCTATGCCCTGGCCTTTCACCCCCAAGTGGGTTGGCTGGACCCCTTGCCCTCCGCGGGGCAGGAGATCTACCATGACTATTGCCGCTATGTGGGCTGGGAGCTGATAGGCACTTGGTCCAAATTTCCTCAGATCCAGGTGTATGCCTCCTCAAAACTATATCCCGTCCCCATTCAGACCGACTTGTCTACCCAGTGGCGGGTGCTGACCCGCTGGATGGAGGACAAGTACGTGAAGCCAGTCCGGACTGAGACCGCCCTCTGCAGCATTTTTGCTCTGTTGGGCCTTCTAATCTTCGGGGCCTACCTGTTCCTCGTCCCGTCAACCCCAGTGATCAGCGGCCTGCTGGCCGGTATGATTGCCATGCTGCTTGCCCTGCTTCTCCATCAGTTTATTGTTTTGGTAGATGCCCAGCGGTGGCTCCAGGAGGCCCGGCAGGCGGCAGAGGAGGGACGGCCCGGACCGGCGGGGCGGATGTCACGGGCCTGGCTGTTGTCCCTGGGCCTGGCCGCCGTGGGGATCGCCGCGGGACTGATTTCTCTCTTGCATACAGTCGGGACCTTCTATGGCGCGTGGACTGTGGTACGCACAATTTTTGTCTTCCTTCTGTTTTTGGGGCTGGGACTTCTGGGCGCCCGTATGCGGGCCCTGCTGCGGAGCAAGGGGACCTCAGCGGCAGGGAATAAGGTGATCTTCGCGGCGGCGGCGGTCATTTTGGCTCTTCTGTATGTGTGGGTCAAGAACGCCATTCTTCCCTTTTAAAGCGTCTTTCCCAATCCAAACGGAAACGGGACCGGCAGATGCCGGTCCCGCGCTGTCTTGTATCAGGAGGACTGGGGCAGGGTGACGATGGCCTTGAACAGGTCCCCGTCCACCACCAGCTCGAAGGTGCCCCCCTGGAGCTCGGTGAGGCTCTTGGCGATGGACAGCCCCAGGCCGGAGCCCTCGGTAGTGCGGGATTCCTCGCCCCGGACAAAGCGCTCCATCAGCCGCTCGGGCGGCACGTTCAGGGGGTCCCGGGAGACGTTTTTCACCGACAGGCTCACGCTCCCCTTTCCCCGGAAGATCTCAATATACACCCGGGTGCCCTCCAGGGCGTACTTGGCGCAGTTGGACAGCAGGTTGTCGATGACCCGCCACAGGTGGCGGCCGTCGGCGTACACGTAGCACTCCCCCTCGGGGACGGCGCGCACCACCGCCAGGTGCTTGCCCTCCAGCTTCTCCTCGTACTCCCCCAGGGCCTGGTCCAGCAGCTGGACCATCCCGATCTTCTCCCGGTTCACCGACAGGGCCCCCGTGGAGGCCTTGCTGGCCTCCACCAGGTCCTCGGTGAGCTTCTTGAGCCGCTGGGACTTCCGGTCCAGCACGTCGATGTACTGCCGGGCGGTGGGGTCGGTCTGCTCCGTGGTCTTCAGGAGGTTCACATAATTGATGATGGAGGTGAGGGGGGTCTTCAGGTCGTGGGATACGTTGGTGATGAGCTCCGCCTTGAAGCGCTCGCTCTTCATCTGCTCATTCACCGCCTGGGTCAGACCGCCGGAGATGTTGTTCAGGGCCTCGGCGTGGCGCTTCAGATCCCCGGGCAGGCGGGCCGTCTCGATCTGGTGGTTCAGGTTGCCGGCGGCAATGACCTCCGTCCCCTTGCGCACCCGCCAGAAGCAGGCGCTCCACCAGCACAGAAACGCCAGCACCGCCAGGTTGACCACCACTCCGGGCACCGGATACCAATAGTGGAGGGGCCACAGGTGGTCACAGGCGAAGATGGCGGCCAGATACAGGAAGAAACTCACCACCGCCTTCCAGGCCAGGGGCAGATCCCGGAAGAAGCCCGCAAGGCGGCGCGCCAGGAACATGACCACCCTGCACAGCAGGGTGGTCCGGGCCAGGGCCCGGGCCTTGATCCGGACCACCAGGGTCCGCAGGGCGGCCGCCATCAGAAGCACCCAGGCTCCCCCAGCCGCGGTACCCACGGCCAGCAGAACCGCAGTCATGGTCTGGTCCGCCTCTTCCATGGCCCAGACGGCCTCGGTTTTATACTGGGGGATCGCCAGAAACAGCAGCAGTGTTCCCACCGCCAAGGCGGCCAGCCACACCTCGCTGAATACCCGGTCCACAGGGGAGAGGACGATCCCCTCCTGCCCGGGCCGGTGGCCCGCCGCCCACAGAAGGAACAGCAGCAGAAGGGCCGCCGCCCCCAGGAACACCAGGGCCAGCCCCCCGTACAGGGGACCGTTGGCGGCGTATCCGTCGCACAGGGTCAGCAGGCTGCGGAATTCATCCTGGACCACCATCAGTTCCGGCTTGAGCACGCCGTAGCGCAGGATGGCGTTGCTTTGGCTGTCCTCCGACGGTACCGGAGCGCCAGCGCTGTAAGAGGCAGTCATGGAGGCAGTCCACGGTTCCGACTTGGCCGTAAAGTCCACCTGGCCGCTGTTGACCGTCAGCACCCCGTAGTAGACGCCGGTGACCTGAGTCTCAAAGGACTGGCTCGAGTCCTGGAGGTTGGTGTCCAGTACCTGGGCGCCGTCGGCGCTGAGGATCTGATAGCGGAAGTTGGTGCGCTCCGGCGACAGTGCCTCCCGGGTGGCCGCCAGCAGCGTCACCGTCTGCTCCCGCTCCACATAGTCCAGGCTTCCGCTGTCCAGATCGGTCTGGAGCTGCACATAGTCCTGCACCTGGTAGGTCCGCTGGTTCAAATTGGTGTCAAAGGCCCAGGTGGTGGTCCAGTCTCCAAATTGCGTATACCACAGGGCAAACAGAAACTGCTGTCCCAGCAGCAGGGCCGCGCACACCGCCGCCGCGAAGAGCGCCCAGGCGGCCGGCCGGAGGGTCCGATTGTCCCGCAGGCGTTTCAATCAGAGTCCCCCCTTGTCGATCTTGTACCCCAGGCCCCAGACCACCTTCAGATAGCGGGGGTCGGCGGGGTTGATCTCGATTTTCTCCCGCAGGTGGCGGATGTGGACGGCCACCGTGTTTTCCGAGCCGTAGGCCGGGTCGTTCCACACCTGCTCATAGATCTGGGCGGAGGAGAACACCTGGCCGGGGTGGGTCATGAGCAGGCGAAGGATGTTGTACTCGATGGGGGTGAGGGCCACCGGCTCCCCGTCTACCGTCACCTGCTTGGCCGAGTCGTCCAGGGAGATAGGGCCCACGGTGAGCAGGCCGGGGCTCTTGTCCGCCCCGCCCAGAGAGGTGTACCGCCGCAGCTGACTCTTCACCCGGGCAATGACCTCCAGGGGGTTGAAGGGCTTGGTGATGTAGTCGTCCGCCCCGATGTTCAGCCCCAGGATCTTGTCCGAGTCCTCACTTTTGGCGGTGAGGAGGATGATGGGGATGTTGCTCCCCTCCCGCAGCTTGGCGGTGGCCCGGATGCCGTCCAGTTCAGGCATCATGATGTCCATGAGGATCAGGTGGACCTCGTTCTGTTCCACCGCCAGCAGGGCCTCCTTGCCGTTGTAGGCCCGCAGAGTCTTGTAGCCCTCGCTGGTGAGATAGATGTCCAGCGCGGAAACGATGTCCTTGTCGTCGTCGCAGATCAGAATGGTATGCATGTCTCTCCCAGTCCTTTCCCCAAATCGTTCTGATGTGTTACGTTTAGCATAACACAGACTGTTTAAGATGCAAGACGTAAAATCTTAAGAACCGATAAATTTTGCTTCTCCGCCGCGGATGAACTTCTGCCTGCCGCCCGGCGGAAAGGGGTGCCGCCCCCAGGAAAAATCCATTGCCTTTTTGTTGGTTTTCCGGTAAACTAGAAGGCAGAAAATGGTCCTGCCGCGCTCCGGCCCGGCGGGAGGGGAACGGTGCTTTGGAGATCCGGGAGGAGGGGCACGCATGGAGGAATATCTGCAGCAGATTACCCGCCTGATGAACCTGAACGGCGAGGCCGTGGAGGGCATGATGGTGGTGAATAAGGACGGCATTGTGGAGTATTATAAGCCCGGAAATCCCTTCGGCAAGCTGCCGGAGGAGTTTGGGCGCAATGTGGTGGGGAACCACCTGCTCTCCGTCTATACGGAGCTGTCCGAGGAGAACAGCACCGTGATGAATACCCTGCGCACGGGACAGATCACGGTGGGGGAGAAGCAGGTCCTGACCCATGAGGACCTCCAGATCACCATGGTGACCACCACCTACCCTATTTTGAATCAGAAGGGGGAGATCCAGGGGGCGGTGGACATCGCCCAGATCCTGGACGTGCGCTCGCTGAAGGGGGCGGCACCTGCGTCGGCGGACCACTCGGTGCTGGACGACATCGTCACCCGGAACAAGGAGATGGCCAGGCTGAAGGCGGCCATCCGCACCATTGCGAAAAATGACTCGGCCACCCTCATCTATGGGGAGACCGGCACCGGCAAGGAGCTCTTTGCAGAGGCCCTCCACGCCCTCAGCGGCCGGAAAGACAAGCCCTTCCTGTCTCAGAACTGCGCCGCCATCCCGGAAAATCTGCTGGAGAGCATGTTCTTCGGCACCGAGCGGGGCGGGTTCACCGGGGCGGAGTCCAAAAAGGGCCTGTTCGAGCTGGCCGACGGGGGCACCCTGTTTCTGGACGAGATCAACTCCATGGACACCGCCATGCAGGCCAAGCTGCTCAAAGCCCTGGAGGAGCAGAAGGTGCGGCGCATCGGCGGCCGGGAGGACATTCATTTTGATGTGCGCATCGTGTGTGCCTCCAACGAGGACCCGGAGGCCCTTGTGGAGCAGGGGCGGCTGCGCTCGGACTTCTACTACCGCATCGGAGTGGTGCGCCTGCGCCTGCCCCCGCTGCGGGAGCGGCCGGAGGATATCCTGCCCCTGACGGAGCACTACATTCAATTTTTCAATCAGGCCATGCATAAGCAGATCCTGGGCCTGAGCCAGATGACCAAGGATCTGTTTCTCCGCTGGAGCTGGCCGGGCAACGTGCGGGAGCTGAAAAACACCATCGAAGGCGCCTTCAACCTGGAGAGCAGCGCCTACATCACCCTGGACTCCGTGCGGAACCTGCTGGAGAAGCTGGAGCACCAGGAGGAGGCGGCTCTGGCCGAGCCCGTCCCGGAGCTCCCGAAGCCGCTGGAGGCGGAACCCCTCTCCTTTGCCCAGATCCGAGAGCAGCTCCGCCGCGGACAGGTGGACCTGAAAAAATTACTGGCGGAGTATGAGGCGGGGATCATCCGGGAGGCCCTCCATCAGACCCGGCGCCTCAATGCCGCTGCCGAGAAGCTCTCCATGTCCCCCCAAAAACTGCAGTACCGGATGGAGAAGCTGGGGCTGAAAGAAAATCAAAAAAATTTGATAAAGTAAAAAATTTTTGATCCTCCATTCAAAAATTTTGACCAAACACTTTTCCATATTTTTCGTGGTGAGAATGGAACAGTTTCCCATGTGAATTTCCAAAAAAATTTGTAGGGACGGACAAAGGGACCGGAATTCCCTTGACAGGCCCGCATTGGAAACATTACACTGTGAAATGTGCGAAGGCGCCGGTCCCTGTTTTTGGGACCCGGCGCCTTTTTCGATTTTTTTGGCATCGAATTTGCTGTAATGTACAATATGACAGAAAGGGGGCTGTGCTCTATGCACGCAAATCGGAAAACTGCCTATATCAACGGAAAGATCTTCACCTCTGACCGGGAGAATCTCCACGCGGAGGCGATGACGGTGGAGAATGGCCGCATCACCTGGGTGGGCGCCCAGGCCGACCTGCCCGCCGGTCCCTATGATGAGACGGTGGATCTCCAGGGCCGTCGGGTTCTCCCCGGGTTTGTGGACGCCCACGAGCATCCGGTGATGCTGGCGGACTTCAGCAAAAAGATTTCCAGCCTGCCGCCCAAGGTCAACTCCATCGAGGAGCTCAAGCAGGCCATCCGGGACGTGCGGGAGCAGCAGGGCCCCGGCAAGTGGATCGAGGGCTGGGGCTATGACGAGGGCAAGCTGGCGGAAAAGCGCTCCCCCACCCGCTACGATCTGGATGAGGGGTGCAGCGACTCCCCCGTGTCCATCATCCGCACCTGCGGCCACATCCGTTGTGTGAACAGCAAGGCCCTGGAGATGGCGGGCATCACCAAGGACACCCCCGACCCCCAGGGCGGCCAGATTGACCGGGATGAGAACGGCGAGCCCACCGGCGTCCTCCGGGAGTCCGCCCGCAACCTGGTCACCCCCCTGATCCCCGAGACCACCGAGGAGCAGAAGGTGGACCTGGTGGTGGATCTGGGCAAGCTGCTCTCCTCCCAGGGCATCACTGCCACCTGCGACATGGGCAATCTGGACCCCTCGGACAGCTATGATACATACATGGCGGCCGTCAAGAAGGGGTTCTGCCAGAAGGTCGGCGTCTACTACATGTGGGAGTTCTTTGCCGACGACCCGAAGTTCCAGATCCCCGAGTCCCGCTTTGACCGCTCTCAGCAGATCTTTGCCGCCGGTCTGAAGCTCATCGGCGACGGCAGCGTCTCCGGCCGCACCGCCTGGATGAACGAGCCCTACCTGGACAGCGATGAGTGCGGCTTCCCCGTGTGCTCCGACGAGCTGATGGAGAGCGCCATCGCCTACTGCAAGGAGCACCACTGCCAGCTGTCCATGCACGCCATGGGCGGCCACGCCATCGACCGCATCGTGGACCGGGTCTATCCGGAGGAGAAGTGGACCGAGGGCGATGTGCCCCACCTGCGCATGGAGCACTGGACCGAGCCCTCTGAGTCCGCCATCCGCAAGAGCGCCGAGAAGGGGCTGGCGGTGGCCACTCAGCCCATTTTCCTCTACGCGGAGATCGAGAGCTACCTGACCAACCTGGGCGTGGAGCGCATGAAGAAGACCTACCCCATCCAGGACCTGCTGAAGGCGGGCGTGCCCTTCTGCTTCTCCACCGACGCCCCCGCCACCTCCTGGGCCGTGCCCTCCGATCCCTTCCCCTGCCTGAAGGGCGGCGTTACCCGCACCGCCTGGGACGGCACCGACTGCGGCCCCGACAATCGGGTGGACATCGAGACCGCCATCCAGCTCTACACCCGGGAGGGCGCCCGTGTGGCCGGCATCCCGGAGATCGGTGAACTGAAGGCCGGTTATCACGCCGATTTCATTACCCTCAGTGAGGACATCCTCTCCGTAGACCCCATGAAGATCGACCAGGTCTATGTCACCGCCACCTATGTGGACGGCGAAAAGGTTTATGAAAGTGAGGCCAAATCATGAAACAGAGCCGGACGAAAGATATTTTTGTACTGGGATTTGCCATGTTCGCCATCTTCTTCGGCGCCGGCAACCTGATCTTTCCCCCGTCCATCGGCATTAACACCGGCGAGGATGTCATCTTCGGAATCGCCGGCATGACGCTCACCGGAATCCTGTTCCCCATGCTGGCCATGTACGCCGTGGTCAATATGGGCACAGATTTCCACGACCTGTCCTACCACATCAACTCCTGGTGGCACCAGCTGTTCCGGGGCATCGGCCTGCTGATCGTCCTGTTCGGCACCATTCCCCGCTGCGGCGCAGTGGCGGCTGAGACCGGACTGCGGGGCATCGCCCCCGACCTGCCCGACTGGGCCAATGTGGTATTCCTGGTGGCCTTCTTCGCCCTGTCCTACTTCTTTGCCAGCAACCGCTCCAAGGTAGTGGACATGATCGGTACCTACGCCACCCCCATCCTGCTCATTGCTCTGCTGATTATCGTGGTGATGGTGTTTGCCATCCCCATCGGTTCCCCCACCGGCGGAACAGTGGACAATGCTTTTTCCTACTCTATGCTCACCGCCTATAATACCGGCGACATTCCCACCGGCCTGATCTGTGCCGGCGTGTTCCTGGGCAGCGTGAAGGAAAAAGGCTACACCCAGTACAAGGACCAGAAGGCTATTCTGGTGCGCTCCATTCTGGTCTCCCTCACCATCCTGTTCGTCGTTTACGGCGGCCTGTGCTGGCTGGGCGCCTGCGGCACTCCCTACTTTGCCCCCGATATGGACCAGACTGCGCTCCTCAACGGCTTGGTGGAGATGCTGGCCGGGCGGGTAAGCCTGGTGGTTCTGGCCATCGCCGTGATCTTCGCCTGCTTCACCACCGCCTCCGGCATGATTGCCACGGTCTCCGACTGGATCATTGACTGGACGAAGGGCAAGATCCCCTATCGGATCGTCGCCTTTGTGGTCACGCTGATCATTTTCCTGGTTGCCGCCACCGGCGTGAGCAACGTGCTGGTAATTTCCGGCCCGCTGTTCACCCTGATCTTCCCCATGTCTGTGGTGATGACCGTCCTGGGCGTGTGCAAGAAGTTCGTACCCAACGACGGCGCCTGGAAGGGCGCGGTCTACATGGCCACCCTGGTCAGCGTCTACGACGCCTTTGTCACCGCCCGCTCCAGCGGCCTTGTCTCCATCAACACCGACGCCCTGGACAGCCTGATTGCCATGATCCCCCTGAGCGAGTATGGCTTTGACTGGCTGATCCCCACCGTCATCGGCTTTATCGTGGGCGCCGTGATCTGGAAGGCTTTGGGCAAGGAGTCCAAGCCGGACGCCGCCCTTTCTTCTACCTGATCCCCATTTGTGCGGGCACCCCCGTCCGGCATCTGCCGGGCGGGGGCGGTGCCGCACCTGCCGCATTTTTACAGCAAACCCAATGTAAGGGACGAAAGGAGAGAACAAACATGAAATCCCTGTACCAGGAGGCAAAGGCGATTCAAGATCAGATCGTGGCCGACCGCCGCTACCTCCACCAGATCCCGGAGGTGGGCATGGACCTGCCGGAGTCTGCCGCCTACATTGAGAAGCGGCTCTCCGAGATGGGCATTCCCTCCCACCGGTGCGGCGTGATGCCGGACGAAATCCGGAAAAAGTATGTGGCCATGGGCTTCCCAGACATGGCCGCCTCCACCGGCGTGGTGGCCACCATCGGCAGCGGGAGCCCCTGCATCCTGCTGCGGGCGGACTTTGACGCCCTGCCCATGGAGGAGATCAACGATCTGCCCTTCTGCTCCAAGCGCAAGGCCAGCCACATGTGCGGCCACGACACCCACGCCGCCATGCTGCTGGGAGCGGCCAAGCTGCTGAAGGACCATGAGTCTGAACTGAAGGGGACGGTCAAGCTCATGTTCCAGCCCGGCGAGGAGATGGGCTACGGCTCCAAGACCATGATCGACGACGGCCTGCTGGAGAACCCCAAGGTGGACGCCGCCTTCGCGCTGCACATCTTTTCCACCACCCCGGTGGGAGAGGTGACCTACTGCACCGGCGTCACAAGCTCCTCTCTGGACAGCTTCATCGTGAACATCCAGGGCAAGGGCGGACACAGCTCCACCCCGCAGCTCTCCATTGACCCCCTGATGATTGCCAACCAGATCTATACCGCGGCCAATATGCTCATGACCCGGGAGGTGGACCCCAAGGCCACCGCAACCCTGTCCGCCGGTGTGCTCCGGTCCGGCACGGCGGTCAATATCCTTCCGGATACCGCCACCCTCCAGATGGGCATGCGTACCTATGACAAGGAGGCCCGGGCCCATATCCTGGAGCGGCTGCCCCAGATCATCGACCACTATGTAAAAGCCTGGCGGGGCGATTACGAGCTGGTCACCTTCAACTGCCCCTGCACCTACACCGACGACACGGTCTCCCATGAACTGCTTCCTGCCATCGCGGAAATTGTGGGAGAGGAAAATATCTCGAATACCGGACCCATGGCTGGCACAGAGGACTTCAGCTATGTGGCCGAGGCCGTTCCCAGCATGTTTATCTGCCTGGGCGCCGGCGGTCCCGACCAGTATCCCCACCACAATCCCCGCATGGTGCTGGACGAGAGCGTCTTCTTCCAGGGAGCCGCCATCCACGCCAACTGCGCCATGGAGTGGCTGAACCAGCACGGAAAGTAATTCCTCGTCCGGAAGAATCCCATAGAAATGAATCAGGCACGATGCCAAACCAATCACACCGAAAGGAGTGCGCGGATGCCTGCCGCGCAGACAGCTATGGAAAAGAAAAAACGTTCCTTCGCAATGCCCCATGTTTTTGTAATCCTCACCATCATCATGCTGCTGGTATGGGCCATCTCCTTCTTTGTGCCCAGCGGTAACTTCGAGCGGGTGCTGGACCCCAACTCCGGACGTGAGATTGTCAACCCCGATGTGTTCAACTTCGTGGAGAAAGAATACATCATGCCGGACACCTTCTTCCAGACCTTCTACAACGGCATTGTGGGCGGTATCAGCATCATGGCCAACCTGCTCATCTGCTCCGGCGTACTGGGCTTCCTGGAGTCCACCGGCGCCTTCTCCGCCGGTATTCACAAGCTGGTCCGGGCCACCAAGGGCAAGGAACTGAGCCTGGTGGTCATCATGTATGTGCTGTTCACCGTGTTCGGCGTGCTGGGCTACGGCGAGGGCGCATACCCCTTCTATGGCCTGGCGGTCATGGTGATCATGTCGGCGGGCTATGACCGGATGACCGGTGCGGCCACCGTCATCCTGGGCTCCTGCGGCAGCTTTGCCTGCGGCATGCTGAATATGTTCACCACCGGCGTCTCCCAGCAGATCGTGGGCCTGCCCATGTTCTCCGGCATGTGGTACCGGGCCGTCGTGCTGGTGGTCTTCTTCACCATCGGCCTGGTCTTCCTGCTCCACTACGCTATCAAAACCCGCAAGGACCCCACCAAGAGCTACTGCTATGAGGAGTACAAGGACCAGGACGCCAGCGCCTCTCTGGGCGAGGAGGTTCCCATGGACTGGCGGCGGGTCACCGCCCTGATCGGCTTCCTGGTGCTCACCATCATCCAGGGCTACGGCTGTGTGGCGCTGAAGTGGAGCTTCCCCAACATCACCGCCATGTACATCATCTTTATGATTCTCCTGGCCCTCTTGTTCCGGATCTCCCCCAACGAGGTGTGCAACCGCTTCACTGCCGGCGCCGCCCGGGTCCTGGGTCCCGCTCTGGCCATCGGCTTCGCCAACGGCGTTATGGTCCTGCTCAACGAGGCCAACATCATGGACACCGCCGTGTACTACATGAGCAACGCCCTCCAGGGCAAGAGCCCCATGATTACCCTGCTCATCATCTACGTCTTTGTTACCTGTCTGAACTTCTTTGTGGTCTCCGGCTCCGGCAAGGCGGTCATGATGATGCCCATTCTCAGCCCCCTGGGCCAGATCCTCGGCATCAATCAGCAGGTCATGGTGCTCACCTATCAGCTGGGCGACGGCCTGACCAACTATCTGTGGCCCGCCGGCGCCGCCGTGGCCTGCGCCCTGTGCGGCATCGACTTTGGCAAGTGGTTCCGCTTTGCCATCAAAGCCATCGGCACCATGATGGTGGCGGCCTATATCCTGATCATTGTTGCGAACGCCATCAACTACGGTCCCTTCTAAGCGGCGAAAAAATTTTTCAGGAATTTGAAAATTTCTCTTGACAATCGAGACATGCCCTGCTAAAATAAACTTCGTTGTTCGCCAAGTGAACCGGCGGACGGCGAAGTTGGGGGTATAGCTCAGCTGGGAGAGCGCTTGAATGGCATTCAAGAGGTCAGCGGTTCGATCCCGCTTATCTCCACCAAAGAAACGAAAGAAGCTCGTTTTAACGCAAGTTAAAACGAGCTTCTTTCGTTTTGCCCGCATTTTTATAGATTGATATATCCGCTCTGCCGCCCTGGAACTGTGTCATATGTTCCGGGGCGGCAGAGCGTTCCGGGCGGAGGGAGCCTAACCGGGGATACGGGGCGGGGGAGAGAGGTATTTTTCCAACACGTCCCGGCTGGCAGAGGGGGAGAGAAACTCCTGGGTGGTGAAGGTGAAGTCCTGCCGCGGGGCATGACTGTCCCGCTGAGCATCCAGACGGTATTGGCGGGGGGAGCAGCTGAACTGCTGCGCAAACCCCTGGTTGAAGTATTTCAGATCGGAAAACCCGCAGGCGAGGCTGATGTCCAGCAGAGACAGGTTGGTACAGAGCAGGAGCTGCCGCGCTTTTTCGCAGCGCAGCTTGCGCACATAGGACTGAAAGGACAGACCAAAGGCGGATTTGAAAAAAGCGGAGAGATATCCCATGGTCAGCCCCAGTTCACGGGCCAGATCGGTGAGAAGCAGCTTTTCCGAGTAGTGGCGGTCGATGTAGCTGCTGATGGTCCGAATGCGCTGGGCCCGGTTGGCGGAGCTCTGCCGCTCCTTCTCAGAGATGCAGCGGGTGGGGGCCGCCTCCAGCAGCTGCTCAAAAAACAGGCAGATCAGCCCGGCACAGCGCAGGGGGGCGTACTCCTCCGGGGAGAAATATGTGCGGGCGATCTCCAGAAGGGATGCGGCCAGCGGAGAAATTTCATCGCCGCCCGCAGCGGGGGAGAGGGAAAATTCTATATTTTCCATCTGGGGAAAGATGCCGGAGAAGAAAGCCGGGGCGATCTGAAGGGACAGGATCAGGGCGGGCCGCTCCGCGATGAGCTCGTGGCTCTCAAAGGGGTTAATGACCCAGAGACTGCCAGCGGAGAAGGCGCGGCTGGAGCTGGGTGACAGCAGCTGCACGGAGCCGTCCAGAAGCAGGCACACCTCAAACTCCTTGTGCACATGCGGCGTGCGGTAGAGCAGGTTGTTCAGGAATATATTATAGTCCATGTTTCCATGGGAGATCACTTCAAATTCCTCGCACATTGGCTCCATCACCTCTAGACAAAGTATACAAAAAAATACACGGATAGGCAATCAGAAAAGTGAATTTGTCAGGAGAGAATCACAAACTAATCCAGGAAAAACAGGCGGCCCTGTCTTATAGTAAAAGAAGAATCCCCCTGTGGGAGGCAGAAGAACAGCGGCGCCGGCAGGCGTCCCAGAAAAGGAGGCTGACAGCATGAGCAGAACATTGACCTATGGTATGGTGGGAGGCGGCCCCGGTGCGTTTATCGGGGAGGCCCACCGGAAGGCCATCGCCCTGGACGGCTCGGCCCGGCTGGTGGCCGGGTGCTTCTCCCGGAGTCCGGAGAAGACCCGCGCCCTGGGGGAGGAGCTGGGCCTGGACCTGGAGCGGTGCTACGCCGACTACCGGGAGATGGCCCGGGCCGAGGCACAGCGGGAGGACGGCATCGACTTTGTGGTGGTGGTCACCCCCAACGTCACCCATTATGAGATCTGCAAGGCCTTTCTGGAGGCGGGCATCCACGTGTCCTGCGACAAGCCCCTGGCCACCGACAGCGCCCAGGGGGAGGAGCTGAAGCAGCTGGCCCAGGAGAAGGGGCTTCTCTTCATGGTCACCTACACCTACACCGGCCATGTCACCGCCAAGTACATCCGGGACCTGATTCGGGCCGGAGAGATCGGGACCATCCGCACCGTGATGGCCGAGTACCCCCAGGGCTGGCTGTACAGCGAGGACGACTGCGGCGGCAAGCAGGGGGCCTGGCGGTGCGACCCCGCCCAGTCGGGCAGGGTCAACTGCCTGGGGGACATCGGCACCCACGTGGAGAACGCGGTGTCCACCATGACCGGGCTGAAGATCAAGCGGCTGCTGGCCAAAATGGACGTGGTGGTTCCGGGCCGGAAGCTGGACGACAACGACCAGGTGCTGGTGGAGTACGAGGGGGGAGCCACCGGCGTCAACTGGTCCTGTCAGTTCGCCATCGGCTGTGACAACAGTTTACGCCTGCGTATCTACGGCTCCAAGGGGACCATCCTCTGGGACCAGGAGCGGTGCGAGGAGATCACCCTCATCCGGGAGGACGGCGTCGCCCGGACCATCAAGCGGGGCTACAAGGCGGTCACTCCCGCCGCGGCCAAGTACGGCCGCCTCCCCGCCGGACACACCGAGGGCTGGCTGGAGGCCATGGGCAACCTGTACGACAGCTTTACCCAGTGCGTGGCGGCCAAGCAGGCCGGCACCTTTACGGAGGACATGATCGACTACCCCACCATCGACGCGGGCATCCAGGGCCTGAAGTACGTGGAGGCCTGTCTGGAGAGCAACGAGAGGGGCAATGTGTGGGTAACCCTGTAAGACCGCACACAGACGGATGAAATGTTTGGAAAGGAGCAGACAGCTATGGCAAGACCAGTGACCATTTTTACCGGACAGTGGGCGGATCTCTCCATGGAGGAGATGTGCAGGACCGCCAAGGAGATGGGCTATGAGGGGCTGGAGATCGCCTCCTGGGGCCAGATCGATGTGGAAAAGGCGGCCGAGGACCTGAACTATGTGAAGGAGCTGAAGGGCAAGCTGGAGGAGTACGGCCTGGGCTGCTGGGCCATCGGCATGCACCTGCCGGGCCAGTGCGTGGGCGATGCGGAGATCTGGGCCTATGACCCCCGTCTGGACAACTTCGCCCCCTCCGCCCTGGCGGGCAAGCCGGAGGAGATCCGGGCCTGGGGCGTCCATCAGATGGAGTGCGCCGCCAAGGCGGCCCGGAACATGGGAGTGAAGGTGGTCACCTTCTTCATGGGCTCCCCCATCTGGAAGATGTGGTACTCCTTCCCCCAGACCTCCCAGGAGCAGGTGGATGCGGGCTATCAGCGCATCAAGGAGCTGTGGTCCCCGATTATGGACGTGTATGACCAGTGCGGAGTGAAGCTGGCCCTGGAGGTCCACCCCACCGAGATCGCCTACGACTACTGGAGCACCAAGAAGCTGCTGGAGACCTTCGAGTACCGCCCCACCCTGGGCATCAACTTCGACCCCAGCCACCTGATCTGGCAGGGGCTGGACCCGGCCATGTTCCTCTTCGACTTTGCCGACCGGATCTACCACGTCCACATCAAGGACGCCAAGCTGAACCTGAACGGCCGCAACGGCATCCTGGGCTCCCACATCACCTTCGGGGACCAGCGGCGGGGCTGGAACTTCGTCTCCCCCGGCCACGGGGACGTGGACTTTGACAACATCATCCGGGTGCTCAACCAGATCGGCTACGACGGCCCCCTGTCCATTGAGTGGGAGGACAGCGGCATGGAGCGGATCTTCGGCGGCACCGAGGCCTGTGCGTTTACCAAGAAGATCAACTTCTCCCCCTCCAACGTGGCCTTTGACGACGCTATGAAAACAGACTGAGACAAGTTTTGACCATTGACAGAAAGGAGCCGGTGCGCTATGACCAAATTCAAATTTTCCGTGGGCCCCTGGAACGTACATGAGGGGGTGGACACCTACGGCCCCGCCACCCGCAGCACCATCCCCATCGAGGAGAAGTTCAAGAAGTTTGCCGAGCTGGGCTTCTCCGCCGTCCAGTTCCACGACGACGACGCGGTGCCCAATATCAACGACTACACCGAGGAGGAGATCAAGGAGAAGGCCCGGGAGCTGAAGAAAACCCTGGACAAGTACAACCTGAAGGCGGAGTTTGTGGCCCCCCGCCTGTGGATGGACCCCCACACGGTGGACGGCGGCTATATGAGCACCTCGGCGGAGGACCGGGAGTACGCCATGTGGCGCTCCTACCGCTCCATCGACATCGCCAACGAGCTGGGCACCGACCTGGTGGTTCTGTGGCTGGCTCGGGAGGGCACTCTGTGCGCCGAGAGCAAGTCCCCGGTATGGGCCACCAAAATGCTCATCGAGTCCATCAACAAGATGCTGGAGTACGACCCCAAAATCCGCATCTGCATCGAGCCCAAGCCCAACGAGCCTATTGACCGGAGCATCTGCGGCACCATGGGCCACGTGATGGCCATTTCGGCGGCCACCATCGACCCCGCCCGGGTGGGCGGCAACCTGGAGAGCGCCCACGCCATCCTGGCCGGCCTGGACCCGGCCCACGAGATCGGCTTCGCCATGGCCATGGGCAAGCTGATGACCGTCCACCTCAACGACCAGAACGGCATCCGCTATGACCAAGATAAAACCTTCGGCGTGGAGAACCTGCGGGCTGCCTTCAACCAGGTGAAGGTGCTGAAGGAGAACGACTACGGCAGCCACGGGGAGTACGTGGGCCTGGACGTGAAGGCCATGCGCACCACCCGGGACGAGGACTGCTATAAACACCTGGAGAACAGCCTGAACATCTTCAAGGCCCTGGAGGAGAAGGTGGAGCGCTTCGACTACGACTTCCAGAGGAAGTGCGTGGAGAACCGGGACTTTGAGGCCCTGGAGATGTACGTGATGAACCTGCTCATGGGGCTTGTGTAAGGAAACGGGAGTGAACAAGACATGCTGGTTACACTGCGAGAGGTGCTGAAGGACGCCCAGGAGAAGAAATACGGGGTGGGCCTGTTCAACACCGTCAATCTGGAGATGGCCAAGGGCGTGCTGACCGCGGCGGAGGAGCTGAACAGCCCGGTGATCATCGGCACGGCGGAGGTGCTGCTGCCCACCGCCGGTCTGGAGGAGCTGGCCTATTTCCTGCTGCCCATGGCCCGGAAGGCGTCCGTTCCGGTGGTCCTCCACTACGACCACGGCCTCACCGAGCCGAAGATCATGGAGGCCCTGCGCCTGGGGTTCTCCTCCATTATGTACGACTGCTCCACCGACAGCTATGAGAACAACGTGCGCCGGGTGGCCCGGATGGTGGAGATCGCCCATCTGTTCGGCGCCACCGTGGAGGGGGAGCTGGGCCACGTGGGAGCCAATGAGACGGGCTCCGGCGACGAGGGCATCTACACCCAGCCGGAGCAGGCCCGGGACTTTGTGGAGCGCACCGGGGTGGACGCTCTGGCGGTGGCCATTGGCACCGCCCACGGAGCCTATAAAGAGAAGCCCAAGCTGGACATCGGCCGGCTCTCCCAGATCACCCACACCGTCTCCACACCCCTGGTCCTCCACGGGGGCAGCGGCCTGTCCGACGAGGACTTCCGGAACTGCGTGGCCAACGGCATCTGCAAGGTGAACATCTTCACCGACATCAACTGCGCGGCGGCCCGGGCGGCCCACGACGGCTACCGGGAGGGCTGCGGCCTCACCGACCTGCAAGACGGAATCACCCAGGCGGTGAAGGAGGAGACCATGAAGAAAATGCGGGTCTTCGGCAGCGCCGGCAGGGGGTAAGGACACGATGGCGGGAACGATCATTGTGGCCGGGCACATCTGCCTGGACATCACTCCAGTCTTTCAGTCGGAGCGGGCGCAGCCCCTCTCCCAGGTCCTGACCCCCGGAAAGCTGGTCCAGATGAAGGACGTGAACATCAACACCGGCGGCGCCGTGGCCAACACCGGCCTGGCCCTGAAGCTGCTGGGGGCGGATGTGGAGCTGATGGGCAAGGTGGGGGACGACGAGTTCGGCCGGATCGTCCTGGACCGCCTGCGCGCCTATGGGGTGGAGGAGGGCAGCATGATTGTCTCACAGGACAGCAGTACCTCCTACTCCGTCGTCATTGCCCCGCCGGGCACCGATCGGATTTTTCTGCACAACCCGGGGGCCAACAACACCTTCCGGGCCCGGGACCTGGACTTCGCCAAAATTGCCCGGGCGGACTTCTTCCACTTCGGCTATCCCCCCATCATGCGGCATATGTACGAAGACGGCGGGGCGGAGCTGGCAGAGATCTTCCGCCGGGTCAAGGGGCTGGGCCTCACCACCTCCCTTGATATGGCGGCGGTGGACCCGGACTCGGAGGCGGCGCGGGCGGACTGGGAGGAAATTCTCAAAAACGTCCTGCCCTATGTGGACTACTTTGTCCCCAGCGCGGAGGAGCTGTGCTTCATGGCCGACCGGGAGCGGTACCAGGAGTGGCTGGCCCGGGCGGGCGGCGGGGATGTGACCGCCGTCCTCCACTGGGAGGAGGATATCCGCCCCATGGCCCGGAAGGTCCTGGCCATGGGCGCCCGAAATCTGCTCATCAAGTGCGGCGCCCCCGGCCTGTACTACACCGACGGCACGCGGGAGCTCTTTGAGCGCAGCTATAAACCGGAGCGGGTCCTCTCCGGCACCGGTGCGGGGGACACCAGCATCGCCGCCTTCCTGAAGGCGCTGATGGACGGATATTCCGTGGAGGACTGCCTTCACCTTGCGGCGGCCACGGGGGCCAGCTGCGTGAAGGCCTACGACGCCCTCAGCGGCCTGCGCCCCTTTGAGGAGCTGCTCCGCAAGATAGAGGCCGGATGGGAGAAACAGTGAGGGCGTCGCAGAGGGACTTTTCTGCGGGATAGGTTCAGCCACCCCTGCTGTCCTGAATGTCTTTTGTGACCTAGCGGAAGGACCTGCCGGTCCAGAGGGAACGGCAGGTCCTTCCGCCTTTGTTTGATGCGGCGGCCTGTGGCTGCGCCGCTTTTTGTTGGAGCCGCCCTGAATCGGAGTGAAAAAGTGCCGCCGGACCGGCCGGAGCCGAAAAAATGGGGTGTACGCGCCTGTCAACTGCCGGTTGACAGGGTGTAAGGGCCGGCCGCTTGCCAAATATTCCGCCATGAGGTAGGATAGAGGCGGAAGAAGGGAGTGAGCGCCATGACGCTAGGACAGAGAATTCAAGAGCACCGCCTCCGGCTGGAGCTGTCCCAGGAGGCCCTGGGGGAAAGGCTGGGGGTGTCCCGCCAGGCAGTGAGCAAATGGGAGGCGGACGCCGCTGTGCCGGATACTGACAAGTTGATTGCCTTGTCAAAGCTGTTTGGGCTCTCCCTCAATGAGCTGCTCCAGGTGGAGGGGCCGGAGGCAGGGCAAGCGGCAGAAAATGCGGAGGAAACTCCGCGGTCTGAGCTGCGCGAAGAGGAAAAGCCTGGGAAAAAGAAAATACATGCCGCTCCATGGCTGATCCCGGGTTTGGCTGTCCTAGCCCTGGTCCTGGGCCTGACTGCCATGACGGTTTCCTTCGGGCGGATGGCGGGGCAACTCAACGATCGTATTACCCGGCTGGAGCTGCGTGTGAACCAGTTGGAAACTGTCTCTACATTGGACCCGGCGGACCTGGTGGCCCGCTGGGAGATCCGGCCGGGGCAGGGGGACACTGTGGTGGAGGCGTACAGCGAGATGCCGTCCCTGGATGTGCCGGTGGAGGTCATGCTCACCCAGAACCGGGAGGAGGAGCCCATGGAGGTGGAGTTTGTATTCTCCGACGAGGGAATCGATCCCATCCGGGCAGAGGGCCAGGCGGCCCCCGGGGTCCCCAATCTGTATTCCGCTGTGCTGACCATTCCACTGGACCACTGTATCAGCGGGACCGGGACCCTGTCGGTGGTGTTTCGCCAGGGCGGCGCGGAGTATTTGCAGCCGCTGGCTGAGAGCCTGGGGATTTTTCCTGACACAGTGGACTTTGACCCTGTGCTGGAGCGGGAATAGACGGAGGTGCCGGATCGTGCATAAAGAAGGAGCGACGGAGAGAAAACTCCATTCGCCGCTCCTTCCTTTTTTGTTCCCTGGGTGGTACCATAATGGCGGAATGTGTGGTACAATACCCAAAAACAGAAGCGGAGGAGTGGGACCGGGTGAAAACGGTTTATTGGGATATGAGTGAGCTTTCGCCCAACAGCGGTGTCTTTGGCATTAGCAGCAGTGAAGTCAATGTGGTCCCCGCCGGGACCACCCTCAATGTGATGTCCGCCCGGGAGCGGGAGAGGATGCCCCAGTATGGGGAGATCGAGGAGCGGTACGGCATCTTCTTTTTCTTTTCGGACCGGGATGAGCCGGAACTCCCATTTTTTGCGGTGCCTCACCTGGAACTCTTTGCCCGGGACCGGGAGGGCGGATGGTTTGGAACGTCGAACCAAGGCGAGGAGGAAGTTTACTATATCACACCAGAGGGGGAGCCCTTTCGGGTGTCGAGCAGTATGAAGGAATTTGCCCGCCGCCTGCTGGCGGGGGAGGACTGGAGGGAGCTGTGGGAGCCGGCCCAGGAGCTGGCCCTCTACCCCTCCAAGGAGGCGGCCGCCCAGGCGGTGGAGCTGGTCCCACTGTCGGAGCTGCTGCCCAAAGACTGGAAAGGAGCGGAGGAGCGATGATGGTTGCCACGGCGGCCCAGATGAAGGAGCTGGACCGGCAGGCCATAGAGGAATACGGCATCCCGTCCCTGGATCTGATGGAGCGGGCCGCCCTGGGGGTGGCCGGCGCGGTCTGGAGTCTGGTGGGCCGGGAGGACGAGGAAGAAGGAGTCATTGGTGGAGCTGACGGGCCCATCGCCATCCTGGTGGGCGGAGCGGACCGGAAGGAGGCGCAGAGGGAGCAGGAGCGGCTCCAGAACCTGGCCAACGCCCTGGCGGAGGAGAAGGCCAAGAGCAAGGCCCCCTGGGTGGGAGTGCTGTGCGGTCCCGGCAACAACGGCGGGGACGGGGTGGCCGCTGCCCGCATCCTCATGGGCATGGGCTGCCGGGTCCGGGCCTTCCTGGTGGGGGACCGGTCCAAGATGACCCCGGACGAACGGGCCATGGAGGAGAAACTGAAGGAGGCCGGCGGGGCGCTGGAGGACTACCGGCCCCGGGACCAGGAACAGTCCTTCTGGCTGTCACAGTGCGACTGCCTGGTGGACGCCCTGTTCGGGGTGGGCCTGTCCCGGCCCATCGAGGGGGATTTCCTCTTTGCGGTCCACTTGATGCAGGACCGGCCCGATCTCCGGCGGGTGGTGTCCTGCGACATCCCATCCGGTGTCCACGCGGACACCGGGGAGGTGCTGGGAGAGGCCGTCCGCGCCGGGGTGACCGTCACCTTCACCTTTGCCAAGCCTGGACACTATCTGGGGGACGGGGCGGAGCATACGGGAAAACTTCGGGTCTATGACATCGGGATTCCAGACGAGCTGCAATACGGTGGAGAGGACCGCGTCCATGTGGAGACCATGGATGCGGGAGTGAGTCTGCCCAAGCGGAAGCCCAATACCCACAAGGGGGACTACGGAAAACTGTTCCTTCTGGCGGGGAGTGAGGGGTACACCGGCGCGCCGGTGCTGGCGGCCTCCGCCGCGGTGCGCAGCGGGGCGGGGCTGGTCTTTTTGGGGGTGCCCAGGGAGATCTACCCCATCGTGGCGGTGAAGTGCTCCTCGGCCATGCCCTTCCCCCTGCCGGAGCGGTACGGGGAGATCCTGGAGAAGGCCCGCTCCTGTGACGCGGCCCTCATCGGCCCCGGCCTGGGGAGAGCGCCCAAGACGGAAAAGCTGGTCCGCGCGCTGCTGGAGGATTTGGAAATTCCCGTGGTGCTGGACGCCGACGGCATAAATGCCCTGGCGGGGCATATGGATATACTGGACAGGCGGAAGGCCCTCACCGTGCTCACCCCCCACGACGGGGAGTTTGCCCGGCTCACCGGGACCGCCCTGCCCATCCAAAACCGCCTGAAGGCGGCCCAGTCCTTTGCCAGGGACTACCACTGTATTCTGGTGCTCAAGGGCCACCGGACCATCACCGCAGCCCCGGACGGCCGGGCCTGGATCAACACCAGCGGCAACCCGGGCATGGCCAAGGGGGGCAGCGGGGACGTGCTGGCAGGGCTGATCACCTCGTTCCTGGGGCAGAAGCAGTTGGAGTTTGGGTCTCCGGCAGCCCTAACCGCCGCGGCGGTGTACCTCCACGGCTTATCCGGAGATAGAGCGGCCCAGAAGTTCGGGGAATACGGCATGACGCCGGAGGATTTGATCGGGTGTATTCCGGAAACCCTGAAGGAACGGGAGCAGTAGGCGGGCGGCGTGTCCGGGAGGGGGCGCCCTATGACACAATCCCGCGTCCGGCGGCGGGGGCACACACCAGGGTGGCCTCTCTTGCCCTTTCGGGGCAATTCACCTTCAGCCCCCGCCCTACAAAGTGCCACAACCCACTGGGAACAGGCGGCCACATGGGGCCGCCCCTACAAAAGGTCCTAGACCTGCCCCCTCATCCGCCCCAGTGTGCGCACTGGGGCACCTTCCCCCCAAGGGGAAGGCTTAGCGGGCGCACAATGTGCGCCCCTACGGCGGAAACGGACGCGTTGACTCGGCAAAGCCAGGCGCTGTTCTTAAACCGCAGCGATTTTAAATTTTGCAGACCCAGGGCCCAGTGGCCCGGCAGGAATTTAGGGTGCCACTCAGATTTTGCGCGCCGGAAATGACGCACCAACTTCCAGGAGGGCGTCCCCCGTAATGGGGTCCGGGGAAAGCGACCTATGGGCCTAGGCGGAGCAAAGCGGAGCCGTAGCCCATCGGACGCGTCCCCGGTGGCGTTTTGCCTTCTTTTTCGCCATGGAAAAAGAAGGTCGCCGCCCGCAGGCGGCGAAACACCCCTGCGGAAAGCCCCGAAGCGGCGCGCCGAGTCGTCGCGCCCTACAGAGTGTAAACAGGCCCCTAAAATGTGGTGAAATTCCCTGTAATCAAAATCAGAAAGGAAGAACCTCGTGCGAAAATCCATCATTTTCGCACCAATGATACTCTCCCTCCTGCTGCTCCCCTCCTGCGGCGGGATGGAGGAGCAAAACCAGGCGGAGGAGCTGGCCCTGACCATCCGGGGGGAGTACCTGGCCCTGGAGAGCCTGAGCGCCAGCATGGACGTCACCGCGGACTACGGCGAGCGGGTCTATGACTTCGCCCTCACCGCCGCGGTCAGCGGGGAGGAGACCGTCCTCACCCTGACGGAGCCCGAGTGGGCGGCGGGCCTCACCGCCCGGATTACCGGGGAGGAGGGCGCGCTGGAGTACGACGGCCTGATTCTGGAGACCGGCTCCCTGGACGGGGAGGACCTGTCCCCCATGTCCGCCCTGCCCCAACTGCTGGAGGCGGCCCGGTCCGGCTATATGGCCGAGTGTACCCTGGAGGAGGGGGAGCAGAGGACCTTTTTACGGGTGCGGTATGCCGACCCGGACCAGCCGCCGGGGGAGGGGCGGGAGACCACCCTCTGGTTTGACCCGGACACCCACGCCCTGGTGGAGGGGGAGATCAGCGTGGACGGCCTGCGGGTCATCCGGTGCACCATTTCAGAATTTACCATAGGATCATAGAGAGGAAGCGAGGAGCTTTGGATACCACAAAGATGAGAACCTGGGCGGAGATTGATCTGTCCGCCCTGGAGCACAACTACCGGACCCTCCGGGCCATGCTGGCCCCGGGGTGCCGGTTTTTGGGATTGTGTAAGGCCAACGCCTACGGCCACGGGGCGGCGGTGATCGGCAAGGAGCTGGAGGAGCTGGGGGCCGAGATGCTGGCGGTGGCCTGTGTCAGCGAGGCCGTGGAGCTGCGCCGCAGCGGCGTCACCGCTCCCATCCTGTGCCTGGGGGAGACCCCGGAGGAGTGCTACCCCCTGCTGCTGGAGCACCACATCACCCAGATGGTGGAGGACCTGGAGACGGGTGAGAAGCTGTCCGCCGCCGCCCAGAGGGCGGGGGAGACCCTGATCATCCATGTGAAGCTGGACACGGGCATGAGCCGCCTGGGCTTCTTCTGGGAGGCGGACCGGGCAGACGAGACAGCCGATGAAATGGCCCGGCTGTGCCGCCTTCCCGGCCTGGAGGCGGAGGGGCTGTTCACCCACTTCTCCGACGCCGACGGCAGTGAGGAGTACACCATGGGGCAGTTTACCAAATTCCTGGACGCCAAGGCCGCCCTGGAGGCCCGGGGGATCACTTTTAAAATTTGCCATTGTGCCTCCAGCGCCGCTGTGCTAAACTATCCCTGTACCCACCTGGACATGGTGCGGCCGGGGATCGCCCTGTACGGCTACTACCCGGCCCAGGAGCTGAAGGGACTGGACGGCCCCGGCCTGGAGCCGGTGATGACGGTGAAGAGCCGCATCTCCGCCGTCCGCGCCCTGCCCAAGGGCACCTATGTGAGCTATGGCCGCACCGCCCGGCTGGAACGGGACTCTCTGCTGGCGGTGGTGCCCATCGGCTACGGGGACGGCTACCCCAGAAGCCTGTCCAACCGGATGACCATGAAAATTCACGGGGCGGAGTGCCCCATTGTGGGCCGGGTGTGCATGGACATGTGCATGGTGGACGTGACCGACGTGCCCGGCGTCCAGGCCGGGGACACCGCCGTGGTGTACGACGGCCCCCTGCTGGAGCGGGCCGCCCAGCTGGCGGGCACCATCCCCTATGAACTGCTGTGCGCCGTCAGCCCCCGAGTGCCCCGGGTGTATCTGGAGCGTCGGTAAGCCCATCAAATCAGGCGGGCTAGGGGCGGCACACATTCCGTCGAACGCACATAGAATGCGCTGGAGCGGCAGGCCGTTTGCCTGCGGCAGGGGAGGAGCGCAGGGAGAATTTTCCGCTCCGGCGGCGTATAATCCCCGACGACCCGTGGGAAAATCCTAGTACAGCGTTACATAAGACCTCTGTGGCCTCGTAACGCGTACTATTTTCCAGCGGAGTGTGAAAGTGTGTGGACAACAGCGTAAGACGAGGCGATATTTTTTACGCCGACCTCAGCCCGGTGGTGGGCAGTGAGCAGGGGGGCGTGCGGCCGGTGCTCATCGTGCAGAATGACACGGGAAACCGGCACAGTCCCACCGTCATCGCGGCGGCCATCACCTCTCAGACCGGAAAAGCCCGGCTTCCCACCCATATCTCCCTATCGGCCCTGAGCTGCGGACTGCCCAAGGACTCCATCATCCTTCTGGAGCAGATCCGCACCCTGGATAAGCGCCGCCTGCGGGAGCACATGGGCAAGCTGGACGATACAGTCATGAAAAAAGTAGACAACGCCATCGCGGTTAGCTTTGGCCTCCACCCGGAGACCATGGTGTAACCCGGGCGGCCGCCTCTCACGGGGCGGTTTACATAACGATAAACGGGCGCGGCCCAAAGGAGTACAGAGGATGAAACAAACACACAACTGGAAGATCCGCGTGGGGGCCTTCTGCCTGACCGCCCTGTGCCTGGGCACCGGAGTGGCTCTGGCAGCGGGGGCGGGGAGCGAGAGCGACCCCCTGGTGACCCTGAGCTATCTCAACGAGACGGTGCTCCCCAAGCTGAAGCAGGACGTGGAGGCCAGCGCCGAGACCCGCCAGGCGGAACTCACCACTCAGTTCAATCAGATCGCCGCCCAGGGCGGAGGGGGGACCAGTGCCTCCTACACGGTGGTCACCCTCAACCCCGGACAGCGGATGAACCTGGACCTGGGGGCCGAGGTGATGCTCCGGGTGGGCAGTGCCGCCGCGGGGGCGGCGGTGAACCCGGCCCTGGTGGACGTGACCACCGGCGGTAACCTGAACAGCGGCGAAGGGCTGGTGCAGAACCACCTGTACATGGCTACCATGACCGACCACTACATCACCGCCGGGGGCAGCACGGTAAAGGTGCTGGTCCGGGGCGGATACAGCCTTTCATAACAAAATCAAATGCAAATACGGCTCGGACCCAAAAGGTCCGAGCCGTATTTTTATGCTTCGTCCCGGGTGGGGAGGCGGTAGCCGATCCCTTTGAGCTCCAGGGCAAAGACGGTGGAGTGGAATAGGACGATGACCACCCAGCCCAGGCCGGTGGCCAGGGCCACCGCGTTCAGGCCCAGCAGGCCCACCAGGGCGTAGGTTCCGATGACCCGGACGGCGATCTGGAGGGTGGTGCCGATGAAGGTGACGTTCATCCGGCCGATGCCCCGGTAGTGGCCCACATAGGAGTGGCCGATGAAGGACAGGAAATAGAAGGGCCCCATCCAGAGCAGATACGAGGCGCCCAGGGCGATGCTCGCCCCGTCCCCGTCCAGGAAGGGGGTCACCAGGGCGTGCCCCCCGAAGGTCAGCAGGAGGGAGAATACCACGCCGATCCCCACCACCATGACAGCTCCGTTCCGGAAGCCGTCCAGAGCCCGGCGGTGTTTTTTTGCCCCCTGGTTCTGGGCCACAAAGATGGCGATGGCCTCGCAGCCGCTGATGCCGAAGGCCTGGCTGAAGTTCTCCACGCGGGTGGTGGCGGTGAAGGCGGAGATGGCGGCGGTGCTGATGCCGTTGACGGCGCTCTGTACGATGAGCTTGCCCAGGTAGAGGCTGGACTGCTGGAGGGCGGCCACCGCGCCATAGCTGGCGGTGAGGCGCATCAGCGTGGGGTCCATGCGCATGTCGGAGCGCTGGATCATCAAAAAAGGCTGCTTTTTCCGGATATACACCAGACACAGCAGGGCGGAGAGGAGCTGGGCGCTGGAGGTGGCCAGGGCGGTCCCCTGGATGCCCAGCCCCAGCTGGGCCACCAGCACCCAGGCCGCCCCCAGGTTGTACCCCAGGGAGATGAGCAGGAAGAACAGGGCCGCCTGGGTGTTGCCGATGGCCCGCAGGGTGGCGGCCAGGTAGTTATAGGCGAAGGTAAAGACCATTCCAACCAGGATGATCCGCAGGTAGTCGGTGACGTAGCCCATCAGCTCGGGGGGCGTCTGGATCAGGACCAGCAGCGGGTTTAAAAACAGAAGGGTCAGACTCACCGCCGCCAGCACGGTCCCTCCGATGAGCACGCCGGAGACAAAGAGCTGCTGGCGCAGGCGGGGGAAGTTCTCCTCCCCGAAAAATCGGGCCACCAGCACGGAGGAGCCCATACAGGCTCCGGTGATCACATAGATAAACAGATTCATCACGCTCTCTGCCACCCCCAGGGCGGCGAAGGCGTCCCCGCCGATGTAGTAGGTGACCACCAGAGAGTTGATGATGTTGTACAGCTGCTGGAGCACATTGGCCGCCAGCAGGGGGAGGCACAGCCGGATCAGCTGTCCGGTGATGGGACCGGAGGTGAGATGGACATGTTTGGACACAGGCAGGACCTCCTCGGGATTGAGCTCCGGAAGCGGGAAAAAACGACCGGATGCTACTATCATACCCGAAAAAACAGCATTTGTAAAATGCATGATCCGGCGGTTTTTCATAAACAAAAAGAAATAGGTGGCCCGGAACAGAAATCTGGGGCCCCGACAGGAAACAGCCGAATCTGACGGAGAGCCTGTCCTATAATGAGTCTATCCAGAATTTGGGCGTCCTCCGTCTGGAGAGGCGCCTGGAAGGGAGAGCGCGTATGTCCGTGACCTGTATGGAGGAAAACCGCTGCCTCACCGCGTCCCTGTCCGGGGAGCTGGACCACCACCGGGCCCGGGAGGTGATGGAGGAGCTGGACCGGCAGATCGACGCCGCACTGCCCCGGAAGCTGACCCTGGACCTGGCCGGGCTGACCTTTACCGACAGCTCCGGCATCGCCGTGGTGCTGCGCACCTTCCGGCGGATGCGGCAGCTCCAGGGGAGCATGGCGGTGGTCAACGCCCCAGAGCAGGCCAGACGGGTGTTTCAGGCCGCCGGCCTGGACAAGCTGGTCCCGTTTGAGCCCGATGTCAAATAAAATGCTTGCTGTACGCTCGGCGCGCCTGCGCTGCGATGAAACTGCGCCCCAGTAAGGAGGTTTTACATATGAACGCGGAAAATTATGTCACCCTGGAGTTCCCCAGCCGCTCCGCCAACGAGGGGTTCGCCCGGGCGGCGGCGGCCTGCTTCGCCGCCCAGCTGGACCCCACCCTGGAGGAGGTCAACGACATCAAGACCGCCGTCAGCGAGGCGGTGACCAACGCCATTGTCCACGCCTATCCCGATCGGATCGGCCGGGTGGTGATGAAGCTGCGCCGGCGGGAGAACCAGGTGCTGGAGATTGTGGTGCGGGACTGGGGGGTGGGCATCGCCGACGTGGAGCAGGCCCGCACCCCCCTGTTTACCACCGGCAGCGAGGAGCGCTCCGGCATGGGCTTCACCATTATGGAGAGCTTCATGGACTCCCTGAAGGTGCGCTCCGCCCCGGGAAAGGGGACCACGGTGACCATGCGGCGGCAGATCGCCCGCCGGGTGTCGGGATGAATGGGACACCCACCGCCCCGGAGCTGCTGGAGGCCGCCAGGAACGGGGACAACCGGGCCTGTGAGCAGGTGCTGGAGGAGAACAACGGCCTTATCTGGTCCGTGGTGCGCCGGTACTATGGCCGGGGGGTGGAGCCGGACGACCTGTACCAGCTGGGCTGCCTGGGTTTCCTCAAGGCGGTGCGGGGCTTTGACCCCGCCTTCGGCACCCAGTTCTCCACCTACGCGGTGCCCAAGATCGCCGGGGAGATCCGCCGATTTCTTCGGGACGACGGGGCGGTGAAGGTGAGCCGGGGGCTGAAGGAGCGGAGCATCTCTCTCCGGGGGGTCCGGGCCCGGCTGTGCGGAGAGCTGGGGCGGGAGCCCGCCCTGTCCGAGCTGGCGGAGGCCACCGGCCTGACCCCCGAGGAGATCGCCGCGGCGGAGACCGCCGCCGAGCCGGTGATCTCCCTCCAGACGGAGACGGGGGAAGGGGGGCTGACCCTGGAGGGGATGCTCACCAGCGGCGGCATGGAGGAGGGACTCATTGAGCGGCTGTCCCTGCGCTCCGCCCTGGAGGAGCTGCCGGAGCGGGAGCGCCAGGTGCTGCTGCTGCGGTACTACAAGGGGCTGACCCAGACCCAGTCGGCCAAGGTGCTGGGGGTGTCACAGGTGCAGGTCTCCCGGCTGGAACGGCGGGCGGTGGACCGGCTGCGGCAGATACTGGACCCGCCGAAATAAAACTTCATGCGCTTTGGCGCACCGCGATCAGAAACAAGAGCAGCGGGCATCTTAAAGTTTTTTTGCATAGAAAAAACCGCCTCCCCTTGGCGGAGGGGAGGCGGTAAACCGGGCGTGGAGGACTTGAATACGGTCAGGAGAGAGAGGACCGTGATCAGCACGCCGCGGGAGAGAATGGCGCCCGGGACAAACCTCAAATCTGTCCAGGACCCGTAAGAAATCCTCTTTACGGTTCCTATTATAACAGCGGAAAGATTAAACAGGTATAAATGAAGGAGAGGGAAACGCTAAAGTAACGTTAAGAATTCGGGAGCGGGGACACTGCGGTCAGTGATCCCGCTCCTCGGTCATCTCCTGGCGGTCCGGGGGCGGAAGGGGCTCGTCGTGCTCCACCGGGTCGAAGTAGTCCCGGTCGGTGAGCGTGGGCCTGCGGTGCCGGAAAATGTCGATGATCAGGGGGTAGAGGACAATGGCCACCAGCCCCCCGGAAAAGCCGTTGTTGTAGAGGTTCATTCCAGCCACCGGCGTGCCGGTATAGAGCACCACCGAGGAGTGGAGAAATCCGGCCAGCACCCCAAAGGGCCAGCCGAAGTAGCCCGAGATGGGGGCCAGGGTGGTGCAGAACAGACAGGCCAGCTGAACGGCGGAGTCGCTCAGGGACCAGTGCATCACCACGCCCCCCAGAAAGACCCCGGCCATCACAGGGATGATATTCCGGGCGTGCTTGCCGAAGGCGGAAAAGCCCATGATGGTGAGAATGCCCCCCACCGTGGGGCCGTTCAGGTCGCCGCCTCCGCCCAGGATAAAGGCGATGCCGATGAGGCCGTTGATTCCCATGTTGATCAGCACCGGGCCGGCGCCGAACATGCGCAGATAGTCGCTGGGGGCCCGCCCGCTGGTGAGCAGCAGGCGGCGGTATCCGGCCCAGGAGGCCCAGGCCGGCCTTCCGGAGCACAGCAGCCCCAGGAGAAAAAGCACGGCGCAGAAGATCCCCAGGGCCAGCCCCAGGGGGAGATCATATCCCTCGGCCCAGTGGTACCGGGTGGCTGGAGAGGCCCCCATGGAGCTGATCAGCGGAACCAGGATAAAGGCCAGCAGGCCGCAGGCAAAGCCCACATTATACAGGTTCATGCCGTTTTGGATCTTATAGGTGTAGGCGGAGAGGGGAGGCAAAATAAAGCCGATCAGCACCCCCACCAGACCGCCCAGCAGGGGGGTGCCCCAGCCGTTGTCCAATGCGATGTAGCTGATGACCGGAGCCAGGGCGGTGGAGAGCAGGCCGGTGGGGACATACTTTCCGAAGGGCTCCCGCCGGAGCTTGGCGTAGAGCCAGGAGCCCAGCAGGATGGGCCAGATGTTGACGACATTTTTGCCGAACAGGGAGAAGCCGGACATGAGCCCCACCACCACCAGGGAGAAGCCGTTGAACGGCTCGTGGGAGAGACGCAGCATCACCAGGGTGACGGCGGTCACCAGGGCGGAGTTGATCAGAGCGGCCCCCGGTCCGGCAATGAGCACATAGTCGGTGATCAGTGCGTCCTCGGTGAGAACAATGGTCGCCAGACCGGGGAGGATCTGATCCAGAGGGCCCAGAAAAAGACCGAACAGGGCCAGGGCGGCGGCGTAGATCCAGAGCAGCGTATACATCCGGTCATACCGCATGGAGTCCGCATGGTGGCGCATAGAGGAATCTCCTTTCCGCTGTGTCAGGGGATGGGGAGCGGGGGGACCGCCTGGAAGTAGTCCCGGGTCTGCTGGGCGTTGCGGCGGATCTCGTCGGAGAGGGCCTGGAAGGAGGAGAATTTGCGCTCCTCCCGGATGTGGTGGTAGAACTCCATCCGCAGCTCCTGGCCGTACAGGTCCCCGGAGAAGTCCAGAATGAACCCCTCCACCGTCACCCGGCCGTCGTTGTCCTCCACGGTGGGCCGCACCCCCACATTGGTGACGGCGGCATAGCGCTGTCCGGCCACCGAGACCTGTGTGGCGTACACTCCGAAGGCGGGGATGATTACCGGGGAGGGAATCTGGAGGTTCACCGTGGGGAAGCCCAGGGAGGAGCTGCCGATTTTCTTCCCGTGGGTGACCCGGTTGGTGAGCACGTGGGGATGGCCCAGAAACTCCACCGCCCGGTCCATCTCCCCCTGGGCAATGAGGGTTCGGATATAGGTGGAGGAGATGGTGATGTCCTCCAGCTCCACCTTGCCGATGATGTCACAGCCAATCCCCAGCTGGGCGCAGGCCTCCTGGAGCCGCTGGGGATTTCCCTTGCCCATGTAGCCGAAGTGGAAGTCGTGTCCCGCCACCACATGGACCACGCCCAGCTCCTTCACCAGGTACTGGGTGATAAAATCCCGCCATTCCATGCGCATCATGCCGTCAAAGCTGGAGACGATGACCTCCTGAATGCCATAGCAGGTGCGCATGAGCCACGCCCGGTCCTCCACCGAACTGAGCAGGGGGACCACCTGGCCGGTGATGGCGGCGGTGGGGCTGCGGTCGAAGGTGAAGGCGGAGGCCACCGCCCCCAGTTCTCTGGACTTCTCCACGACCCGCTCCAGCAGGGCCCCGTGGCCCCGGTGGACTCCGTCGAAGAAGCCCAGGGCAATGACACGTTTGCTTTTCTTCAAAACCAATTACTCTCCTTTACAGGCCCGTATCGGCCTTATACCTCAAAAAAGCTCTTGATGGTCCGCAGGGTTCCCCGCTCCACCCGGCTCAGGGACAGAAATTCCCCCGTGGCGCCGTATACCCGGTACTCCCCGTCCTCTGTGCCGGGCAGGGGGAAAGACACGCCGTTGCGCACCCTTTTTTCCGCCTCGGGGCGGAGGCGCAGCTCTGGCCGGCCGGAGAAGTAGGCGTCCACCGGCGTCAGCAGGGAGGCCGGGGCCGGGTGCTCCAAAACCTCCGACAGGGGGTGGGACTGCTCCAGGGTAAACCCGGCGGCCATGGTCCGGCGCAGGGAGAACATAGTCCCGCCGCAGCCCAGAGCCCGGCCGATGTCGTGGCACAGGGTGCGCACATAGGTGCCCTTGGAGCACCGCACCCGGAGGAGAAAGTCAGCGCCGCTTATCTGCTCCTCCACCGTCAGGGAGTGGATGGTGATGTTCCTGGGGGGCCGCTCCACCTCTCTGCCCTTTCGGGCCAGCTCATAGAGCTTCTTTCCCTGGATCTTGATGGCGGAGTACATGGGGGGGATCTGCTGAATGTCCCCTCGGAAGGGCTCCAGAGCGGCCTCCAGCGCCTCCAGGGTGATGTCCACAGGGTGGGTCTCCAGCACCGTGCCGGTGGTGTCCTGGGTGTCGGTGACCTGGCCCAGGCGCAGGCCGGCCAGGTATTCCTTCTCCCCCTCACTGGCGAACTCCACCGCCCGGGTGGCCCGGCCCACAAACACTGGGAGAACCCCCGTGGCCATGGGGTCCAGAGTGCCCGCGTGGCCGATGCGCCGCTCGCATAAGATCCGTCTCAGCTTTGCGCACACATCCATACTGGTCCAGTCCTGGGGCTTGTCGATGATTAAAATTCCATTAGGCACTGTGACACCTCCGTTTCTCGCGGCAAAGCCCAGCGCAGCGGGTTTGCCGCGAAGAGGAGGGGCCGGCCGCCGGGATAAGCGGAATCGCGCCAGCGGTTCCGCGTTCCATAAGGCCGAGTCCCGACGAGGTCCAATCTTGGGGCTTGTCGATGATTAGGATTCCGTTTGCCATAAAACCTCCCGGTTATTGGCCCTTCCGGCCCTGTACCGTCCGGATGGCCTCCATCAGGACCTGCTTGGTGTGAGGAATGTCCCCCTCCACCGTGGCCCCGGCGGCAGCGGCGTGGCCGCCGCCCCCCAGAAGGGCGCAGACCGAGCTGGCGTTCAGGTCGTCCGGGTCGGTGCGCAGGGAGATCTTGCAGGAGCCGTCCTTCCGCTCCCGGATGGTGACCCCGGTCTTGACCCCCTCCACCTGGCCCACGAAGGCGGCGATGTCCTCCGCGTCCCGCTCGTCCGCCTGGAGGGTGTCCATCATGCTGAGGCTGATGGCGGCGATGGCGATCTCCCCGTTGTCGTGGAACTCCAGGGACTCGGTGAGCATGCTCTCCAGCCGCAGCCGCTTGAAGCTCTTGGTGCGGAAGTGGCGCTTGTTCAGCTCCGCCGTGGGGATGCCCGTGTCCATGAGGGCGGCGGCCACCCGGTGGGTGCCGGCGGAGGTGTTCCCGTACACGAAGCAGCCGCAGTCGGTGGACACGGCCACATAGAGGGGGAGGGCAATCTCCCGGGTGATGGGGGTGATTCCCTGGAGAATGTCGTACATCAGCTCGCCGCAGGCGGCCCGGGCAGCGTCCAGACAGGTATTTTGGGCGAAAAACTCCTGGGAGGGGTGGTGGTCAATGGCCAGGTCTACCCGCTCCAGATACTGCTGGGCGTTGTCCGGGAACAGCCCCCGGGCGGCCATATCCACCGACACCACGGCCTCCGGACGAAAATCCTCCGGGGCCAGCAGGCCCTCCAGATAGGGGGAGAACAGGGAGGTGGTCTCCGGGTTGGGGAGCACGTGGGCTGTCTTGCCCAGGTCCCGCAGACCCCGGCACAGGGCGGCGGCGCAGCCCACCGTGTCCCCGTCCGGGCGCACGTGGGTGAGAATCAGGTAGCCGTCGTGGTTTTTGAGAAATTCCCCGGTCTGCTCAACGGTGAAGTTCATTCCTCGTCCTCCTCCTGGTCCTCGCCATAGTGGTTGTCCGGGTTGACCGGCTTGACCACCTCCGGGTCCCGGAGCATGGAGAGGATGCGGGCCCCGTGGTCGATGGAGTCGTCGGGGACAAAGGACAGCTCCGGGGTGTTGCGCAGGTTCAGGGTGCGGCCCAGCTCCCGGCGCAGATAGCCTCCGGCGGACTTCAGGCCCTTGAGCACCTGAGTCTCCTGGCTCTTATCCAGGACGCTCACGTAGATCTTGGCGAATTTCAGGTCCGGCGTGGTGTTCACCGACGTCACCGAGATCATGCCGGTGACCCGGGGGTCCTTCACCGTGGGGATGAGGGAGGACAGCTCACGCTGGATCTCCTCGTTAATGCGGCCGATGCGATTGCTTGCCATAGTGGGTTCTCCTTTCCTTTGTGGTCAGAGAGTGGGTTTTGTTATATGGGGATAGTCGTACGAATATTGATAGCCTTCCCCCTGGGGGAAAGTGCCCCCGAAGGGGGCGGATGAGGGGACAGGTTAAGGCGCAGATCCGTGGTAGGGCGGGGGCTTGCCCCCGCCGCCTCTTTTCGTTCCCTTTCAGGGAATGAGGGGAGAATTTCGCCGCTCCGGCGGCGAGTGACTTTCTCAGCGATGAGAAAGTCACCAAAGAATCGCCGGGGGACGGCTCAGGATGGGCGCTTATGCGCCCATATTCGCCTTTCCCCCGGTCCCCCGTTACGGAGGACGCGCTCCTGAGAGACTGTGCGTCATTTCCGGCGCGCAAAAATGGAGTGGCTTTCCGCGATTCCTCTCGGGCCACTGGGCCCTGGGTTTGCAAAAATTGCCGCTGGTGCGGTTTCACTACTGCGCCTGGCTTTGCCGAGCCAACGCTCCCGGTGCGTTTACCGCCGTAGGGGCGCACATTGTGCGCCCGCCAAACCTTCCCCTCGGGGGGAAGGTGCCCCAGTGCGCACACTGGGGCGGATGAGGGGACAGGTTTCAGATCTTTTGTAGGGGCGGCCCCATGTGGCCATCCGTCCCGGAGGTTTCCGCAACCTGTAGGGCGGGGGCTTGCCCCTGCCGCATGTTTATAGGGCGCGCCGTCTTACGCACCAACGGGAACAAAAGAGGCGAAACGCAGTTTCGCACAGAGTTTCTTTGCTTACTTTCTTTGTCAAAGAAAGTAAGCAGGACGGGCGAAACCGCCCGCCCTGCTGTTGGGGTTATTGAACATCAAAATGGGGTCCGGCGAAGGACATTCTGCATTCCTGCATTCTGCCTTCTGCATTAAAATCAGACCTCGATCTGCTCCATGATATAGGCCTCCACGATATCGCCCTCTTTGATGTCCTGGAACTTCTCAAAGGTAATGCCGCACTCATAGCCGGCGGCCACTTCCTTGACGGAGTCCTTGAACCGCTGGAGGGAGGCGATGGCGCCATCGTAGATGACGATGTTGTCCCGGAGCAGGCGCATCTGGGCGCCGCGCTGCATCTTGCCGTCCAGCACGTAGCAGCCGGCCACCATGCCCACGCCGGTGATGCGGAACACGTTGCGCACCTCGGCCCGGCCCAGGTCCACTTCCTTGAACTTGGGGGTGAGCATGCCCTTCATGGCCGCCTCGATCTCGTTGATGGCGTCGTAGATGACCCGGTACATGCGCATATCCACGTGGCTGCGGGCGGCGCTCTCCTTGGCGTTGGCGTCGGGCCGCACGTTGAAGCCCACGATGATGGCGCCGGAGGTGGTGGCCAGCATCACGTCGGACTCGTTGATGGCGCCCACGGCGCAGTGGATGACCCGCACCCGGACCTCCTCGTTGGACAGCTTCTCCAGGGAGGACTTCACCGCCTCAGCGGAGCCCTGGACGTCGGCCTTGACGATGACGTTCAGGTTCTTCATCTCGCCGGCCTGAATCTGGCTGAACAGGTCCTCCAGGGTGACCTTGCCCACATTGCTGTTCAGGGCGTTCTTCTGCTCGGCCTTGCGCTGCTCGGCCAGCTCCCGGGCCATGCGCTCGTCGGCCACGGCGTGGAAGTCGTCGCCCGCCTCAGGCACCTCGCCCATGCCGATGATCTCCACGGGGACGGAGGGGCCGGCCTCGGTGACCTTCTGGCCCTTATCGTTGGTCATGGCGCGGACACGGCCCACGGCGGTGCCGGCGATGATCACGTCGCCCTGCTTCAGGGTGCCGTTCTGCACCAGCAGGGTGGCCACGGGGCCGCGGCCCTTGTCCAGCCGGGCCTCGATGACCGCGCCGTGGGCGGAGCGGTTGGGATTGGCCTTCAGTTCCCGCATCTCGGCGGTGAGGACCACCATGTCCAGCAGGTTGTCGATGCCCATGCCGGTTTTCGCGGAGATGGGGCAGATAATGGTCTCGCCGCCCCACTCCTCGGGCACCAGCTCGTACTCGGTGAGCTGCTGCATGATGCGGTCGGGGTTGGCGGTGGGTTTATCCATCTTGTTGATGGCCACGATAATGGGGATCTCAGCGGCCTTGGCGTGGTTGATGGACTCTACGGTCTGAGGCATGATGCCGTCGTCGGCGGCCACCACCAGGATGGCGATGTCGGTGACCATGGCGCCCCGGGCGCGCATGGCGGTAAAGGCCTCATGGCCGGGGGTGTCCAGGAAGGTGACGGGCTTGCCGCCCACGTCCACCTGATAGGCGCCGATGTGCTGAGTGATGCCGCCGGCCTCGCCGGAGACCACGTTGGCGTGGCGGATATAGTCCAGCAGAGAGGTCTTGCCGTGGTCCACGTGGCCCATGACCACCACCACGGGGGCGCGGGGGACCAGATCCTCCTCCTTGTCCTCGGTGGTGTCAATGAGCTTCTCCTCGATGGTGACCACCACTTCCTTCTCCACCTTGCAGCCCAGCTCCATGGCCACCAGGGCGGCGGTGTCGTAGTCGATGATCTCGCTGAGAGAGGCCATGACGCCCATCTTCATCAGGGTCTTGACTACCTCGGCGCCAGTCTTCTTCATGCGGGAGGCCAGCTCGCCCACGCCGATCTCGTCGGGGATCATCACCTTCACGGGGGCCTTCTTGGCAATCTCCAGCTGGAGGCGGCGCATCTTCTCGGCCTCCTCCTGGCGGCGCTTGTTGCCGGGGCCCTGCTGACGGCCCCGCTGGCGCTGGGCGTTGCGGCCCTGGAACTTCTGCTTGCCGCCGCCCTGCTGCTGGCGCTCGGTGGTGAAGTTCTCCAGCCGCTCGTCGTACTTCTCCAGGTTTACCGCCTGGCCGCCCCGGGTGTCCACCACCTTCTTGGCGGGGGTGCGGGAGGCGGGCTTATTGGAGGCGGGGGCCTGGGCCTGGCCCTGGGGCTTGGCGCTCTGGGCGGCGGGCTTGGCGGCGCTCTGGTTCTGGGCGGGCTGCTTGGCCGGCTGGCTGTTGGCGCTCTTGGCCTGCTGTTGGCCCTGAGCGGGCTGCTTGGGGGCGGGAGCGGCGCTCTTGGCGGCGGCCGGCTCGTGGTACACATCGGCGTAGATGGACTCGATAGAGTCCACCTGGTTGTGCTGGGTCAGATATTCAAACACGATGGACAGCTCCTGGTCGGTCAGGGGCTGCATATGGTTCTTGGGGGGATGGCCGTACTGGGTCAGAATGTCCATGATCTCCTTGGAAGGGAGCTCTTTGGACCCCCGCTTGAAATCCTTGGCAACCTTGTGAATGGGATATTTTATCATCATATGGGGAGCCACCTCGTTTCTTAGGGATGATGCCGGAACTTGCCGGACAGCTTACGGCCGCCGGGACCGGCCTTGGAAAGACCGCTGGGGCGGGCAGAGCGTTTGGGACCGTCCTCCCGCTTGCCGGGAGTACCCCGGGCCGGGCCGGAGGACTTCCGGGCGGCCTTGGGCTTCTTGGGGGCGGAGGGTTTCTCCTGCTCCGGCGGAGGGACCGCCCAGGGTTTTCTTTGTTTGCCCTCCCGCAGGTTCTTCTCGTGCTGGCGTTTCTCTCTCTGCCGCTGGAGGGTCTTGTCTGCCTTCGCCTTCAGCTGCTGGGCGGCGGGGCCGTACTTCTCCGGGTCCCGGGCGAAGAGCTTCTGCACCAGGGAGGAGGCGAAGCCCACGTCCGTCAGGGCCAGCATAGCGCAGCTGCCCCGGCCCATGGCGAAGCCCAGCTCCGCCTTGGTAAAGGGGACCTCCAGCCAGAGCACGTTGCCCGCCTCGCCAAAGTGGGCGGCCCGGCGGAAGGTGTTGGAGGCCGCGTCACAGGCCAGCAGTACCAGCTTGGCCTGCCTGGCGCGGCAGGCGGCCCCCACCGGCTCCTCGCCGATCTCCAGGCGGCCGGCCTTACGGGCCAGTCCCAGCATGTGGAGAATGGGGTCATTGGGCATCTGTGGGCACCTCCTTCATCTGCTCCTCCAGGGCCTCCCACACCTCAGGGGGGAGGGGGGCGGAGAAGGCGCGCTCCAGAGCCTTGGACTTTCGCGCCTTGGCCAGACAGGCCGGATCGGGGCACACATAGGCTCCCCGACCGGGCAGCTTGCCCCGGAAGTCCAGGGAGACCTGCCCCTCCGGAGACTTGACCACCCGAATCAGCTCCTTCTTGGGCTTCATCTCCCGGCAGCCGACGCACTGGCGCATGGGTATTTTCTTGGGCACGTTCCGCACCACCCTTCGACGAATTAGGAATTAGGAGTTAGGAATTAGAAATAAATTATTTTTATACCTGGCGGCTTTGCGATTTTTAGATAGGAGATAGGAGTTTTGGGGTCCGGCGCAGCCGGACGTTTCAAATGCGCGCTCCGCGCGCTCCATAACTCCTAATTCCTAATTTTTTGCACTCAGTTTTCTTCCGCAGAAGCGGGCTCCTCAGCCTCGGCAGTCTCTTCCGCGGGCGCTTCGGCCTCGTCCGCCGGGGCCTCGTTCGCCGGGGCCTCCTCTGCAAATAAATCCTCCTCGGGCTCCTCGATGGGCTCCAGGGGGGCGGAGGCGGGCTTGATGTCGATCTTGAAGCCGGTGAGCTTGGCGGCCAGCCGGGCGTTCTGGCCCTCCTTGCCGATGGCCAGGGAGAGCTGGTCGTCAGGGACCACCACCCGGCAGCTCTTGCCGTCGGGGAGGGGGTCCACGCTGATCACGTCGGCGGGGGAGAGGGCGGCGGCGATGTACTCGGCGGGGTCCTCAGAGTACTTGATGATGTCCATCTTCTCGCCCTTGAGCTCCTCCACGATGGTGTTCACACGCTGGCCCCGGGGACCCACGCAGGCGCCGATGGGGTCCACGTTGGGGTCGGCGGACCACACCGCCAGCTTGGTGCGGGAGCCCGCCTCACGGGCCACCGACTTGATCTCCACGGTGCCGTCGAAGATCTCGGGCACCTCCAGCTCGAAGAGGCGCTTCACCAGGCCGGGGTGGGTGCGGGAGATGAGGACCTGGGGGCCCTTGGTGGCCTTGCGGACCTCCACCATGTACACCTTCAGCCGCTGGCCCTCCACATAGTGCTCGCCCTTCACCTGCTCGTTGGGGCCCAGATAGGCGTCGGTGAACTCAGAGCCGGAGCGGATGCGCAGGGTGGCAGCCCCGGTACGGGGATCGATGCGGGTGACCTCGCCGGTGAGCAGCTCGTGCTCCTTGGAGGAGAACTCGTCGTACACCATGCCCTGCTCCGCCTCCCGGATGCCCTGGATGATGACCTGGCGGGCGGTCTGGGCGGCGATGCGGCCAAAGCTCTTGGGCTTGATCTCAATGCGGACCACGTCCCCCAGCTGGGCTCGGGGGAGGGCGGCCTGGGCCTCGGCCAGGCTGATCTCGGTGGCGGGGTTGTCTACCTCCTCCACCACGTCCTTTTTCAGGAACATGCGCACGGTGTTGGTCTCCGGATTGGCGTCCACCACCAGGTTGTCGCCCACGCCCTCGTGGTCCCGGCGGTAGGCGGAGACCAGGGCCTGGGTGATCTTCTCCATCATATAGCCGGGCTTGATCCCCTTCTCCTGCTCGATCTGAGCGATGGCGGCGAAAAACTCGGGACCGTCCAGCTCGTTGTTGTTGACTTTCTTGGTCGTCTTCTTAGCCACGAATGTTTCCTCCTAAACTGCCTCAGAAGCGGGGGTACAGCCGCACCTGGGCTACTTCTTGCTTGGTAAAGACCATGGGCGCGCCGCCCACTTCCAGGGTCACGTCCCCGTCCTGCCAGGACTGGAGCAGCCCAATAAAATCCTTTCGGCCGTCCCGGGCCCGGTACAGGCGGACCTCCACCTCGGCCCCCTGGAACTGGGTGAAGTGCTCGGGCTTTTTCAGCACCCGGTCGGCCCCGGCGGAGGACACCTCGAAGGTGTAGCTCCCCTCGATGGGGTCGGCCTCGTCCAGCTTGTCTGACAGGGGGCGGGAGACCGCCTCGCAGTCCTCAATGGACACCCCGTCCGCCTTGTCGATATAGACCCGCAGGAACCACTCCCCGGCCTCCTTTACATACTCCACATCCCAGAGGGTGCAGCCCGCCGCCTCCACATAGGGGAGGGCCAGCTGGGCCACCGCGTCGGTTACCTTTGCCATACATGCCTCCTGTGCCGGTCCCGGCCCTTTAGTCAAGGAAAAAGAGCGGAGCCGAAACCCCACTCTAGCCAATACTACCATAATTTACTTTCCTACTATACCATAGCCGAAACCGGATTGCAAGGGGTTTTCCAGATATTTTTTCCGGGCCCGGACAGGGGAGAACCCGTCCGGGCCCTGGGCGTCACGCGGCGCTGGAGAGATAGTCAAAGGGGAGCCGGCACTGGTAGGACTGGGCCTGTCCGCCGCCCTCCAGTGTGAAGGAGAGAGACAGGGTGCCGGAGGCGGGCGCATTGTCCGGCCCGTCGGAGTCTAGGGTGGCGGCCTGGAGGCTGTAACGGATTTCGGGAGTCCCGTTCTGGGCCTCATTCCAGAGGGAGGCGTCCGCCTGGGTGAGGGAGTACCACCGCGCCCCGCCGGCGGGGCGCCAGTCGGGGGCGGCCAGGCCGGTGTTGATTCCCGGGTCCAGCTCCAGCTCCCACTGGGAGACGGAGAGCTTTGGAACCCAGGCCGGGGGCTCGTCCCCGTCCCAGGTGGTGAGCAGAGAGAACTCGATCTCCCAGGCGGCGTCGCCGTACTTGGGGACGTCGGCGGGGGAGATGGCGCACACCGGCAGGAAGGCGTGGGCCTCAGAGGAGAGGCGGTTGGTGAGCTCCACCGGCTCCCCGGTCCAGAGAAAGTCGTGGGCGCCGGCGCACTGCTCCGCCTGCTGGGAGAGGGAGCGCAGGTGCGCGTCCCCGGCGTTCTCCAGCGCGGCCTGGTCCAGGACCGTCCACTGGGCCTGACGGGAGAGGACATGCCAGCCCCCCAAAGTGCCCAGAAGGACCAGCAGGACCCCGGCCAGAAGAAACGCCGGGCGCTTATGGGTGGAAAATCGGCTTCTGTCCATGATTTTCTGCCTCTCTGCTTCGTTTTATACATTATTTTTACCATAGTCCGGGGTGAATAGCAAGGGGAGACAGAGCGTTTCCCCGTTTTTTCCTTCATGGGGCGGGGGTAAAAGGATGGCGGACCGCCTCAGGGGAAGACGGTCCGCTGGAGCTGTCATTCAGTTACTTGGAAAATCACCGTTCCATTTGAGCAATTTGGGCCAGCTGATCTTCGGAGACTTCGCCGGCCGTGCAGGAGAACGTATCAATCGGTTTCCCGTCCAAATCGTAGACGGTTAGGCTGTCGCCTGTTTTAGCGGTGCGGAACTCATTTAGATGGACGTATCCGGAGTTGCCCTCATCGCCCTGGACGCTGACCAGTTCAGGGGCATAGCCGTACATAGTCCGGTCCGCATAAGAGCCGTAGGTCAGACCCTGAGCGTTTGTGGGGTATGCGTCGGGCACATAGGCGGGGGAGATAGACTCATTCAAAC
This sequence comes from Pseudoflavonifractor capillosus, assembly GCF_016899775.1. Lineage (GTDB taxonomy): Bacteria > Bacillota > Clostridia > Oscillospirales > Oscillospiraceae > Lawsonibacter. Next base: position 74,685 of record NZ_JACJJE010000005.1, read on the forward strand.
TCATGGGCATCACGCCGCCGGTGATCTCATAGATGTCCGCTAGAATAGCCGGGTCAATCTCTTCCTGCTCCTGAGTGGTACCCAGTGCATACTCGCCAATTATGTTGCCATTCAAGTCGTATAGAGGGATCATGTTGTCCTCGTTTACCTTGTCCTGCCAAAGCTGAATCTCGCCCAGAGAGTCCAGTTCAGGGGCAAAATCCTCCAGGCGGACATAGCCGTAGACTCCGTTTTCGCCTTTGGCTTCGATCAGTTCAGGGGCGTAGCCCACAGTATGGCGGTCAAGATAAGAGCCGTAGGTTTCACCGGCGCTGTTGGTGGGGTAACTGGTGATGGCATCTTGTTGAGAAGAACGTCCGGGATAGTAAAGCTCCGACGGCTTGGAACGGCCTGCAGAATAATCAGTCAGGCTCTCGTCATAGTAAGCCCGGTATTCACCGTCTGCTTTCAAATTACCAGAAATTGAGTAATTTTTTGTGTTTACGAAATGAATATAAGAATTGCTGTCGTCCCAACCGCTATCACCAATGGCGGTGCCATTTTCATATAGGTAGGCGCGTAAAGAAACAGGCCCGTCCTGACGGTCGTTTTCTACCAGCCACAGGCAGGCTTTGCTGCTGGACCCATAATAAAGAGTCGCATAGCAATCATAGGTATAATCGCCTGCATAGACGGTCTTGTGGGGAGAATCCTGTGAGTCGTCATAAGAGGCAAGCGGCTGAATCGCTTCAAGGTCGGCGGCTGCCCCTGCGGGAAGAGCCAGGGAGAACGCCATTGCGGCGGCCATTACGCCCGCGCTCCATTTTTTCATGTTCATGCTGAAATTCCTCCTCAATCTTATTTAGATATTGGGTGTAAAGGAAATGACATAGTCTTATTTGGTTTCATCGGCGGTCCATAGGAATACACCTCCTGATCAGATACCCGGGAGACCTCTCTGTGACCTGAATATATCATAAAAAATAATACATGTCAATGAAAAATATATTGACAAAAAAATAATTTGTTTTATAATGATATTGAGCTCAGAAAAGGGTTGTGGTATTTATGGAAAAAGCCGCAAAGCGAAGCGGGACCCCGGAGGGGTTCCGGGAATCCCTAAAAAAGGCGACCACCGAGATGCTGGTGCTGTTTCTCCTGCGCCGGCGGCCCATGTACACCTATGAGATGATGAGCGAGATTGAGGTGCTCAGCCAGGGGGTCATCACCTTCAATACCCTCTACCTGACCATCCACCGCCTCCAGGACTTTAATTATGTGGAGGAGCAGGGGAAGGTGGTCAGCGAGGACAACCGGGCCCGGATCTACTTTGCCATCACCCCGGAGGGGGAGGAGTATCTGAACGCTCTGATTCGGGAATACCGGCGGTACACCGGTGCAGTGGACCAGATCCTGGGCCTGACGGAAGGGGGGAAGGGAGCATGAAGACCTGGAGCACCATGGAGGACTACTTCCGCGCCCTGGAGCGCTGTCTGGACTGTCCCGGGGAGGACCGGGAGCGGTTTTTGGCCCAGGCCCGGCGGATGGCCGACGATTTCCTTCAGGGCAAGCCCGACGCCGCGCCCGATGAAGTGGCCGGATGCCTGGGGGAGCCGGAGGAGCTGGCCCAGTGCTTTCTGGAGGAACTGGACCCGGAGCTGCTGGAGCGCCGGAAAAGGCGGCGGAAGCTGGGCAGACGAATCTTTGCGGGCGTAGTTGCGGCCGCAATGATTCTGCTGCTTGTTTGGGTGGTTCTCTTGGAAACACAGCCCATGAAGGTTGAGGTAACAGAAAGACTTATCATTTATGAAGAAAGGGAAGGTCCGGATGAAACGTAAGCTGTCTATTTTGTTGGCGGTGGGTTTGATTGCCGGTTCGCTGGCTCTGCCCTCCTACGCGGCCACGGCTGAAACGGTCCAGGAGGTACAGACCATTCAGACCCAGTACGGAGAAATTCAGGTGGAGACGGTCCTGACGGTACGGGATACGGCGCTCTATTCCAAAACGAAGAGTGCGGAAAAGACGTCGACTTACCGGTATGCGGGAAGTGTGATTGCCAAAGTGACGCTGGAGGCGACTTTTGGCTATGATGGAGACAGCGCCTGGGTGGTAGGTACGGACTCTTCCCACACCACCAGCGGCAGCTGGTCCTATCAAAATGAACGTATTTCAGAGTCTGGAAACAAAGCGGAATTAACTGCTAAGCTGACAAAATTAGGAGCAGGTACAACGTATGTAGATATTTCCCTATCCTGCACTCCCTCCGGTCAGATCAGCTGACCATCCGAAACGGCAAGCCCGGCGGACCGCATTTGCGGTCCGCCGGGCTTGTTTTACACGAAGGCTATTTGTCTTTGAAGTAGGTGCGGGTCAGCTGGACCACCGTGCCCGAGAGCAGCAGCAGTCCGATCAGGTTGGGAATGGCCATCATGCCGTTGAGGGTGTCGGAGATGTCCCACATCAGGCTGCCGGAGCCCACGGCGCCCACCACGCACACCAGCACGAAGGCCACCTTGAAGATCAGGTTGGCGGTCTTGCTGTTGTGGGTGAGGTAGCCCCAGCACCGCTCCCCGTAGTAGCTCCAGCCCAGGATGGTGGACAGGGCGAAGAACAGCAGGCTGATCTGGAGCACCGTGCCGCCGATGGTGCCGGGGAGGATGGCGTTGAACGCGGCGGCGGCAGCCGCGCCGTTGGAGCCGTAGGAGTTGATGTCGTTCTCCAGCACCCCGGACAGAAGCACCGCCATGGAGGTGAGGGTGCAGATGATGATGGTGTCCACAAAGACCTCGAAGATGCCCCACAGGCCCTGCTCCACCGGCTCCTTGGTGTTGGAGGCGGCGTGGGCCATGGGGGCCGAACCCAGGCCCGCCTCGTTGGAGAACACGCCCCGGGCGAAGCCCTGGCGCATCGCCACCAGAATGGCGTAGCCGAACACGCCGCCGCCCACCGCCCGGAAGCTGAACGCCTCGGTGAAGATGGAGGCCAGGACAGCGGGGACGTCGGTGATGCGCAGCAGGATGACGGACACGCCCGCCACGATGTAGAAGATGGCCATAAAGGGGACCAGGTAGGAGGCCACCTGCCCGATGCGCTTCACGCCGCCGATGACCACAAAGGCGGTGAGGATGGCCAGAAGGATGCCGGTGTACAGCGGGGGCAGGCCCACCAGGGACTGCATGGCCCCGGCGATCTCGGTGGACTGGGCGATGTTGCCGATGCCGAAGCAGGCGACGCCGCCCAGCAGGGCGAACAGCACCGCCAGCCACTTGTGCCCCGTGCCCTTTTCAATGTAGTACATAGGGCCGCCGAAGTGGGTGCCGTCCCCGTCCACCTGGCGGTACTTCACAGCCAGGACGATCTCGGCGTACTTGGTCATCATGCCGAAGAAGGCGGACACCCACATCCAGAAGACCGCCCCCGGTCCTCCGGCAAAGATGGCCCCGGTGACACCGGCGATGTTGCCCGTCCCCACAGTCCCGGCCAGGGCGGTGGATACCGCCTGGAAGGGGGTGAGGTTCTGCCCGCCAGAGGCCTTGTCCGTCTTGCGGAACAGGGAGCCCAGGGTGCTGCGCAGCATAAAGCCGAATTTGCGGGCCTGAAGGCACCCGCAGCGGACGGTGAGATAGACTCCCGTGCCAACCAGCAGGAACAGCATGATAGGACCCCAGACGATCCCGTTGATGAAACTGTTGATCTGTAAAATCAATTCCAAATAAAATTCCTCCCTCTCGATTGATGCGGCCTCCCGGGGCGGCGGAGTAAAAAACGGGCGGACCATCGGAGTCCGCCCGTATGCCGCGCCCCCGCCAATGGAAGGCGTAGACATTCCTTATTATACCGATTTCTCCCCAAAAAGCAAGAGAAAAGACGAAAATCAAAGGGCAAATGACTCCTCCGGCCGCTCCAGCAGGCCGCGCAGCTCCTCCAGCAGCAGGTGGCAGTGGTACCCGTCCGCGGCCGCGTGGTGGACCTGGAGGGTGAAGGGGAGGGTGACATCCTCCCCCTGTTCCTGGTACCTGCCCCACACGAACATGGGGCGCAGGAACATCAGGCTGGACTTGGGGTGGAAGGACACGTCGGTGTAGGAGAACCAGGGCACGCAGGAAAGAAGGATGGAGTTCTCCCGGCTGACCGTGCGGGTCCCGTCCCGCTGGAAGCGGTCCAGGTCCTCCGCCATGGCCCGGTAGAAGTCCGGGAAGGAGGGGGTATAGGCGGTGTTCAGGCTGTCCATATTGTGGGTGGCCGGGTCCAGCACCGTGTACTCCGGGTGCACCAGGTCGTAGTACCCCAGCCGTCCCTCCCGGTCATAGGCCATGCGGAACTCCTGGTGCCGGTTGACGGCGGTGGTCACCGCCCAGGTGAGGGCGGGGTAGAGGCGCAGGCCGCGTCCCCGCACATACCGGAGCAGAGAGGCGATGGACAGGGGGACGGTGAGACTGTAGCTGCAGTCCAGCTCCAGAAAGTTTTCAAAGACCGCCCGGCGGGGCCAGGTCTCCAGGTCGATGGGAGTAAACATGAGGGGTGCCTCCTCTCAAACAAATGGGGTCCTCGGCCTCAGCATACCATAAGCCCCGCCCCTTGTCAAAACGGCAAAAGTGTGAGAAAATAACCGAGATACGAACCTTATATAGGAAAGACAGGAGATAGGCAAGCTATGACGGACCTGTTTGAAAAATCCATCGTCACACTGGAGCTGCCCCGGGTTCTGGAGCAGCTCTCCGCCTGCGCCGCCACCCAGGAGGGGAAGGAGCGCTCCCTGGCCCTGCGCCCCATGACCGACCCGGACGACGTGCAGCGGGCCCTGGACGAGACCACGGCGGCAGTGAACATGCTCATCCAGCGGGGAAGCCCCGGCTTCTCCGGGGTGAAGCCGGTGGGGGCCAGCCTCCACCGGGCGGACATGGGGGGCAGCCTGAACACCCGGGAGCTGCTGGAGATCGCCGCCGTCCTCCGGTGCGCCCGCACCGCCAAGGAGTACGGGGACACCGAGGAGAAGACCCCCATCTCCCATTTATTCCGGGCCCTCACCCCCAACCGCTTTTTGGAGGACACCATCACCAACTCCATCGTGGGGGAGGACGAGCTGGCCGACTCGGCCAGCAGCGAGCTGGCCTCCATCCGCCGGCACATGCGCTCCACCGAGGCCAAGGTGCGGGAGATTTTGCAGAAGATCATCTCCTCCAACCAGTCCAAATACCTCCAGGAGTCCATCATCACTATCCGCTCCGACCGGTACGTGGTGCCGGTGAAGTCGGAGTTCAAGAACTCCATCCCCGGCCTGGTCCACGACGTGTCCTCCTCGGGTTCCACCTTCTTCATCGAGCCCATGGGGGTGGTGAAGGCCAACAACGAACTGCGGGAGCTGGCTGCCCGGGAGAAAAAGGAGATCGAGCGCATCCTGGCCGAGCTGTCCGCCCAGTGCGCCGCCCATAAGGAGGACATCTCCGAGAACTACGACCTGCTCATCTGGCTGGACACCATCTTTGCCCGGGGCAAGCTGTCCCTGAACATGGAGGCCAGCCAGCCCCGGCTGTCGGAGAAGTATTTACGCCTGCAAAAGGCGCGCCACCCCCTGCTGGACAAAAAGACGGCGGTGGCCAACGACCTGGAGCTGGGGGACAAGTTCGATACCCTGATGATCACCGGCCCCAACACCGGCGGCAAGACGGTGACGTTAAAGACCATCGGCCTGCTGACCCTTATGGCCCAGTGCGGCCTGCACATCCCCGCCGGGGCGGACTCCGCCGTCCGGGTATTTGACCGGGTGCTGGCCGACATCGGAGACGAGCAGTCCATCGCCCAGTCCCTGTCCACCTTCTCCTCCCACATGACCACCATCGTGGGCATTTTGAACGAGGCGGACGACCGCTCCCTCATCCTGCTGGACGAGCTGGGGGCGGGCACCGACCCGGTAGAGGGCGCCGCCCTGGCCGCCTCCATCATCGACAGCACCCGGAATCTGGGGGCCCTGGTGGCGGCCACCACCCACTACGCCGAACTGAAGGTGTACGCCATGACCACCCCCGGGGTGGAGAACGCCTCCTGTGAGTTCAACGTGGAGACCCTGGCCCCCACCTACCGGCTGATTTTGGGCATCCCCGGCAAGTCCAACGCCTTCGCCATCTCCCGGCGGCTGGGTTTACCGGAGTATATCATCGAAAAAGCCGCCGCCCGGCTGGACGCAGAGAACGTGCGCTTTGAGGACGTGCTCACCAAGCTGGACCAGCAGCGCCAGGAGATGGAGAAGGAGCGCACCGAGGCCAAGCGCCTGAAACTGGAGATGGAGCAGTCCGCCGCCAAGGCCAAGGAGTATCGGGACAAGCTGGAGGCCGAGCGGGCCAAGGTGGTGGAGAAGGCCCAGGCGGAGGCCCGGGCCATCATCGAGGAGGCACGGGCGGCCAGCGACCTGGCCATCTCTGAGCTCAAAGAGCTCCAGAAGCGGAAGGACCTGGACTGGCAGCAGGTGAACGATGGCCGCGCCCAGGCGAGGCATCTGCTCAACGAGGCGGAGAAGAACATCGGCGGCCCGGTCCAGGAGCCGGAGGCGCCGCCCCCCACCCGGGACGCCAAGGCGGGGGACACGGTGGAGCTGGTGTCCATGGGCACAAAGGCCACCGTACTGTCGGTGAACAAGGACGGCAGCCTGCAGCTCCAGGCCGGTATTCTGAAAATCTCCGCCAAGCAGAGCGAGGTCCGGGTGGTGGAGGGGGAGACCCAGAGCCAGAAGGATGTGCGGAAAATTATTCAGCGGGCCGAGCGCACCCTCCGCTCCGCCGCGCCCCGGGAGGTGGACCTGCGGGGGATGACCACCGACGAGGCCCTGGTGACCCTGGAGAACTTCCTGGACACCGCCATGCTGGGCAAGCTGGAGACAGTCACCGTCATCCACGGCAAGGGCACCGGCGCGGTGCGCAATGCGGTGCGCACCTATTTGAAGCGCAGCCGCTATGTGAAGTCCTTCCGTCCCGGCCGCTACGGCGAGGGTGAGGACGGCGTGACCGTGGTGGAGTTGAAGTAATGTGAGGCGTACGTGATGATCTGAAGCGGCCTGGCCGGAGCGGCGTTAAATTCAGATGCGGCCTCCCCATGAAAAACCGTTCAGCGCCTGAAATAATCCGTCATTTTGACTGTAAAACGTGGAACGTAAAACGGAAGTGTCGTACAAAAAAACGAATATCCATTCTGCTTGTAATTTTTTGCAGCGGAAAAGCATAGATTTGTGAAAAATGTCATTGACGGGAACGGGATAAATCTGGTATGCTAAAGACACAATATGACGAGTGCGGAGGTACGGTTGTATGTATAGTCAGGAAGCGGTCGTTAACAATCAGGTTGGGCTGCACGCCAGACCGGCCACGTTCTTTATCCAGAAGGCCAACGAGTTCAAGAGCGCCATCTGGGTGGAGAAGGATGAGCGGAAGGTGAATGCAAAGAGCCTGTTGGGCGTTCTGTCCCTGGGTATCGTGAAGGGCACCCCCATCAAGCTGATTGCGGATGGCCCCGATGAGAAGGAAGCGGTGGAGGCCCTGTACAAGATGATCTCCTCCGACTTTTCCGAGTAATTTCCCAAGCACCATGAAAAGGCGCCGCCATGCGGCGCCTTTTTTGATATTAGAAGCGGAGGCGGGGGAGCCTTTTGAGCCGGTATTTTTCCATGCTTTCACTCAGCCTGAGCAGGACGGGATAAAAAGCGGGCGGCCACATGGGGCCGCCCCTACAAAAATACAGCAACCTGCCCGATGAACGCCGTAGGGGCCGACGACTTTGGCGGCCCGCTAAGGGGCCTCTGCGATTCCAGAGCCCACCCTCATTCGCCTCGCATGCGCTCGGCACCTTCCCCTTGGAAGGGGGAAGGCTTAGGGGCGGCCCAGTGTGCCGCCCCTACGGTTGGAAACGGACCGGGCGTGTTGGTTCGGCAAACTCAGGCGCAGAAATGGAGCCGCACTCGCTCTAATTTTCCACTAACCCAGGGCCCAGTGGCCCGGCGGGAATTTAGGCACTCACTCAGATTTTGCGCGCCGGAAATGTTCTGCCTGACCAAAGGGGTAACCCCCGTAATGGGGGTCCTAGGGCCGACTCCCCCTGTCAGGGGGAGATGTCGCGCAGCGACAGAGGGGGTAGGGTGGGCGAATATGGACACGAAGTGTCCATCCTGAGCCGGCCCCCTAGGCCATGTTTGAAACATGTCAATATGCCCCAACGGCGGGTCTTTTTCCGCCATACTGCGTTGATTTTCCTTGCAATACACAAAGTATTGCCGCGTCAAATCGCCTTGTCTGGCGAAAAAATCCCTCGCCGTCGGGCACATTTCCAATTTTCAAACAAGGCCTAGCGGTTCTTTGGTGACTTTCTGGCCAGAAAGTCACTCGCCGCCCGCAGGCGGCGAAATCCCCCCTGCAAGAGACGAAACCGCTCTGTCATCGCCCCCTCATCCGTCACGGCTTCGCCGTGCCACCTTCCCCCCAGGGGGAAGGCTTGGGGGATGGAGCAGAGGGCGAAGTTCCCACGAATACCATAGAAAAGGAGGCAGGAAAAGCACCCATGACCTTTGACGAACTCAAAGAAAAAGCCCACAGTCTGCCTCTCAAGCCGGGCGTATACATCATGCAGGACACCCAGAGCAAGGTCATCTACGTGGGCAAGGCCAAGGCCCTGAAAAACCGGGTGAGCCAGTATTTTGCCAACCTGGCCTCCCACACGGAGAAGACCCGGGCCATGGTGTCCCAGATCGACCATTTTGACGTCATCATCGCTGACAGCGAGTTTGAGGCCCTGGTGCTGGAGAACTCTCTTATCAAGCGCCACCAGCCCCGGTACAATATCCTTTTAAAGGACGACAAGGGCTACCCCTATATCCGTCTGTCCAAGGAGGCCTACCCAAGATTTTCCCTGGCCAGCCGGGTGGCGGAGGACGGGGCCCGGTACTTCGGCCCCTACGCCAGCCGGCACAGCACCCAGAACATTTTGGACGCCCTGCGCACCGCCCTGCGCCTGCCCTCCTGCCGGAAGAAGTTTCCCCGGGACATCGGAAAGGAGCGGCCCTGCCTCAACTTCCACATGGGCAAGTGCGACGGCTACTGCCGCTCGGAAAATTTGAAGCCCCAGCACGACGAGGCCGTCGCCCAGGCGGTCTCCCTGCTGGAGGGCCGCTTTAAAGAGGTGAAGGAGGAACTCACCGCCGAGATGGAGACGGCGGCGGAGGAGCTGCGCTTTGAGAAGGCGGCGGAGATCCGGGACCGGCTGCGGGCCATCGAGCTGCTGGGGGCCCGGCAGAAGGTGGTAGCCGGTTCCCTGGCGGACACCGACGTGACGGGCTTTTTCCGGGGGACGGCCAAGAGTTGCTTTGTGGTCCTCCACTATGTGGACGGGGACCTGGCGGCCAAGGACATGGAGCTGCTGGAGACCCCCATGGAGGAGGACGAGGAGGAGGTCCTGTCCTCCCTCATCCGGGAATACTACGGGGGCCGCACCCGTCTGCCCAAGCAGATTCTGCTGCCCTGCGAGCTGTCCGACCAGGTGCCCCTCACCCGGATGCTGTCCGAACAGGTGGGGTACCGGGTGGAGCTGATCACCCCCCAGCGGGGGGCCAAGATGGACCTCATCAAGCTGGCCAATCAGAACGCCGTGGAGGAGGTGGAGCGTGCCACCACCCGGGAGGAGCGGCAGAACAAGCTGCTGGAGGCCCTGGGGAAGATGCTGGGCCTCAGCGAGACACCCCGGCGGATGGAGTCCTACGACATCTCCAACACCGGCTCCGACGACATCGTGGCCTCCATGGTGGTCTTTGAGAACGGCCGCCCCCTGAAGCGGGACTACCGGCATTTCAAGCTCAAGGACATGAACGGACCGGACGACTACGCCTCCATGGAGCAGGTGCTCACCCGGCGGTTCCGCCGGTACCTGGACGGAGACGAGAAGTTTAATACAAAACCGGATCTGCTTTTGATCGACGGCGGCGAGAACCATGTGCGGGTGGCCCAGCGGGTGCTGGAGGCCATGAACCTGGACATCCCCGCCTTCGGCATGGTGAAGGACGACCGCCACCGCACCCGGGCCCTGGTGGCCCCCGATGGCCGGGAGATCGGCATTCAGGCCATCCCGGCGGTGTTCGCCCTCATCGGGCAGATCCAGGAGGAGACCCACCGCTTTGCCATCGAGTTCAACCGCCAGCAGCGGAAGGGCCGGGTCCAGGGCTCCACCCTGGACAAGATCCCCGGGGTGGGTGAGGTGCGCCGGGCCCAGCTCTTGAAGCACTTCAAGAGCGTCAAGGCGGTGCGGGAGGCCCCACTGGAGGAGCTGGAACAGGTGGTGCCCAAGAACACCGCCCAGGCGGTGTACCACTACTTTCGAGAGAATTAGATTTTGAAGTTTGAAACGGAGATGGGCGGTCTATGAAGCACGGCGAACAGTGGCTCTCCTGGGCCTCAGAGCTCCAGAGCCTGGCCCAGGCGGGACTGTACTATGGAAGGGATAAGTTTGACCTGGAGCGGTACGCCCGCATCCGGGAGATCGCCGCAGAGATGGTGGCGCATCAGGCGGACCTGCCCCTGGAGCAGGTCAAGGGGTGGTTCTGCAACGAGACGGGCTACCAGACCCCCAAGCTGGCCACCCGGGCCGCCGTCTTTCAGGGGGAGCGCATCCTGCTGGTGAAGGAGCCCAAAGGCTGGGCCCTGCCCGGGGGCTGGGTGGACGCGGACGTCTCAGTGAAGGAAAACACGGTGAAAGAGGTGCGGGAGGAGGCCGGCCTGGAGGTGCGGGCCGACCGGGTCATTGCCCTCCAGGACGGGGAAAACCACCACGAGACGGTCTACCCCTGGAAGGTGTGCATCGTGTTTGTCCTGTGCACCCTCCTGGGCGGGGAGTTCCGGGAGAACCTGGAGACCAGCGAGAGCGGCTGGTTCTCCCTAAACGAGCTGCCCGAGCTGGACCTGGAGAAGACCACCCCGGAGCAGCTCCGGATGTGCTTTGAGGCCCGCAGGGCGGAGCACTGGGAGACCAGACTCGAGTGAAGTTCATGCCATGAAAGGAAGATCAGATATGCGTGTGATTTCCGGTTCCGCCCGCGGGCGGCGGTTGAACGAATTGCAGGGGATGGAGACCCGCCCCACCACCGACCGGGTGAAAGAGGCCCTGTTCAATATCGTACAGTTTGAGGTCCCCGGCCGGGACATTCTGGATCTGTTCGCCGGTACCGGCCAGCTGGGTATCGAAGCCCTGTCCCGGGGGGCGGCCCGGTGCACCTTCGTTGACCAGCGGAAGGATGCGGCCGCCCTGGTCCGGGAGAATTTGAAGCTCACCGGCCTGACCGGGCAGGGGAAGGTGGTCCAGGGGGACTCCATCTCCTACCTCATGTCCTGCCGGGAAAAATTCCATGTGATCTTCCTGGACCCGCCCTACCAGAGCGGCCTTCTGGAGCAGGCCATGGAGACCATCGCGGCATTTGACATTCTCCGGGAACATGGTATAATGATTTGCGAAAGTCCGCTGGAACAGGTGCTGCCCGACTTATCTCAGCCCTATGAGCGTGGAAAAGACTACCGGTACGGAAAGATCAAGCTGACGGTGTACCGGAGAAACGGAGGGGAGCGCCGTCCATGAAGACTGCCATTTACCCTGGAAGCTTTGACCCGGTGACCCTGGGTCATCTGAACATCATCAAGCGGGCCGCCGCCTGCTTTGACCGCCTGATCGTCTGTGTGATGATCAACTCTAAAAAGCAGGGGATGTTTACCCCGGAGGAGCGGGTGGAGCTGCTGAAAAAGGCCACCGCCCGGTTCCCCAACGTGGAGGTGGACTACTCCGAGGGGCTGCTGGCCGCCTACGCCAAGCGCCGCCGGGCTCACGTGGTGGTCAAGGGCCTGCGGGCCGTGTCCGACTTTGAGCAGGAGGTCCAGATGGCGGTCATCAACCGGAAGCTGAACCCCGGTCTGGAGACCATGTTCCTGGCCTCCAGCGAGAAATATACATACCTGAGCTCCACCATCGTCAAGGAGATGGCCCGGTACGGGGCCGACCTGGGAGAGTTTTTGCCCCGGGAGATCGTAGACGATGTGAACCGGAGAATGCAGGAACTGCAGGAAAGGAAGGATTGACCATGGCAAGCGGAGTGGAAGAGCTGCTGGACATGTTGTTTGATATGGTGGACGAGGCGAAGAACGTGCCTTTGTCCAGCGACCGGTGCATGATCGAGCGGGACCGGGCTCTGGACCTGATCGACGACATCCGGGCCCAGTTCCCGGTGGAGCTGTCCGAGGCCAAGAAGGTGATGGCCAGCCGGGCGGATCTGATCGCCTCCGCCAAACGGGAGGCCGAGGCCATCCGCCGTCAGGCGGAGGAGAAGGCCAAGCAGATGCTCTCGGAGGAGACCATCCTCCTCCAGGCCAAGCAGCGGGCCAACGAGCTGATGCAGCAGGCGGAGGACCGCAGCCGGGAGCTGAAGCGCTCGGCCAACGAGTACTGTGAGGACGCCCTGCGCCGCACCGAGGAGGCGGTGGCCGAGGCCTACAACGAGATCAAGCAGTCCCGGGCCCGGTTCCGGGCGGCGGCCAGCTCCACATCGGCGGGACAGGCCTCCTCCGGCGGCCGCCCCATGTACGACGCGGCGGCGGACGAGGACTGAGAGAATCTCCGTCAGACATTATGATAGGATACGGTTGAGAATGCGGACCGGCACAGAGGCGCCCTCTGTGCCGGTCCGTCTGTCTGCGGACGGCGGAACCGGGAGGAAAACCGCTGAAATTTCTTCAAAAAATGTGAGAATTTTTTGGAGCAAAAGGATGCAATCTGGGAAAAGAACGATTGCATTTTCGGCAAAAAGGGTGTATGATAAAAGCCAATGATTGCCCCCGCCTGTGGGGCAATCCGCGGTCAGCGGCCGCACAGCTCCGAGACGGCTGGAGGGCGCTCCGCTCCGGGAGGACCGGCGGGGCGTGCCAGGAAAACCGACGGTTTTTCACACAAGGGGAGAGACCGGCGGGTTTTGCTGTGCCGTGGAGGGGCCCAAAATTGCAGAGAACGGATCTAGGGAGGGCTGAAAAGAAGGGCCGGACCGAGCTCCCGTGGGAGAGTGGAGCGCCGGCAGGAGAGATACGATTATTTATTCCCAGCGATTGCAGTATAGGGAGGTTGAAATCCGAATGAGCAAATTTCTCAAACGCTCTGCGCAGGGCGCGGGCGTGCCGCATGAGAAGCGGACCGCCGGCCTTGAGACGGTGGCCATGCCGCTTCCGTCAAAGATCGTCCTGTCTATGAACCAGCACATCGGCGCTCCGGCGGCCCCTGTGGTGGCGAAGGGCGATCAGGTGTACGTAGGTACCGTGGTAGGCAAGGCGGGGGGCTTCGTGTCCTCCGATATCCACTCCGGCGTGTCGGGTACCGTCGCTGAGATCTCCACCATGGTGGGGTCCAACGGGTCGACCCAAACCACCGTGGTCATCACCCCGGACGGGGAGCAGAAGGTGGACCCCTCCATCGCTCCCCCCCAGGTCACAGACTTCAAGTCCTTCACGGACGCCATCCGCGCCAGCGGCCTGGTGGGCCTGGGCGGCGCCGGCTTCCCCACGGCGGTGAAGCTGTCCCCCAAGAACCTGGATGAGATTGACACCCTTCTCATCAACGGCGCCGAGTGTGAGCCCTATATCACCTCGGACCACCGGTGCATGCTGGAGGACACCCACTTCATCCTCAGCGGCATCAAGGCCGTGATGAAGTATCTGAACATCCCCAAGTGCATCATCGGCATCGAGGGCAATAAGCCCGACGCCATCGCCAAGATGCAGTCCGCCATCGACGTGGCCGGCATTGAGGTCAAGCAGCTGCCCTGCCGCTACCCCCAGGGCGCTGAGAAGGTGCTCATTGAGACCTGCACCGGCCGGGAAGTTCCCTTCCCCGGCCTGCCCTCCGACGTGGGCGTGATCGTGATGAACGTCACCTCCACCGCCTTTGTGGGCAAGTACTTAGAGACCGGCATGCCCCTGACCACCAAGCGCCTCACCGTGGACGGCGACATCGTCAAGGAGCCCAAGAATGTGGAGGTCATCATCGGCACCCCCATCCAGGAGCTGCTGGACTTCTGCGGCGGCCTCACCGCCCAGCCGGGCAAGGTGCTGTACGGCGGCCCCATGATGGGCACCTGTGTGGCCAGTCTGGATCAGCCCATTCTGAAGAACAACAACGCCGTTCTGGCCTTTTCCGAGGCGTGGGCCCATCTGCCCAAGAAGACCAACTGCATCCACTGCGGCCGGTGTGTCAACGCCTGTCCCCTGGGTCTGGCGGCCAAGGACATTGTCAAGGCCTATGAGAAGGGCGATGTGGAGCAGCTCCAGGAGCTCAACGCCGATCTGTGCATGAGCTGCGGCACCTGTTCCTTTGTCTGTCCCGCCAAGCGGCCTCTGGCCCCCTCCATTGCCCTGGCAAAGATCCTCATGAAGAATGGAGGTAAGAAGTGATGGACAACAATAAGCTGATCGTAACCGCGGCCCCCCACATCACCAGCACCGACACCACCCAGAAGATCATGCAGCGGGTGTGCCTGGCCCTGTGCCCCACCCTGATCGCCTCGGTGATTATCTTCGGCATCAACGCCCTGATCCTGGTGGCTGTGACCGTGGTGGCCTGCGTCTTCTTTGAGTGGGGCTACTGCAAGCTCATGCACCGGGAGAACCCCACCGGCGACTTCTCCGCCGTGGTCACCGGCATGCTGCTGGCCTTCAATATGCCCGCCACCCTCCCCTGGTGGATGGCCATTGTGGGCGCCTTCATCGCCATTGTGGTGGTCAAGCAGCTCTTCGGCGGCCTGGGCTACAACTTCGCCAACCCCGCCATCGTGGGCCGTATCGCCATGGCCATGGGCTTTGCCGGGGCCATGTCCAACTACCCCCATCCAGTGAACGACATTGACGCCTTCGCCTCCGCCACCCCCCTGGCCGTGGCCGGGCAGGTGGGCTCTGACAGCTACCTGACCCTGCTGCTGGGCACCCACGGCGGCGTGCTGGGCGAGACCTGCGCCATCACCATCCTGGTGGGCGGCCTCTTCCTCATCGGCACCAAGGTCATCAGCCCCACCATCCCCGTGACCTATCTGGCCACCGTGGCGGTGCTGTCCCTGGTGGCGGGAGAGGACCCCATCTATCAGCTGCTCTCCGGCGGCCTGCTGCTGGGCGCCTTCTTCATGGCCACCGACTATGTGACCTCGCCCACCACCACCAAGGGCAAGCTGATCTTCGGCCTGGGTCTGGGCATCATCACCTGCGCCATCCGGTTCCTGGGCACCATGGCAGAGGGCGTGTCCTTCTCCATCCTGCTGATGAACCTGACCGTCCCCTACATTGAGGTTCTCACCCGTCAGGACCGCCTGGGCATCGCCAAAGTCAAGAAGAACAAGGAGGGTGCCGGGAAATGAACAACTGGAATCGTATTTGGAAACCCATCGTGGTGCTTTCTTTGATCTGCGTGGTGGTGACCGGTGCTCTGGCTGCCACCAATGAGGTGACCGCTCCTATTATTGAAGAGGCGACCATCGCCGCGGAGAACGCCGCCCGTGCCGAGGTGCTCCCTGAGGCTGACAGCTTCAGCCCCGTGGAGGGCATCACTGTGGAGGGCGTGTCCGCCGTCTACACCGCCGACAACGGCGCCGGCGCCGCCATCACCGCCTCCGCCAAGGGCTACGGCGGCGACGTGGTGATCATGGTGGGCATCAACGCCGACGGCAACATCGAGGGCATCACCGTCACCCAGCAGACCGAGACCAAGGGTATCGGCAGCAACGTGGTGGACAACCCCGAGTATCTGGCCCAGTACAGCGGCCTGTCCGCCGCCGAGCCTCTGGTGCTCAACGAGGACGTGGACGCCCGTACCAGCGCCACCGTCTCCAGCACTGCGGTCATCAATGCGGTGAACGCCGCCATTGAGGCCTACAATCAGATTCCTTGAAAGGCGGTGAGTTGAGATGAGCAGCAACAATAAGCTGAAAGTATTTACCAACGGTTTTCTGAAAGAAAACCCCGTATTGGTGCTCGTCCTGGGCACCTGTCCCACTCTGGCCACGTCTACCATGGCCTCCAACGGCATCGGCATGGGCCTGGCGGCCACCTTCGTGCTGGTGTGTTCCAACATCGTCATCTCCGCTCTGCGGAAGATCATCCCCAATCAGGTGCGTATCCCCTGCTACATCACCGTCATCGCCGGCTTCGTGTCGGTGGTGCAGATGCTGGTCAAGGCCTTTGTGCCCGCACTGGATACGGCCCTGGGCGTGTACCTGCCCCTGATCGTGGTGAACTGCATCATTCTGGGCCGCGCCGAGATGTTCGCCTCCAAGAACGGCATCGTGGACTCCGCTCTGGACGGACTGGGCATGGGCCTTGGCTTCATGCTCACCCTGACCATCATGGGCACCATCCGTGAGATCCTGGGCTCCGGCACCTGGATGTCCGGTTTGGACGGCCTGTTCCCCTTCCTGCCCGAGGGCTTTGCCATTCAGGTTCTGCCTGAGTCCATCGACCCCTTCACCATTATGACCAGCGCCCCCGGCGGCTTCTTTATCTTCGGCGTGATGATGGCGGCGGCCACCTGGCTGACCACCCGCCCCAAGAAGGAGAAGGCCTCCGTCCCCGCTGAGGCTGCGGAAGGAGGGAATGCATAATGGCTGTTGAGCTTGCTGTTATCTTTTTCTCCATGATCCTGGTGGACAACTACGTGCTGGTCCAGTTCCTGGGCATCTGCCCCTTCCTGGGCGTGTCCAAGCGGCTGGACAGCGCGGTAGGCATGTCCCTGGCCGTCACCTTCGTCATGGTGCTGGCCACCGCGGCCACCTGGCCCATTCAGATGTTCCTGCTGACCCCGGAGAGCGGCGCGTGGGATATGGGCTATCTCCAGACCATCGTGTTCATCCTGATCATCGCTGTGCTGGTGCAGCTGCTGGAGAGCATCCTGAAGAAGTACATCCCCGCCCTGTACAAGTCTCTGGGCGTGTATCTGCCTCTGATCACCACCAACTGCACCATCCTGGGTGTGACCGTGCTGAACATCGACAACGGCTATGACTTCCTGGAGAGCATCGTCTGCGCCGCCGGCGCCGGCATCGGCTATCTGGTGGCCATGGTGCTGTTCTCCGGCGTGCGCCGCCGGGTGGAAGAGGCTATGCCTCCCAAGTGCTTCAAGGACCTGCCCATCACCCTGGTTGCCGCGGCGATGGTCTCCCTGTCCTTCATGGGCTTCGGCGGTATCGTCGAGAACATCTTCGGCGTCTGATAGGAGGGGGAGATAGAGTATGGATATGCAGATGATTCTGATGGCGGTGGTGCTGGTTACGGTGATCGGCCTGATCGGTGCGGTCATTCTGGTGGTTGCCTCCATCGTCATGTACGTCCCTGTGGATGAGCGGGTGGAGCAGATCACCGGCGTGCTGGCCGGGGCCAACTGCGGCGCCTGCGGCTGCGCGGGCTGCGCCGACTACGCCAAGAGCATCGTGGAAGAGGGGAACGGCATCAACAAGTGCATCCCCGGCGGCGCGAAAACCGCCGCGGCCATCGCTGAGATCATGGGTGTGGAAGCGGGAAGCATGGTGCCGATGAAGGCCGTTGTGGCCTGCTCCGGCACCTGTGAGAAGACCTCCAAGCGCTACACCTTCGAGGGTATCTCCAGCTGCCAGGCCGTCAAGGGCCTGTACGGCGGCGACGGGGCCTGCGCCTACGGCTGCCTGGGCTACGGGGACTGCACCCGGGCCTGCGCCTTCGACGCCATCCACATTGAGAACGGCATCGCCAAGGTGGACCGGGAGAAGTGCACCGGCTGCGGCGCCTGCGCCGCCGTGTGCCCCAACCACGTCATCGAGGTGGTGCCTGAGCACAAGCGCAAGCCTGTGGTCCTCTGCCAGAACAAGGACAAGGGCGCCCAGACCCGGAAGGCCTGTACCGCGGGCTGCATCGGCTGCATGAAGTGCGCCAAGGCCTGCCCCAGAGAGGCCATCACCGTGGAGAACAATGTGGCCTACATCGATCAGGAGAAGTGTGTGGGCTGCCAGCTGTGCGTGAAGGAGTGCCCCGTGGGGGTCATCCACGTGCCCGCTGCCATGTAAGATTCTCTCAGAGATTACAAAAACCCAGACCCATATTGGGTCTGGGTTTTTCTATGTTTTGGACATAGGCGGTCTGCTTGCAATACCGGTGGGAATGCGGTATGCTGAGGACAGAAGATTGGGGCGGCGCAGCCGCGGAAAGGGGAGAGGGGCCGTGGAGACCATAGTCCGAAAGGAGCGGACAGCGGAGCCGCCGTACAGCCTGCACGATGCGTATCTGATGGAGCTTGTGCCGGAGGGGGCCTCTGTCCGGCTTTGTTTTCAGGGGGGATACCTGCGGGTGGAGGATGCCTGCCAGGTGGACGGCGACGTCCGGATCACCGGGGTGGACTGGAGGTTCTGCCATGCCTATGTCCTGGAGTACCAGGACGTCCTCTGCGGCAACTTTGGCAGCTTCACCGGGCGGAAAATGCCTATTACGGAGTTTTTGGAGCGCTATCCCGGCGGGACGGTGGATGTGATGGACGAGATGTACGGATACAATCAGGCATGGATCAGCGGATTTCTGAATTATGGGCCAAAGTGCTATGAAATCCAGCTGGAGTTTTATTATGCCGGCGACTTCTGCTATCTGCTGCGGGAATAAAAAACGCTCCCCGGGGCTTCGGTTTGACCGAAGAACCCGGGGAGCATTTTTATGACAACGTACTGGCGTGCGGCAAGGCGTCTCAGCCGCCGAACTTGTCCCAGTAGCCCATGACAAAAATGACCAGGACGATCACCGGCAGGATATATGTAAAGTAGATCCGGAACCGGGCGGGGAAGCGGATGCCCTGGCCCTGGTCCACCTCCGCCAGGAAACGGTCGAAACCCCAGCCGTACTTGGAGGAGGTGCAGCAGAACAGCAGGTAGATTACCGAACCGATGGGCAGCAGGTTGTTGCTCACCAGGAAGTCCTCGAAATCCATGATGCTCATGCCCAGAATGTGCACGCCGCTCCACAGGTTGTTGCCCAGCAGGCAGGGCAGGCTCAGCAGAAGGATGAGCACCAGATTGGCGGCCACCGCCTTGCCCCGGGAGATGTTCCACCGGTCCATCCAGCAGGCCAGGATGTTCTCAAACACCGCAGTGACCGTGGACAGGGCGGCAAAGAACAGGAACACGAAGAACAGCGCCCCCCACAGCCGCCCGCCGGGCATGGAGTTGAACACGTTGGGCAGGGTGACGAAGATCAGATTGGGGCCGGAGTCCGGATTGACTCCGAAGGCGAAGGCGGCGGGGAAGATGATCAGGCCGGAGGTGAAGGCCACGAAGGTGTCCAGAATGCCCACGTTGATGGCCTCGCCGAACAGTCTCCGCTCCCGGCCGATGTAGCTTCCAAAGATGGCCATGGCGCCGATGCCCAGGCTCAGGGTGAAGAAGGCCTGGCCCATGGCGTCATAGACCGCCCGGAACAGGCGGAAATTTCCTTCGGCGTCGTACATCAGGTTGTGGAAATTGGGGACCAGGTAGAATTTCAGTCCCTCCACCGCGCCGGGCAGGCTCAGTGCCCGCACCGCCAGCACTACCAGCAGGGCCAGCAGACAGAGCATCATGGCCTTGTTGGCCTTCTCCACGCCGTTTTTCAGGCCGCGGCTGCACACCACCATGCCCAGGATTACCACCAGGGCCATGAACAGCAGCTGAATTCCCACATCCTGGGTCTGCATGGCGGTAAAGGCCTCGCTGACCTGGGCGGTGGTCATGCCCTCAAACTGACCGGCGGCCACCTTAAAGAAGTAGAGAATCAGCCAGCCGGCAATGGTGGTGTAGAACATCATCAGAAGGTAATTGCCCGCCATGCCGAACCAGCCGTACCAGTGCCATTTGGAGCCCTTGGGCTCCAGCTCCTGGAAGGACATGGTGATGCTCTTGCGGCTGGCCCGGCCCACGGAGAATTCCATGGACATGATGGGCAGACCCATGATGAGCAGGAACATGATATAGATGACCACAAAGGCGGCGCCGCCGTACTGCCCTACGATGTAGGGGAACCTCCATACGTTGCCCAGGCCGATGGCACATCCGGCGGAGATGAGCACAAATCCCAGGCGGGAGGCAAATGTTTCTCGTTCTTTCACAATGAGAACTCCTTCCCTCTTTTACAGACGTTGCCGCATCATGAAACCGCTTCGCGGTCAATGCAGCAGACACTATCATAGCTTATTTCCATGGCGCTGTCAATTCGCCGGCGGGTTTCTGCAAGGACAGACGGAATGAAAATGGAGAAAAAACTTGACAGACGGTCCAAAATGTGGTTTGCTGGAGGGACGAAACGAGGAGGAAGGACAAGTTATGGAGCGATTTGCCTTAGCGCGGGAGCTGGTCTTGCAGGCCGGCGCCGCATTGCGGGAGAGCCGCCTGCGGGAGGATGAGATCCAGCACAAGAGCGGGTACCAGGATCTGGTGACCCGGTGGGACAAGGAGACGGAGCAGTTCCTCCGCCGGGGGATTTCAGAGGCGTTCCCCCAGGATATCATCGTGGGGGAGGAGTACCCCGCCGCCAACGAGGGTGCGGAGGGCTGCACCTGGTACCTGGACCCCATCGACGGCACCACAAACTTTGTCAGCCAGCACCGGAACTACGCCGTGTCCGTGGGGTGCTGGAGGGGGGAGGAGCCCCTGTTCGGCCTGGTGCTGGACGTGGAGCGGCCCGCCCTATACTGGGCTGAGGCGGGGAGCGGGGCCTTCCGGGACGGCACCCCCCTCCACACCTCCCGCCGGCGGGAGGTGCAGGAGCTGCTGATGACCGTCCCCGGGGTGCCCCGCACCCTGCTGAATCCCCACCCCCGTCAGGAGGGACTGCTCCGGCTGGCCCGGGAGGTCCGGGGAGTGCGGAGCCTGGGCTCGGTGGCCCTGGAGCTGTGCGCCCTGGCGGCGGGGGAGGCCGATCTGTTCGTGACCCTGCGGTCCTGTCCCTGGGATCACAACGCCGGCCGGATCATCCTGGCCGAAGCCGGGGGAAGCCTGTGCGATCTGGAGGGGGAATTCCTCCCCCTGGACCGGCGCACCCCCGTCCTGGCGGCCAACGCCCCGGAGACGCTGCGCCTGGTGCGGGAGCGGTATCTGGGCGCAGCAGAATAAACCACTGGCATCGGAAAAAGGACCGCCGCGGAAGAGATCAGCCGCGGCGGTCCTCTCGCTGCCCCGGCGCCTGCCCCAAAATCCGGGGTTTGACAGGGAGGGCGAGTTCGAGTAAACTACTGTTATGGAAAATACATCAGAAAGAAGGGGGGAGCCTATGAAGCGGAATTCCAAGGTATCCACAGCGGTCATCCGCCGACTGCCCCGCTATTACCGCCAGCTCTCCGAGCTGCAGCGCAAGGGGGTGGTCCGCATCTCCTCCAGCGCCCTGGGCAAGTCCATGGGGCTGACCGCCTCCCAGATCCGGCAGGACCTGTTCTGCTTCGGCGGGTTCGGCCAGCAGGGCTACGGCTATAAGGTGGACGGGCTCAAGGAGCAGATCGGGGAGATCCTGGGGATCAACCGGGGCCACACCATTGTGGTGCTGGGGGCGGGCAACCTGGGCCGGGCCCTCATTGAAAACTTCAAATTTTCCAGCAACGGCTTTCAGCTGCTGGCCGCCTTTGACGTGCAGGAGCGCACCGTGGGCACGCAGATTGCCGGCGTGCCGGTGTATCACGCCGACACGCTGGAGGCGTTCCTGGCAGAGCACCCGGTCAATGTGGGCCTGCTGACGGTGCCCAAGTCCGCCGCCCAGTGTATGGGGGAGCGGCTGGTGGCCGCCGGCGTCCGGGGCATCTGGAACTTTACCAACTACGAGGTGGCCTTTCCCGGCTCTGACGTGGTGGTGGAGAGCGTCCACTTCTCCGACAGCCTGCTGGCGCTCAGCTATATGATCTCCCAGCGGGAGGACGAGGAAGAGGAGGGAGACGCCACATGAGACGGCCCAAATTCCGCCTGGCCCTGTGCGCGGCCGGGCTGGCGGCGGCGCTGGCCGGGGGAGCGCTGGCCCTGGGAAACGGGGACAGCCTGATCTCCCTGAGCTATCTCACCGATACATTTCTCCCCAGCGCCCAGAGCCAGCTGGAGGAGATCCAGAACGACGCCATGCAGGAGGCCTACGACCAAGCGGCCGCCCAGCTCCAGGGGGGAACCGGCACGAGCGGCCTGTACAGCGCCGATTTTCAAAGCCGTACCTTCTCCCAGGGGGACACCATCACCCTGCCCACCGGCTCCGGCCTGATGATCTACGGGGGGACCGGGGAGCTGGCCCACAGCGGCGCGGTCATCGACGTGACCGACGGGACCACGGTGCCCTCCGGGACCCGGCTGACGGCGGGACACCGCTACCTGGTGGGGGAGGACACCTCCGCCGCCCTGGCGGTGCGCTCCGGCGTGATGTATCTGGGGCTCCAGGGGAGCTACACCTTTACGGATGCCGGGAAGCAGTCCCTGCCCTTTGTGGATGTGGCACAGGGGGACTGGTATGAGAACGCGGTGGAGTACGCCTACACCAACGGTCTGTTCTCCGGCACCAGTGCCGACGCCTTCTCACCGAACCTGACGATGAACCGGGCCATGCTGGTGACGGTGCTGTACCGCCTGGCGGGTTCGCCGGAGGAGGAGCTGAACAGCGCCCAGGCCAGCTTCTGGGATGTGGCCGCGGACAGCTGGTACGCCCCCTATGTGCGCTGGGGCTATGTCCAGGGAGTCACCGCCGGCACCGGAGAGGGCTCCTTCGGCCCGGAGCAGAGCATTACCCGCCAGCAGCTTCTGGTGATGCTCCACAGCTTCGCCCGGCAGTACCTGGGGCTGACCCTCACCGGCGGGGCGGATCTGTCCCAATACAGCGACGGAGGACAGACGGCCTCCTGGGCCCAGGAGGCCGTGTCCTGGGCGGCGGCCAACCAGCTCATCGTCCCCTCCAGCGACGGGACCATCCGGCCGCAGGATCCGGCCAGCCGGGCAGAGGTAGCTGCCATTCTGATGAAATTTGACAGCCTCTATCTGTAACCCTTTCCTTCCCAGTACATAGGATGGACTGAGCACGGCGGAGAGCCGTCTCAGACTTCATAACGGGAGGTACTTCATCAATGGGGTGCTGCAATAACGGCTTTGGCGGCGGAGGCTGCCTGTGGATCATTATTTTGATTCTCATTCTGTGCTGCTGCTGTGGGAACGGCTGGAGCGGAAACGGCTGCGGCAATGGCTGCGGCTGCAACAACGGCTGCTGCTGACCGGACACGACATCCGAAGACGCGGTCCATCGGAGCGGAACTGCCTGGGCCGCGCGGAAGGTACAGAAAGCCACTGGAAGAATATAGAGGATTTGATGGAGAGGCGCCGCTGCAGCGGCGCCTCTCCGGTTTTGAGCCGGAGGTGGGTATGACTGCCGGAGGTAGTATAGCGGTCAATCCTCCGTTGCCCGTGAAAAAGGAACGTCTTACAGGGGGCTTATAGTGCTTTGTGTGGAATGGACAGAGAAACCTTCTTCTGGGAAGAAGGTCTTTTTTTGCACTTCCAAGTGTGGTATGATGAGAGCACTGACCAAACAAAACATGAAAGGGGGAGTGCTGTATGCTGCGACTGATTCTGGGCCGGGCCGGGAGCGGAAAGACCACCCAGGTGCTCCAGCGGCTGTGCCGGGGAGGGCCGGACAAGCGCCAAATCCTGATGGTGCCCGAGCAGCAGTCCCACGAGGCGGAGCGGGCCCTGTGCCGCTTCGGCGGGGACCGTGTCTCCCTCTACGCCGAGGTGCTCTCCTTCAGCCGCCTCAGCAACCGGGTATTCCTGGCGGCGGGGGGCATGGGGGAGCCGGAGCTGGACGTGGGGGGGCGCATTTTGATGATGCACCGGGCGGTGCGGTCCGTGGCCAGCCAGCTCACCGTGTACGCCCGCCCCTCCCGACGCCCCGCCTTTCTGGAGGAGCTGCTGTCCACGGTGGACGAGCTGAAAAGCTGCTGCGTCCGGCCGGAGCTCCTGCTCCAGGCGGGGGAGGAGGCCGGAGCAGGGGAGGGGGACAAGCTGTATGACCTGGGGCTTATCTGTACCGCCTATGAGGCCCTGTCCGCCCGCACCGCCCTGGACCCCAGGGACCGTCTCACCCGGACGGCGGAGAAGCTGAGGGACTGCCCCTGGGCCCAGGGAGCCGACCTGTGGCTGGACGGCTTTACCGACTTCACCCCCCAGCAGCAGGAGGTGCTGCGGGAGCTGCTGAAACAGGCGGACACTGTTACCGTCACCCTCACCTGCGACCACCTGGAGGAGGACGAAGGGGGGGTGGGGATCTTCTCACCCGCCCGGCGCACCGCCGCCCAACTGCTCCGCCTGGCCAAACAGGAGCGGATTTCCTGTGAAGTGGAGACCCTTGACGGACAGGACCCGGCAAAGGCCCCCGAACTCCAGACAGTGGAGCGGCAGCTCTTTGCCCAGGAGCGGCCGGAGCCGGTTCCCTGCGGCGGTACGGTGGAGCTGTTCCAGGCCTCCACTCCCCGCTCCGAGGTGGAGTGGACCGCCGCCCGCATTCGGGAACTGGTGCGGAAGGAGGGGTACCGCTACCGGGATATCGGAGTGGTGGCCCGGGATTTTGCCGCCTATCAGCCCCTCATCGAGTCGGTGTTTCCCCGGTATGAGATCCCGGTGTTCTCCTCCGCCATGACGGATATTCTGGAAAAGCCCATCCTCACCCTGGTGACGGCGGCCCTGGACACAGTAGCCAACGGCTACCGGTACGACGACGTGTTCCGGTATTTAAAGACCGGCCTCACCGACCTGAGCCAGGAGGACCAGGACCTGCTGGAGAACTACGTGATCAAGTGGAACCTGCGGGGGAGCCGCTGGACCCAGAAGAAGGACTGGGCCATGCACCCCGCGGGCTACGGGGCGGACTGGACGAAGGAGGACCAGGCCCTGGTGAAGCGGCTGGACCGGGCCCGCCGCCAGGTGGCCGAGCCCCTGGAACTGCTGCGTAAAAACACCAACCACACCGGGCGGGGACAGGCCATTGCCCTTTACAGCTTCTTGGAGAAGATCGGCCTGCCCGAGCGCCTGGAGGAGCGGGTGGAGGAGCTGCGCCGCCGGGACCAGCCCGCCCTGGCGGAGGAGTACCGGCAACTGTGGTCCATTCTGTGCGGCGGCCTGGAGCAGTGCGCCGCTCAGCTGGAGGATACCCCCATGGAGCTGGACGAGTTCGCCGCCCTGTTCCGGCTGGTCCTCTCTCAGTACGACGTGGGGACCATCCCCGTCTCCCTGGACCGGGTGACGGCGGGGGAGACCACCCGCCAGACGGGTCACCCGGTGCAGGTGCTCTTTCTCCTGGGGGCGGACGACCAGTCCATTCCCATGGTGACTCAGGTCCCGGGCCTGCTGTCCGACGACGACCGCTCCCTGCTGGCCTCCTACGGCCTGGAGCTGAACCAGAGCGGGGAGGAGCTGCTGTACCGGGAGATGACCACCGTCTACCTCACCTGCGCCCGGCCCACAAAGCGGCTCATCGTCAGCTGGTCCGGCCAGAGCCCCTCGGGGGAGGAGCGCCGCCCCAGCTTTCTGGCGGAGCGGCTCAAGCTGCTGTTCTCCGATTTGAAGGTCCAGAGGGAGGAGGATTTACAGGGGGCCTTCCGCCTGGCGGCCCCGCTGCCCGCCCTGGAGCAGGCGGGGCGGAGCCGGGCGGCCCACGACGCCCTGGCCAAGCTGCCAAAGTACGCCCCGGCGGTGGAGCGGCTGGACCGGGCGGGCCGCTGGGAGCGGGGACACCTGTCCCCCACGGCGGTGGACCGCCTCTATGGCCAGCGGGTGCCCATGTCCGCTTCCCGGATGGATAAGTATAAATCCTGCCACTTCTCCTACTTCATGCGCTATGGCCTGGAGGCGGAGCCCCGCAAGCCAGCCGGCTTTACAGCACCGGAGTACGGAACCTTCGTCCACGATGTGCTGGAGCATGTGCTCCAGGACGAGATGTTTCAGCAGACTGTTCTCCCCGGCTGGGACGACCCCATCGGCGGAGCGGAGAACCGCCGGCGGCTGCGGGAGCTGACGAAAGCCGCGGTGGAGCGGTATGTCCAGGAGGAGCTGGGGGGGTTGGAGAACCAGACTGAGCGGTTCCGGTATCTGTTCCGCCGCCTGCTCCGGTCGGTCCAGGCGGTGGTGGACAACGTGGCCGAGGAGTTGGCCGCCTCCAAATTCCGTCCCATCTCCTTCGAGCTGGGCTTCGGCAAGCGGGGGGAGCTGCCCCCGGTGGAGTTCACCGTGGACGGGGTGACCCTGAGCGTCACCGGCTTTGTGGACCGGGTAGATGGCTGGGTTCACGACGGCAAGCTGTACCTGCGGGTGGTGGACTATAAGACGGGCAAGAAGTCTTTCGACCTCACCGAGGTGTGGAACGGCCTGGGGCTGCAAATGCTCCTGTACCTGTTCACCCTGGAGGACCGGGGAGCGCAGTACTACGGCCAGCCGGTGGAGGGGGCCGGGGTGCTCTACCTCCCCGCCCGGGACGCGGTGATCCGGGGGAGCCGCACCATGAGCGACGAGGCCTGGCGCAAGCAGCTGGACAAGGAGCTCACCCGCAGCGGCCTGGTGCTGGACGACCCGGA
Source organism: Pseudoflavonifractor capillosus (assembly GCF_016899775.1). Lineage (GTDB taxonomy): Bacteria > Bacillota > Clostridia > Oscillospirales > Oscillospiraceae > Lawsonibacter. Next base: position 101,268 of record NZ_JACJJE010000005.1, read on the forward strand.
GGTGCTCTCCGCCATGGAGACGCCGGGGGAGAAAGGCTACCGCTTCCTGCCCCTGAAGGTGTCCAAGACCACCGGGGCCATCTCGGGAGAGGCCTTGGCCTCTGCGGAGCGGCTGGGCAAGCTGGGGGGCCACATCCAGGCCACCCTGCGGGACATCTGCCGGGAGATCGCGGAGGGGAATATCTCCGCCGACCCCTTCTGGCGGGGCCCGGAGAAGAACGCCTGCCGGTACTGCGACTACGCCGCCGCCTGCCACTTTGAGGAGGGGCGAGGGGGCGACTGCCGCCGCTGGCTGCCCCAGGTGAAGAGCGAGGAATTTTGGGAGAACGTGGAGCGGGAGGAGCGCAAGTGAAGCAAGAGGTCTATAAGCTGGAGATTTTCCTCCCGGAGAGCCACTTTGACGCGGTGCGGGAGGCTCTGTGGTCGGTGGACGCCGGGCACATCGGGGCCTACGACCGCTGTATGTCCTGGAGCCGGGTGCACAGCTGCTGGCGGCCTCTGGAGGGGACGGACCCCTTCCTGGGCACGCCGGGGGAGGTGTGCCAGGCGGAGGAGCTGAAAATCGAGGTCTGCTGCCGGGGGGAGCGGCTTTGTGAGACCTTGGCCGCTATCCGGGCGGCCCACCCCTATGAGGAGCCGGTGATCAATGTGATCCCCCTGGCGGCCACCGGTCTGGAGGAGTAGCATGGACATTACCTTAAACTATGTGGAGACGGGAGAGGGGTTCCCCCTGGTGCTTCTCCACGGCAACGGGGAGGACCACACCTACTTCAAGCGGCAGATGGAGCCCTTTTCCCCAAAATACCGGGTGATCGCCCTGGACACCCGGGGCCACGGGAAAAGCCCCCGGGGGAGCGCGCCCTTTACCCTGGACCAGTTTGCCGAGGATTTGAAGGAGTTTCTGGACCAGCGGGGGATCGCCAAATGCCACCTGCTGGGGTTCTCCGACGGGGGGAACATTGCCCTGCTGTTTGCCCTGAAGTACCCCCAGTACGTGGAGAAGCTGGTGCTGAACGGAGCCAATCTGCGCCCCTCGGGGGTGAAACTGTCCACCCAGATTCCCATTGTGGCGGGGTGGTGTGCCTGTGGGGTGTGCGGCCTGTTCAGCAGGCAGGCGAAGAGCAATTGGGAGATGCTCAATCTCATGGTGACCCAGCCCCATATCAAACCCCAGGATCTGGAGAGGCTGACCATACCCACTCTGGTTGTCGCCGGGGAGAGAGACATGATCCGGGAGAAGCATACCCGCCTCATCGCCGCCGCCCTTCCCAACAGTAAGCTGGTCATCCTGCCGGGGGACCACTTTGTGGCCCGGCGGAATTGGGAGCAGTTCAATCCGGTGGTGCTGGAGTTTTTGGAATAATTTTACGGGGGAGTTCCGCCGCCCCGGCGGCGGGTTCCTTTTCCGCGTGGAAAAGGAACCAAAAGACGCCAGGGGGAGCCACAAATCGAATGTGGCTTCGCCCCATCCGATACGCTGGCTCCCCCCGGACCCCCATTTTACGAGAGCGACAATTAAGGAGATATTCCGTTATCGCAAAGGCGCGGGTGGCTCAGCTGAATGGTTTCCGTACTATTACCGCTGCCGCTAAGGTTCCGGTAACCTTTGGGAAGTACTCCTACTGGTTGGAAGCGCGCCTTTTGAGCCGGTGGGGCTCAAGTGCGGATTAGGGGGACGGCGGGAGCGGAGACGTTTCCGGATTCCCGTAGGGGCGGCACACCGGGCCGCCCGCGGTATCCAGGTTTCACACACATTCTTGCAGCCACGTAGGGGCGACCCTCGCGGTCGCCTGTCCATGGGTGGGGGCGGCGCGTCCGGGAGGCCGCGCCCTACAGGCATCCGAATTCTAGGGAAACGGGCGGCCACATGGGGCCGCCCCTACGATGTATATAGAAACGGTTTCGTTTTTTCCGTAGGGGCCGGTCCCAGACCGGCCCGCCAGGATATGCACCGAGAGCGTTGGCTGAGTAAAGCCAGGCGCGGTTCTTGAACCGCAACGGTTACAATTTTTGCACACCCAGGGCCCAGTGGCCCGGCAGGAATTTAGACCGCCACTCAGATTTTGCGCGCCGGAAGCGCTGGAAAATCCAGCAAGTATGCGTCCCCCGTGATGGGGTCCGGGGAAAGCGGTCCTATGGACCTAGGCGGAGCGAAGCGGAGCCGTAGTCCATCGGCCGCGTCCCCGGCGGCGTTTTGGGTAATCTCTCTCGTACCTCCCGGCGAAGCCCAACGAAGTGGGTTCGCCGGGAAGAGGAGGAGCAAGGGAACGAGCGCAGTTTTCGCCACCAGGCGGAAACGGAGTCGAGTGGACTCAAGGTGAATTGGACCGAAGGGCCAAGAGAAGGTGGCCTGGGCCATTGCGACGACGAGCCGCCGCGGGCAAAGTCACTCGCTGCCCGCAGGCAGCGAAATCTCCACGTGAAAAAACAGAAAAGAAGGGTAACCCAATGGAAAAGAGCAAAAACAGCAAAAACATTTTAATCATCAACGACATGCCCGGCTACGGCAAGGTAGCCCTGGCCGCCATGCTGCCCATTTTGTCCAACTTCGGCCACAGCGTCTACAACCTGCCCACCGCCCTGGTGTCCAACACCCTGGACTACGGGAAGTTCACGATTTTGGACACCACCGAATACATGAAGAAATCCATTTCCGTTTGGAAGGACCTGGGTTTCTCCTTCGACTGCATCACCACCGGATTTCTGGCCTCGGCGGAGCAGGTGGACATCATCCGGGAGTTCATCGACAGCCAGCGGAAGGAGGACCTGCTGGTGATGACCGACCCCATCATGGCCGACGACGGCAAGCTCTACAACGGGGTGACGGAGGAGACGGTAGCCAACATGCGCCGCCTCATCGGGGTGGCCGACGTGATCGTCCCCAACCTCACGGAGGCCACCTTCCTCACCGGCCGGTATGTGGGGCAGGAGAGCCTGACCCAGGCGGAGGCCAAGGCCGTGGTGGACGGCCTGCTGTCCTTCGGTCCCCGGTCTGTGGTGGTGACCAGCGGCGTGGAGTCGGAGACGGGCAGCCACGTGGTGTGGGGCTACAACCACAAAAACGGCTCCTACTTCACCATCCCCTATGAGTTCATCAAGGTCCACTTCCCGGGCACCGGGGACATGTTCTCCGCCGTGCTGGTGGGGGAGCTTCTGAATGGAAAGCCCCTGGAGTCGGCGGTGCGCCGGGCCATGGACGTGCTGGAGACCCTGATCCTGCTGGAGCGGGATGAGAGCGAGAAGAACAAGGGCATCCGCATCGAGAAGTATTTGAGCGTATTGAACCGGTAAGCCAAGAGAGCAGGAGGAGACGACATGCCGCCCAAAGGAAAAGCCGATACCGCCGGCTATCAGCAGCTGAAAAAGGACCTGTCTGCACAGGCTCCGGGAAAACTCTATATCCTCCATGGGGAGGAGACCTATCTGCGGGACTACTGCTTGAACCAGCTCAAGGAGCTGATTTTGTCCGGGGGAATGGGGACCTTCAATTTCCATGAGATCCCCGCCAAGGAGATGTCCCCCCGCCGCCTGGAGGAGGCCCTGGACTGTCTGCCCATGATGGCCCAGCGCACCCTGGTCCAGGTGACCGACTTTGACCTGTTCAAGGCGGGGGAGAAGGACCGGGAGGCCTACGCCAAACTTTTTGCCGAGCTGCCCGACTACGTGTGCCTGGTGTTTCTCTACGATTTGATCCCCTACAAGGGGGATGCCCGCACCAAGCTGGCGGGGGCCATCAAGCAGAATGGAGTGGTGGTGAACTTTGCCCGTCAAGAGACCGGAGAGCTGGTGAAGTGGGTGCGCCGCCGGTTCCGGGCCCTGGGCAAGGACATCGACGGCAATCTGGCCTCGGAGCTCATATTCCTGTGCGGGGACCTGATGACTAACCTGATCGGGGAGATTGAGAAGATCGGGGCCTACGCCAAGGGCGCGCAGATCACCCGGGCGGACATCGACGCGGTGGCCACCCCCCAGCTGGACACGGTGGTGTTCCGTATGACCGACGCCATCGGAGCGGGAAAATTCGACCAGGCGGCCCAGGTGCTGGGGGAGCTCTTCCAGATGCAGGAGCCCCCCATCAAGATCCTGTGGTCCCTGGGGCGGAACATGCGGCAGCTGTACTCCGCCCGCCTGGCCTTGGAGAAGGGGAGGGGGGCCTCCTATGTGGCCGACCTGTGGGGCCTGCGGTCCTTCCAGGCGGAGAAGATCTTCACCGCGGCCCGGCGGTTCTCCCTGCCTTGGTGCCGCCGGGCGGTGGTCCGATGCGGCGAGGCGGACCTGGCCATGAAGTCCACCGGCCAGGACGGGCAGCAGCTGCTCACCAGCCTGCTGCTGGAGCTGTCCGCCCCCGCCCGGAAGCCCGCCCTGCCTAGGCGGTGAGGGGGAGCGGACATGCTGAAAATACGAGAGGCCATCGCCGTGGAGGGGCGGTACGACAAAAACACCCTCTCCCAGGTGGTGGACACCCTGATTTTAGAGACCCACGGCTTTGGCATTTTTAAGGACCCGGAGCGGATGGCCCTTCTCCGCCGGGCGGCGGAGAAGCGGGGGCTCATTGTCCTCACCGACTCGGACGGGGCGGGCTTCGTCATCCGGAACCGCATCAAGAGCGCCATTCCGGGACAGTACCTGAAACACGCCTACATCCCCGACGTGTACGGCAAGGAGAAGCGCAAGCGCCAGCGGGGGAAAGAGGGCAAGCTGGGGGTGGAGGGCATGCCCCCCGCCGTGCTGGAGCAGGTGCTCCGCCGGGCGGGGGCCACCTTCCTGGACCAGGGGGAGGCGCGGGAGCAGGAGCCCCCCCTCACCAAGGCGGACCTGTTCGCCGCCGGCCTCACCGGCCGCCCGGACAGCGCCCAGCGGCGGCTGGCCCTCTTGAAGCGTCTGGAACTGCCCGAGCACATGACTGCCAACGCCCTGCTGGAGGTGCTCAACACCTGCTACACCCGGGAGGAGGCGTTACTTTTCTTGGAAGAAAAGTAACCAAAAGAACTTTGTGCGAAACTGCGTTTCGCTGCCTGATTTTTCCAGCCGCCCCCTTCAAAGAAATGATGATTCTCACCATCAAGGGAGTTGGCTCCCAAGGGGAAGGAACGGGCGGGTGAGGACACCCGCCCCTACGGCGGATCCGGAAGCTGTCCCTTCTTTCGTAGGGGCCGGTCCCAGACCGGCCCGCCGATGACGGACCAGCTATCACCTGCTCGGCCAGGCTAGGCGCAGCCGTGGAATTGCAGCCGCCGCAATTTTCCATCCGGCCAGGGCCCAGTGGCCCGGCGGGAATTGAGACCAACCACTCAGATTTTGCGCGCCGGAAATGCTGCAAAATCCAGCAGGTACGCGTCCCCCGTAATGGGGGACCGGGGGGTAAGGCGAATATGGACACGAAGTGTCCATCCTGAGCCGTCCCCCGGCGATCCTTTGGGTACTTTCCCATCGCTGGGAAAGTACCTCGCCCCGCAGGGCGAAACCCTCCTGCAACAGACGAAAGGGCTCTATCACTGCCCCCTCATCCGCCCCCTTCGGGGGCACCTTCCCCCCAGGGGGAAGGCTTAAAAAGAGCAGGCGGCGAAATCCCCCTCACAGATCCAAACCAACCTCAACCCCTTGTCCCCCAACGCTTTCACCCCCATGTAAACCCACGGTTAGCAAAACCAAAACCGCCGGATGGTGGCGGGCGGACCGCCCGTCTGCTAGGCTGACAGGGAGGAGATGATACCATGACCACCGGACAAAAGATCGCCGCCAGGCGGAAAGAGCTGGAGCTCTCCCAGGAGGCCCTGGGGGACAAGCTGGGAGTGTCCCGGCAGACGGTTTACAAGTGGGAAAATGATATATCCCTGCCCGACATCGACAAGCTGGTGGCTCTGAGCCGCCTCTTTCAGGTGCCCGTGGGCTGGCTGCTGGGGGTGGAGGAGGAGCCGGAGCCCCAGAGCGTGGACTTCTCCCCGGAGCAGCTGAGGCTGCTGGAGGAGATTTTGGGCCGCTATCAGCGCGCCGAGCCGGAGGAGCTCACCGAGGGCCAGCGGAAGCAGGTGGAGGAGCTGGTGGGGCGGCCCCCCAAGAAGCGCCGCTGGTGGCCCTGGGCTGCGGCGGGTCTGGCGGCTCTGGTGATTGCCGTGGGCGGTGTGACGCTCTTTCAGCGCCTGGATCAGATGGACCGGCGATATTACGAGCTGGCCAATTCGGTGGGGAATGTCACATCCTCGGTGAACCGCCAGATCGGCTCCATCACCGACCGGGTGGAAGATGTGCTGAAGGCCCAGAACAGCCTCGCCGCCGACTACGGCACCCAGCTGCGCTCCGCCGACCTTGCCTCCAACACAGTCACCTTCTCCCTGCGGGCGGTGCCCAAGACCTATACCCCCGGAATGTCGGTGATTTTCCTGGCGGACAACGGGGAGGAGACCCTGGAGTTTCCCGCCCAGGAGGAGGAGAGCGGTGCGTTTACCGGGGAGGCCACCTGTCCTCTCACGGATGTGATTGCCCTCTCCGCTGTCTTTATCGCCGGGGATACCCGGCAGACCCAGCTGCTGGATCAGTACGAAAATCTATACCAGAACAGCTTCCCCTCGGTGGGCATCCGCTACCTGGAGTTCGCGCTGATGACCCTTCCCCAGTCCCTGGAGGGGACGGTGGAGATACCAGAGAGCTTTGGACTGGTGGTGGAGGAAAACAGTTCGGAGGCTTCCAAAGTCAACAATACGGTGGGACGGAGCTGGGTCAAGACAGTACGTATGGGGCTGTTCCAAAACCAAAAACTGGTGGCGTGGATGGAGCGCTGCGAGAAGCCGGAGAGCTGGGACGCTGAGGAGGGAGGCCGGTGTTTCCGTCTGGACCCTCAGGAGGTGGAACTGGAGGAGGGGGATACCCTGTGCTTTGCCGCTCAGGTCACCGACCAGTACGGTCGGAGCTTTATGGTGGTGTCCTACCCGGATCTGCATGTGGTGGATGGGGAGTGGAGCACAGGCGGTTCCTACTCCTCCGACCCGGCGCACTGGGACTTTACCACCTAAACCAGATAGAGTTGGACGGGGCCGGCCGCGGCAGAAATGAAGTGCCGCCGCCGGCCCCCTCTGTCTGCCGGGATGGTCACCGGCCGCCGCCGCGGGCATAGCATGGAGGGAGGAGAGGGGGAGATACCTTGCCCGAGTTGATTCCATACGACCGCCAGGCGGCGGTGCGCTACGCCCACCAGTGGGCTTTCAGCCGCAATCCCAGGTATTTTGACTTTGAGACCATCGGGGGCGACTGTACCAACTTCGCCTCCCAGTGCCTGTACCAGGGCAGCGGGGTGATGAATTTCACCCCGGATTTCGGCTGGTACTACATTGACGCGGGGCATAAAGCCCCCGCCTGGACGGGAGTGCCCTACTTTTATAACTTTATGACCCGGCAGGAGGCGTCCCAGGGGCCGGTGGGGGTGGCGGCCTCCCCGGATATGCTGCTGCCCGGGGATTTTGTGCAGCTCCGGTTTGCTTACGACACGTTCGGCCACACCCCCATCATTGTGGAGGTGGGGGATCCGCCCACTCTGGATAACATCCTGGTGGCCGCCCACAGCCAGGACGCGGACTTCCGCCCCCTGAGCACTTACTACTTTCAGGAGATCCGGTTTCTCCACATCCTGGGCGCCCGGCCCCCGGCGGCGGGATAGCCCGCTGTGTCCGCCGCCCGGCTTCCATTTGAGCCGGGCGGCCTTTCTCGCGGCCCATCCTTGCATCCGAAGGAAAAATCAGGTATAGTGGGACCAGAGACAAGCCGGGTCCGGGCTGATGCCGGCAAATGACAAGGGGAGGCGGCGCGGATGTCATATTTCACCTATCAGGGGAAAGAGCTCTTCTACCAGGAGGCGGGCCAAGGGGAGCCCTGCCTGTTCCTCCACGGAAACACCGCCTCCTCCCGGATGTTTACCTTTCTTCTGCCCCTGTATACCCAGCACTTCCGGGTAATTTTGCTGGACTTTCTAGGGAATGGAAAGTCCCAGCGGGTGGACGCCTTCCCGGAGGAGCTGTGGATCGACCAGGGCCGTCAGGCGGCGGCGCTGTGCCGGCACCTGACCTGTGGAAAGGTAAATCTGGTGGGGACCAGCGGGGGCGCGTACGCCGCCATCAACGCCGCGCTGGAGGCCCCGGAGCTGTTTGGCCGGGTGGTGGCGGACAGCTTTGACGGGAGCACTCTGCCCCAGGGCTTCGGGGACGGAATCCTCCGGGAGCGGCAGGCCGCCAAGGGGGACGAGCAGGCCCGGGGGTTTTATGAGTGGTGCCAGGGGGAGGACTGGGAGACGGTGGTGGACCTGGACACCCAGGCCCTGGTGAACTATGAGCGAAAGGGCGTCCGCCTGTTCCACCGCCCCATTGAGGCCATCCAGGTCCCTCTGCTCATCACGGTCAGCCGGGCGGACCAGATGCTGTCCAACGATATGGAGGGGGAGTGCAGGCGGCTGTGCGGCTTAAACCCAAACATCCGCTATAAACTGTACGAGACCGGCGAGCATCCGCTCATCCTGTCCCGGGCGGAGGAACTGGCCCGGGATGTCCGGGCGTTTCTGGTTCCGGACGGGGTAACATAGATCGCCCCAGGAGCCTTGGAGTGTTTCCTAAAAGCTGAGGGCCGCCGGCTTTGCCGGCGGCCCCGTTCATGCGCGTCAAAACGGTGGATCTGGCGGACTCAGGAGGTGGTAAAGTAGGCCAGGTAGACGTCCCCCTCCTCCCCCTCAGGGGTACCGTTGTCAAAGACCTCCAGAAAGGCCAGGGTGAAGTCACAGGCGCTGTCGGGGACCTGGTACACCAGGGCGCCCTCCCGGGTCTCACCCACGGCCAGGCTGTACTCCTGGGGCAGCTGCTCAGAGCAGTAGGGCTCCAGTGGGAGGGCCCACTGGTCCTGGGCGTATTCACCCCAGTACAGCTGGAAATCGGAGTCATACATGGGGACCGGCTCGTCGAAGCGGTTTTGGATGGTGAGCTCCACCACGATCAGCTTGCAGCCCTCGTCGGCGGTGCGGTCCTGATAAGAGTCCGCAGACTGCGCGCTGGTGATGGTATAGTCGAACCAGGAGGTGGAGACGGTATCCCCCACATGGACCTCCTCCGTCTCGGTGCGTTCCGTTCCGGGGAGGAGGCCGCAGCCGGACAGGACCAGGGCCGTCAGCCCCCCCAGAAGCCAGATTTTTGTCCCTCGCATGGCAGGTGCTCCTTCCAGATTAAAATGGCGGGTTCACCGGTATAGGGAGCCCGCGGTCGTGTCCCTATTATAATGCAGGGAGGGCAAAGCCGCAAGCCTGGAGGTGCAGGGGGCGGTGCTGAGCGTGTAAGGCCGCCCCGGTGCGGCCGCCCGGCAGATGTTATGATAGGCGGTTCAAGGAGAAAAAGCAAGGGATTTCCGGCGGCCGCGGAACGCTGCCCGCTCCGGCAGACCGGCTTCTTACAGCCCCGGGAGGCGGGCGGGCGACAAAATCCGGTGGAATCCGGATTTCCGCTGGACAAATACAAGGCGGTGTGTTAAGATGATTGTGACCGATTTCCGCCGAAGCCGGTCTCCTGGAGAAAGTTCCAGGGCGTACAATTTCATAGTAAAAGAAGGAGATCAAAATGGAAATCCGTAAAATCTTTGTTGTCGGTTCCGGTCTGATGGGCAGCGGCATTGCCCAGACCGCCCTCCAGTACGGCTATGAGGTCATCCTGAACGATCAGAGCAAGGCCGCCCTTGAGCGGGGGCAGGCCGGCATCAGCGCCCGTCTGGACCGTCTGGTGGAGAAGGGCAAGATGACCGCCGAGGAGAAGGAAGACTGCATGAGCCGTCTGACCATCACCCCCAGCGTACATACCGCTTCCAACGTGGATCTGGTCATCGAGGCCATCTATGAGAATCTGGACGCCAAGCGCGCCATTTTCCAGCAGCTGGACAAGATCTGCGACGACCGCACCATTTTTGCCTCCAACACCTCCTCTATCTCCATGACCAGCCTGGCCGCCGCCACCGCTCGTCCGGAGAAGGTTGTGGGCCTGCACTTCTTCTCCCCCGTGCCGGTGATGGGCCTGGTGGAGATCGTCTACGGCCTGCGCACCTCTCAGGAGACCATTGACATCGTGACCGCTGTTGGCCAGCACATGGGCAAGCGCACCATCCTGGCCAAGGACAAGCCCGGCTTCATCGTCAACCGTATGCTCCTGCCCATGCTCAACGAGGCCGTGCAGGTCCTGGACGAGGACATCGGCAGCGTGGAGGACGTGGATGAGGGCATGATGCGCGGCTGTAACCACCCCATGGGCCCCCTGGCTCTGGCGGACATGATCGGCCTGGACATCCTGCTGGAGGTTATGGAGACCTTCTACATCGACCTGGGCGACACCAAGTACCGTCCCGCCCACCTGCTGCGGAAGATGGTGGCCGCCGGCTACCTGGGCCGCAAGACCGGCGCCGGCTTCTATGTCTATGAGAAGGGCAAGAAGGTGGGCGTGAACCCGGTTCTGGTCAAGTAAGAATCAGAACAAACCAGCATCTGAATTGATTTGATACGCAAGGCGGGCACTCCCTACCGGAGTGCCCGCCTTAGCTTGTCAAAAAAACACTGTAGAGAAGAATCCGCTCAAGTTGGGGCGGGGGAGCTCGAGGGGGCGGCAGCCCGCCTCGAGTGGGATCGAATGCCCTGAATGCCTTGCTTGACAAGGCGTTCAGCGAGCGCAGCGAGGACTTTTCCACCGCACAGCGGTGGGAAAGTATTGGCATTTTTGCAGGCTGTCGGAAAAGTCTTAGGACTTTTTCGACAGCCTGAGGCGGGCACTCCCTACCGGAGTGCCCGCCTCAGTCTGTCAAAAAACAAGCACAAAGCCCCCATATCTGGTAAAATAGAAACAGATATGGGGGCGAAAAAATGGAA
>NZ_JACJJE010000060.1 GCF_016899775.1 Pseudoflavonifractor capillosus
AGCTGGCCCAGCACGGGATCGACTGTACTGGCAAAACGGCCCGCCAGCTCCAAAACCACGACTACGACCAGTACGATTTGCTGATTGGGATGGACCGGGAGAATCTGCACGATATGTACCGCATCTGCGGCGGCGACTTCGATGGAAAGATGCACCTCTTGATGGAATATGCAGGGAAGCCAGACCAAGAGGTGGCCGATCCCTGGTATACCGACAATTTCGAGGCCACCTGGCGGGATGTACTGACAGGGTGCCAAGGGTTGCTTGGGTGCCTAATAGCGGAAGGAGAAAAATAAGCATGTTGATGAATTCAGGTGAATATCTTGCCATCGTTGAGCAGCTCAAGCGAGAGATCAAGACAGCGCAATATCAAGCATCTGTTCATGTGAATACAGAGCTGATATTGCTGTACCACAGCATCGGCACGGTGATCAATGAGCACAAAGCCTGGGGCAATAAATTTATCGAAAACCTGGCTGCGGATATTCGGAGAGAATTTCCAGCCAGCAAAGGTTACTCTGTGCGCAATCTGAAATATATGGCCAAGTTTGCCCAGACCTATCCGGATCGTGAATTTGTGCAGCAGGTTGTTGCACAAATTCCGTGGGGGGCACAATCTAGTTCTGTTGGACAAGGTATCAGAGCCCGAGGAGCGCCGTTGGTATCTTGCCGCTTGCCAGAAGAATGGCTGGTCAAGATCGGTTTTGATTCACCAGATCGAAAGCGGCCTGTATCAGCGGCAGGTGCTGGCGGACAAGGTGTCCAACTTTGAAAGGCGGCTTCCATCTCCCCAGAGCGAGCTGGCCGTGCAGACGATGAAAGATCCCTATATCTTCGATTTTGTTCCTTTCAAAGAAGATATGGTGGAACGGGATATTGAGCAGGCATTAGTCAGGGATGTGCCCAAGCTCCTGTTGGAGCTTGGGACTGGTTTTACTTTCCTGGGTAATCAGTATTATCTCAATGTGGGCGGCGATGATTTTTATATTGATCTTCTGTTTTATAATTTGAACATGCGTTACTATGTGGTAGTTGAATTAAAGACTCCAACAAATATCTCAATGCACCTTTGCTGTGTGTCACTTTTTCAGCTTAGTGTAGTTTCTTAAAATAACGTGCATTTATAACATCTAAAGTTTTATTCTTCATCTCAGTATATAAGTTTTATATTGCTTTTTGATCAGTGAGTCTTCAGACATTGATGTCAATAAAATTGCGTCTCAAAATTTATTCAGGGAATATATTGTAGTCAATTCTATTCCGACATTTTTAATAGAACGGATGAAAGAAAAATTATTTTTACTATTACTTCGTGACTATGATACTTTAAACTATGTTCCGGAAGAATTCCAGTTAATTAAAAGTGAAATTATCTCTGAAAAATGAACGATCTCCACTTTTCGAACAATTTTATTGAAAAGCGGGGAGTGCTTTACCTAAAAACTCTTGTGCCGCAACGCTTTTGACGTTCTCTTTATTCGGGGCTGGTTTTTCAAAACGTTTAAAATTTAAAACCAATATTTTTATCTTATATTGGAATTTAGACAGTACTTTTCGATAAATAGAACCCAATAACTTCTGACATCTCGGGCCTGGAATTTATATCTCAGCGTTTAAAAATATCTAGATTGTAGTGCTTTGCCAAAAAAGAAGCACCTGCATAGCAGGTGCTTCTTTTTTGGATACCTGGGGTTCTTTAAATTGCTCGGGCGAAGTGAATTCGCCCTGCGCCGAGGTTTTGCCTTTGGCAAAACGCTCGAACGCCGCAAAAGCGGCGCGGCCCAGAAGGGCCGTTGGGCAAGATGCAGAAAGCCGATTGAAAATTTGAAATATCTAGATTGTAGTGACTTGCCAAAACAAAAGGACATCCGAAGGCATAAGCCCCATAGGTACACAATGTGAACCTATGGGGCTTATGCTATATATGGGGCAAATCATTGAAAACAGACCGGCTGACGGATGGCACCCATGATTGGGAGCCGCCCGTCAGTCGTTCTGCTTTATTTCTTACATAACAGCCGCCACTGGGCGCTCTTGCTCTGGAGCTCCACCATACGGCGGTAGAGGCCTCCCTGCTCCATCAGCTCCGCCGGGGTGCCCTGCTGAACCACATGGCCGTCCTCCAGCACCACAATGTGGTCGGCTCCCGCCACGGTACGCATCCGGTGGGCTATGACCAGTACCGTTTTACCCCGGAGTAGGCGGGAGAGGGCGGTTTGGACGGCGCTCTCGTTCTCCACGTCCAGGCTGGCGGTGGCCTCGTCCAGCAGCACCACCGGCGCGTCCTTTAGAAGTGCCCGGGCGATGGAGATCCGCTGCCGCTCCCCGCCGGAAAGGGTGGAGCCGTTCTCGCCGATCACCGTCTGGTAGCCCTGGGGCAGTCGACGGATGAATTCATCGCATTGGGCGGCCTTGGCGGCCTCCAGCACCTCCTCATCGGTGGCACCCCGGCGGCCCAAGCGGATGTTCTCCATCACCGTGTCCCGGAACAGCACCACATCCTGGAACACCATAGAGTAGGAGCGCAGGAGGGTTTCCGGGTCCACCGTGGACACGTCCGTTCCGCCCAGGGACACCTTCCCGCCGGTGACATCCCAGAATCGGGCAGCCAGCCTGCAGGCGGTGGATTTTCCGCCGCCGGAGGGACCAATGAGGGCGGTGACCTCCCCCTGGCGGGCGGTGAAGCTCACATCTTCCAACACCCCTGCTCCCTCCCGGTAGGCAAAGGAGACATGGTCAAAGGTGATGTCGTATCGGTCGGGGTGGAAGTTCTCTGTTCCTGTCTGCACCGGCTGTTCCAGAATAGAGCGCATCCGTTCAATTTGCAGCTTGGTGTTGAAGGTGGCGGCGATATTCTGGAGTACCACCCCCAGAGGATCATACAGCCGGGCAGCGGCGAACAGGAAGCCCAGGAAATAGAGGAAGGAGAGCTCCCCGGCCAGCAGCAGCGCCCCGCCGATGAGCACCGTGGTGGCAAGTCCCAGGCGCAGGAATGCCTGAGCGGAGCACACAAACACGCCGGTGGCCAGCTCGGACCGGATGGAACTGCCTTCCATAGCAGATAGCCTTGCCTCCAGGTCGCCAAGATACCGCTCCTGCCGGTGGCAGGCCTTGATGTCCCGGATGGTCTCCAGCCCCTCCTGGATGCAGTCGGCCACCGCCCGCTTATTCAGGATGTTTTTCGTTCCGAAGGCGTCCTGAATCTTTTTGGAGCCCGCCGTCAGCGCCACCGCCACAGGCACCACCCACAGCACCGCCAGGGCCATGCGCCAGTCGCAGGCAAACATACACACCCCGATTACCAGCGTGGAGCCGACGGAGGCGAATAGCTGGGGCACATAGTGGGAGAACATCTGGTCCAGGCTGGAGCAGTCGGCGATCATGGTGGAGGTCAGGTCGCTGAGATCACGGTTCCCGAAAAAGGACAGGGGGAGTCTGCGCAGGGTCTCCGCCAGGCTCACCCGGCGGTTGGCACTCTCCCGGTAGGTGGCGATGTAGAGAGAGGCGTACTGGAACCAGTGGAGGACGAACAGCAGGAGGAGCACCGCCAGGGCAAAGCCCACATAGGTCCAGAACCCCTCCATGGGGTCGCTGCCGCCCTCCAGACAGCCCAGCAGATGCTGGACCGTGAACAGAACCGCCCCGACGGGGAACATGAGAGCCAGATTGCACACAAAGCACCAGAATACGGCCTTCACCAGATCCTTTGCCCCCTTCTCACTGAGGGCGAAGATGTGCTGTAATTTCTTCGTCATACCGCTGCCTCCTTTCCAACCTTCCACTGGGCGCTGCGCTGATAGTCCGCCCACATGGCGGCGTAGACGCCGTTTTTCTCCAATAGAGCGCTGTGGCTGCCCTGTTCCGCGATCTTTCCTTCGTTTAAGACGATGATGTTGTCCGCATTCTGCACCGTGGACAGCCGGTGGGCGATCATCAGAACCGTTTTGTTCCGGGTCAGGGTCTCAAAGGCCTTTTGGATCTGATGCTCGTTCTCCGGGTCGGCGAAGGCGGTGGCCTCGTCCAGCACCACGATAGGAGCGTCCTTCAAAATGGCCCGGGCCAGGGCGATGCGCTGCTGCTCCCCGCCGGAGAGATAGACGCCCCTGGCGCCCACCACCGTATCCAGCCCCTGGGGCAGTTTTTCCAGAATGTCATCGCACTGGGCGGCATGAGCGGCAGCAAGCACCTCCTCCCGGGATGCGTCCGTCCGGGCAGCCCGGATATTTTCCAGCAAGCTCTCCTTGAACAGCCGGGTATCCTGGAACACAAAGGCCACCTGCCCCATGAGGGCGGCGCTGTCCAGCTCCCGCACGTCTGCGCCGCCCACGGTGACGCTGCCGCTGTCCGCGTCCCAGAACCGGGGGATCAGGCCGGCGGCGGTGGTCTTGCCCCCGCCGGAGGGGCCCACCAGGGCCACCACTTCACCGGGCCGGACAGAAAAACTCACATCCTCCAGCGCGGGCCGGCTGGCGCCGGGATAGGTAAAGGTCACATGGTCAAAGGTCACGGCAGCGTTGACCGGCCTCTTTTGGACCTTCGGCTCCTCCATAGGTTGCTGGCTCAGGATCTCGTCCAGACGGCCGATGGCCTCGTCGGCCTCCATCACCGCCTCGCTCATATACATGATGCGGTTGATCATCTGGCCGCAGGCAGGAGCGAACAGGGCGTAGAAGATCAGGTTCACCAGCGCCGTCCGCACGTCCCCGCCGGAGGCGATGAGCAGCGCTGCCGGGATCAGCAGGGCGAAGGCCCCGTTGATGAAGGTGAGGAAGCAGGTCTGGCCTGTCCGGCAGCTCATGGCGTACTGGCTGGCCAGGTTGCTGTAATCCTGAATGGCAGCGTAGAAGGCCTTGAAGGAGTAGACCGTCTGCTGGAACATCTTTACCACCGGAATGCCCCGGACATACTCCACCGCCTCGCCGCTCATGCGCTCGATCTCCTTTTGATAGCGGTGGAAGAAGCCGGCATTTTTGCCGCCCATCATCAGGCACATGGACAGCAAAGCCAGCACCATGGTGAGCAGGCACAGAAGGCCCATCCGCCAGTCAAAGAGGAACAGCACGACGATGGCAGCGATGGGTGTCACCGCCGTGGCGGCCAGGTCGGGGAGCTTGTGGGCCAGCAGGTCCTCGGTGAGCCCGGCGTTGTCGTCGATGAGCTTGCGCAGCCGCCCCGACTGATTCCCGGTAAAAAAGCCCAGGGGGAGCTTCAGCACATGGGTCATGGCAGCCCGCCGGATGTTCCGGGCGGTGCGGAAGGCTGCGATATGGGTGGACATGAGGGCAGCAAAGTACAGCAGGATGCTGCCAATGGCAAACCACACCGCCATCCAGCCAAAACGGCCCAGATCCCCGGCCCCGTCCAGGCTGGGCCAGGCGGCCAGTATGCTCCTGGCCACCAGCCAGACACACAGGTAGGGTGCCAGCCCCAGCACCGCCGACAGGGCGGACAGGATACAGCCCAGGATCGTCAGGTTTTTGTGCTCGCCCGCATAGCCCAAGATGCGGGTCAGGCTGCTTGGTTTCTTTTGTTTCAAAGTGATCCCTCCTTGTTAAAATAGTTAGTTATTGCTAACTTATATCCAAAAAAGATAGGGGTCAAGCCCCCATCAATTTCAGCCATCCGGCAGTGTAGAAATCGCGGAGTTGATCCACGTCCCGCAAGGCCTGCTCCCGGGGCATATCGTGGATCACGATCTCGAAGATGCCGCTCATCATCCCGCTGGCGATGATGTGACATAGGGATTTGTCCAGCACAGGAATGTCCTTCCCCAGGCGACGGAGTACCTCCATGTACTGGAGGGTGTATTCTACCTCCACCTCCACCATGTTATGGACGAAGTGCTCGTAGCTGGTGCCCTCCGAGCGGGTGAGGAGCAGCTTTACCGGCTCCCGGTGCTGGCAGATATAGTCCACCATCCAGTCCAGATAACTCCCGGATTCCACACCCATGTGGGATGGCTGTTCTTCCTCAGGCAACTCGGCAAAGGAAATCTGAGCCTCCATGAACTTGCCCATGAGGGCGGCGGCGTGGGGCTCCACCAGGGCGTTGAACAGGGTTTCCTTGCTGGAGAAATAGCCGTAGAAGGCCCCAGTAGTCACCCCGGCGTTCTTCACGATCTGCCGCAGGGATGCCCCTTGAAATCCTTTATCCAGGAACTCCGCCAACGCAGCTTCCTGGATTTTTTTCAGAGTGGCAGAGGTCCTCTCTTCCATGAGTCAGCCTCCTTATAACAGCGTGATATAACATCGTTATAATACGGCTGACGGGAGCATTTGTCAATAGGCAGATTGAAAAAGCCCGGTGCAAACGCGCCGGGCTCTGTCTGGGTACGTTATTCTGTTTTGGACATGGGCAGGGCGCTCATGCTGTGGAGGCTCACCCCCAGGGTGGACAGATTGTGGAGCATGGCGGAGGTGGCTGGAGGCAGAATGCCTGCCACACCAAGGCCGATGAGCACTCCGTTAAAGCCGATGACGAAGCGGTAATTGTTCTGGATGCGGTGCATCAGGGCCATGGCCAGCTGGCGTAGGCGTACCAGCTCCCACAGGCTGTCGGCAGCGATGGTGATGTCGGCGATCTCCCGGGCGATGGCCGCCCCGTCGCTGATGGCGATGCCCGCGTCCGCCTCGGAGAGGGCCGGGGAGTCGTTGATGCCGTCCCCTACCATGAGAACAGTGTGACCCTCCCGCCGGAGGGCGGCTACATAGTCCGCCTTGTCCGCCGGAAGCACTCCGGCCTGGAAATCGTCAACTCCCAGCTGTGCCGCGATGGCGGCTGCGGTGCGGGGGCTGTCCCCGGTGAGCATGACGGCGTTTTTCACGCCTAAGCCCCGCAGGGCGGAAAGCACGTCCTTCGCCTCCTCCCGCAGGGGATCGGAGATACAGATCACGGCCGAAAGCACTCCTTCGATTGCGAGATAGAGTTGGGAATACTCCGGGGGCAGGGCGTCGAACTTGGCCTGTTCGCCCTCCGGGATGGTCACCTTTTCGTCCTCAAAGATGAAGTGGGCGCTGCCGATGCGCACCTGCTCCCCATCCACCGAGCTGGCGATACCGTGGGCCACCAAATATTCCACCCTGGCGTGGCGCTCCTCGTGGGTGAGCCCCCGGCGGTGGGCCTCCTTCACCACGGCGTTGGCCATGGAGTGGGGGAAGTGCTCCTCCAGGCAGGCGGCCAGACGGAGCATCTCCGCCTCCTCCATGCCATTGAAGGGAATGACCCGGGCCACCCGGGGGCAGGCGTGGGTGAGGGTGCCGGTCTTGTCAAAGACGATGGTATCCGCTTTTGCCACCGCCTCCAGGAATTTACCGCCCTTGACAGTGATGTGCTCCCGTCCCGCCTCCCGCATGGCGGAGAGCACCGCCAGGGGCATGGCCAGCTTCAGGGCGCAGGAGAAGTCCACCATGAGCACCGACAGGGCCCGGGTCACGTTCCGGGTGAGGGCCAGGCTCAGCAGGCTCCCGGCGAAGGTGTAGGGCACCAGCTTGTCCGCCAAGCCGGATGCCTTGGCCTCGGCGGCGGACTTCATCTGCTCGGATCGCTGGATCATCTCCACGATCTGGTCGTAGCGTCCCTGGCCGGATGCCTGTTTCACCTCCAGGACGCACTCGCCCTCCTCCACCACGGTGCCGGCATAGACCGCACCGCCGGGCCGTTTGGCCACAGGGACGGACTCGCCGGTGAGAGAGGACTGGTTGACAGTGACCTCCCCCTCTGCTACCACGCCGTCCAAGGGGATAACGCCCCCGGCCCGGACCACCACCCGGTCGCCGGGCTGGATCTGGCCGATGGGGGTGAGTACCTCGCCGGCCTCTGTTTTCAACCACACCCGATCCACATGGAGGGACAGGCTCTCCGCCAGGTCGGCCACAGACTTCTTCCTCGTCCAGTCCTCCAACAGCTCGCCGATCTCCAGCAGGAACATCACCATACCGGCAGTGCCGAAGTCCCGGCGGCCCACAGAGATCCCGATGGACAGGGCATCCAGCAGCTCTACCTTGATTTTCCCTCGGCTCAGGCAACGGAAACCCTTATGGAGAAAGGGCGCCATATGCCAGATTACCCGGGCAACCCGCAGCGGAGCGGGCAGGAACAGGGCGGCGGCCCCCTTCATCAGCACCTTGCCCACCAGTTTCTCCTGAAATTCCCGGTTCAGTTCCCGGATACTGTGACTGGGAAGGGTAACTGACTCCTCTGCCTTGGTCCAGGTGAAGCCGCCGATAGCGGAGAGGACGGTTTCCCGCTCCCCCGCATAAGTCACAATGACGCAGCAGGTACGCTCATGGACGACCGCCTCTTTGGTCCAGGACTGGGCCTTCAGCCAGGTCTCCAGCAGGTCCGCTTGGCGGAAGGTCATAGTTTTCTGCCTCAGCCGCAGGCGCATCCGGCCTCTGCTCTCGTGTACGATGGTCGCTCTCATAGTTGATCTCTCCTCATGGAAAAAGGGAGCCGCTTACCGGCTCCCTTCCGCAGTTTTTCAGGCCTCCTGGCCCTCTACCTGAGCCTCGGCCTCCTTGGCGGCCCGGGCCTCGTTGATGTCCTTGGCGGCGGCAAGAATGTCGGCGGCGTTCTCTTGGGCGGAGGTAACCGTCTCCATTACACAATCCTTCATCCGCAGGCCGGCAGCGGTGATGTGGGTATAGGCCTTCTTGGCGTCCTTGCTGGTGAGCAGCTTCACGCCGGCGGAGCCAAACAGGGCGCCGCCCACGAAGCAGGCCAGTCTGACATAGTGTTTCATCATGGGGGTTTCTTCCTTTCTGCTATGTACTTATTTGCGTTTGTAGCCTGTGATCATCACCATGACCATGCAGATCACGGCGCCCCAGGCCCAGAAGCGATGCTGTTTCATCAAGATATCCTCCTGTTGGAAAACAAACATATCTCTTTGCGTATTGAAGTATTATAGCAGACACCCTGTGTAACTGCATTGCCAAATCAGCCGAGTAGCTGCCTATTCAGACATTTTTCCGGTATTGGCCCGGAGTCACTCCATATTGTTGGCGGAAAGCGGCGGCAAATTGACTGACGCTGCTGTAACCCACCGCTTTTGCCACTCCTTCCAGATTTAATCCGGACGTGTTCAGCAGTTCTGCCGCCCGCTCCATCCGCCTCTGCCGCAGCCAAGTGTGAACGGGCAGACCATACAGTTGGCGGAACGCCTCCTTAAACGTGGTGGCGGAGAGACAGGCTCGGCGACTCAGGGCTGGGATGGTGAGAGGCTCATCCAGATGCGCTTCCATGTACCGACAGGTCTCCGCCAGAGACCGGGCTATATTCCGATTTGGCATCGAACCCGGGAGAGTATACGTCTCCTGTTCATCCTGGGTGGAGAGCAGATAGAGCAGTTCCACCGACTTCCACACGCACCAGCGTGCCTGCTCGCTTTGGGGAAGACGGTCCAAGTTATCAAAAGCTGCCCGGCTCCAGTTGGTGGGACCCTCCACGGCGCAGCCACCCCGACTGGCCATCCATCGCTGCACCCGGCTTGTGTCCAATGTCAGACCGCCCAGCAGATTGCAGATAATTTCCAGGCTCTCTCGGGCACCCCGGGCATCCACCGCCACCAGGACGCCGGCCATAGGAGAGTCCACCCGGGCATCGGTCAGGCCAGAGAGGTCAGTGAGAATCAGCACCTTTCCGGCATCAGCGGTCAGGAAGGTTCCGTCCCGCCGGGTCAAGGTCACTGATCCCCCCAGGCAGAACAGGGTCTCAAAGTGCAAGGGGTCCAGCTGGAGGGGTAATGGGTGCGGCCCCTCCTCCAGAGAGAACAGACAGGTTCGGGCGCCGGACATCACATGGGTCCAATCACCACGGTCCGCCAGAAATTCCGCCAGCAATATTCTGCCCCCTTTCCATCTGCCTGCATCCCGGCTCTTTACCGGCTGAACAGCCCCTTCTTTTCCCAGGGCTCCTTCTGAATCTCCTCCACCTCATAGCCGGTGGCGGAAATGGCAGCACGCAGGGCATCCTCGCCCAGGTCCGTCTCTGCAATCGCCGTGGTCTCTTTTTGCTCCGGGAGGAGGTGACCTTCTTCACTGGAAATGCTTTCCGAACCGCATCGTTTACATGGCTTTCGCACATGCCGCATATCATGCCGTCTACTTGGGCCGTGTACTTCCACATCGTCTGTTCCTCCTGTCTATTCAAAAAGGTTAGATTACGCTAACTACCGGGTATGAAAACGTGGTCGTTTTGGATGTCTCGCTTAGCCCAGTGCCACGTCCAGCGCCATCATCAGGGTGAAACCCAGGGCGAAGGTCAGCGTTCCCACATTGGAGTGCTCCCCCTGGGACATCTCCGGGATCAGCTCCTCCACCACCACATAAAGCATGGCGCCGGCGGCGAAACTCAGCAGATAGGGCAAGGCTGGAACCACCAGCCCGGCGGCCAGGATGGTCAGCCCGGCGCCCAGGGGTTCCACCGCACCGGAGAGCACACCCCCCGCAAAGGCCCGGACCTTGCCCCCCCCTCCGCCCGCAGAGGCATGGAGATGATGGCCCCCTCGGGGAAGTTCTGGATGGCGATGCCCAGGGACAGGACCAGCGCGGCTGTCATCGTGATCTGGCCTTCTCCCGCCAGGAAACCCGCGTAGACCACCCCCACCGCCATCCCCTCTGGGATGTTGTGGAGGGTGACGGCCAGCACCATCATGGTGGAGCGCTCCAGCCGGGTGCGGGGTCCCTCTGCCTGCTGGCTCCGCTGGTGGAGGTGGGGGATTAGGTGATCCAGACCCAGCAGGAAGAGGATACCGGCCCAGAAGCCGATGACCGCTGGCAGAAAGACCCAGACGCCCGCCCCAGCAGACTGCTCCATGGCGGGGATCAGCAGGCTCCAGATGGATGCAGCCACCATAACGCCAGAGGCAAAGCCGGTGAGCCCCCGCTGCACCCGGTCCCCCAGGCCCTTCTTCAGAAAAAAGACGCAGGCGGCGCCCAGGGAGGTGCCGAGAAGCGGGACGAGCAGCCCCCAAGCTACTGCCAGTTTCATTCCAACTCCCTCCTGTTCTTTGTCTGCCGGGACAAGTTTTCTTTCTGCTAATTAAGAGCAATAGTTAGTATATGCTAACTTATATGTATTGTCAAGGACCACACGAGTATTGAATCATCTTTTTCTATTCTGCCTTTATATTTTTACCACCCTATAGGAGAATTTCATTCAGGGCACAAAGCCAATTTGCCCATTTACATTGTAGATTCCATCGTATTCGTATTCTTATTGACAAAAAGAACTTTTGTTCTATACTGGACACAGGCGAAAGCCGAAACTCGCAGCTTTCCGGTGAGGTTCACACCCCTGTGAACCTCAGGCATTCATGGGCCTCGTAGGGCACCAAAACCACCCTGAACGAAGGGAACATCCATGAAGGTCTTCAGTATTTGGCGCTGTACCGGCAGCGTGGGTGTGTACCTTTCCGTAGAGAGCGGAAAGGACACGAATGGACGACTCTGTCGTTGTTCTCTACAATGGTGAGCCAGTATCGGTGCCAAAGGAGGTTGCAGAATTTCTGGATCAGGAGCGGAAACGGGAGCAGGCGCAGGACAAGCGGGACGAGAGGCATCTGAGTAGAAGTGAGTTTGAAACGGTGCTGTCCTGCCTTGGAAACACCGATCCTCCCGTGGAAGAAACTGCGATCCAGGCCCTCCAGCTTGAAACTCTGCGAAAGGCTGTCCAAAAATTGGACGCCCAGGAGCAAAACCTGATCGCCCTGCGCTATGGTCAGGAGCTGACCATGGAGGAGATCGGGAGGCTCTGCGGCATCTCGAAAATGGCGGTATCAAAGCGGCTGAGAAGGCTCCACGAAAAGCTGAGGAGCTCTGTCACATGACAGGGCTCCCCAGCTTTTTTCTGTCTCTGGGCTTGCTATTCATAAGCTCCGCTCTCGTCCATACTGGATGGGAGCAAAATTTTTTCCAAAGATTTTCTATTTTCTGGTTTACAAACTGCTTCTGAGTGTCCTAATGGGTGAAGGACAAAGGTTCCGAATCGGAAAACCAGCTGATGGCCGCAGTTGGGATTGTCCTAAAACAAACTCAGAAAAGAAAGAAGGGCGAACATGAATCCAACCCCGTTGACCTATCTGGACGGCGAAACTCTGATAAGCACCGTCCTGCCGCCCATCCGCTTTGTCGTAGACAAACTGCTTCCCCAGGGCCTGCATATCCTGGCTGGAGCGCCGAAGGTGGGAAAATCCTGGCTGGCTCTGTGGCTCTGCCTGTGTGTTGCCAAAGGAGAGCCGGTCTGGAATTTCCCCACTCTCCGGGGCGGTGTCCTCTACCTCTGCCTGGAAGACAGCTATTCCCGCATCCAAAACCGCCTGCTGGACATCACAGACGACGCCCCAGCAAATCTGTGCTTCGCCACCATGTCCGAGAAACTGCATAGCGGGCTGGTGGAGCAGATCGAGGGATTTCTTGGCGCACACCCAGATACTGTGCTGGTGGTTATCGATACCCTCCAGCGCATCCGGGCTGTAGGAAATGAGGCAAATCCCTATGCCAGCGACTACCGGGATCTGGGTGTGCTAAAGGAATTGGCAGACCGGAATCGCATCGCTATCCTGCTGATCCACCACCTGCGAAAGCGAAACGACGAAGATCCCATGAACATGATCTCCGGTACCACCGGCATCAGCGGCGCCACGGACACCAACCTGGTGCTGAAGAAAGGAAAAAGGAGCGGCAGCGCCGCCACCCTCTACTGCACCGGGCGGGACATCGAGTACCAAGAGCTGGTCCTGGAGTTCGACCAAGACGCCCATGTATGGAAGCTGGTATCCAGCGGGGAATCCACAGAAGAAGAACAGGACAAAATCCTGGCTTCTCTCTCTGCTTTCCTCGCGGAGCGCCGGAAATTTACCGGCACCGCCACAGAGCTGGCAGAGGCACTGGAGCCCTATTGCAGAGAAAAAATGCGTCCCAATGTGCTGATGAAGTACCTGCTCCGCCGCCAAGAGGAGCTGTCCCGCATGGGAATCGCCCTCCAGAACAGGCGGACTCGTGACCGACGCGAGCTGGCGTTGACACGTGCCTGTGACAGCAATGACGGCAGTGACGGGAAAAACGATACGGAGCCAGTGCCGGATTTGTTGTCACAACCGTCACAGCTGTCACCAAATCAAATAGATAACTCCAAAGAAGGGAGCACAGACAAATGAACCGGCTGGAGAAAGACTTGAAATGGCTCTTGGATTCCTTGGCCGACCATTGCACGGAGGAGACCATGCATTTCATCCGGGAGACGATGGATCAGTCTGTGGACGATGGGGAAATTCCCCCGGCCGAGGCGGTGAGATCGTTCATCCGTCACCCGGAGCAGCCCACGGAGCTGACGGCTTTCCAGCAGGCCCTTGCAATGGACAATCTGCTGGAGCAGGCGGAAGTAAATTTCCGCACGCTCTGCGATTTGCTCCGCTACCACTACTGGAAACAGGCTGGAGCGGTCAGCTCAGTAGACGAGTTTCTGGAGCTGTTCCGGTAAGACGCTGAGTGGGTGACGATAACGGGGATTCCTCCCATTCGGGAGGGCAAGCATCGCGTCCGGCTATACGCCGGCCACAGTTCCGGGGCGCTGCCCCGAACCCCGGTTCTCACGGGGAGCTATGAGGAAGGAGTCTTAATGCAGAGAGAAAAGAAAACCGAGATCATCACCCTGCGGGTGACACCGCAGACGAAAGACCGCATCCGGGCCAAGGCGAGGGAGCTGAACCTGACCGTCACCGACTACCTGTGCCTCTGCGGGCTGGGCAAGAGGATCGTCCGGGTAGACGGTCTGGACAAGGTGCTGTCTGAGCTGAAAGCCCAGGGGCGGAATCTCAACCAGCTCACTACCCTGGCCAACATGGGAAAGGTCACCGTAATATACGGAGACAGGCTGGCGGAGAGCTACGCCCAAATCAGCGAACAGCTCCGCCAGCTCCTGCGGGAGGTAAGCAATGGGGCCCCCGCACGAGCCCAGCGAAGCGGGTCGTGTGGGGGAGAGGAGACACCCCGGAATGAGTGAGCTTTCAGCCGATAAGGCTGGAAGCGAATGATATGGAGGAGGTGTCGACGAGATGGTCACCTTTACCGCCGTCAAGAACCGGGGCGGAGGCCGGGGCGCGCTGGGCGGTGTGCTGCGATACACCCAGCAGGACGAAAAGACGCTGTGGAAAGGGCAACGGTTGGTGACAGGCTGGAACTGCACCGCCCAGTCCGCTCTCTCCGAGATGCGGCTCACCAAGGATCGATTCCGAAAAACGGACGGGCGGCAGTGTTATCACTTTGTCCAGTCCTTTGCGGAGATAGACGACCTGACACCCCAGGAGGCCCACGCCATTGCTCTGGAGCTGGCCCAGCGGGAGTTCCCTAACTTCGAGGTGCTGGTGGCCACTCATATCGACACCGACCATCTGCACAGCCACCTGATCGTCAACAGCGTCAGCTTTCAGGACGGCAGGAAACTCCATCAGAGCGCCGCCGACCTCCAGGCCCACCAGCTGGCCAGCGATGAAATCTGTGCCACCCACGGCCTGGAGCTCCTACCGCCGCCTCAGAGACAGATCAAGCAGAAACGCATGGGCAGCCGGGAATACCGCTCCGCCGCCAAGGGCGAGAGTTGGAAGTTCCGACTGATGGACACCATCGACCAGTGCATGAAGTACGCCGAAACCAAAGACGAATTTATTTCTTTGATGGAGAGCGAGGGCTACCAAGTACGCTGGACGGACAGCCGGAAGAACATCACCTACACCACACCGGAAGGAATGAAATGCCGGGATGACCGGCTTCACGAAACGAAGTATACGAAGGAGGTCATGGAACGTGAATTCCGAATCCGGGCAGAAATTATCTCTGGCGGAGTTGAAACAGCGAAATCGGGAATCGGCCTTTTCCGTGCCAGCCGCGCCGCCGGACACTCCCACGAGGCAGGACAGGGAGAATCTGCTGGCGATACTCACGGCCCTGTACCGGCTGGAGAGCACCAACAGCAGCCGGCTGGAGCACCTGGAGGCCAGCGTTGCGGCACAGGAGGCCCTGTTTCGGGCGTTGAGCCGGCAGGTGGGGCAGCTCCAGCTGGAGGCGCTGGCGCGGGATGTGACCCAAATGAGGGCGGAGCTGAAACAGGCTGGGAAGAAGAAAGAGCTTTCTGTTTCTCCGCCCAGTTTGGAGACGGCACTGTCCGTCCTGATCTGGCTGGCCCTGATTTTGCTGGGCACGCTGGTGGGCATGGTGGTCTTGCGGACGATCTGGTCCGGCTTGGCCGCACTCTGGAGCGCGGTGCGGACGCTGATCCCGTAAGGGACGCCACCACCACACATCGGCACAGCGACAAAAAAGCCCTCCGCAAGGAGAGGGAGAAGAAGATCGCCATGGGCCACAAAGAGGACGACCACGAGGAAGAACAAACCTGGCAGCAGACCATGGGCTGAGGCCAACCGTTCTCTGATACGGGAAGAAAGGCGAATATGAAAAAAGATTATGAAGTATATCGGGATACCGGCGTTCTGGGAAGTTATCACCCGGAGATGGCCGTACTGCGGGAGCAGAACAATGGGGAAGTTATGACGACGTTTCGTGACACAGAGTATCACCAGCAGGAGCAGAATATGGAGTGCCGGAGGGAGATGCTCATCCGAGGGAAGGTGTTCCATGTGACCTCTGTGTTTCCCGCCGAGGCCATAGCGACACCCACGGACAAGCTGCTCTCCCTGATCGATGCCGAGTTTGCGGATCAGGGCCACAGCGCCTGATGTTTCAGTAGACTTGAGGGAGCCGGTGGGGTATACTGTCCTTACCCCATACCGGCTTGCCCCAAAAGAAGGAGGTTACAAAATATGGCAAGCCAAAAATACAATATTTTATATGGAAGACTCAGTCAGGAGGACGAGCGGCAGGGGGAGTCCAACTCCATCCATAACCAAAAGCTGTTTCTGGAAAAGTACGCGGCAGACAATGGATTCGAGAACACCATGTTCCTGTCTGATGACGGATACTCCGGGACTAACTTCGACCGGCCCGCATGGAAGAAGATCGTAGAGATGATCGAGCGCGGCGAAGTGGAAACCCTGATTGTCAAGGACCTCAGCCGTCTGGGACGGGAGTACCTGCAAGTAGGGCAGCTCATGGAGTTCTACTTTCCGGAGAAGGGCATCCGGTTCATCGCGGTCAACGACGGGGTGGACTCCCTGGTGGAGAGCAGCAACGACTTCAACCCCATCCGGAACTGGGCCAATGAGCTTCACGCCAAGGACACCAGTAAGAAGGTGCGCGATGTTAAGAAGGTGCAGGCGGAGAATGGAGAACGGCTGGGAGCCAAACCGCCCTACGGCTATAAGAAAAAAGACGCACAGTCCAAAGAGATCATACCGGATGAGGCGACCGCCTCCGTGGTATGCCGTATCTTTGAACTGTGCGCCGCAGGGAAAGGCCCTAACCAGATCGCCAGAATCCTGACCATGGAGCAGATCCTGAACCCAACTAACCAGTACTACCAGGCCACAGGGAGGGCCTGCAACCACTTGGACACGACCCGCCCACATAGCTGGTGCGGCAAGACGGTAGCCAATATCCTGGAGAACATCGTCTACCTCGGCCACACGCTCTCCCTGCGGCGAACAACGCTCTCCTACAAAAACAAAAAGCAGATCCGCAGGCCGGAGAGCGAGCAGATCCTGGTGAAGAACACCCACGCGCCGCTGATATCTCAAGAGCTGTGGGATATCGTGCGGGATGTACGGGCGCACAAACGCCGCCCACCCAAGCACATGGAGGAGCCAAACCTGTTCTCCGGACTGGTCTACTGCGCCGACTGCGGACAGTACTTGGTGCTCTGCCGGACGGAAAAGATGCGGGAGGATCAGTACTACTTCCGGTGCTCCACTTATGGCAAGCGAGGGAAGGACGCCTGCAGCCCCCATCAGATCCGGGAGGCCGACCTGAAACAGATCGTGCTGGACGATCTGCACAGGGTGACCCACTTCGCACGGATGAAAGAGCGCCAGTTTGCGGAGTACATCAACCAGAAAAACACCCTGGAGCTGCGGCGGGAGATCAACCGTGTGCAGAAGGAGTTGGACGCTATGCGCCGCAGAGATGGGGAATTGAGCGCCCTGTTCAAGCGGCTCTACGAGGACAACGTACTTGGGCGTGTGACAAACGAGCAGTTCCGGATGCTCTCCGCCGACTACAACGAGGAGCAGAAAGAACTGGAGTCGGCCATCCCCGCGAAGGAGGAGCAGTTAGAACGGCTGAAAGCCTCGGTCGCCCATGTGGACGCCTTCATCGAGAAGGCCAAGCAGTACACCACCATCGACGAGTTGACGCCCCAGTTGCTGCGACTGTTCATCCAGCGCATTGAGATCGGGGAGCGGTCGAAGAAGCACTCCCGTTCTGCCGGTCAGAGCGTCCGGATCGTGTACCGGGACATCGGCGCGCTGGATACGCCCATGCGGGAGGGCGACCACGCACCGCACATGGAGAAACAGATCACAGGAAAAGAAGAAATCATGCGGTTGTTGGCATAAAAACACAGAAGCGGACGACTTCCGCCGTCCGCCTCTGTGCCTGACAATTCACCCGGTTCAGAAAATGTACCTATGGGAACCATCAGAAAGGATGTCCTTTTGTTTTGGGCTCCGACCGCCAAAGGCGGTCTCCGCCCTTCGGGATTTCAATGCTCGGGGGCGGCAAAGCCGCCCCTGCGCCAAGGTTTTCACCTGCGGTGAAAACGCTTGTACGGCGCACTCGCGCCGCCGGCCAGAAGGCCGGGTGGGTGCAGTTCTGTCCGCTTGCAGAGAATTTGAAAATATTCAGATTGTAGTGACTTCTCAAAAAGAAAGACATGACCAAAGGTCATGTCTTTCTTTCAGTCTGTCAAAAAACAAGCACAAAGCCCCCATATCTGGTAAAATAGAAACAGATATGGGGGCGAAAAAATGGAAC
>NZ_JACJJE010000061.1 GCF_016899775.1 Pseudoflavonifractor capillosus
AGATGTGTATAAGAGACAGGTGTAGATCTCCAAGGGGTCGCCCTCCCGGATGCGCATGGTGCGGCGGATCTCCTTGGGAATCACGACGCGGCCCAGATCGTCAATTCTTCTCACAATGCCAGTCGCTTTCATCTATATAATTCCTCCCACGGTGTTTTCTTGAAACCACCCATAGTATCCGCAGGAACGGACTGGCTATGCAGATTTTCACAGGAGGGCGCTGGGAATTGACGGAATTTCATTGGAGGAGGGACAATATTTGGAAGGAGGGCACAGCCGGTTTTGCCCCGTTTCTAATTTACGTTCCGCGCTGGCGGAAGCCCAGCAGGCGGGCGGAGTTGACGATGACCAGCACCGATCCGGCGTTGTGGACCAGGGCTCCCACCACCGGGTTCAGAATGCCGGTGATGGCCAGGAGGATGGCCGCAAAATTCAGGGCCATGGAGAAGGTGAGATTGTATTTGATGGTGGCCATCATGCGCCGGGACAGGCGCAGCAGGTGGGGCAGCTCCCGCAGGTCGTCGTTCACCAGGGCGATGTCCGCCGCGTCCACGGCGATGTCGCTGCCCACGCCCCCCATGGCGATGCCCACCAGGGCTTTTTTCAGGGCGGGGGCGTCGTTGATGCCGTCGCCCACCATGCACACCGGGTTTCCCGCCTGCTGGCTGCGGTCGATCCAATCCAGCTTATCCTCCGGGCGGCAGTTGGCCTGGTAGACTGGAATGTCCAGAGCGCGGGCGATGGTGCGGGCGGCGTTCTCGTGGTCCCCGGTGAGGAGCACCGGAGTCACCCCCGCCGCCTTCACCCCCCGGATGGTCTCCGCCGCCTGGGGGCGCACCTGGTCGGCCAGGGCCAGAAAGCCGGCGGCCGCTCCGTCTGCCGCCAGACAGATGAGGGTGCAGCCCTGTTCCAGCCAGGGGGCCGCCCGGGCCGCCAGTTCCGGAGGCTGGGGAATGCCCCGCTCCGCCAGCAGGGCGGGGCTGCCCGCCAGCACCTCGCGGCCGTCCACCCGGGCCTGTACGCCCCGCCCGGGGAGCATCTGAAAGGCTTCTGAGCCGGGGAGGGGCTCGCCGGGGTGCTCCTCCCGCCAGCAGGCCGCCACCGCCCGCCCCAGGGGGTGCTCCGACCGGGCCTCCGCTCCGGCGGCCAGGCGGTACACCTCCTGCCAGGTCCGCGCGGGGTCCAGCGAGCACACGGCGGTGACGGCGGGGGTCCCCTGGGTGAGGGTGCCCGTCTTGTCGAAGGTCACCTGGGTGACGGAGGCGAGCTGCTCCAGGGCGTCCCCCTCCCGCACCAGGAAGCCGTGGCGGGTGGCGTTGCCGATGGCCGCCATGATGGCGGTGGGGGTGGCCAGCACCAGGGCGCAGGGGCAGAACACCACCAGAATGGTCACCGCCCGGATGATCTCCCCGGTGATCAGCCAGGTGAGGAGGGCGGCGGACAGGGCGATGACCACGATCCAGGTGGCCCACCGGTCGGCCAGCCCCACGATCTTGGCCTTGCCCGCGTCGGCGGACTGGACCAGGCGGATATAGCGCTGAATGGAGCTGTCCTCTCCCACCCGGACGGCCTCCATGTCAAAGGAGCCGAACTGATTTACCGTGCCGCTGGACACCTCGTCCCCCGGCCCCTTGTCCACCGGCAGGGACTCCCCGGTCATGACCGCCTGGTTGATGGAGGTCTGTCCGGTGAGGATGAACCCGTCCACGGGGACGGTCTCCCCCGGGAGCACCCGGAGCCGGTCTCCCTTCCGGACGGCGTCGGCGGAGATGATCTCCTCCCCGGCCTCCGTCAGCCGCCGGGCGGTGCGGGGCGTGAGGCGGACCAGCCGCTCGATGCCCGCCCGGGCCCGGGCCACGGTGAGCTCCTCCAGCAGGCCCCCCAGCTGCATGATGAAGGCCACCTCCCCGGCGGCAAAGATCTCCCCGATGGCCACCGAGGCGATGAGGGCGATGGACACCAGCACGTCGGCCTTGATGTCAAAGGCCGTGACCAGGCCGATGACCGCCTCCAGGAGGATGGGTACGCCGCACAGGAGGATGGCTGCCCAGGCCGGGTGGATGGGAAACAGGGTGGGGTCGATCAGACTGACCGCCAGGGCCAGCCCGGACAGAATCAGAAAGACAACGTCTCTCTTCACGCCGCCCCAGGACGACAGGGATTCCAGAAATCGGATCATGGTGCGCCTCCTTTATACCTATGGGGGTATATGTTTTAACGAGGGCATTATACCCCTATGGGTATTGCCTGTCAAGGGGCGCGGGCAGACAAAATCCCTCCGCCGGCACAGCCGGCGGAGGGATGCTGCTTCCTGGGCAAGATACGTCCGGAACAGTGGAGTCATTCCCGCAGGTCCGCGTTCCAGTCGAAAATCCGGCCGGTCCGGGGGTCGATCTCAAATTCGTACTTTATACCCCCGTACAGGAGGTCCCCCTCATAGCGGGTGCGGCCGTCGTCCCCCTCCTCCCACAGGCGCATGTCCGAGGCGGAGGAGCCGGGGACCTTTTCCTGTACCAGGGCGGCCGCCTGTTCCAGGGAGATGGGGTTCTCCGGCAGGGCGGCCAGATGCTCCTCGTCCACCTCATAGTCCGCCCCCACAATGGCGCCGCCGTCCATGGCCACCTGGAAGTCGTAGTCGCCGTAGCCGGTCTCAAACTCAATGTCGTAGAGGGGGATGCCGTTGTCCCGGTCCCGCTCAATCTTGACACGGCTGGCGTCCGAGGAGGGCACCCCGGCGTTGTCCAGGGCGATGGCCAGAGCCTCCTGTTCTCCGATACCGCTCTCCTCCCCCCGTCCGCCGGAAGAGGCCGAGGAGTGGTCCGAGGGGGCGGCGGTCTGTCCGCCGGAGGGGGCCGCCGAAGCGTCGGACCGGGCGCCGCCGTCCTGGCTCCAGGAGGACTCCGGTCCGCCGGAGGAGGCGCCGGCGGGAGACGCGGGGGGCGTTTGGCCGCAGCCGGCCAGGGCGGCCAGCAGAGCGGCCGCCGCCAGGGAGAGAGGAAAGGCGCGCTTCATAAGAGCTGCACTCCTTTTCGATGGGGTCCGCAGGGGACCGGATACCTCCATTTTAGCGGTCCGTCCGAAAAAATGCAACCACAGGACAAGGCCACGGTTCCGCCTGCCCCCTGCGGCGGCTGCGTTGCAGATAATTTTCCGGGAAATAAGGAGGGCCGCCTGTCTCAGGCGGCCCTCGGTTCAGGATTTACTTCAGCTGGAAGGAGGCACACTCGGTGCCCTTGCAGCTGGTGGGAGAGCTGTCGCAGCAGCCCACGTTGATGCTCTTCAAGGAGCAGCAGTTCTGGGGAGCGTGGTAGGCACAGTTCTCCACAGTGCAGTGAATGCTGGAATTACAAGTTTTCTGATCCATTGTTTCAAACCTCCTCACAGTGGATGGAGGTAGTATGGACAGAACCGCCGGCCTTTATTCCTCCGGCCGGTCCGTCTCCCCGTCAGATTCCTCGTCGGGGAGGACCTGGGGAATAAAGTTCCGGGCAAACCAGCCCTTGCCGCGGTTTTTCACGTAAAAATAGCCCACAAAGGAGAATACGGCGGCGCCGATGAAGTTCACCAGCAGGTCCTCCATGGTGTCCAGCAGCCCGATGTCCAGATAGCCGCCCAGACCCAGGGAGATCTCCTCTCCGCCGCCGGTGACCACGATCACGTCGGTGATGTCCCGGATGGCCTGAGCCCGCTGGCTTCCGGTGGGGTCCAGCATGACGGAGGAAATGGCGTTCACAATGGAGTCCTTCTGCATGTCCTGCATGAAGATCTGGTCCATGGCGCACTCGAAAAACTCCCAGAGCACGCCCACCGTCATGGAGAAGCAGAAGGCCACAATGGCCATGTACACCGGGGACAGGGACAGGGAGACCCGCTCGTGGCGGTTGAGCAGGTCCACCAGGGAGAATCCGATGGCGGCGCACAGAAACCCGTTGAGGGTGTGGAGCATGGTGTCCCAGTAGGGGATGATGGTGTAGTAGGTCTGCACTTCCCCCAAGATCCAGGCGGAGAAGATGAACAGCAGAATGACGATCTCCAGCACGTTGGGCAGATCGATCTGGAGCTGTCGTTCCAGAATGGTGGGCATGAGAAAGAGCACCAGGGACAGCACGCAGAAGAACACGTTTTCAAAATTTCCGTGGAGAAACTGGGATATCAGGGTCAGGATGACCAGTACCCGGAGCACCAGGTACACCGCGGTGACCACGCCCTTTCGATGCAGGGCGGCATAGGCGGAGTCCCGAAAATCCCGCCGCGGCTGCGGCCGCTTATTTGACATAAAGATCCTCCTTGTCACTGGGGGCTGCGGGGAGCGATTTCATCTCCCGCGCATACAATAGGGGATGGAGGTGAACACACATGGATTTACGGCAAAATCAGATCACTGTGGGGGAGCTGCTGCAAAACCCCCGGGCCCGGGCGGTGTTTCAGCGCCGGTTCGGCAAATGGATGAAGCACCCCATGGTCCAGGCGGCACACTCCCTGACCCTGGCCCAGCTCTCTGAGATGGCAGCGGTCTACTTACCGAAAAAGACCATTGAGGAGACCATTCAGGAGCTGAAGGGGATTTAATGCTTTGCAGGGGGATTTCGCCGCATTTAAGTCCTCCCCCAGAGTGGATGAGGGAGCGATCCTCCCCAAAGCCTTACCCTCGGGGGGAGGTGACCCCGAAGGGGGCGGATGAGGGGGGAATCCCCCCAAAAAGCCTTCCCCCTGGGGGGAAGGTGGCCCGAAGGGGCGGATGAGGGGGCAGGTTTCCGGCCCTTGTAGGGCGCGACGACTCGGCGCGCCGTTTGGTAGGTTTTCGCCCTGCGGGGCGAGTTTCTTTCCCAGCGATGGGAAAGAAACCAAAGGATCGCCGGGGACGCGGCCGATGGACTACGGCTCCGCTATGCTCCGCCTAGGTCCATAGGACCGTTTTCCCCGGACCCCAAATACGGGGGTTACCCCTTGAAGTGAGCAGAACATTTCCGGTGCGCAAAATCAGGAGTGCTTGGGGGCGGTCCCATCCGGCCCCACTGGGGGCCTGAGCGGGAAGAAAATTGAAGTTGCTGCGGTTCCGCTTCTGCGCCTGCCGTTTCCGAACCAGCGTCCGGGGCCGTTTTCCGCCGTAGGGGCGCACAGCGTGCGCCCGCGGGCCGCCGAGGTCGTCGGCCCCTACGGAAAGATGGGAGAGTTCCCCATCACATTTTCGTAGGGGCAGCCTTTGGCCGCCCGCGGGCCGGTCTGGGACCGGCCCCTGCAGAAGGGCCGGAGAATTTCGTAGGGGCGGCACACTGGGCCGCCCGTAAGCCTTCCCCCAGGGAAAGGCTCAAAAAGGGACGGCGAAACCCCTGACAAAGAAAAATTTACCCCTCCCGCCGGAAGAAGGGCTCCACTCCCTCAGTGGCAGCCTCGGCGAAGCTGGTGCCATAGGGGATCATGTCCACGGGGAGCCGGCTGAAGTGGGGACGGGCGGCCTCGGCCACCGCCTCGAAGACCTCGGCCTGGGTGCCGGTGTGGTCCACCACGATGATGAGGCTGGGGGTGCCGTCGGGGCGGATCATCTGCCGCAGCCACAGGGTGCGGATGTCCTCTCGGCCCTGGGCCATCTGAGCCACCGCGTCCAGCATGGCCTGGGGGACCTCGTCCGGGTCGCCCACCATCACCTGGGCGTCCTTCTCAATGGTCTCCTGGGAGTAGGCGGCCTGCTGCTGCCGCTGCTGGCGCAGCTGTGCCACCTCCTTCTTCTTGGCGGCCAGGCTCTCCACCGTCTTCCGGTCCAGGGTCAGGCTCAGGCCCAGGGGGTTGACCACAAAGCCGCAGGCCTTCTCGTTGCGCTGGATCAGGGAGACGTAGTCGTCAAAGCGGAGCACCACCGACTGCACCGGCTTCTGACCGGCGAACTTCCGCAGTTCCTCCGCGTCGGTGAAGGCGGGGAAGAAGGGGCGGCCGTCCTTGGTGGTGATGAGCTGGAACTGGATGGTGGCCTGCTTCCGGGCGGAGTCGGCCTGTCCCGGCTGCTGGGGGGCGGGGGTGACCACGGCGGGGGTCAGGAAGACGGCCCGCTCCACCACCAGCCCCAGGACCTTGCCCTGGTTCTGGGGGGTGTTCTCCTGGTGCAGGGCCTTCAGGGCCTCCACCAGCTCGGGGTTGGTGATGGGCTTTTGATTGGGATTGGGGTTCTGGTTGGGCATAACAAGGGCCTCCTACATATAAAAAGATGAGATGGGACGGCGGGAAAAGAACTTGCCTTCCGGCCGGACCCGGAGTATACTGTTCCAACAGCGGACATATTCCGCTATCTGTATATCATACCAGAAAAGGCCGGAGGAACACAAGATGCAGTATCAGAAAATTCATCCAGCTGTTTTTCGCGCCCGGCCCAACCGCTTTGTGGCCCAGATGGAGCTGGCGGGGGAGACGGTCACCTGCCATGTCAAAAACACCGGCCGGTGCCGGGAGCTGCTGGTCCCCGGGGCACGGGTCTATCTGGAGGAGAGCGGCAACCCCCATCGAAAGACCAAATACGATCTGATCGCCGTGGAGAAGGGGGAGCGCCTCATCAACATGGACGCCCAGGCCCCCAACCAGGTGTTCGGGGAATGGGCCCGGGCGGGGAAGTGGGTTCCGGACTTGACCCTGCTGCGGCCGGAGACAAAATACGGCGCCTCCCGGTTTGACTTCTACTGGGAGGCCCCGGGCCGCCGGGGCTTTGTGGAGGTGAAGGGGGTCACCCTGGAGGAGGACGGGGTGGTCCGCTTCCCCGACGCCCCCACCCTCCGGGGGGTGAAGCACCTGGAGGAGCTGATGGCGGCCAAGGAGGCCGGCTATGAGGCGGCGGTGTGCTTCGTGATCCAGATGGGGGATGTGCGGTGGATGGAGCCCAACGACCGCACCCACCCGGAGTTTGGAGAGACCCTCCGCCGGGCCGCCCGGGCGGGGGTTCAGGTGCTGGCCCTGGACTGCGCCGTCCAACCGGACCGGCTGGACATTGCCGGACCGGTGGAGGTGCGGCTGTAAAAGAGGGAGAGACGGTGCGCCAACCGGCGCGCCGTCTCTCGGTTTTGGGGATATGAGAATCAGGGAAGAAACAATCAGGATGCAATCAGGCGCTGGGGATTGGTGCGGGTCATCTGGACCAGGGCGTCCTCCGAGACGCCGCAGGCGTACAACGCCTCCATGTATCCCAGCATGCCCTCGTCGCTGTAGGGGGATTTTACCTGCCCAAAGTCGGTGCTCAGGATCACGTGCTCCGGGCCCACCCCCTGGATCTGGCGGGCGATCTCCTGGGCGGAGACCCGGTTGTAGTAGGTGGTGAAATAGCAGTGCTCCACCATGGCGCCCGCCCGGACGGCCTCCTGCTGCTGCTCCAGGGTGTACTGGTCGGCGGGATTGTCCGCGTGGGTGAGGACCATCTGGAGCCCGTCCAGCCGCCGGGCCTCCCGGACCAGGGCAAGACCCTCCCGGGCGCTCAGGTGGCCGGTGCCCACCACCAGTTTGTACTGGGCGGCCACCTCCAGCACCTCCACGGCCTGGGGGAGCAGTTTGCCGTCCTCATCCAGCGCGGTGAGGAACTGGGACAGGTCGGTCCCGTCGCCGGCGTGGTGGAAGTGTTGATAGGAGCGGGCTTCCAGAGTGGGGAACCAGAGCATTTTCCCGCCCATCTGGGCCATACGCTCCACGGCCTGGGGGTTGACGCCTCCCAGGGAGCGGTTCAGGGTGACGCCGCCGGCAAAGGTGAGCTCCGGATAGAGTTTCTGTAACAGCGCAGCCCGGCCGGAGGTGTCCATGTAGTGGCTCTTGATGGCGCAGCCCGCCATCCCTGCGGCCTGGAGCCGCTGGGCCAGTTCCAGATCGTCGCACTTGCGGGGGGTGACGTCGGGGGCGGTATGGATATGCATGTCATAGGCGCCCTTCAGAAGATGGTTCAGATCCATGGCGCACTCCTCAGTAGGGCAGGAAGATGGGGATGAGGGCCACCACCACCACATAGGTGACCAGCAGCATGGGCATGCCGATCTTCATAAAGTCCAGGAACTTGTAGTGGGTCCAGCCCACGGTCATCATGTTCTGGGGGGCGGCGAAGGGGGTGGCGTAGGAGGCCGCGCCGGCCAGGGTGATGGTCATGGCCACCGGATAAGGGCTCACGCCGATGGTGTTGGCGATGGAGATGCCGATGGGCAGGAAGAGCATGATGCAGGGGATGTTGGACATGACCTGGGTGAGCAGGGCGGCGGCGAAGAAGATAACCGTGGTGATCATAAAGGTGCTGGGGTTGTCGCCCAGAATGTTCAGAATGCCCTGGGCCACCGCGTCGCCCAGACCGCTGTTGGTGACGCCGGTGGAGATGGCGGTGAGGGAGCCCACCAGCAGCATGCAGTTCCAGTCGATGGCCTTGATGGCCTCCTGGACGGTCATGCACTTGGTGCCCACAATGACCAGGGCGCCCACCACGGCCGCCACATGCATGGGGATGTTGTCCGGGCTGGCGGCGATGACCACCAGAACGCACAGCAGGGTGACCACCGCGATGACGGCCTTCTTCTTGTCCAGAGGCTTCCGGTCAGTCTGAGCGAACTCAGGCACATAGCCGGTGTCGGGGATGAACTTCCGGCCCACAAAGGTGAAGTACAGGGTGCCCAGCACACACACACCGATGCCGAAGGGGGTGATGCTGAAGAAACCGAAGGGGTTGATGCCCATCTGCTCCATGACGCTGTTGGCGGTGGCGTTGGAGCCCACGCCCACCAGGGTAACGAAGCCGCCGAACTGAGCGCCGAAGAGCAGGGCCAGCAGAGCCTTGGAGGGACCGATGCCGGCGGCCAGACACATGGCGGTGACCAGGGGGGCCATGGCGGTCATGACGCCGATGTTGCTGCACACGGAGCTGATGGTGCAGGAGACGATCAGGGTGGCCAGAATGATGTTCCGCTCGCTCTTGCCGGTGATTTTAATCATCTTCTCACCGATCATATCGGTGATGCCGGCGTGGAACAGAGAGGAACCAATGACCATCATACCGGCCAGCAGAACGATGGTGTCGCTGTTGTAGCCGGTGAAGATGTCACCCACCTCGATGATGCCGGTGTAGGCATAGGCAATCGAGGCGCCGATGGCAGTGACGATGATGGGAATTGGTTCCCAGATAAACAGGATAATGGTGATAATCAAAATCACCAATGCAGTAATCATAGGATCCATGTAAGTTTATCCCCTTTCAAAACTTTAATATATTGCAACGTAAGCCTTTATTTGGGATACTTCCCGTCGATGATTTCCACATTCTTTTTAGCCAAAGTCTCGTCCACCCAGCCACGCTTGGCAGTGCCGTTTTTGGCGGCCTCTACCTTGCCTGCGTCGGCGGCAGCATACTTCTGGGCGGCAGCCAAGATCTGCTCCGCGTCCAAACGGGGGATAATGATGACCCCGTCCCGGTCGCCCAGGACGATGTCGCCGGGCAGCACCGCGATGTTGCCAATGGAGATGGGAACATTGATCTCACCGGGCCCCTCTTTGTAGGGACCGCCGGGAGTGGATCCAGTGGCGTACAGGAACATCTGGTTCATTTTGGAGATATCCTCAATGTCGCGGATGGGGCCGTCCAGGACGATGCCCCGGATCTTTCGATTATGCTGGGCGTGGATGGCCATAATCTCGCCCATCAGGGACTGGGAGCGGTCCCCCTCGTTGGACACCACAATGACGTCGTTCTCTCCGGCCAAATCCAGCGCCTTGTGAAGCATCAGGTTGTCACCGGGACGGGCTTTGACGGTGAAGGCAGCCCCCACCATAATGGAGTCCTTGGGGTTGCTGATGAGGCGGATCTCCGAACTCAGGGCGCAGGAGCGGCCCATAGTATCCGCCACGTTTGCGGCAGGCAGGGACCGGAAGGCCTCCATCACCTTCAGGTCAGGCAGGTCACGCTGCAGGAACACTCGATTACCAACGCTCATATCAATATCTCCTTTCAAACATACAGATGGTCGGTTTATTTCTGGATCAGATCCCGCAGCTCGGGCACCACGAAGTTGGGGGTGCGGCCGGAGAAGTAGTCGTCGATGGCCTGGGCGCAGGCCACGGAGGACCGGCTGGAGGCCTCCTTGGTGGCGCCGCCGATGTGGGGGGCGGTGAGGACGTTGTCCATGGCCACCAGGGGATTGGCGGGGTCGATGGGCTCCTTCTCCAGGGTGTCCAGACCGGCGCCGGCGATCTTGCCCTCCTGGAGGGCGCGGACCAGGGCGGGCTCGTCCACGATGGAGCCCCGGGCGGCGTTGATGAGATAGGCGGTCTCCTTCATCAGGTCGAACTCCCGGTCGCTGACGGAGTGGATGGTCTCGGGGGTGGCGGGCACGTGGAGGGAGACGTAATCGCTCTGCTTGAAGATCTCGTCCCGGTCCTCTACCAGCTGGATGTACTCGGGCAGACCCTCCTTCTTGGCGAAGGGGTCGTAGGCCAGCACGGTCATATCAAAGCCCAGGGCGGCCTTCTTGGCCACCAGCTTGCCGATGTTGCCCAAGCCCACCAGGCCCAGGGTCTTGCCCTCCAGCTCGGTCTTGGGGACGCCCATCTTGGCCTGGCGGTAGTCCTCCAGGTACAGCTTCTGGACCTTCTTGAAGTTCCGGGAGCAGTAGAGCATGTAGAAGATGGTCAGCTCGGCCACCGAGATGGCGTTGGCCCCGCCGGCGGTGCACACCAGCACCCCGTGTTCCCGGGCGGCGGCCAGGTCCACTCCGTCGTAGCCGGCGCCGTGACGGGCCAGGATCTTCAGCTTGGGGGCGGCGTCAAAGATGCGCTTGGTGATCTTGGCGGTGCGGACGATGATGGCGTCGCAGTCGGCGATGTCCGCCACGATGTCGTCCTCAGTAAAGCCGCGGCCGTCCACCACTTCATACCCGTGCTCCCGCAGATACTCATAGCCAGCCGGAAGAATCGGCTGGGGGAGCAGTACTCGAATTGCCATACAAAACTCCTCCTCGTTTTCTGTACAATGTTCACAAAATACATTGCGCTTTCGTTGGGATCATGGTAATATAGTCGAGTTAGAAAAGCAAACAGGGAATTTTTCAATTTTCTACAAAAAAACTTTGTGGAGGAGGGCGTCTATGGATCTGATCAGTCTGTACTACTTTCAGGAGCTGTCCAAGGATCTGAACATGACCAAGACCGCGGAGCGGCTGTACATCTCTCAGCAGACCCTGAGCAACCATATCCAGCGGCTGGAGCAGTATTACGGCACCAAGCTGTTTTACCGGAAGCCCTCCCTGTCCCTCACCTGCGCGGGGGAGTTCGTGCTGTCCTTTGCCCAGGTGGTGGGGAAGGAGGAGCGGAATCTGAAGGACATCCTCTCCGACGTGGAGCACCAGGAGCGGGGCACCCTGCGCTTTGGGGCCAGCATGGCCCGGGGCACCCAGTTCCTGCCCATCATTTTGCCTGCCTTTCAGCAGAAGTACCCCCGGGTGGAGGTGCGCTTTGTGGAGGGGCTGTCCGCCAACCTGGAGAAGAAGATCGCCAACGGGGAGGTGGACTTTGCGGTGGTGCTGTCCGACCGCTATAACGCCGACCTGGTGGAGCACGAGTTCCTCCGGGAAGAGGTCTATCTGTGCGTGCCCGAGGTCCTGCTCCGGCAGTATTACACCCCGGAGGAGATCCAAGGCATCAAGGAGCGCTCCATTCAGGGGGCCGACCTGCGGGATTTTGCCCGTCTGCCCTTCTCTCTGATGACCAACCGCCTGGGCGGACGGATTCGGGAGCAGTTTCGTCAGGTGGGAGTAGAGCCCTGGGCATTTTTCACCGGCCCCTCCACCGCACAGACCCTGCCCCTGTGCGCTTCCGGGACGGCCGCCTGCTTCAGCACCAACCTGTCCCTGGTGGAGCAGCTGGATCAGATGGGGGAGCAGGTGAACATTTTTCCTCTTATGGACCGGGGGGAACCCATGGTGCAGCGGCTCTCCCTGCTGCGCCACCGGCAGCGGTACCTGACCCATTTCGCCAAGTATTTTATGGAGCTGCTGTTCGACTCCACCGCCGCGCTGGACCGGATTCCCGTCCTCCGGGTGGCCGGAGGAGAGGGAGCTGTGGAAAAAAGTGTGGAAAATGTGTAAACCGCCGGAGAAAAAGGTGAGAAGAGACGAGGAAAATAGAGGAAACCCCAGAAATTTCCCGGCAAAAAATCGTCAGAGATTCCGGATGGCGCTTTGAAGGGATCTGCGGTATAATAAAGAGACAAAGCGCCGCCGGGGCGGAAATCCTCCGGCGGAGGCAAAACGGTTCCCCGGGGGCGAGCCCCGGCAGAAATGAGGCGAAGACAAGCATGATCGATTTGATTTTATTGGCGGAGGGGCCGAAGGAGCTGGACGGCGGGAAGCTGCTGGCGGAGGAGGAGGGGAAGCCCCTGTACCTCCACGCCTTTCAGGCCGCCCGCCAGACGGCGGACGCCATGCTGGGGCTGCGGGTGATTGTGGTCACCCGGCCCGGCGTGCTGGACGAGGCCATCCGGGCCTTTGGATTTAATAAGGTGGTAGTCTCCGGTTGCCGGTCTCTGAGCGAGGCCGTCATTGCCGGGGCCAAGGCGGCCCGGTCCGGGGCCAGCCGCTGCTTCCTCTCCTGCGGACGGCGGGAGGTGACCGGGGAGCAGCTCACCGCGTTCCTCCAGGGCTACATTCTCAGCGGCCGCCCCCTGGGCCGGATGAGCTCCGCCGGAGGCGGAGCGGGGGCGATGGTGTTTGCCCCCTACCTGCTGCCACAGCTTCTGGCCCTGAAAGGGGAGGAGGACGGCTCCCAGCTGTTTGCGGGCCGGGAGGGGCGCACCTTCTCTTACGACGGCTCCGGCCGGGAGGCGGCCGGCCCGGAGAAGGCGGAGTAAAATCGGGCGGGGAAAACCTGCCGGTTTCGCCAAAAATTTCGAATAAATTTTACAAAAATCCGCTGGAAAAGCGGTTCAGGCTCTGCTACAATAGAGACAGCTTCCGATGTGAGGGAGGAGGAGTTTGTATGGCAGAGCAGAGACGCCGGGGCATCCCCCAAGGAGTTCCAGGCCGGAACCTGTCCGCCCCCTCCTCCCGTGCCGAAAAAACTTCAGGCGCTTTGCGGCCCAACGCATGATCCGCGTTTGGCAGCAAGGCGCCTGTTGTTTTTCCCGGCGGAAGCCGATATCTTGTGAGAGGAGTGTTTCTATGCTTCCCTGTCAGGGCACCTGCCCCCATTACCAGTCCGGCTGCCACAAGTCCTGTGAGGCCTGGAGACAGCTTCAGGAGCGCCAGCGCGTTCAGCGTCAGCAGAAGAAGGCCTATCTGGACTATTACAACGACCTGTGCCTGACCATGACCCGGCAGTTCCGGGCTCTGAGCCCCTGCCGGATGATCCGGTAGGGCAGAGAAGAAACATTACATAGAGACCGCTGGGGCGGCGCGGAGCCGTTCCCGGTGCTCCGCACGGCTTTTTGCCCCATCAGACTGGACCGGCCCCCCCTGAGCGGGAGGGCCGGTTTTTGCGTGGAGACAGAAGAGCGGCCTGCGCTCCGGCGCAGGCCGCTTCCACAATTTTACGATTGGAATGTGTTGGGTGGTTCCTCAGACCGGGAGGACCTTTGTCTCCGCCTCGGCCGACATGTGCTCCGCCCGGGCTCCCCTCCGGTACCGGGAGGGAGTGACGCCCAGGGTCCGCTTGAAGGCCTTGGAGAAGGTCAGCGGGTCGGGATAGCCGCAGGAGCGGGCCACCTCCCCCACCGACAGGTTGTTTTCCCGCAGCAGCTGGGCCGCCCGGGTCATCCGGAAGCGCATCAAAAACTGCTGTGGGGACATCTGGAGGACGCTCTGGAAGACGGTGGTGAGATAGCTGCGGTTCAGTCCCACATAGCGGGCCAGCTTGGCCACCGTCAGATCCTCCTGAAAGTGGTTGCGGATGTACTCCATGGCCAGCTCCACATACTCCTTGCCGGTCTCCCGCCCCCGGTGGGAGGGCTCCTCCGCCGAGCGGGCGATCCAGCCCAGGAAGTGGTACAGCTCCCCCTGGAGCATCAGTTCATGGCCCTGGCCGGCGATCTCGTACCGCATCATCTCCCGGACGCAGTGGTCCAGCCGGTCCGGCGCGGCGCAGCGGTAGACCCGGTGGTCCCGGCCCAGGCCGCACTGGTGCAAATACTCTCCCGCCCGGGAACCATGAAAGCCCACCCAGATGTGGGTCCAGGGCTCGCTCTGGTCCGCCTGGTAGGAGGTCACCTCATCCGGTAAGATGAGAAAGCCCTCCCCGGGGCCGATGGCATAGCTGCGCCCCTGGGCCTGGTACACGCCCCGGCCCGACAAACAGAAATGCAGCAGGTAGTGCTCCCGGACGGCCGGCCCCACCGAGTCGCCCGGCGCACAGTTCTGCCTTCCGCAAAACAGGAACGACAGCTCTCCTACCCCATTGGGGTTCTGCGCTAACCAGGATTCCTTCATCCTGCGCCTCCTAAACTGGCCGGGCGCTGTTCCTCCGGCCGCATGCCGCTCTGGCCTCCATTCTCTTAGTTTAGGAATTATATCACATTTCGACTATATAATCCATGGAATACGCTTGTTTTTTATAGTGCCTGAACAAAATTTATGCAAAATACCCATTTAGCACCCGGAATATCGACTTTCAGCCCTTATTTTTCCAGAGCGGCCGGCGCGTCGATCCCGCCGGCGTGTCCCCGGGTGGCCAGCCAGTAGGCCGCCATGCTCTGTCCGGGCTGCCCGGTGACCTCCCGGGACAGGTATCCGGACCACTTGCCCGGCTCCCAGGCCAGGGCG
Organism: Pseudoflavonifractor capillosus; assembly: GCF_016899775.1. Classification (GTDB taxonomy): domain Bacteria; phylum Bacillota; class Clostridia; order Oscillospirales; family Oscillospiraceae; genus Lawsonibacter. The sequence goes on from NZ_JACJJE010000061.1 coordinate 14,748, forward strand.
GCCTCCCGGGTGGGAAACTCCACCTCGGCGTAGAAGAAGGAACCCGGCTCCCCCTGGTCCACCTGGTTGACCTCCAGCACAAGGCCGCCCTCCAGGGGATAGCGCCGCTGCTCCTTCCGGATCAGAGGCAGGCCGATCAGCCCCTCCAGGCGGGAGAAGAGGTCCGGGGCGATCTCCGTCTCGATCTCCTCCCGGGCCAGACCGGCGGCGTCCGCCTTTCCTTTGAAGCACAGAACGTGGCGGACCACGCCTCCCTCCGCCTCCCGGCGGATGCGCACGGTGGGGGACAGGGCGATGTACCCCTGGTCCATGCGGTAGGTGTGGGAGGGGACGGCCCCCTCAGGCCAGCCCGCAACCAGCCATTTCCGCTCAATCTCCATCTGTGCCGCCTCCTATACAAAATGACGAATCCGGGGCTGGATTTTCCCTCCGGCCGTTTGTATTCAAATTATAGCATGTCCCGGCCCGCCGTGCTATAATATTGGATATAGAATCCATCCAAAAATAGAGAGGAAGTCTTTTATGAAACAGCCCCGCCCCTATCCCGTCTATGCCGTCACTCCCAAGGCCGAGCGCAGCCTGACCGCCGGCCACCCCTGGGTCTACGGGGAGGAGATCATCCGCGAGCCGGAGACGGCGCCGGAGAACGGCGCTCTGGTGGACGTGGTCAGCCGCCGGGGGAGTTATCTGGGCACCGGCCTGCTCAGCCTCCACAGCAAGATCCGCATCCGGCTCCTCAGCCGCAGCGCCAACGACCGCTTTGACGAGGCGTTCTGGCGCCGCCGGCTGGAGTACGCCTGGGCCTACCGCAGGACGGTGATGGGGCCCGAGGACCTGGACTGTTGCCGGATCGTCTTTGGGGAGGCCGACCAGCTCCCCGGCCTGACGGTGGACCGGTTCCACGACATCCTGGTGACCCAGACCATGTCCTACGGGATGGAGCTGCGCAAGGATGTGATTTTCCCCGCCCTGGCGGAGGTGCTCCGCGCCGACGGCCAGGAGATCCGGGGGATCTACGAGCGCAACGACGTCCCCCTGCGGGAGCGGGAGGGCCTGGCGGAGGGCAAGGGCTGGTACCGCCTCCCCGGGGAGGAGCCGCCGGCCGAGACCCGCACCCTCATCCGGGAGAACGGGGTGGCGTATGAGGTGGACTTTGAGAGCGGCCAGAAGACCGGCTTTTTCCTGGACCAGAAGTACAACCGCCGGGCGGCGGCCAAGCTGGCCCGGGGGAAGCGGGTGCTGGACTGCTTCACCCACACGGGGAGCTTCGCCCTCAACGCCGCACTGGGCGGGGCGGAGCACGTCACCGCCGTGGATGTGAGCCAGGCGGCGGTGGACCTGGCCCGGGCCAACGCTGTGCGCAACGGCCTGGAGGACCGGATGGATTTCCTCTGCGCCGACGTGTTCGACCTGCTGCCCACCCTGGAGGGGAAGCATGACTACGACTTCATCATCCTGGACCCGCCCGCTTTCACCAAGTCCCGAAAGACGACGGACAACGCCATGCGGGGGTATAAGGAGATCAACTACCGGGCCATGAAGCTCCTCCCACGGGGCGGCTATCTGGCCACCGCCAGCTGCAGCCACTTCGCCACAGAGGGGCGGTTTGTCCAGATGCTCCGGCAGGCGGCCGCCGACGCGGGGCGGCAGCTGCGGCAGATCGAGGCCCGGCAGCAGGCCCCCGACCACCCCATCCTCTGGAACGTGGAGGAGACCAACTATCTGAAATTTTTCCTGTTCCAGGTGGTCTGACCCGCTTCCTACACTGCCAGCCGCGGCGCAGGTCCGGAGCCTGCGCCGGAAAGGAGGAGTCCCCATGCACTGGTACGCCATCGGCCCAACCCTGACCCCGCTGGAGCGCGCCCCGGCGGCGGAGACGCCGGGGGTGGTCCTGCTCACCTCTCAGGAACTCTCTCAGCTCTCCGCCCTGCCGGGGCTGGAAGAGACCCTGCGCCACACCCCCGCCGCCCGGGACGTCCGGGTGTGCAAGGCGGAGGTACGCCCGGACTGCCTGTCGGGCACCATTCTGTTCCCCAAATCCGACAGGGGCGGCGGCCGGCTGGCCTTCGGCTGGCTGCTGGCCCGAAACCGGGCGGTGCTGGTGGATGACGGGGACTTCCTGCTCCCCTATCTCCGGCGGATGGACAAGGAGCGCTACCCGGTGGGCGGGGGCGTGGGGCGGTTTTTCTACGGCCTGCTGTCTATGCTTACCGCCAAGGACCTGCGGAGGCTGGAGGAGATCGAGGACCAGGCCGAGGGGCTGGAGGACCGGGTCCTGGGCGGAGAGCTGGAGGGGTTCAGCCCGGCGATGACCCAGCTGCGGAAGCGGGCCATGGCCTGGTTCCGGTGCTACTCCCAGCTGGACGACGTGGCCGGCCGCCTGCGGGAGAACGAGGCCGGCCTGTTTTCCCCGGAGGAGGAGCGCCTCTTCCGCCTCTATGAGGAGCGGGTCATCCGCCTGCGGGAGGAGTCCCAGCTGCTGCGGGAGTACTGCCTCCAGGTCCAGACCATGTTCCAGGCGGAGATCGACCTGCGGCAGAACCGGACCATGAAGATTCTCACCGTGGTCACCACCATCTTTCTGCCCCTGTCCCTGCTGGCCGGGTGGTACGGCATGAACTTCACCGGCATGCCCGAGCTCACCTGGAAGTACGGCTATCCGGCGGCAATCGCCGTCAGCGTGGGAATCGTGATTCTCAGCCTCTGGATCTGCAAAAAGAAAAAGTTCTGGTAGGCGTGCCCTACGGCTCCGGCCATGGGAGACGGAATGCAGATACTTTCCCGCCGCTGTGCGGCGGGAAAGTTCTCGCTGCGCTCTCTGAACGTCTTGCTGTGCAAGGCATTCAGAGCATTCGATCCCACTCGAGGCGGGCTATCGCCTCCTCGAGCTCCCCGCCCCAACGTGAGCGGATTTATCTCAGCAGAGGTTTTTTGACAAGCTGAAAAAAACCGGACGCCCCGAGGGGCGTCCGGTCAGTCTGTCAAAGAACTCCTGTTTTCAAGAGATGAAAACAGGGATTTTGTAAGAAAAAGGGAAAAGAAAAGTGAAGG
>NZ_JACJJE010000062.1 GCF_016899775.1 Pseudoflavonifractor capillosus
GCAACTACCATTTTACTGGCTTTTCCTCTTTGAGTCACTCTTTTTATTTACTGTTGCACTTGCATTGTAAATCGGCACATGTCAAAGGGATAGGTCTCCATTTCCACCCGCTTGCTCAGCAGGGTGACCTGCTGAAGGCCGCACCCCCGAAAGGCGTCCAGGCCGATCTCTGTCACCTTCTCCGGGATTACCACTTCCTCCAGCCCATCGCAGTCGGAACACAGCCCCTCGTTGATCTTCTTCAGCTTGGGCGGGAGGCGCAGCTGCCGGAGGGAGGAACACCCCTCAAAGGCGTGCTTTCCGATGGAAGTCACGGTGTCGGGGATGTGAATTTCCGGCAAACTCTGACAACCGGAGAAGGCATAGTCATAGATCCGGGTCACTGGCCCCAGGATGTTGACGCTTGCCAGACTTGTGCAGTTCTGAAAGGCACCCCAGCTGATCACCTTCACCCCCGCCGGAATGACGATACTGGTCAGTCCTGTACAGTCATGAAACGCATGTTTTTCGAGGTAGGTCAGTCCATCCGGTAAAGTCACATGGGTCAGATTTTTGTGCCCGAAGAAGGCGTTGGGAGCCAGCTCGGTCACTGACTCTGGAATGGTGATGCTGTCAGCGGCGGGCGCAAAAACGACAGCCTGCCCATCCATAGTTAGTACCAGTCCATTTTCCACGAAAAACGCTGGATTTTTGGAGGCAATCTCCACCTGGGATAGGCTGGTACAACCGTAAAACGCGTCGCCGTCTATATTCGTCATGCTGGCCGGGAGAGCAACGCGGGTCAGGGCTGTGCAGTCGGAAAAGACCCGGTTCTTGATCTCAGTCACTCCCTCTGAAAGGATGACATTCCGAAGCCGGACGCAGTGGGAGAATGCCGCAAAGCCGATCTCCATCACACTGCCTGGAATGGTCAGACTGACCAGTCCCGTTCCCTGGAAGGCATATGCTCCAATTTTGGTGATACCCTCCGGGATGGTCACAGCAGTCAGGCCCGTACAGCCGGAGAAGGCATAGTAACTGATCTCAACAACATCAGCTGGTATCACCACATTCCCGCCGAGACCGTTATACTTTACCAAAACACCGTTCTCAATGACAAAATCAGAATTGCCGCTCATAGCTTTTTCCTCCTGTCTGTATGATTAGATTTCCTCCGGCTCCAGCACCAGCTGGATGGCCCAGGGAGGCACCTCCGGGATCTCGTACCGCCCGTTGACGAAGACGAACGCCGTGGGGTAGTCCGGCTTCTTCTCCGGGAACACCCCGTACCCGTCGGTGAAGTAGATAAGTCCCTTCAGGTTGCGGAACTCCTTGGCCCGCCGCAACTCCTCCACATAGGAGAACACCGGCCGGAAGTCGGTGCCGCCGAAGCCCCGCAGCTGCATGGTGTCCAGATACCGGTCGAACTCCTCCTGGCTGGTGATTTTCGCGTCCTCCTGGATGTTCGCGTCGCACTGGATGATGTGCAGATTGATTTTCCGAAAAAAGCTCTCCTCCTGCCTGAGGATGTTGTAGGTCTTCTGCATAAACTTCTGCACCAGCTCCCCGGACACCGAGCCCGAGGTGTCGATGGCCACCACAAACTCCCGGATGCGCTTGACCTCCTTGTACTCCAGGGGTTCAATGAGGGGCATGTTCCCAAAAAGCTTCATGCCGTAGGTGTAGAAAATGTAGTCAAACTCGTCGTCGTTGACCTTCATGGCCTCCCCCAGGACGGCGAACTTCTTCAAAAAGGCGGTGTAGTCGTACTTCTCCCGGTTCACCGCCCGCAGGTTCTGGACCAGGTTTCCGGCTTGGTCTCCCCGCTGCCTGGAGAAGGTCTCCAAATCGGCCTGCATCCGCTCCGCGATGTCCTTCCAGACCTGGGCCAGTCCGCCCCTGATCCTCCAGAGGGATCGGCTGTCCCCGTTGGACGGGCCTGCTCCGCCGTCCGACGCCTGTTCCCCCGCTGGTGCAGTCCCTGCCATATATCCGGTGAGGGCCGCAGCCTGCTCCAGCGGCAGATACCAGATCCGGTGGTCGTCAGCATGGAAGTCCCGGCGCAGCCGGGTCAGCTGCTCCGGCGGAAGGTGCTGGTCCAGATACCAGCGGTAGATCTTCTCCGCCGTCAGATCCTTGACCGCCGCTTTCACCTGTCCCAGAAGGGCGGCCTGCCGGCCCTGGCGGGCAGCGGCCGCCGCCCGCAGGTCCAGCTCGCTGATGATGGCCTCCACCGTCATGTCACAGGCCAGGTCCCAGCAGGCGTGGTCCACCAGCGAGTCCACAAAGTTGTGGCGGAACACGCAGTGGAGCACCATGTGCAGATAGTCCCGCACCGGGCGCTCCTTCTCTTGGCGATAGCCCAGGAGAAGGGTCCGGGCATCGTAGTAGATGCGCTGCCCGTCGGTGGCCAACAGGCCCGGCGCGGGATGGTAGGTGAACTGGCTCAATGCCGCGTCCAGAAAGCGCAGGTTCACCAGAAGGGTGTTGCGGGACAGGCGCAGCACATCCTGGGCCAGCTGGTCCAGGCGCTGTTCTTGTTCGGTCATGTGGGCTCACTCCTGTTTGGTACTTAACTGCTATTCCTCAATGGCCTGGAAGGGGATATTCTTCTCCTTGGCGTACTGTTCGGCGTAAGACCCTGCCGGGGCGTGGATGGTGAGACGGGGACAATTTACAAAGGCGTCCGGCCCGATCTTCGTCACGCTGGCCGGGATGGTAATGCTGGCCAGTTCCCAGCAGTTTTCAAAGGCGCTCTCGCCGATGCTGGTCAACTTTTCCGGCAGAGTCACGCTGATCAGGCCCGCGCCATTGAAGGCGTTTTTCCCAATTCTGGTCACCTTTTCTGGAATAACAATGTCAGTCAGCCTCTCACAGTCAGCAAAAGCATACTCACCGATGTGACTCACCCGCGCCGGCAGGATCACACGGGTCAGGTTTTCGCATCTCCAAAAGAGCCAGCCCTCGATTTTGGTTACCCGGTTCGGAATGGCAATGCTGGTCAGGCCCGTGCAGCCGCCGAACGCCTCGCTCTCAAGTTTGGTCACGCTCTCAGGAATTGTCACGTCGGTCAGGCCCGTGCAGCCCCTGAAAGCCCCATCGCCAATCTTCGTCACACCCTCCGGGATGGTCACGCTGGTCAGGCCCGTACAGTCGGCGAACGCCCTGCCGCCGATCTCGGTCACCCTGTCCATAATCATGCTCTTCAAACCCACGCACCCACGGAACGCGCGGTTCCCAATCTTCGTCACTGTCTCGGGAAGGCGGACAGCCGTGATCTTACGGCGCTGGTCGGCCCGTACTGTGGTCAGTCGGTCTCTCTCCGGGCTGAAGGCGTCATCTCCGAGGGCCGTCACAGGGCTCTTACCAATGGCGGATGGAACCACCACCTCAGTCTCATCCCCCTTATAGTCCAGCAGACAGATGTCACCATCCGGATTTTTTTGGTACTTCCAGACCTTTTTGGCATCCCCGGCCGTCAATGTTCCGGTTATGATGGCTTCCATCTCCCGCACCATGTCTCGCTCTGCCTGATGCTGCAGTTCCCCCGGTTGGAACTGCTTGCTCTGGTAATCCAGCAGCATGGCGGCCGCCTCCGCATTCCCGTTGGCAGTCGCCTGCTCCATCAGACCCGGAAAGTCCCCCTTGGAAACCATCTTCTCTGCCAGCATCACATGCAGCAGGGGAATAAAGTCCAGGGCCACCGGGTAGAGCCTCTTTTTCTGACCTTTGATATATTTGAGGCAGTCGGCCCGGTATTCCTCCGGCAGTTCCGCCCCGGCGGAATCGCGCAGAGCAAAGCCTTTGATCGCCGCCCGCTTATCAGCCGGGCGCTGGAAATCCGACATCCGAAGCTGTTCCGCCGTGATGACAGACACATGATCCGGAAACGCATTCTCTCCGATCTCCGTCCTGCCCAGCAGGGTGAGTTCCCGCAGGGCGGTGCAGTCGGAAAAGGCCTCCGTTCCGATCTGTGTTACACCCTCTGGGATGGTCACGCTGGTCAGGCCTGTGCAGCGGTTGAACGCATGACTCCCAATCTTAGTCACACCATCTGGAATGACAATGCTGGTCAGGCCCTCACAGCCGCTGAACACAAAGTTCCTGATCTCGGTCACCCCGTCCGGGATAACAACGCTGGTCAGACCCTTGCAGCCGCCAAACGCGGCGTTCTCGATCTCGGTCATACGATCCGGGATGGTGATACGAATCAGACCGGTACAGTACTGAAAGGCATGATGTCCAATGCTGGTCACGCTCTCCGGCAAAGTTACACTGGTCAGGCTTGTACAATTATAGAAGCTCTGGTTTTCAATGCGGGTCACCCCCTCCGGGATGACCACATCCCCGCCGGGGCCGTTATACTTCTTCAAAACGCCGTTCTCAATGACAAAATCCGAATTGCCGCTCATGTTCATCTCTCCTGTCTGATGTTCAATTCAAAATTATGGGGCGGCCCGTCCTGTCAGAGGGAGGGCAGGTGTTTCTAAAGTTTCATCTTTCCCGCCTTGTCTACGTCCTCTTGCGGGATGTTCTGACTCCGATATTCCAGCAACACGGCAGTCAACTCGGGGTTGCCGAGTTTGGCCGATTCCTCCACATAATAGCCGATGTCCTTTGCCGTAAGATACCGTTCCATCAGAATGACCCGCAGGCAAGCGAGATCCGTCCAGAGTGTCTTGCGATGGCCTTTGATGTATTTCAGGCAGCTTGTCTTCACCTCGTCTGAGATCTGCTCTCCGGCTAGATAGCGTTCCGCAAAAGACCGCGCAGCAATCTCACGGATGGAGGGCTGCAGCTCCGCGATATTTCCGCCAGCGATGACAAGCTCTGGCTGTGCAGCCTCCCCAAACACTATTTGGCCAAACTTGACCTTACTGCCCAGCAGTGTGATCCGTTTCAAGGGGCAACGCGCGAAGGCGCCCGCGCCGACTTCCTCCACGGCGGCAGGCAGTGTCAGCTCTGTCAGGCACGCCCCGTCGAATGCGTGGTTATCAATTTTTGTGAGACTCTGCGGGAGCGTGACCGTTTCCAGACCGGTATCTGAAAACGCGGATTTCCCAATGCTCGTCAGCAGAGGGGGAAACTCTACCTGATAAAGCTGCGTGCAGCCTTTACAGAGACCGGCGCTGATTTTCTTTGTTTTGGCCGACAATTTTAGGGTGGTTAGCGATGCACAGCCGGCAAAGGCCTCGGAGCCCATAGCTGTGACGGTGTCAGGGATCGTAATGGCCGTGATCTTTTCGCACCCGGAAAACGCGGCATCCACAATCTTTTTCACCCCATCCGGTATCAGGCATTCTCCGGAAGTCCCTCCAACGCAGGTATACAGGATCGTGCCATCGACTGAGAGAATCATGCCCTTTTCGAATCGGAAATTGGGATTATCCGGATGGATCTTCACCTCTGTCAGACTGCCGCAGCCGGAAAATGCCCGCTTTTCTATTTTTTGCGTACTGGCAGGAATGGATACTCTGACCAGGCCTGTGCATCCAGCAAAGGCCTCGGCGCAAATCTCCTCTACGCCCTCTGGAAGAGTAATCCCGGTGAGGGTGGTACATTCCGCAAAAAGGCGGGGGCTGACCGACTTTTTTCCCTCCGGAAACACGATGTCTCCGCCAGGCCCGATGTACTTCAGCCATGTACCATCTTCTGTGATCTGTGTAATGTAGTCGCCTTCCTGCACACTGCCGTCCGCTTGAAACGCAACATGGTTCTTCTCGGCGTAGTGCTCGGCATAGCTGCCCGCCGGGGCGCTTATCTGAATACTATTGCAATTATAGAATGCGGCACCCCCTATCGTGGTCACGCTTTCTGGAAGAAAGACAGTCTGCAGACCGGTACAGCCAGAGAAGGCGTAGCTGCCGATGAAGGTCATACCATCGGGGAAAGATAATTCACGCAGACTGGTACAACCTACGAAGGCGGACGTGTCGATAGATTTCATGCTTTTCGGGAAAGATAGATCCGTTAAAGCCGCGCAGCTGTGAAAAGCGCTTTCACGGATGGCAGTCAACGTACTGGGAAACTCCACTTGTACCAAACTGACGCAGTTGGAAAAGGTGTAGTCCCCAATGCTGATCACGCCTTCCGGGATACTGACGCTGGTAAGGCCGGAACAGTCTCGGAACAGGTTTCGCGCAAGCGCAGTTACTCCCGCAGGGATCATGATTTCCTTCAGGCTGGAGCAGCCTTGGAAAGCGGCTACATCCATTTCTTTGAGTGTGGAAGGCAGCTGGATGTGCCTAAGATTGGTTTGGCCAGCAAATGCGCCGCTTTTGATCTTCGTTACGCCGTCAGGCAGGATAATACTCGTGAGATCATTGCGTCCACGAAAAGCGCTGGAGCCAATTCCGGTTATCCCTTCTGGAATGACCACATCCCCGCCAGGGCCGTTGTACTTCTCCAATATTCTGTATTGAATGACAAAATCCGAATTGCTGCTCATATGCGCTGCTCCTTCCCGTATTCTTGTTTTCCACTACAGCCCATGCCGCCTGGCGATCTCCTCCAGCTCCTCGTCATCCGCCTTTCGGATCTCATCCTCCTCCAGCAGCATGGCGGACATGCCGGCACATGCCCCAGCGTACACATCGTCCAGCAGCTTCTGCCGCAGGTCATCCGGGTTTTGGCTATATGTTTTCATCAGTTGTTTCTCCTATCACAGTTGTTATCAATATAACAAAAAGGCACCTTCATTCCAGACGTTCAACATTTGGAAGGGAAGTGCCTTTTATTTGTACTATGCAGCCAGCATAGTATCGTTGACAAAATAATACCTCATACAGAAAAGCATTAGATGTTTCCATAATGATTGATGTATGATTCGCATAATTGCTCCTCCGCATTTTGGGAATATATTATGCATTATAGCATGAACGCAACAATAAAACAACTCAGTCCTTCTCGCTACTCTAAGTGGAATCACTTTATATCGCGCTACTAGAATGTGTTGCTTTCACAAAAGCTTATTGAGAGGAGGCATTTCTGCAATCGAGCTGCTGTTCGGTAATGTAATAGGATTTATATCCTGCTTATCAAATTCAGCGTATATTTTCTTTAATTTTTTATCATTCACATCCGTATCATATGATTTTAATTTTTGAACGGCATTATCTAATGTAGCAGAGTCACTCACTTTTCGCAGCAGAGACAGCATTAGTTCCCTCCTCTCCTCCTTTTTGACCTTCCTAATAGCTGATACGGCATCTTCATACCGCAGGTGGGTACCGCTACAAGGGAACATTCTATTCAAGTAGGAGCTGATCACCAAAGCCGCCTGACCTGATGCTGCCTTCAGAAGCTTGTCATTGCTTTCCAAAGCCCTTTTACCAAGCGCACGCTGCAAACTTGGGCGCTTCAACTGAGCCTCCAGCCTTAAGATGGCTAAGTCATCTAATCTTTCCGGACAGTGGTTAGTCATCTCCAGCTGATCGATCTTGTCGTAGCAAAAGAACGACGCCTGGTTGCATCGGATACAATATGTATGCTGATTTGCCCGTTGGGGATCTTTGGCCTTTCTCCCGTTCTTTTTGAAGTGATCCACATGATATTTGGGAATCAGACAAGATTTTTTCAAAATACGGATGTAGGCGTCCACGTAGTCTTGACTGCAAAAGACCATGTTGCATGTCAGATCACAGCGGCTGAAAGGTATATTCTCTAGTTTCCCGGGGATACACATCTCCTCCAGATAGCAGTTCAAGCACTTTTCCAGTTTTTCATAGACCCTCTTGGAATGTTGGTAGAGTTCCGTAGTGATGTTCGAACCTAATATCCGGCAAGGCTCAACTATGATACTAACACGGTAAGTATGCCGTTTTTTGATACGATAGAGTATAATCTGGACACCGGGCATTTGTTTGTCGCGCAGAGTATAGGATTCTTGTCCCTTTTTATTGTGAAATAATTGACCTCTGGTGCGCATTTGATTAAGAACTTCATTGAACTGATTTTTCGACAGAGGCTGGCTAAGTTCAAAGGTATGAATCCCAACTTCGATATATTCCAACATTTTTATTTGTGCCTCCTTGCTTTCTGACAATAGGTGCAGCGTCCGCAGGGCTTGTCCAATTTCTCTCCTAGGGCCAGCAACATTCTCTGGACCATACAGCCTTTCTCATCGTCGGCATATTCCTTCATCTCATCAAGCGCCCTCAAAGAGTACCCCAATGCAGCGGGATCTTGATTTTGCTCAATCACCCATCGATTAAGGTCATAGTCGGACTTCCGATAAAGCAAAATACACCGAGCCCTGCTCCCGTCACGTCCTGCCCGTCCAGCTTGCTGATAGTAGTCGATGATAGATAACGGGAGATTGTAGTGGATAATCAGGCGAACATCTGATTTATTGACGCCCATACCGAATGCAGAGGTGGCCACCATAATACGGCGCTCTCCACTCATAAAAGCCTGCTCATTCCTCTTGCGTTCCCCGTTTGATAGATTGGAATGGCAAATGGACACCTGTTTGGGGTACCACTTCTTGACTAGATCATAGATTTCTTTGGTCTGCGCCCTGGTATTGCAATAGATAATGCAGGAACCATCGCCAGACTTGCTATATTGTTTGAGCAGACGTTTCAGTTCCTTCTGGCGTTTTTCCTCCGAAACAAAAGAATAGACAGAGAATGTAAGCTTTGGGCGGTAAAGACTGATTTCGTATTCCTTGATATGTTTCATGTGTAAAAGCTCTTTTATCTTCTCCCGGTCTGAAACAGGCGCGGTAGCTGTCAAAGCAACCACCTGCGGTCTGCGAGGCAGTTGTTTCAAAAAATCACCGATCTCCAGATAGGCTGCACGAAAGCCATACCCCCATGAGGTCACACAGTGGCATTCGTCTACCACCAGAAGGGATACCGGAATGTCCGACAGATCTAGTTTCCATAGAGACTCTGGAGTAGTGTAGAGAATAAGATAGCCATATTGTTTCAGCGCCCTTTGAATACCGAACTCATCATATGACATGCAATCAGATGCCAGAGCCCCCACACTGAGTTGTCTCTGTTGGAGTTGATCAACTTGATCATGAAGCAGAGACAGGGTTGGAACAATTACGATGGTTAGCTCACCCTCCATGATCGCGAGTATCTGAAAAATTGCTGACTTGCCGAAAGATGTAGGCGCAATCATAAAAAGATCTTGGCCATCCAGTCCATCTTTGATTGCATTGACCTGTTCCTTCTTCAGCTCGCCTTTGATCCCAATCGTATCTGCCACTTGTCTGATTGTTTTCTTGATACTCATAAAAGCATTCTCCTTCCAAACAATTTATAAATATGGTTGTTGGCAAATCAAAAGATAATAGTATAAAACTCGCGCCGGATTGGCGTGAATGTAAACAAGTCCTCTTAGTTACATTCACGCCAATCCGGCGCGATACTTTCTCTCATATGGCGCTTTTCTTCGAAGAATTTTTGATCCATAGTATTGCGCAATAGAAAGGTCAATGGAGTCGCAAACTCTGGATCAAAAATTCTTCTCAGAAAATGCGTTTTGGTTATTATTTCCTTTGGTTCACTCAATCTGAAAAATTGATGTAAACTTATGTATATGATAAGTTCAGGTGGAAAGGCGATTAAAAATGGGCAAAGAGAATGTGTGTATTATGTCAGGCCAGCACTGCGTTGCACGACTATTCCATATTTACGATCCTTTCCCGCGCCAACCGAAACATTTCATCAGAGATCAGCCCTGCTTCAAAAAGCCGGTGGTTAATCTGCAATTCGATTTCCTTAATGCACTCCCTTGACAATTCATATCCCGATGTAATCATATTGCGAGCTCCTCTCATCTTTTTACAGATGTTGGGCTGCAAATCAAAAAGAAATTGCAAATCGGGTTCTTTCTCGGCGGTGCTGATCATATCTCTCCTATTGGTGGTCCGATCAAATCCGATCAAAAAAGAAAAGTCCCCCGATAGGCATAACTTTGCCCATCGGGGGTACAGTTGTATATTTATATATGCTCCAGAACAGAGAACAGCCGGAACAGAGAACAGGCCAGTAAAGTTAGACTTTGGGGTCAGGTGACACGCGTCTCTGCTTTCCTGCATTTTCTGCCCGATGTCCTGCGTCATCCAGTTTGGCACGAAGTTCTTGGGGCAAAAATGTCATTTTATCTATCCGAAAGAAGACACCCTTTTTATTGGTACCGGTAGCTCGGACGCGCATCTTGTCGCTATATCCTACATAATCTAGAATCAGCTTTTTTGCTTCGTCATACAGCCATTTCCCACCATTTCCCCCACAAAATTTGTCTAAAAGATCTATAAACTGTTCTTTAGAAAAACGCGCGTAATAAACACCTGAAGGTGGCTCTTTCATGGGAGCTAGTCCAATATCGCCCCACATATCTGTCTTGCGCTCTTCTTTGGATATATAAAACTTATCCGGGAAGCCTTTTTCGAAAATTTGTATTAGCGCACTTTCAAATTCTTCTTTTATTCTATTTTCTTCATTCAGATCTTCTTGCTCCACAAAGTCCGAAGTGCTGCGAATTTCCCACCCAGGAAGCAATACGGCGTACCACTCTTTTTCGATTTCAACAGCCTGATTCTGTTCCAGCTCCTGTTCCCTAACACAGGCCTTCAAGAACAGATGAAGAGCCAGCAACTGAATGGAAATAGGATACCTTTCCGCTACCTTTATTTTGACGTTGCTGTTCTGGTTATGGGAATCAATTCCTTTATCATATCTGAAAAACTCATTTCGAATCATTTTTTCCCATTTCTTTTTCTTTTTGGACTTTCGCAATATATAGCGGGCATAACGAATTACAGAGGCCTGGACTTCATCCACATCCCATTGGCAATTAGAGTCCGCCAGGTCCTCTCCCACGATCTCTACTGGCGTAGTTAACACTTGCCTTAGAGATGGCCCATAGATCACCATGCTTACCCATCGGTTCATCTGTTGCAGACGTCTGCCCTCTTTTCCACGCAGGAACCAGCTATAAACCATCAGGGTGGTATCTCGGTACTGAGGCAACATTCGTTTATTACGGCCTTCAAGCTTTAAAAAAGCCCTGTCTGTAATCTTCTCGTCACTAGCTTTCCTAGGCAGAACTGGAGTATATCTACACTTTATCGTTTTTCCCCCGCCCATCATTCGAAAAAGTCTAGTTTCAGTAGTGTCCAACGCTAAAGAACGGATGATACGCTCCAATATTTCTCCTGCAGATGTCGCCTGTTTCACAAATATGATAGGCGCACGCCGCTGTAGTGAGGTCAAATATCCCATATAATATCCAGCAGACACACGTGCGCAGTATCCAGCCAGAACAGAAGCCACTAAACGCAGCATTTCCCGCTTGGCGTCTGGGGTTGGTCCACAGGAGTTCAGTAGGGCGCACATCGCCTCTATTCCATTTCGTTCCCTATTACTCTCCTCTTCAGCTTTATAGCGATCACCAACACAGGACAAACCCACGCGAATTTTAATTTTCTTCTCATCAACAGACTGGCAATTTGGTTGCTTTTCATATTTTTTATGGCATTTTTCAACTTCCCTTTTGGTTGCATAGCTCTCTTCTTCCAGCCACTCCCCTTTATTCTTTTGCTTCACCGCATAACCCCAGGCTCCATTGTCATATTTCCAGGTATAGATTTTCACCGTTTTGACTTCATCCATAAACTTACACCTCCAGGAACCTTCATAAATTCAAGCAAAACAGTGTTCTGATTTCTGTTCCTTGGCAAAGAACACGTATCCAGGTCCATTTTATCTGAAAAATGTATCCATTTCAACTATGATAAAGTGTGTTTGTAAAGCCGCTGCCTATATCGATTTTTACTTGTGCCCTGCGAATTAAAAATCAATATCAGAATCAGAAATCGCCCGTTGCAGCTCGTTCTCTGTAACGGACTCATCTTCTATCGCACTACAAAGTGCGTTTCAGAAACAGCTTTAATTTTTTCGTCGAGCATGCTATACTAATAGTGGAGCCATAAGTATATCTACAAATATAAATCACCAAAGCTTGGGCAATCACTTTATCAGGAGTTTTCTCAAGGCATCATTCAATCTGAAAACGATTTCTTAATGCGGTTGCATGAGCAGGAGGCTAACTATCATGGAGAATAAAAAAATATATGTTGTAGCAAAGATTTTTGATCAGCAAGGCTGCATTGCCTACCTCTGCTGTAAAACACCGAATGAGGCCAGGTGTTTGCCTGGAACGTTGGAGGCCCTGCGAGCGGACGGCGTTCAAATTGTGATTCTGGATTCACCGGACATTTACTCTGAGTATGCTCCCTATCGCTATATCGAGAATATGAAAGAATTTATCGACAAAGTAAGTCAACTGAACAGAGCCGCTTAAAAAAGAGTGGGAATTACTCCCACTCTTTTCTGCAATTTCAATTTTGACTTGTTTATATAACTCTCGGCTGATGTTTTCTCCTAAGTACGAACCCTAGAGACCAAATCCCTGTCCAGCCCCTCATAATATAATACATATTGACAAGGAAAAGACGGCCCCACCGAGGGGACCGTCTCCTTTCCGCATTCAGACCAGCACTGCCAACTTCACTTGTAACGTCCTCCCGTTTTGTGGGCTTCGCAGTTCTAAACTTCTTTTTGTTCCATATAATATGGATGGAAGGGGCGCTGGCCTTCAGGCGGACCCCGTACCTCCCCCCCTGCTTGACGATCTCCGGCTCCTCCAGCACCAGGGAGTCGATGGAGGGCACCACGATGCCGTAGCCGGTCTCCTCCACCTCCTTCAGGGCGTCGGCCACCTTGTCGTACTTGGCCTTCACCTGGGCCAGCTGGGTGAGCAGGGCCATCAGGTCCCCGTCGTCCCCGATCTGGAAGCCCGACTGCTGGGACAGGGTCTCGTAGAACAGGGAGCGGGGCAGCTCCAGCACGGCGGAGGCCAGGCCGGTGCCCAGGTCGATGGCGGTCACCCTGGCCTCGCTCACCTGCTCGCACTCCCGCATGGAGCCCACCGCCCCGTCCACGTCCCGGATGCGGTGGAGCCGGTCCGCCCCCTCCCGGATGGCCTCGTACAGGGCGGCCTTGATGGGGTGCTCCTGGGGCAGGGCGTCCACCCAGGGGGGCAGGAACAGGTCCAGCTCCTTCAGGGGGAACTCGTAAAGCACCTGCTTGAGCAGGTCGTGGATGTCCGCCTCCCCCAGCTCCAGGCAGTTGCAGGCCACGCAGGTCACCTGGTGCCGCTGGGCGATGTCGGCGCGGATGGCCCGGGCCCGGTCGGAGCTGGGGTAGGCGGAGTTGAGCACCACCAGGAAGGGCTTGCCCAGCTCTTTGAGCTCGGAGATGACCCGCTCCTCCGCCTCCAGGTAGTTTTCCCGGGGGATATCGGCAATCGAGCCATCTGTGGTTACCACAATGGCGATGGTGGAGTGCTCCGAGACCACCTTCCGGGTGCCGATCTCCGCCGCCTCGGACATGGGGATCTCGTGGTCGAACCAGGGGGTGGTCACCATTCGCTCCTCCTCCCCCTCCAGCTGGCCCACCGCCCCGGTGACCATGTACCCCACGCAGTCGATGAGCCGCACCTGGAAGGCCCCGCCCCCTTCCATGGAGACGGTGACCGCCTCCTCGGGGACGAACTTGGGCTCCGCCGTCATAATGGTCCGGCCGGAGCCGCTCTGGGGCAGCTCGTCCCGGGCCCGCTCCCGGCGGTACACGTTTTCAATGTTGGGGATGACCATGGTCTCCATGAACCGCTTAATGAAGGTGGATTTCCCGGTGCGCACCGGCCCCACCACGCCGATGTAGATGTCGCCCTCGGTCCGAAGCGCGATATCCTCGTAGATTTTGCGGTCTTCCACTTGAATTCCTCCTTCGGCCTGTGGGCCGGTCATTTCCGTATACTATATGGGGATAAGCCCTCTGATATGCCTGGCCCTTGGGAGGCCCTTAACCGCCTTTTCCCACCGCCTCCCTCCGGTTACACCGGCGCTTTTTTCCATCCCTGCGCTGTTTATCCGGCTTGTAGTGCCCCTGCCCCGCTGTTTTTTCAGACAGGGCCGGACTTGAATTGACATTTTTCGATTTTACGCTATACTTAATGGCAAACGACTACTGTAAGGAGGCACCTACCTATGCCCAAAGCTGCCGACCCGGTCCGGCCCGCCCAGAAGGCCCCGGCCCGGATGTCCAAAAAGGACCCCCTCACCAAGGAACAGGTCCGGGCCATCGACGCCTGGTGGCGGGCGGCCAACTACCTGTCCGCCTGCCAGCTGTACCTGCTGGACAACCCCCTGCTCCGGGAGCCCCTGAAGGAGGAGCACCTGAAGCGCACCATCGTGGGCTACTGGGGCACCTGTCCCGGCCAGAACTTCATCTATACCCACCTGAACCGGGCCATCGTCAAGTATGACCTGGACATGATCTATCTGTCCGGCCCCGGCCACGGGGGCAACGCCATCGTGGCCCAGGACTATCTGGACGGCTCCTACAGCGAGGTCTACCCCAACATCAGCCGGGACGAGGCGGGCATGAAGCGGCTGTTCCGCCAGTTCGCCTTCCCCGGGGGCATCCCCAGCCACACCGCCCCCGAGACCCCCGGCTCCATCAACGAGGGGGGCGAGCTGGGCTACTCCCTGGCCCACGCCTTCGGGGCGGTGATGGACAACCCGGACCTCATCGCCGCCTGCGTGGTGGGTGACGGGGAGGCGGAGACCGGCCCCCTGGCCGCCGCCTGGCACTCCAACAAGTTTTTAAACCCCATCACCGACGGGGCGGTGCTGCCCATCCTCCATCTGAACGGCTTCAAGATCGGCAACCCCACCATCTTCTCCCGCATCTCCCGGGAGGAGGCCGAGATGTTCTTCAAGGGCTGCGGCTGGGAACCCCGCTTTGTGGAGGGGGACGAACCGGAGCAGATGCACCAGAAGATGGCCGCCGCCCTGGACTGGGCGGTGCGGGAGATCCAGCGGGTGCAGGAGTACGCCCGCACCACCGGCGACGCCGCCCGCCCCCGGTGGCCCATGATCGTCTTCCGCTCCCCCAAGGGCTGGACCGGCCCCAAGGAGGTAGACGGACAACCGGTGGAGGGCAGCTGGCGCTCCCACCAGATCCCCATTCCCGTCCACGACGGCAAGCCCGGCCGCGTCCAGGAGCTGGAGCGGTGGCTGAGGAGCTACCGCCCCGAGGAGCTCTTTGACGAGAACGGCGCCCTCATCCCCCAGCTCCAGGCCCTCGCCCCCCAGGGGGACCGGCGCATGGGCGCCAATCCCCACGCCAACGGCGGGCTGCTCCTGCGGGACCTGCGCACCCCCGACTTCCGGGAGTACGCGGTGTCCGTCCCCCGCCCCGGCGCGGTGGAGGAGGAGGACGCCGCCGTGCTGGGAAATTATGTGCGGGACCTGCTGCGCCTGAACCAGGAGGCCCGGAATTTCCGGGTGTTCGGCCCCGACGAGACCGCCTCCAACGGCCTGTCCGCCGCCTTCCAGGCCAGCGGCCGCCGGTGGATGGACCCCGCCGACCCCCGCACCGACCAGGACCTCTCCCCCGACGGGCGAGTGATGGACGCCATGCTCTCCGAGCACCTGTGCCAGGGCTGGCTGGAGGGCTATCTGCTCACCGGCCGCCACGGCTTCTTCAACAGCTATGAGGCCTTCATCCGCATCGTGGACTCCATGGTGTCCCAGCACGCCAAGTGGCTGAAGGTGTGCAACCAGCTCCCCTGGCGGCAGAAGATCGCCTCCCTCAACTATGTACTCTCCTCCAACGTGTGGCAGCAGGACCACAACGGGTTCAACAACCAGGACCCGGGCTTCCTGGACCACGTGGCCAACAAAAAGGCGGACGTGGTGCGTCTCTACCTGCCCCCGGACGCCAACTGCCTGCTCTCCTGCTTCGACCACTGTGTGAAGAGCCGCAACTACATCAACGTCATCGTGGCCTCCAAGCACCCCCGGCCCCAGTGGCTCACCATGGACCAGGCGGTGAAGCACTGCACCCAGGGCATCGGCATCTGGCAGTGGGCCTCCAACGACCAGGGGGTGGAGCCCGACGTGGTCATGGCCTGCTGCGGGGACACCCCCACCCTGGAGACCCTGGCCGCCGTCACCATTCTGCGCAAATACCTGCCCGATCTGAAGATCCGGGTGGTGAACGTGGTGGACCTGATGAAGCTCCAGCCCCACACGGAGCACCCACACGGCCTCACCGACGAGGACTACGACGCTCTGTTCACCCAGGACAAGCCCATCATCTTCGCCTTCCACGGCTACCCCACCCTGGTCCATGAGCTCACCTACCGCCGGCACAACAAGAACCTGCACGTGCGGGGCTATAAGGAGGAGGGCACCATGACCACCCCCTTCGACATGCGGGTGCAGAACAACATCGACCGCTTCAGCCTGGTCATCGACACGGTGAAGCGGCTGCCCCAGCTGGGCAACACCGCCGCCTACGTGCTCCAGGAGATGCGGGACAAGCTGGTGGAACACAAGCAGTACATCACCACCTACGGGCAGGACCTGCCCGAGGTGCGGGAGTGGAAGTGGACACAGTCCCCTTCGGAGCGATAACCCTTTGGGACCTCGCCGCCTGCGGGCGGCGGGGTCTTTTTTATAAAAAATTTTTGGGGGTATTTCGCCGCTCTTTCTCTGTAGGGGCGGCACACTGGGCCGCCCGCCTTGTCTTTTGCTTATTGGGGTGTTTCGCCGTCCCGTCCTGTTTCAGCCTTCCCCCTGGGGGGAAAGGTGGCTGGCCGCTAGGCCAGACGGATGAGGGGGCAGGTTTCCAACCCGTGTAGGGCGCGACGACTCGGCGCGCCGTTATGTAGGGTTTCGCCCTGCTGGGCGACCTACTTTGCCCGTGGCGGCAAAGTAGGCAAAACGCCGCCGGGGACGGCTCCGATGGACACTTCGTGCCCATAGTCGCCCACCCTACCCCCTCTGGCCCTTCGGGCCATCTCCCCCTGATAGGGGGAGTCGGCCCCGGACCCCATTTTACGGGAGTGCCAATTAGGCAGACTTTTCTGTCGACGCAAAGGCGCGGGTGGATCAGTTGACACGCTATACCTCGTCTTTCGCTGCCGCTGGCTTGGTGGTAATCGAGGGCCGGGCACTCCCCTGTTTGAAAGCGCCTTTGTTGCGGCGGGGTTCAAGTGCGGCTCAGGGAAACGGCGAACACGGGCAACGCTGCGTTTTTCTCGTAGGGCCCGATGCCCTCATCGGGCCGTTCTCGGGCGGCCCGGTGTGCCGCCCCTACGAAGGGAATCGAAACCTGATTCTGCATCCGGCACAGGCGACCGCGAGGGCCGCCCCTACGGCTTCACGAGAGCATATTTGAAACCCTGGCGGGCGGGTGAGGACACCCGCCCCTACGGCAAATAAAGAGGCGGGTGCGTTTTTTACGTAGGGGCCGGACACTGGCCGGCCCGCGGGAGGGGCACACCCCAGGGTGGCTTCTCTCGGTCTTCAGCCGATTCACCTTCAGCCCCTCCCCTACGGGTTTCAAAGACACCTTCCGAGTTTGGGCAGGGGGTCCCCTTGGGGCTCCCGCCGTGGATGATTCGGGTAAAAAGGTCACCCTCATCCGCCTCGCATACGCTCGGCACCTTCCCCCTTGGAGGGGGAAGGCTCGGGCGGCCCGGTGTGCCGCCCCTACAAAGGGGAGCGAAATCTGATTCCGCATCCGGCACGGGCGACTGCGAGGGTCGCCCCTACGGCTTCACGAGAGCATATTTGAACCCCTGGCGGGCGGGTGAGGACACCCGCCCCTACGGCAAATAAAGAGGCGGGTGCGTTTTTTACGTAGGGGCCGGACAC
>NZ_JACJJE010000063.1 GCF_016899775.1 Pseudoflavonifractor capillosus
GCAACTACCATTTTACTGGCTTTTCCTCTTTGAGTCACTCTTTTTATTTACTGTTGCACTTGCATTGTAAATCGGCACGTTGGGAAAGTACCTCGCCGCCCGCAGGCGGCGAAAACCTCCCCATACAATAGAACAGATCACCTCTTGACATTTTATTTAGACAACTGTAAAATAAAGAAAAAGACAACTGTCTAAATAAGATCAAGGAGGGACGCAATATGAAACCGACCTATCCCCGCCTCCCCGACGCGGAGCTGGAGGTGATGAAGGCCCTGTGGGCCCTGGAGGACTACCCCGCCCACACCGGGGACATCGCCCAAAAGCTGGACAAGAGCTGGAAGGCCCCCACGCTTCTGAAGCTCCTCTCCCGCCTGGAGGAGCGAGGGTTTGTGGCAGGGACCAAGGAGGGGCGGGCCAACGCCTACACCCCCCTGGTGAAGGAGGCCGACTACCTCTCCAGCGAGAGCCGCTCCTTCCTGGAGCGCCTGCACGGGGGCTCCCTGTCCAGCCTGGTGGTCTCCCTGTACCCGGACGCAAATCTGACCGAGGAGGACGTGGCCGCCCTGGAGCGGATTTTAGGGAAGGGGGAGAAGTGAGATGCTGGACAATTTAAGCGCGCTGATGTCCGTCACCCTGGGAGGGAGCGTGTGCATTCTCCTGTTTTTGGCCGCGGGTCCCCTGCTGTCCAAGCGTTTCACGCCCCGTTGGCGGTACTGTGCCTGGGGAGTGCTGGCGGCGGTGCTGATTTTGTTCCAGCCGTTCCATACCATGCTCCCAAAGCCGGAGGATTGGAGTGGGCTGGTTCAGCTGTCGATTCCTCAGGCGGTATCGGAAAACGCCTATGACCGGGAGAATGCCCGGAACCGGGACTGGGAAGAGATTCAAAAGACCGGAAACGGCGGCAGAGGAGCCGAGACGGAAAATCAAGATGGGGAGAGGCTCCGCCATTCTGTCCGCTATGAAAACGAGGCGGGGCAGACGGTGGTCATTGAGGACAACGACTATGTCCGCAAGGTGACCGTGGGGGACGAGACCACCTACACCGTCCACTGGACGGGGGTGGCCTATGGGGCCTATCAGGCGGTGTCGGTCCTCGGCGTGGGTTTCGTGCTGGTCCGGTACTTCTGGAGCCGAAGGCAATTGCTCCGGGTGAGCAGCCCGGCGGGGGAGGAGGACCAGGCGGCCCTGGAGGCGGCCCGCCGGCGGACCGGCTGTGACCGGGAGGCGGAGCTGTACCGCTGTCCCCGCATTCACACTCCCATGCTGATGGGCTTTCGCCGCCCGGTGATCCTGCTCCCGGCGGACGTCCCGGCGGGGAGCCTGGAGGCCGCCCTGGCCCATGAGCTGACCCATTTGAAGCACAGGGATACCTGGTACATGCTCCTGATGACCCTGGCCCGGTGTGTCCACTGGTTCAACCCCCTGGTGTGGCTGATGGTGCGCACGGCCCGGCGGGACATGGAGCTGTACTGTGACTATGACCTGCTGAACGGCCAGGGGGAGGAGGCCCGCCGGGCCTACGGCCGGGCCATCCTGGACCAGATGACCGGGCGGGACCGGGGCTTTTCCGGTCTCACCACCGGGTTTTCAGGCAGCAAGAAAGAGGTGTTCGCCCGGTTTCGGGCCATGATGGATACTGCTCCAAAACGGAAGGGCCGGGCCCTGCTGGCCCTGGCTGCGGCGGCTATTGTGCTGTCTGGCTCTCTGGTGGCCTGTCAGGCAGAGACACAGCCCCAGACCTGGACGGCGTGGGTGGATGCGATGGATCTGGAGGAGCGCACCGTGACCTATACACTGCTGGTAGACAGTATGGGAGAAGATATGGAGCGGACCGCCCCTCTAGCGGAGGACGCCCAGCTGCTCCATACCTACGAGGGAGAGGCGTATCCGCTCAACCCGGAGACTTTGCGGTATACGCAGGATATGGCCCAGGATGGTCTAGTCGGGACCGTGGAACTGAACGGGCGGGGGGAGGTGGTCCGCGTGCAGCTGAATGTCTTCTCCCAGCTGGACCTGACGGCCGCCGGACTGGACTTCACCGGCTACTGCGGAGAGGTGTACGCCGCAGGCGGGGTAGGGGGGATCAATACTGTCTCTTGGGATGAAGAATCCTGCTGGGTGGACCCGTGTAATGACCTGGGACAGGACAGCGACCACACCGTGTATATGCTGCCTTTGGCGGAGGGGTGTACCATTCAGGAGGGGCTGAGGGCCTACACTGTTGGCCTGTCCAGCGGGAACTATCCCGACCTATACCGCCTCACGCTGGTGGACGGGGCAGTGACCGCCATTGAAGGGGTCTGGCCGGAGGCCGAGAACACTGTAACCCTCCCCAACGACCCGGAGGAGGAGACGCCTTCCAACCCAGAGAACATGCCCGAGTATGACCCTGATTTTTACGGGGAGAACGGGGCGGAGGATATGCCGGAATATGACCCGGAGTTCTACGGGGAGTCCGGCGCCCAGCCCCTGGAGCCCAGCGGGAGCGGGACGGCGTAAAGGGCGGGCGGCCCAGTGTGCCGCCCCTACAAAAGGGCGGGTGGTGACCTGCCCCCTCATCCGCCCCAGTGTGCGCACTGGGGCACCTTCCCCCCAGGGGGGAAGGCTTACGGGCGGCCACATGGCCCCGCCCCTACGGCGAATCAGGAAGCGGTCTCTTCCTTTCGTAGGGGCCGGACACTGGCCGGCCCGCCGTATCTTGGAACTCGGGAGGGGCAAATCCCTATCCCCTCTGTCTCGCTGCGCTCGACATCTCCCCCTGTCAGGGGGAGATGTCGCGGAGCGACAGAGGGGGTAGGGTAGGCGACTATGGGCACGCTAGTGCCCATCGGAGCCGTCTCCAGCGGCGTTTTGGTGACTTTGCCGCCGCAGGCAAAGTCACTCGCCGCCCGCAGGCGGCGAAATCTCCTGCGAATATCCTCATTTCTTGACAGTCCCATATAAACCAAGTACAATTTTCTTGGAGATAAAAACACAGGGCGGTTGGTAGTCCGCCCGCGGGCCGCGCTCCCGTCAGTAACCCTCCCTCCCGGGTCGTCCATTCTCCATATCTTTGGATATGGGAGGAAACTGAATATGGATCGGAATGAATGCCGTTTTACGGTGCTGTTCCAGCCCCCTTTTTGGGTGGGGATCGGGGAGCGGTGGACGGAGGAGGGCTATCAGGCCGCCCGGGTGGTGTTCGGGGCGGAGCCCTCGGACGCCCAGGTGTACCAGTGGGTGCTCTCATCCTGGCACCGCCTGCCCTTCACCGCCGCGGAGGCGGGGGAGCGGCCCAGAGCCGTTCCCGCCAACCCCAAGCGGCTCCAGCGGGAGGCGGCGAAGGCGGCCCGGACCGCCGGAGCATCCACCAAGGCCCAGGAGGCCCTCGCACGACAGCGGGAGGCGGAGGGCCTGGAGCGCCGCGCCCGGCGCTCCGCCCAGAGACGGGCGGAACAGGAGGAACAATTCCGGCTCCGACAGCAGAAAAAGCGCGAAAAACGGCGCGGTCACTAGACCGCGCCGTTTTGATAGGCTCAGATTAAATGACTCCGGCCAGCACCAGGGCAAACAGCACGAAGGTGGCCAGCAGGGCCAGAGCGAACAGCGCGAAGCCGGCGCTGAACTTCTTTCCCTGGCTGCTCTGAGAGGGGGGCACCACGCCGGAGCGGCGCAGAGCGCCCACCACCGGGGGATAGAGCAGCAGGGTGGCGGCCATGTTCATGCCGCCCTTGGCCAGGTTGAAGGGGAGAAACACCGGCAGCAGCAGGTCGGCAATAGCCTGACGGGGCATCCCCTGATAGATGGGGGTGACCAGGTAGTTCCACAGAAGCATCACGATAACCAGACACACCACGCCGCAGGCCAGACCGATCACGGCCCCCTTCTTGGAGTGCATCTTCTTATAGATGAAGCAGGCGGTGCAGGAGAAGGAGCAGGTGGCCAAAACATTCATCAGGAAGCCCCAGGGGCCGGTGGTGCTGATGGTGATCATCTCAATGAAGGCCACCAGAATGGAAATAATGGCGGCGGCGAAGGGACCGAAGGTGAAGCCGCCGATGCAGATGATCACGTCCTTGAAGTCAAAGTCCAGAAAGCCGTATACGCTGGGCATGTTTTTGGACAGGAGCATCACGATGTAGGCGATGCCGGTGAGCATAGCGATGGACACCATGGTACGGGTATCCATCCGGCTCCGGGCGGCCGGATGGGTCAGAGATGCGGGGGCGCCAGAGGTCACGGGCTCTAAGGTGGGGGAGGAGGGAACCGAGGCCTGGATGCCTCCCTCCCGCTTGTCGCGCAGGGTGGGGTTGGTCATGGATGGCATAAAAAACACTCCTTTTTGTTTTTGGTACCCCTGAAAGCTTAAGTCTTCCAGGTGCAAAAACAACAAAGGAGGTGCGCTTTCCGCGCGCCAAGGCGCACGGCTATTGTTTTGACACACATCTTCTTCCATCCGGACTGTAACCGTTGGTCCCGGAGTTTCACCGAGTCAGCGGACGCAATATCAATGTTGAAACTGCGTCCGGTCGCGGACTGTACCGCCAGTGGGGAATTTCACCCCGCCCTGAAGACTGTTCGTTCAGTTGTCCATGTCTCATTATACGCATTTTCCGGGAAAATGCAACCCCCTATTTTCAAGACGGGGACAGGAATAGAACAAACTTTCGATTTTTGTTGACTTCTCCGGCGTTTTGGGCTACAATGGCGGTACTTGATGGGAGAGGAGGGCTCCGGCGTGGGGGAGAAGGACACCTGCTGTTTTACCGGGCACCGGCCCAGCAAGCTGCCCTGGGGCACCCGGGAGGAGGACCCCCGCTGCGTGGCCCTGAAGGGGCGGATTGCCGCCGCCCTGGAGGAGGAGTACGCCGCCGGGGTCCGGCACTTCATCTCCGGCATGGCCCGGGGGGCCGACCTGTACTTTGCCGAGGCGGTGCTGGCGCTGAAGGAGCGCCGCCCCGATGTGCTCCTGGAGTGCGCCCGCCCCTGCGAGAGCCAGGCCGACCGCTGGCCGGAGGAGGAGCGGGCGCGGTACCAGTCCATTCTGGACCGGTGCGACTATGAGACGCTGGTTCAGCACCGGTACGACCGCTTCTGCATGATGCGCCGGAACCGGTACATGGTGGACCGGTCCGCCCGGCTGCTGGCCGTCTACGACGGCGAGCCCAAGGGCGGGACCGCCCAGACCCTGGCCTACGCCCTGCGGAAAGGGCTCCATGTCACCATATTAGAGCTGGAGTGAAACACTTGCCTATGAATACTTTAATGCACATCTGCTGCGCCCCCTGCGCCAACCGGCCCATCGACCTGCTGCGGTCGGAGGGGCTCTCCGTCGCCGGGTTCTGGTTCAACCCCAACATCCACCCCTATACCGAGTATCAGGCCCGGAAGCACACCCTGGAGGAGTACTCCAAGGAGATCGGGATGAAGCTCATCATCGGCGGCTCCTATGACCTGCGCACCTTCATTACCAATGTGGCGGACAACATCGACGGCCGGTGTGCCTACTGCTACCGGGTGCGGATGGAGGAGACCGCCCGGTATGCCGCAGAAAACGGGTACGACTCCTTTACCACCTCCCTGCTCATCTCCCCCTACCAGAACCACGAGGCCATCCGGGCCACAGCCCAGGCCATGGGGGAGAAATACGGGGTGGAGTTTCTGTACCGGGACTTCCGTCCCCTGTTCCAGGCCGGGCAGGAGTTCGCCCGGGAGCACGGGTTTTACATGCAGAAATACTGCGGCTGCATCTTCAGCGAGGAGGACCGGTACATGGCCGCCAAGCGGAAGAAGAAAGCCAGACAGGCTGCCGCCCAATCAACCGCACCATAAACAGCAAGGGCCCCGCCAAAACGGCGGGGCCCAAATTCTTTTGCTTCAGAGGGCCGTCAGGCGGCCTCGGATTCTGGCGCGAGCTCTATATCTCCGGTGAGGGTGTCGGTCAGGTCCACCACCTCTGCCCCGGCGGGGGGCTGGGTGGCGGGGGCGGCGCTGGTGGGCTGATAGGCGCCGTCCATCTCCATGGTCATGGAGAGCTCCCCGGGCATCTGGAAGTCCATGAGCATCTCCATTTTGCTGCCCCGCATCTCTGCGGTCATGGTCAGGGCGGTTTCCTCGGAGTCGGCGATAGTCATCTCCAGGCCGTAGCCGTTTACCTGTCCGCCGCTGGTGTAGAGCTGGAAGGAGACCAGGATGCTGGAGCCGTCCTCGCTCAGATCGATGGGGGTGCTGGTGTAGGTGGAGCCGGAGCGCTCAAAGGAGCTGTCGGCCAGGATGCCGTTAAAGAGGTCCAGGTAGTCCTTGGTGGTGAATTCGCTGGTGAGGGGGAGAGCGTCGCTTTTCAGAATTTCCTCCAGGGCCTGGGCAAAGGTCATGTCCTCGGCGGCGCTGGCGGTGTCCAGAGCGATGAGCTCCTCGTAAAAGCCGGGGCCGTATATGGAGTCATACAGCTCCTTCATGTTCAGGCTGTACCAAGTGTCCGAGGCGGAGATAGCCTGGGACTGGAAGTAGAAGGTGCCGGTTTCCACATCACAGCGCAAAGCCAGGTCCAGATTGGGCAGAGCGAATGTCAGGTCGCTCATATCCGCGTTGATGGCCAGGTCGGCGTCAAACTGGAGAGCGGTTTGGCTGGTGATCATGTTGTAGTCCCCGCTCACATCCACAGTGTCAAAAGTATCCGACATGGCCAGGGTCAGAGAGCCATCTACCCGGTAGGTGCCCTGGCTGTACTGGTCGGCGTAGTCCGTATACTGGTCCATGAGCTCATAGGTCTCGGTGTTTTCCGCCAGAATGGCCTCCACGTCGTCGATAATGACGGTGGAGGTCTCCCCGTCCCAGGCCACCCGGTAGCCCAGGGCGTCGGCCACCAGGCCCACGGGGATGTAGGTGCGGCTGGTGGCGGCGTCAATGTAGGGGGCCGTGTCAGTGGTGTAGTCCTCCACTACCTGGACCAGGTCTCCGTGGGGACCGGCGGTGGTGTTCCCCTCGTACTGGACCGAGATGGTATTGGAGCCGATGGCCATCTGGACGGTCAGATCCCCCTGTGCCTGCTCCCCCTGGAAATTGATATAGGTCACGTCGGGCTTGACGGCGGTCACCGTCCGGTCCGGCGCAAACCAGTTGATCTGGTCGGCGGGGAAGCCCAGGGCCTCAAAGGTGGCCGCCATGGGCAGGAAGGAGCGGCCGTCCTTCAGCACCGGGGCCGCGTCGGAAAAGGTGACCGGCTCCCCGTTGACCAACAGGGAGAAGTCCCCCTCGTCGGCGGCCAGGGACGGGGTGCACAGCAGGGCGGCCAGTACGCCGCCGCACAGAATGGGGCGCAGAAATTGCTTCATGTGGATTCCTCCTTATCAAATTAGCTGGATGGCGCGGTCAGCCGGGCCCGGCTCGGTCTGGA
Organism: Pseudoflavonifractor capillosus; assembly: GCF_016899775.1. Taxonomy (GTDB): domain Bacteria; phylum Bacillota; class Clostridia; order Oscillospirales; family Oscillospiraceae; genus Lawsonibacter. The sequence goes on from NZ_JACJJE010000063.1 coordinate 7,376, forward strand.
TTGCTCCCAGACCCCCTGAGAGACTCGGTTTTGATAAAATCATCATATTCCCTTTTTCGGAAAAATGCAAGAAAAAGGCGGGAGGTTCAAGTTCATTTTGTGCTTTGTGTAAAAAGGGGCCCCGCCGTCTGGCGGGACCCTCTCTGTAAAACATAATCGGCTGTAGAGCGAAGGGCTCAGAGTTCGCTGACGGGAGTGGTGAGCAGTTCCCACAGGTCCACAACGGTGGCGCCGGCGGGGGGCTCGGTTTCGGGGGCGGTGCTGGAGGGACGATAGGTGCCGTCCATCTCCAAGGTCATACCGGCCATTTCCATGAGAAGGCTCATGTCGTCACCCTTCATCTCCATGGTCATGGTCATTTCCATGCCGGTGGTTTCCGAGGCGGTCATCTCCATGCCATAGCCGTTCACCTGGCCGCCGCTGGTGTACAAATGGAAGAGGATGGTGACGCCGTCCTGCTCCAGGGTGCTGGTGTAGGTGGAGCCGGACTTCTGGAAGTGGCTGTCACCCAGCAGCTGGTTAAGGGCCTCCAGGTAGTCGGAGGTGGTGGCGGTGCTGGTGAGGGTCAGGGTGTCGCTCTTCAAAAGCTCCTCCAGAGTCTGGGCGAAGGCAGCCTCCTGGCTGGCGGTGCTCAGGGCGATCAGCTCCTCATAGAAGCCGGGGCCGTAGGCCTCGTCGTATACCGCCTTCATGTCCAGGCTGTACCACTGGTCGGGGATCTGGAACTCCACGGACTCCCCATTGACCTGGACGTTGTTGTTCATCAGCTGTTCCAGGTCCTCGGACTGGAAATACAGATAGAGCATGCCGGTGTCCAGATCGGCCCGCATGTCCAGGTTCATGTCGGTGGGGGCGATGGGGGCGCCCATGATAGTGCCGCCGATGCTCATGTCCATGGCGAACTGCATGGCGGTCTGGTTGGTGACCATGCTGTAGCCGCCGCCCACTGTGTTGATGATCTCTGTCGTGTATTCCTCGGAACCATCTGCTGAGGTGGTGGTCCCCTCAGAGGGCATGGTGAGCAGATAAGAGCCCTCCACCTGATAGTTGCCCTGGGAATACTTCCGGGCGTAGTCCAGGTACTGGTCCATGCGCTCATAGGTCTCGGTATTCTCCGCCAGGATGGCGTCCACATCGTCGATGATGACGGTGGAGGTCTCCCCGTCCCAGGCCACCCGGTAGCCCAGGGCGTCGGCCACCAGGCCCACAGGGATGTAGGTACGGCTGGTGGCGGCGTCAATATAAGGGGCCGCGTCTGTTTCGATAGAGACTCCAGCCTCCGCACCGGCCTGCGTTACTTGAATTGCGTTTTTGCCAATGGTCAGGGAGATGGTGGTTCCATCCTTAGAGGCGGAGGCAGTTTGGGTGGCGCTGTCCCAGGTCATGTCCTCCGCGGGGAAACCCAGGGCCTCAAAGGTGGCCGCCATGGGCAGGAAGGAGCGGCCGTCCTTCAGCACCGGGGCGGCGTCGGTGAAAGTCACCGGCTCTCCGTTCACCAGCAGGGAGAAATCCCCCTGCTCCGCCGCCAGGGACGGGGTGCACAGCAGGGCGGCCAGCACGCCGCCGCACAGAATGGGGCGTAAGATCTTTTTCATAGCGGTACATCCTCCTTTTGAAGTTGGGGCTCGGCGGGCGAGCGCAGGGAGGCCGCCGGCCAAAATATCGAATATCGCTATTTATAGGTTTATTGTAGCGCACAGTGACAGAAAAGTCAAGAGACAGACCTGCTTTTTTGTTCGGGAGCGACAAAAAAGATGGGGGATGCGGGCCGCCGGAGCTCCAGGACAGGAAAAAACCGCAGTCCAGGGGAAGGACCGCGGGCAGTTACAAAAAATATTCTGAAAAATAGGGGAGAGGGCTTGACAAAAAATTGCCAGGCATGGTACAATAAAATGCTTTTATGTCCCTGCGTGAAAGGGCCACTTCCCCTTTTAAACTGGAGCCAGTGTAACACAGGTTTCGGGAAAAGGCAAGGCACATGCAGGGGAATTTATCAACGCGTCCGGGCGTTCGGAAAGCGGCCCTCCCCCCGGAATTGTAGGTTTTATACAAAGCGAAGGGCAGTTTTCCCGGCGAACGGACCGGAAAAACTGGAGATCCACCCGTTCAGTGCAGAAGAAAGCGAGTTGATTTTTTAGCATGGTCGTAAAGGACGTAATGTATGGCAAGACAAAGCGCAAGAGCTTTGCCCGGTACCAGGAGATCCTGGACATGCCCAACCTGCTGGAGGTCCAGAAGAACTCCTACCAGTGGTTCCTGGACACCGGATTGCGGGAGGTGTTCCGGGATGTAGAGGCCATCACCGACTACGCCGGCAACCTGGAGCTGAGCTTCATCGACTACTCCATGGACGAGAAGCCCAAGTACGACGTGGAGGAGTGCAAGGCCCGGGACGCCACCTACGCCGCCCCCATCAAGGTGAAGGTCCGCCTGCGCAACAAGGAGACTGAGGAGATCAAGGAGCAGGAGATCTTCATGGGCGACTTCCCCATTATGACCAACTCCGGCACCTTTGTCATCAACGGCGCCGAGCGCGTCATCGTCTCCCAGATCACCCGCTCCCCCGGCATGTACTTCACCGACACGGCGGACAAGGCGGACAACCACACCTACGGCACCACCGTCATCCCCTACCGGGGCGCCTGGCTGGAGTATGAGACCGACCTGTCCAACGTGTTCTATGTGCGCATCGACAAGAACCGCAAGCTGCCCATCACCTGTCTGATCCGCGCCGTGGGTCCCAAGACCGACGCGGAGATCATCGAGATGTTCGGCGAGGACGAGCGCATCCTGGCCACCATGGAGAAGGACCCCTGCAAGACCTATGAGGAGGCCATGCTGGAGATCTATCGGAAGCTCCGCCCCGGCGAGCCCCCCACGCTGGACTCCGCCGAGACCCTTCTGAACGCCACCTTCTACGACCCCCGCCGGTATGACCTGTCCGCCGTGGGCCGCTATAAGTTCAACAAGAAGATGGCCCTGTGGACCCGCCTGTCCGGCCGTACCCTGGCCCTGCCCGTGGCCGATCCCCGCACCGGCGAGATCATTGCCGAGGCCGGGGAGACTCTCACCCGGGAGCGCGCCAAGGAGCTGGACAACGCCGGCGTGAACGAGGCCGTTCTGGATGTGGACGGCAAGCAGGTGAAGGTGTTCGCCAACAACATGGTGGACATGAAGAACTTTGTGGACTTCGATCCCGAGGTTTGCGGCGTCACGGAGATGGTCTCCTTCCCGGTGCTGTGCCAGCTGCTGGACCGCCGGGAGGCCGAGGGCCTGTCCGACGAGGACTTCCAGGACCTGGTGAAGGAGAATCTGGACAACCTGATTCCCAAGCACATCACCGCCGAGGACATCATGGCCTCCATCAACTACCTGAACTGCCTGGCCCACGGGGTGGGCACCCCCGACGACATCGACCACCTGGGCAACCGCCGCCTGCGCTGCGTGGGCGAGCTGATCCAGAACCAGTTCCGCATCGGCTTCAGCCGCATGGAGCGGGTCATCCGGGAGCGCATGACCACCCAGGACCTGGACGTGGTCACCCCCCAGAGCCTCATCAATATCCGTCCTGTCACCGCCGCCATCAAGGAGTTCTTCGGCTCCTCCCCCCTGAGCCAGTTCATGGACCAGACCAACCCCCTGGCCGAGCTGACCCACAAGCGCCGCCTGTCCGCTCTGGGCCCCGGCGGTCTGAGCCGTGACCGGGCCTCCTTCGACGTGCGAGACGTCCACTACAGCCACTACGGCCGTCTGTGTCCCATCGAGACCCCCGAAGGTCCCAACATCGGCCTGATCTCCTATCTGGCCTCTTACGCCCGCATCAACCGCTACGGCTTCATCGAGACCCCCTACCGCAAGGTGGACAAGGCCACCGGCCAGGTCACCGATGAGATCGAGTATATGACCGCCGACGTGGAGGACGAGTACACCATCTGCCAGGCCACCGAGCCGGTGGACGAGAACAACCGCTTCGTCAACGAGCGCATCACCTGCCGCCACCGCAACGAGATCATCTCCGTGCCCGCCAGCCAGGTGGACTACGTGGACGTGTCCCCCAAGATGATGGTGTCCATCGCCACGGCCATGATCCCCTTCCTGCAGAACGACGACGCCAACCGCGCCCTGATGGGCGCCAACATGCAGCGTCAGGCCGTGCCTCTGCTCCGCCCCGAGGCCCCCATCGTGGCCACCGGCCAGGAGCACAAGAACTGCATCGACTCCGAGGTGGCCATCCTGGCCGAGGGTCCCGGTACCGTCACCAAGGTGTCCGCCCGGTATATCACCGTAAAATATGACAACGGCAGCACCAAGGAGTACCGCCTGACCAAGTACCTGCGCTCCAACCACGGCACCTGCATCAACCAGCGCCCTATCGTGAACGTGGGCCAGCGGGTGGACTATCAGGACGTGCTGGCCGACGGCCCCTCCACCGACCGGGGCGAGATCGCTCTGGGCCGGAACATCCTCATGGGCTTTATGACCTGGGAGGGCTACAACTACGAGGACGCCGTGCTGCTCAACGAGCGCATGGTGCGGGAGGACGTGTTTACCTCCATCCACATCGAGGAGTATGAGCTGGAGGCCCGGGACACCAAGCTGGGTCCCGAGACCATCACCCGCGACATCCCCAACGTGGGCGAGGACGCCCTGCGGGACCTGGACGAGCACGGCATCATCCGCATCGGCGCGGAGGTCCACGCCGGCGACTACCTGGTGGGCAAGGTGGCCCCCAAGGGCGAGGCCGAGGCCACAGCGGAGGAGAAGCTGCTGCGGGCCATCTTCGGCGAGAAGGCCCGTGAGGTCCGTGACACCTCCCTGAAGGTGCCCCACGGCGAGAGCGGCACCATTGTGGATGTGAAAATCTTCACCCGGGAGAACGGCGACGAGCTGGGCCCCGGCGTCAACCAGTGTGTCCGCGTCTATATTGCCCAGAAGCGTAAGATCTCCGTGGGCGACAAGATGGCCGGCCGCCACGGCAACAAGGGTGTCGTGTCCCGCATCCTGCCCCAGGAGGATATGCCCTTCCTGCCCGACGGCACCCCCCTGGACATCGTGCTGAACCCCCTGGGCGTGCCCTCCCGTATGAACATCGGTCAGGTGCTGGAGGTCCATCTGGGCTACGCCGCCAAGACCCTGGGCTGGAAGGTGGCCACCCCCATCTTCAACGGCGCCACCGAGGAGGACATCCAGGAGTGCCTGAAGATGGCCGGCCTGGCCCGGGAGGTGGGCTATGACGAGCCCCTCATCGGCAAGCAGCTCTATTTGCCCGACGAGACCGCTGAGAACGGCATCCGTCCCCTCACCCCCGAGGAGATGGAGGACAAGGTCCAGGTGCGGGAGTGGCAGAAGGCCGGACAGCTGCGCCTGGTGGACGGCAAGAACTGGCTGTACGATGGCCGCACCGGCCGGCGCTTTGACAACCCGGTCACCGTGGGCTATGTGTACTTCCTGAAGCTGCACCACCTGGTGGACGACAAGATCCACGCCCGCGCTACCGGCCCCTACTCCCTGGTCACCCAGCAGCCGCTGGGCGGCAAGGCCCAGTTCGGCGGCCAGCGCTTCGGTGAGATGGAGGTGTGGGCCCTGGAGGCCTACGGCGCCGCCTATACCCTGCAGGAGATCCTGACGGTGAAGTCCGACGACGTCACCGGCCGTGTGAAGACCTACGAGGCCATCGTCAAGGGCCACAACGTGCCCAAGCCCGGCGTGCCCGAGTCCTTCAAGGTGCTCATCAAGGAGCTCCAGTCCCTGTGTCTGGACATGAAGGTGCTGGACGCCGAGGGCAACGAGATCGAGCTCAAGGACGAGGACGAGGACACCTATCAGCCCGGCAGCCGGGACGACTACTATGACCGGGACGACGACTACGCCTACCAGGACCAGAAGGAGAGCGAGCTGGCCGGCGCTGGCTTCACCTTCAAGGGCGACAGCGACGACGACGACCTGGCCATGGATATGGACCTGGACGAGAGCGGAGACGAGGACCGCTTCGACTCCGACGAGGACTATAACTAATTGACGGGAGGAGATTACAACACATGAGTTATGCTGAGTTTGACGCCATTCAGATCGGGATCGCCTCCCCCGAACAGATTCGCGCCTGGTCCTACGGCGAGGTAAAGCGCCCGGAGACCATCAACTACCGCACTCTGAAGCCGGAGAAGGACGGCCTGTTCTGCGAGCGGATCTTTGGCCCCACCAAGGACTGGGAGTGTAACTGCGGCAAGTATAAGAAGATCCGCTACAAGGGGAAGATCTGCGACCGCTGCGGCGTGGAGATCACCCGCTCCAAGGTCCGCCGGGAGCGCATGGGCCACATCGAGCTGGCCGCCCCCGTCTCCCACATCTGGTATTTCAAGGGCATCCCCTCCCGGATGGGCCTGCTGCTGGACATCAGCCCCCGGATTCTGGAGAAGGTGCTCTACTTCGCCAGCTATATCGTCATTGACCCGGGCTACACCCCCCTGTCCCGCAACCAGATCCTGTCCGAGAAGGAGTACCGGGATATGCGGGAGAAGTACGAGGACGACTTCGACGCCGGCATGGGCGCCGAGGCTGTGAAGAAGCTGCTGCAGCAGATCGACCTGGAGCAGCTCTCCACCCAGCTCCGCGCCGAGCTGAAGGACGCCTCCGGCCAGAAGAAGGCCCGTATCGTCAAGCGCCTGGAGGTGGTGGACGCCTTCCGCCTCTCCGGCAACAAGCCCGAGTGGATGATCATTGACGTGCTGCCCGTCATCCCCCCGGAGATCCGGCCCATGGTCCCCCTGGACGGCGGCCGGTACGCCTCCTCCGACCTGAACGACCTGTACCGCCGGGTCATCAACCGCAACAACCGCCTGAAGCGGCTCATCCAGCTCAACGCCCCGGACATCATCGTCCGCAATGAGAAGCGCATGCTCCAGGAGGCGGTGGACGCCCTCATCGACAACGGCCGCCGGGGCCGGGCCGTCACCGGCGCCAACAACCGGGCCCTCAAGTCTCTGTCCGACATGCTCAAGGGCAAGCAGGGCCGCTTCCGCCAGAACCTGCTGGGCAAGCGCGTGGACTACTCCGGCCGTTCCGTTATCGTGGTCGGCCCCAGCCTGAAAATCTACCAGTGCGGCCTGCCCAAGGAGATGGCCATTGAGCTCTTCCGCCCCTTCGTCATGAAGAAGCTGGTGGACGACGGCTCCGCCAACAACATCAAGGCCGCCAAGAAGATGGTGGAGAAGGGCGAGCCCGCCGTGTGGGATGCCCTGGAGTTCGTCATCAAGGAGCACCCCGTGATGCTCAACCGCGCCCCCACTCTGCACCGCCTGGGCATCCAGGCCTTCGAGCCGGTGCTGGTAGAGGGCCGGGCCATCAAGCTCCACCCCCTGGTGTGTACCGCCTTTAACGCCGACTTCGACGGCGACCAGATGGCCGTCCACGTGCCCCTGTCCGCCGAGGCCCAGACCGAGGCCCGCATCCTGATGCTGTCCGCCAACAACCTGCTGCGGCCCCAGGACGGCGGCCCGGTCACCATCCCCACCCAGGATATGATTCTGGGCGCCTACTACCTCACCTTCGAGCGGGAGGAGGAGGGCAGCGGCCACTGCTTTGCCGACCGGGACGAGGCCATGCTGGCCTATGACGCCGGGGTGGTCACCCTCCACTCCCCCATCAAGGTCCGCCTGTCCAAAGAGGTGGACGGCGTGACCAAATACAAGCTGGTGAGCACCACCGTGGGCCGCCTCATCTACAACGAGGCCATCCCCCAGGACCTGGGCTTTGTGGACCGCTCCGACCCGGAGCAGATGTTCGAGCCCGAGATCAACTTCGTGGTGGGCAAGAAGCAGCTGGGCAAGATCATCGACCGGTGCATTTCCAAGCACGGCTTCACTGTGTCCGCCGGCATGCTGGACGCCATCAAGGACCTGGGCTACCACTATTCCACCATCGGCTCTCTGACGGTAGCCATCGCCGATATGACGGTGCCCCACAAGAAGTACGAGCTCATTGGCGAGACCGAGAAGGAGATCGTCAAGATCGACCGGCAGTACCGCCGAGGCCTCATCACCAACGACGAGCGCTACCGCCTGTCGGTGGAGGCCTGGGACGACACCACCAAGAAGGTGACCACCGCCCTGCAGGAGTCCATGGACCGCTACAACCCCATCTTCATGATGGCCGACTCCGGCGCCCGTGGCTCCATGGCCCAGATCCGTCAGCTGGCCGGCATGCGCGGCCTGATGGCCGACACCTCCGGCCGCACTATCGAAATCCCCATCAAGTCCAACTTCCGTGAGGGCCTGTCCGTGCTGGAGTACTTCATCTCCTCCCGAGGCGCCCGGAAGGGCATGGCCGATACCGCTCTGCGTACCGCCGACTCGGGTTACCTGACCCGCCGTCTGGTGGACGTGTCCCAGGAGGTCATCATCCGGGAGGACGACTGCGGTACCGACGACGGCATCGAGGTCAGCGAGATCGAGGAGCACGGCCAGGTCATCGAGACCTTCGCCGAGCGTGTCCACGGCCGCTATCCCACCGCCGACATCAAGGACCCGGAGACCGGCGAGGTCCTGTTCACCAAGGACACCATGCTCCGCAAGGACGACGCGGAGACCCTGGAGAAGCACGGCATCCACGCGGTGAAGATCCGCTCCGTGCTCACCTGCCGGGCCCGCAGCGGCGTGTGCGCCAAGTGCTACGGCATCAACCTGGCTATCGGCGAGCCCGTGGGCGCCGGCGAGGCGGTGGGTATCATCGCCGCCCAGTCCATCGGCGAGCCGGGCACCCAGCTGACCATGCGTACCTTCCACACCGGCGGCGTGGCCGGCGGCGACATCACCCAGGGTCTGCCCCGAGTGGAGGAGCTGTTTGAGGCCCGCAAGCCCAAGAAGATGGCCCAGCTGGCCGAGATCGGCGGCCGGGTGTCCATCGAGGAGACCAAGCGCAACGTCATGTGCAACGTGACCATCACCGCCGACGACGGCGAGGTGGTGACCTACGCCCTGCCCTATGCCTCCGGCATCCGGGTGAAGGAGGGCGACGTGGTGGTCAAGGGCGAGCAGCTCACCGAGGGCGCCCTGTCTCCCCACGAGGTCTTACGCATCCGCGGGCTGTCTGAGTGCCACAATTACCTCATCCGCGAGGTGCAGAAGGTGTACCGTCAGCAGGGCGTTGACACCAACGACAAGCACATCGAGGTCATCATCCGTCAGATGATGCGCAAGGTCCGGGTGGAGGACGCCGGCGACTCCGAGCTGCTGTCCGGCTCCACCATCGACCTCATCGAGTTCCTGGACGCCGAGGCGGAGATCCAGAAGCGGATCGACGCGGGCGAGAAGAACGCCGAGGGCGAGGAGCTGCGCAAGCCCACCTGCACCCGCCTGCTCATGGGTATCACCAAGGCCTCTCTGGCCACCGATTCCTGGATGTCCGCGGCCTCCTTCCAGGAGACCACCAAGGTGCTCACCGAGGCGGCTATCCGCGGCAAGGTGGACCACCTGCGCGGCCTGAAGGAGAACGTCATCATCGGTAAGCTGATCCCCGCCGGTTCCGGCCTGGCTCAGTACCGGAAGTTCGACGCCATCGACGACGAGGGCAACTTGGCCGGCAAGAAGTCCGGCTCCATCGTGGCCGACGCCCTGGAGGCGCCCGCCGAGGACGAGGAGGAGAGCCTGGGCCTGGACCTGCTCCTGGACGACGGGGAGGACGGCGAGGACTCCCTCTTTGAGGAGGGGGCCATCACCCTGGAGAGCGATCACGCTCAGGAGGAGCACCAGGACCCGGTCCTGTAATTCCCCTGCTTGAGATTTGAAAAGCGGCCCGCGGAATATTCCGCGGGCCGCTTTCAGTCTGTCAAAAAACAAGCACAAAGCCCCCATATCTGGTAAAATAGAAACAGATATGGGGGCGAAAAAATGGAAC
>NZ_JACJJE010000064.1 GCF_016899775.1 Pseudoflavonifractor capillosus
GCAACTACCATTTTACTGGCTTTTCCTCTTTGAGTCACTCTTTTTATTTACTGTTGCACTTGCATTGTAAATCGGCACGCTGGGAAAGTCACTCGCTGCCCGCAGGCAGCGAAATCCCCCTGCCACCAACGCAACAATTCCCTCATCGCCCCCTCATCCGTCACGGCTTCGCCGTGCCACCTTCCCCCCAGGGGGAAGGCTTAAAGGGAGCAGGCGGCGAAACTCCCCACCCCTGAGAAAACCTGCTCCACCTTGTTTTAAAAGAAAAACCCTGCTACAATACGGAAGACGAAATCCAAACAGGGAGGGAGAGAGACCGTGGAACAGTACCGCCTGGTGGCCACGCCCGAGGGCCCCATCACCTACCGCCTGGTGAAAAAGCGGGTAAAAAACCTGAACCTCCGTCTGGACCGGACGGGAGAAGTGGTCCTCTCCGTCCCCCTGCGGTGCCCGGCGGAGCGGGCGGACGCCTTTGTGATTGAGAAAAGCGGCTGGATTGTGGGCCACCTCCCAAAGCCGGAGGAGGCCCCGCCCCTGCTGCCGGAGCCGGACCGGAGGGAGTGCGCCCGCCTGCTGGGGGAGGCCGTCCTGCGGGTCTACCCCCTGGTGGCCGGAAGCGGCGTGCCCATGCCCCAAATCAAACTGCGGAAGATGAAAAGCCAGTGGGGCAACTGCCACTACCGGCAGGGGTACATCACCCTGAACACCGCCCTGGCCCGCTGTCCGGAATTTCTGAGAGACTATGTGGCCCTCCACGAGCTGGTCCATTTTCTCCACCACGACCACGGCCCCGGCTTCTACGCGGCCATGGACGCAAGGATGCCGGACTGGCGGAAACGGCGGCAGGAATTGAAGCGATACGCTCAGGCCCTTGTGCTGTAAAGAGAATTGACATGACAGGAACCCCGCTCCCATCTCAGTGGAGAGCGGGGTTTTGCATTTCTTAAATTTATCGAAAAACAATAAAAATATATTGACAAACAGTTTTTGACGTGTTATCCTGCGGTCAAGATAAAGGGGGAATTTTCCATGGAACAGACGAATGTGCAGAAGCTGGCGAAGATATTGAATGTTCTGGTGACCATCACCTTTGCGGCAAATATTTTGGCGATCATCTTGATCCCCGGACTTTTGGCCCACGACCCCTATAATTTGATCGGCGGAGCGAGGGATTTTCTGGATTCCGTCGTCTATGCGGGCGAGGACGACATTGTGTTTGCCGGTGTGTTTGCCGTGGTGTTCGGATGGATCTTTGTGTGGATGGACCCGGTGACCTTTCAGCTGAGCGGGAGCCTGTTCCTTTTGTTCTGTGGCCTGTGCTCCGCCTGTATGCTGCGGCAGGCCCATTGGATTTTGAATACCATTCAGGAGGGAAACCCATTCCAGATGCGGAATGCCAAGTCTATGAATCGGGCGGCGCTGTGCTGCTGGGGGATCAGCGGGGCGGCGCTGATCCGGTTTCTATGGGAGATATTTACCTTGAAAAATATGGCGCCCCTGTTTACCTACAATGCCCTGGCCATTCCGGTGTTTTTCATGGGCGGCCTGCTGTTCCTGGTCATGTCCGCCCTGTTCCGCCAGGCGGCGGAGCTCCAGGAGGACCAGGACTTGACCATCTGAGGGGGCGGGAGAACATGGGAATTGTCGTAAATCTGGACGTGATGATGGCCAAGCGGAAGATGTCCCTGGGGGAACTGGCCCAGAAGGTGGACATCACCATGGCAAACCTGTCCATTTTGAAGAACAACAAGGCCCGGGCGGTGCGCTTCTCCACCCTGGAGGCCATCTGCAAGGCCCTGGACTGCCAGCCGGGTGACATTTTGGAGTATGTGCCCGACGGGGAGACGTGAGTATATGGGCGAAAATGTACTTCAATTTCTGGTCTACGCCTTTCTCCTGGGAATTACGCTGTTTTTAGCGGCTGTCCCGGCTATTTTAGTGGGGGCGTGGCGGCAGCGGCCATTTCCCTGGAAAGTATTCTTTCTGACGCTGTGCTTGATGGCGGGATACGCCGCCTGGATTTGGGGACACCCCTGGGTGACCTGCCCAGAAAATTTGGAGAAGCCTGTAACTCAGGAGCAGCGGGAGAAACTGCGGACTTTCTGGGGTGGCTTTTATTCCCGGCGGGTTCCCCTTTTGGCCCACTACATTACCGTTCAAGAGAATGGAGAGAACGGGCTTAAGGCCACAGTTTCCTATTTGTGGTTTGGTTCCATCGGAGTGAGCCTGGATGCGGAGGGTACCCCCTCCATCGATAAGCCGTTGAATTGACTTACCTGAATAGACGGCGGGGCCGGAATCCATTGGTATTTTGGGAGGGAACGGCTATATATGTGCCCGACGAGGAGGAGTAAATAATGGTGGAGTGGGTTGTGGTGCCGGTGGCACTGCTCATTTTGGTGGGGCAGTATTCTGCTGTGCTGTGGCTGCCCGCGCTGGCGGCCTCGATCTGGCTGGTGGTCAAGGAGCCAAGGTCCAGGAAGGTGCTCCTGCCGCTGGCGGGGGGCTGCCTGGTGTGCATGCTTATCCTGTGGGGAGGGCCCAAGCTCGCGGAGGCCTATGACCTCCGCCTGCGCAGCTGGCTGACTACCGGCCCGCTCTGCCTGCTGGTTCTGCTGTTCCTGGTCCTGCTGGTGGTAACCGCTTGGTATGGCGGGCGGCATATTTCCAGGCGCTGGCTCAGGCGGCTGGTCAAGGCTGGGGCTGCGCTGTCTGTGTATTCGGTGCTGCTCTGGGGACTTTTTTTCACCCTGCTAACCGCCCGACCGGAAACGGTAGGGGATTGGAGGGGCCAGAAAGTGGTCATGCAGGAGCTCAGCTGGATGGAGACCACCTATAGCTACTACGCCTACAACGGCCCCTTCCTGCTGGGTGAAAGTCTGGGCTGGTCCGAGGAGCCCTGGGGAGAGGACCTGAACTGACAGACGGGGCTCCTTTTGAAGTGGATGTCTGACAAGGAGTGACACACGCCATGGGAATGCTGGAGATGGTGTTTCTGGCCGCAAGTCGGCCCTGGATGTTTGTGGGGATCTGCATTGGACTGCTGGCCTGGGGCTTGTTCCCGGTGGTGCTGTGCGAGGGCTGGTTTTACGAGGGTGTGCGGAAGAAAAAATTTCTGCGCAGACTGGTTTTTGCGGCACTCCTGCTGTTTTTCCTGCGCTTTGGCGGAGCGTTCCTGCTCTCCCTGGCGGAATTGAGCTGGCGTCGGTGGGTCAAGGCCCTGATGACCTATTCTCTGCTGGGGATGCTGTGCTTTCTGGGCGCAAAGACGGTGGACCGGCTGATGGACAATCCAGAGCGTCCCAACTGGATCAAGTGGCTGTCTGCCCTATGGCTGGTGGCGCTGATCGGTTCTGCGATAGGGTATGCTGGACTGCGGCTGGTATTTTCTTCTGCCGCCGACTTGGTGACTGAGTGGGAGGGGCAGACGGTGGTGCTGGAAAACACCGGGATCTTTGAGGAGACCGGCTATGCCTACGCCGGGCCGTTTGTCCGGGGACGGGATGCTCTGTTTGTCTGGAGCGACTAGGACAGAGTTCCAGGGTATCGCGCATGAATTGAACGGAATAAATGGCCCGCTGTGAGATCTTTGCCGGCCTTTTTGAATTGCGCTGTTTACAGTGATCGCGTTTGAACGGGAGGAGTGCCGATGAATCGAAAACGAGTGCTTCGAATTGCCCTAATTGTGGTCCTGTTTTTGGTGCTGGGCGCACTTTGGACCGCCCTCCAGGGCGGCCCCCTGGCCAGAAGCTATGCCAAACTGCTGTTCCAGCAGAACCGGACTGATTTTGACTCCGCCGCCGCTCAGGCGGTGGAGCAGGGGAGCGGTCAGGGAATCCCCCGTCCCTTTGGGGTGCGGGACGTGACCCTCTGGGATTATGGAGGGACGGCGGTGGACTTTTCCATGGGAAGCTCTGGGATAGGGTCCTCCACAACATACTGGGGTATCCAATACGTGCCCTCCGGGGAGCGGCTGGGCTTTCAGGGCTCGCGGCTGGAGGGCTGGATTTCCGACAGGGACGGCTGGCGCTGGGAGGAGAGCGGCGGGGACAACCGCTGCTACATCCAGGAGCTGGATGAGCGCTGGTACTACTATGAGATGGAATTTTAGGGGGCGGCGGCCGTGCGGAAATGGAGCTTCTGGGGCCTGATGTGCCTTGTGTCGCTGTTTCACTGGCTTTGCTTTTTCCAAGGTACCCGGGAGGTGCTCCATACGCCGGTGCCTGGGGTGGATAACCTGGCCGCCCTGCTGTTCATCCCCTTTTTCTGGGTGATGGCGGCCGCGGCCCTCATTGTTTTTGCGCTTTGGACGCTCTGGATCGGACGAGCCTGGATCGAGAGAGGGTACCGGTTTTCCCTGTCCGGAATGATCTTCTTCGCCCGCCGGAGCCGCCGGGAGAAGCGGTGGGGAGCGGTGTTTTTTCTGCTCACCGGGGTGCTGGTGTGGAGAGGGCTCCTCCTGTTCCATCCTTCCGACCTCTGGACCGCCCTGTACCTGGCATCCGGGCTGGTGCTGTTCCTCCTGTTCTACTTCTGGCTCCAGGCGGGCGGAGAGCGGGGCGTGGTGGTCATACAGATGATGTGCGCCCTGCTGGCCTGTGCCGTCTGGCTGCTGCTGGCCGGAAGCTGGGCCGCTTCAGCGCCCTGGCAGGCGGAGGGAGATCCGATCTCGGACCTCATCGTATACAATGACAGCACGGCAGTGATTGGGGGCATTACTGCTGCCACGGAGCAGGAGCGCAAATGCGTCTCTCTGTCAGAGCCCATGGAGCGGGGGGAGAGCTACGGTTTCTTCTTTGTGGATGGGGGCCGGGCCGCCGTGGAGCTGTGGGATTTGGAGGGGCGGTCTGCCGGCCGGTGCCATGTGGACTTGGAGGAGCGTCGAATCTACGTTACCCTGGGGGAGCACGGGCAGATGACCGCTGGAACGGCAGCACCCTGGTTTCAGCAGATGCAGATGGAGGAGAAGAAATAAGATGCCCTGTTTTGAATCGGATTTGTACTTGGACGGTATGAAAGCCTGTTAAGAAAGGAGCATGCGCAATGAGACGAGTGAGTGGGATAGCGGCGGTCCTCCTGCTGGCCGGAGCAGTCTGCTCCGGCTGTTCCGCCGGAGCTTCGGGGACCGAGGACCCGGATCTGGTGGTGTACAACGACAGTACGGCCATTTTGGGAAGCATCTCTGTATCCGGTGAGGGGGAGAGCCAGTCCGTCTCTCTGGCAGATGGACACCCTCTGGAGCGGGGAGAGAGCTACGGCTTCGAGGTGGACGACCTTGGGCCGGTGTGGGTGGAGCTGTGGGACCTGGATGGGAACCAGGTGGGCCGCCGCCGGGTCAATCTGGGGGAGGCGCGGGTGTATGTCACTCTGGAGGAACACAGCCGCATGACGGTGGGGACAACGGAGCCGTGGAGGAATTGAGGGATGGAGCATTTGCTGGCCGCTCTGCTGACAGCTTTTATTCCTGCGGCGGCAGTGCTGCTGGCGGCGGCTCTGTACTGCCTGCTGCCCGGCCGGGTAACTTGTAAGCGAAAGGACCGGCGGGCGCTGGGCTGGGTGCTGGCCCTGTTCCTGGCGGTGTCCCTTCTCCAACTGGCGGGAGAGTTTACGCTGGCAATGTTCGGCCTGGCTTGGCGGGCCTGGGTGCGCTCCCTGTTTGCGGGGGCGCTGGGGCTGCTGACTTTCCTCGGCGTGTTTCAAATTTTGGGATGTTATTTGGAACAGAGGGATACGCTCCAGTTGGCGCACCAGATCGTGGTGGGAATCAGCGGATTGGTGGTGATCGCCTATCTGGTGACGGTTGGACTCCCTAGTTGGTTTCTCGCCATCCGCCCAGAGCGGACGGTGACCTGGCGGGACCGGATGCTGGTGGAGGAGGACCAGGGGTTTCTGGACCCGGATTACATCTATTACGCCTGGCACGGCCCTCTGGTCCGGGGGCTGGAACCGCTGGAGCTGGGGCTGGAGTATGGGGAGCGCCTTCACTAGGGCCGCCAGCCAAATAAGGCCGCTGGAAATGACGGTCATGGGGGAAAATCAAACATGGAACAGGTATGGTTTCTTTTCTTGTATGGTTGGGTCCCCGCGGCCCTTGTGGTCCTATGGGAGGCGGCGCGCTGCCTGCGCACGGACTGGCGGGGCGAGTGGAAGTTTCTGGCCTGGATGCTGGGGCTGCTGGCGGTGGACCTAATTTTGTGGCTTGTGGGAGAGCCGGTGCTGGCCGCTTTTGGCCTGGCCTGGCGGGCGTGGCTGGTATCTTTTCTTCAGGGAGCGGCCCTGGTGCTGGCGGTGGTCTGGACGCTGCTGGTGGGGCTCTCCGTCCTCTGCCGGGATGAGGCGTATTCCGTAGTAAGAAAAATCATTCTGGGCGTCAGTATTTGTGTTGTGATTGGTTCTGCGGTCACGGAAGGCCTTTTTTTCTGGACTTTTTCCACGGTGGAAGAGCGGGTGGTTGCCTCCCAGGACCGGACGCTGGTGGAGGAGGACAGAGGATTTCTGAACCCCTTTTATGTGTATTATGAGTACCATGGTCCCCTGGTCCGGGGGACGAGATCGGTGGACGTGGGTGTGCCGTATGGCGAGTGCCTGCAAGAGGACGAATGACGAAAGAAGGTTTCAGAATGTACGATGGATGGATGAATCTGGCCAGCCTGCTGCTGGGGCTGGCCGCCTGGTTCCTGCCCCTGTGGGGGCTGCGGAGACAGAGCCGAAAAGCTGGGGCGGAGGCGGCCCTGTGGTGCTGGGCCGGCGCTCTGTGCTGTGCAGCGGCTTTGTATTTTCAGCTGCGCTATGGAGACAGCTATGTTCAGGCTGGGGATTGGTCCGCCCTCATGGATACCAGCGACACGGCGGTCTGGCTCTCTGGTTTTCTGCTGGCAACTTCCTGCGTGATGCAGTTTGCGGTCCTGTTTGCCGCCCGCTGGAGGAAGCGGAGCGAAACTTAACAAAATGTTCTGGCTATTTGAAAAAATTTATGCTACCATAGCCCCATTGAAAAACAGATGGAGGGCGGCTATGGACAGACACACAAAGAGATGGAAGGCGGGAGTCCTGGCCCTGGCGGCGGGGGCAGCCCTGTGTGCCGGGGCAGTGTGGGCCCTCCAGGGCGAACTTGGGGTGACCCGCTATGAGCTCCCGCTCCCGGAGGGGCTTGAGGGACTGGACGGCCTGAAAATTGCCCAGATCTCCGACGTGCACAGCGCGGACATTCAGGGGAAGCTGCAAAGGGCTCTGCGGGAGGCGGCCCCCGACCTGATCGTCTTTACCGGCGACCTGGTAAACCGGGAGGACCGGGACCTGAGCTGTGCCCTCTCCTTGGCGGCCATGGCTGCGCAGATTGCCCCGGCTTACTACGCCCCGGGCAACCACGAGGCGGATAACCCTTGTTACCCCGAGTTACGGGAGGGGCTGGAGGATGCCGGAGTTACTGTGCTGGAGGACCAGTCGGCCCAGTTGTGGCACGGCGGAAAGCTGGTGAACGTCATCGGCCTGCTGGACTTGACCTTTTCACCGGATGGGAGAGAGAAAGCAAGGGAACAGATAGAGGGTAAAGTGAAAAAACTTTCCAAAGATGGAGCGCTGGATGTGGTGCTCTCCCATCGCCCCAGCCTGATGGAGGAGTACGCCGACAGCGGAGCGGACCTGGTGTTCTCCGGCCACGCCCACGGGGGACAGGTGCGCATGCCCCTGATCGGGCCGTTGTTTGCTCCGGACGAGGGGGCGTTCCCCGACTACACCGCTGGGACGTACCTGGCCGGGGAGACCTGGGTGGTGGTCAGCCGCGGCCTGGGCAACGGCACCCCTTTTCCCCGGCTGTGGAACGCGCCGGAGCTGGTGGTTGTCACCATGCGGGCCTCCTGAACGTCCCGCGGTCAGAAGAAGTACGGCACAAAAATGATAGAACGCCCCGGAGCGCGGTGAGTCACGGCGCTCCGGGGCGTTCAGTACTTTTTGCAGAAAGTGGTCGGCGGAAAGCTAAATAGTGTTATGTCGCCTTGCGAGGGCGAGAAGATTTTGAAAAGTTTAAGAAAATTACTTGTAAAATTCCTGAAAAATGTAGAATATGGAGAAGAAATGTGGACAATACGGTGGAAAGTGTGGAGAGACACTGTTGCCATAAAGTAAGATGATAAAAATTATGTAAATAAGAGGGTCACAGCAGGGAGATCACGCCCTCCAGTTCCTCCAGCCGGTCCTGGAGCAGTTTCAGCAGGCGGTGGGTCTGGGTGTTCTTGCGCCGGGGGCCCAGCAGGTAGTAGATGATCCGGTCCGGGGGACCCTCCTGGAGGGTGTGGAGCTGGGCCCGGCCGCTCTGGACCAGGGAGGCGGCCACGCTGGCCGGGGCAATGAGCCAGTTGTCCTCCCACTGGATGGCCTCCTCCATCAGAGACATCTGGTCGAACCACATGCGGGGGACCGAGCTGGAGCCGAACCAGAAGGCGTGCCACAGGTCGTACTCCGGGTTCCACTGCATGCGGATCTCCCGGGCGCTGTCCAGCTGGGAGGGGTGGACGTGCTGGGGCAGGGGGGAGCCGGGCCTGGTGACCAGGCGCATGGGCTCCCGGAAAGCGGGGATGGTCTCCACCTGACGGCGGAACATGTCGTCGGAGATGAAGGCCAAATCCACCTCCCCACGCTCCACATAGCCGTAGGACTCCAGAGAGTGGTACTGGTGGAAGGTGAGGCTGCTGGTCCCGTCCAGCAGAAAGCGCTGGAGTACAGGGGCGAGGATGTAGGTGGACACGCTGCCCACGGAGGCGACCCGAAAGACCTGGTTCTCCTCCCGCTGGGGGATGCTCCGGGCCTCCTCCCACAGGGCGAGCCAGTGCTCCGCCACAGGGGTGAAGGCCCGCCCCTCCTGGGTGGGCTCCACCGAGCGGGCCCCTTTCTGCCGCTCCAACAGGCGGAATCCAAGCTCCTCCTCCAAGGTCCGGATTCGCCGGCTCAGGGCGGGCTGGGAGATAAACAGGGACTGAGCGGCCTGGGAAAAACTCCCGGTCCGCATGACGGCCAGAAAGGCTTGCAGCTCCAATTGTGTCATAGTGCACCTCGACCTATAAAATACGATTTATATTATAAGGGAGAAAACCGTATTTTACAAGGGCGTTTGCCTGGGGTATCATGGAGGGGAGAGAAGGAGGGAGTCTTCTATGGGCCGGGCTGTGGTACTGACTCAGGGCAGCATCCCCAGACAGCTGATCTGGCTGGCCCTGCCCTTGATCTGCGGGAATATCCTGCAGCAGCTCTACAACACAGTGGACGCTTTCATCATCGGCCGCTTTTTGGGCGGCGCCTCCTTCGGGGCCGTGGGGGTGGCCGGTACGGTGATGAACCTGTTCATTTTCATCCTCAGCGGCTGCTGTACAGGCATTGCGGTGCTTTTTGCCCAGTTTTACGGCAGCCGGGACCTGGCCTCCTTCCGGCGGGAGGGGTTTCTTTCCCTGGTGTTCGGCCTGCTGCTGACGGCGGTTTTGGGACTGGGGGGCCTGGTCCTACTGGGGCCCCTGCTGGGGCTGATCCAGACCCCGGGGGAGCTGCGGCCCCTGGTGACGGAGTATCTGAATGTGATCTTTCTCGGTTTGCCGGTGACCTTTCTCTATAACCTGGGCTCGGCGGCTCTGCGGGCGGCGGGGAACACCCTGGCGGCCCTGCTTCCCCTGGCGGCGGCCACCATGCTGAATGTGGGGCTGGATCTCCTCTTCGTGGGGGCTTGCTCCATGGGCATTGCCGGGGCGGCCATCGCAACGGTGCTGGCCCAGGGGGCGGCGGCGCTGATGGCGCTGGCCTATTTGAAATGGCGGCTACCCCAACTGCTGTTCGGCCGGGCTGATATGAAGATGGACTGGGGCATGCTCAGGCGGACGGCCGCCTTCGGCGTAGTGTCCGCCCTCCACCAGTCCGCGGTGTACATCGGCAAGCTGCTGGTCCAGGGGGCGGTAAACGCCCAGGGGACGGACACCATCAACGCCTTTACCGCCGCCACCCGCATTGAGGGATTTGCCAACTCCTTTGGGGACAGCGGAGCGGAGGCGGTGTCCGTCTTTGTGGCCCAGAACACCGGCGGAGGCAGGCCGGAGCGGGTGAGACGGGGCTTTTTTACCGGAATGGCGCTGATGATCGGCCTGGGGCTGGCCATGTCCCTCACTATGTTTGTGGGGGCCCGCGCCTCCATGGCACTGATGCTGGGGGAGGCGTCCCCGGCGGCTATGGACGAGGGGATGGCCTATCTGCGGTGGATCTCCGTGTTCTATGTGCTGTGCTTCATCGGCAGCGCTTATGTGGGGCTCTACCGGGGGATGGGCTGGGTGTCCGTGCCGGTGATCGGCAGCGTGCTTCAGCAGACCATCCGGGTGATTCTGGCCTACACCCTGGCCGGACCCATGGGGCTGGCCGGCGTGGCCCTGGCCATCGGCACGGGCTGGTCGGCCATTGTGCTCTATCAGACGATTCTATTCCGGACCAAAGTCCGCCTTCGTAAAAATGTCGAATAGATTTGAAAAACAGGGTACCTTTTTTGATGAAAGTGTGCTATGATAGGGGGCAAGTCGGGAGCGAGGCTCCCAAGAGAAGGAAGGATGAAACCCATGGCAACCAAAACAAGCCCCATCGGTATCATTGATTCGGGCATCGGCGGCTTCAGCGTCGCCCTGAAAATGCAGCAGCAGCTGCCCCATGAGAATCTGCTCTACTTCGGAGACGGGGGCAACATGCCCTACGGCAATCACTCCGCGGAGGAGATTCTGACCATGACCCGGTACATGCTCCGCTTTATGGAGGAGCGGGGCGTAAAGGCCCTGCTGGTGGCCTGCAACACCATCTCCTGTCTCATTGACCGGTATCGGGGCGACATGACCTGCCCGGTGCTCAGCGTAGTGGAGGCGGGAGCGGATGCGGTGTCCCAGATGGCAGTCCACAAGGTGGGCGTCATCTCCACCTGCTTCACCCACTCCACCCGGTGCTATCCCGATCTCATCGGCAAGAAGGCCCCGGACAAGGAGGTGGTCAGCCACGGCTGCCCCGACCTGGCTAGGCTGGTGGAGGCCAACGTGGGCGACCCTGCCGGGCAGGGAATCCTGGACGCGGACATCCAGGCCAACATGGACGCGCTGGTGAACCAGGAGAAGATCGACTGCTGCGTGCTGGGCTGCACCCACTACCCCCTGGTGGAGAAGAACATCCAGCGGCTGTATCCGGGACTGCCCCTCATTGATCCGGCCGACCAGATGGCCAAGACCATCGCCGGCTATCTCCAGGAGAACGGCCTGGTCAACGACCAGCCGGGCAAGGGAACCCTGGACATCTACACCACCGGCAGTGTGGAGGAGTACCGGGAGAAGGCCGCCAAGGTGGGCCTCAATCCGGTGACCTCGGTGCAGGACTACCCCATTTTGAAGCTGTAATTTGTAATTGGATACGGCCGCCGCGCCCAAAAGGGTGCGGCGGCCGTTTGATTGGCGCGCCCTGGCAGGGGAGCGGGGCGGAAGGCGGCGCGGCGGGTGAACCGCTCATACCCTGGGAAAATCCGGCATATAGTAGCACAGCAGACCCAAATCATGGGGGAGATGTTGCTGTGTGAAAGGAAACATGGAAGAACGGGCCTGTCAGCTGGCCCTGTACATCATAGAGAACAAGGCCACGGTGCGCGCCGCGGCCCGGAAATTCAACATCAGCAAATCCACGGTGCACAAGGATCTGTCCGAGCGGCTCCCCGCCTTTAACCGCACCCTGTACCTCCAGGCCAAGCAGGTGCTGGAGGAGAACAAGGCCCAGCGGCACATCCGGGGCGGGATGGCCACCCGGCGAAAATACAAAGGAGTCTGACCGGCCGGGCGGCGGGAAACAATGCTTGTTCCCCGCCGCCGGTTCGTGTATAATAAGGTCTGCTGAACATGCGGCAAACGCTACAGAAGATACCCCCGAAAGGAGAACTGCGCAATGAGTTACGCCGATCAGGTATTCATTCAGAACTGTAAAGATATTTTGTCCAAGGGCGTGTGGGACACCGACCGCCCGGTGCGCCCCAAGTGGGAGGACGGGACGCCCGCCCACACCATCAAGCTCTTCGGGGTGGTCAACCGCTATGACCTGAAAAAGGAGTTTCCCATCATCACCGTCCGCAGACAGTACCTCAAGTCGGCGGTGGACGAGCTCCTCTGGATCTGGCAGAAGAAGTCCAACAACGTCCATGACCTGAACAGCCACATTTGGGACGCCTGGGCGGACGAGAACGGCTCCATCGGCAAGGCCTACGGCTACCAGCTGGGGGTGAAGCACCACTACCCCCAGGGGGACATGGACCAGGTGGACAAGGTCCTGTGGGATTTGAAGCACGACCCGGGCTCCCGGCGCATCCTCACCAATCTCTATAACCACCACGATTTAAGCGAGATGGCCCTGTACCCCTGTGCCTACTCCATGACCTTCAACGTGAGCGGAAACACCCTCAACGGCATCCTGAACCAGCGCTCTCAGGACATGCTCACCGCCAACGGCTGGAACGTGATGCAGTACGCGACGCTCCTGCACATGATGGCCCAGGTGTCCGGCTTGGAGGCGGGGGAGCTGGTTCACGTAATTGCAGACGCCCATATCTACGACCGGCATGTGCCGGTGGTAGAGGAGATCATCGCCCGAACCCCCTATGAGGCCCCCAAGTTTACCCTGGACCCGTCGGTCACCGACTTCTACGCCTTCACCCGGGACAGCGTGAAGCTGGAGGGGTACCAGGCCCATGAGCTGGAGGGAAAGATCCCGGTGGCGGTCTGATTGCTGTATTCAGACCCCGCCCCGCAGGGGCGGGGCAAATGGAACAATTCTTATGATATGAAGGGACAAAACTGATGAATGTAATCGTAGCAGTGGATCAAAACTGGGCTATTGGGAAAGACGGGGACCAGCTGGTCTACCTGTCGGAGGACCTGAAGCGCTTCAAGTCCCTGACCACCGGGCATCCGGTGATTTTAGGGAGGAAGACCTTGGCCACCTTTCCGGGGGGGCGGCCTCTGAAGGGCCGCCGGAATCTCATCCTCTCCCGGAACACAGACTTTGCCCCGGAGGGGGCGGAGGTGTTTTCTGATGTGGAGACCCTGCGGGCGGCCGCCCCCGAGGATTCCTTCGTCATCGGCGGTGCCTCGGTGTACCGGCAGTTGCTGCCCTGGTGCGACACCGCCTATGTGACGAAAATAGACCGGGCGTTTCCGGCGGACTGCCATTTCCCGGACCTGGACCAGGACCCGGCGTGGGAGCGGACGGAGGAGAGCGCCCCCCTGGAGCAGGATGGGATCATCTACCGCTATGTGACCTACCGCCGGAAGAAATAGCGGGGGGCTTGTAAAAAAGGAAGAAAATTCTTGGCTAAGATAGCTTGATTTTAGCGAAAATTCCGGGTTGCATTTCGGAAACTTCAGGACTATATTGAATACATCCAAAGAAAAACCAGAATATCCGGTGGAAGGAGGGGACCGCAATGAACATCTGCCGTGTGGGTCAGAATGGGAACATGCTGGTCTCCTCTCGATTTTTCTTTAGCTGCATGGCGCGCTTTTTTGCGGGCCTGTTTTTTGACGTCTTTTTTGGCTTCTTCTTTATGCAGAGCAGACGTCTGGAACAATTGCAGCCAGCCTGATCGAGGCATTTGGGATATTTTAGGATACCAAAACGGCTCCGTTGTTTCAGACAGCGGAGCCGTTTTTGTATATGCAGGTCCCGGTGCCTCCGACCGCTGTGGACCTGCCTTCCAGACCGCCTCCGGCGGAGCGGACCCGATCTGGAACGGGGATCTCCCCAAAACTGGTTCACAAAGGAGAAATGAAACATGAAAAAGCTTCTTGCCGCGGGCCTGGTTTTGACCATGGGCCTGTCCCTCACCGCCTGTATGGGCGGCGCCTCCTCCTCTGGCTCTGCCGGTGCCTCCGGCTCCGGGAGCGGGGCAGATGCGTCCGCCTCTGCCGGAACCGACGGGATTTACAATGTCGGCATCTGCCAGCAGATGCAGCACCCCTCCCTGGACGAGGCCACCCGGGGGTTCCAGGACGCCCTCACCGAGCTGCTGGGCGACCAGGTGGAGTTTGACTATCAGAACGCCGGCAATGAGCCGACCAACTGCACCTCTATCATTACCAAGTTCGTTACCGACAATGTTGACCTGATCATGGCCAACGCCACCTTGCCTGCCGAGACCGCCAAGGAGGCCACCACCACCATCCCCATTGTGGGCACCTCCGTCACCGACTACGTCTCCACCGGCATCGTGGACTCCAATGAGGCCCCCGGCGCCAATATCACCGGCTACTCCGATCTGTCCGATGTGAGCAACCACCTGGCCCTGGTCCAGGAGCTGCTGCCCGACGTTCAGACCGTGGCCATTGTCTACTCCTCCGGGGAGGAGAACTCCCGCATTCAGGCGGAGAACGTCGCCGCCGTGTTCGAGGCCGCCGGCATCGCCACCGAGGACTTCACCGCCAACGACTCCAACGACATCTCTACCGTGGTCACCGAGGCCTGTACCCAGGCCGACGCCATCTATCTCCCCACCGACAACCTGCTGGCCGGAAACATGGAGCTGGTGAAAAACGTGGCTCTGAACCAAAAAGTGCCGGTGATCTCCAGCTTTACCGCCGACGAGAACGACGGCGCTCTGCTGTCCATCTCCATCAGCTACTACACCATGGGCTACCGGGCCGGCGAGATGGCCTATGACATCCTGGTCAACGGAGCCGACCCCGCTGCCATGCCCATCGGCGTCATGTCCGTGGAGGACATGGACATCACCATCAACCAGAGCGTGGCCGACGAGCTGGGCATCACCATTCCGGAGTCCATGCAGCAGTACGTAAAGTAAGCACGCGCTTTCAGATTTTGTAACGGGAGGAACCATCCATGAACTTTTTCGCCGCGCTCCTGGCCCAGATGCCGGACGCCGTAGCCAAGGGCCTGATCTGGGGCCTGATGGCGCTGGGGGTGTACATTACCTTTAAAATCCTGGATTTCCCGGACCTGACGGTAGACGGCTCCCTGTGCACCGGGGGCGCGGTGGCCGCGGTTATGATCGTCAGCGGTATCCCCGCCCCTATCGCCCTGGTGGGAGCCCTGATCGCCGGCGGCGTCACCGGAGCTGTCACCGGAATCCTGCATACGAAGATGGGCATTCCGGGTATTCTGGCCGGAATTTTGACCCAGCTGGCCCTCTACTCCATCAACCTGCGGATCATGGGCAGCCGCTCCAACGTATCCGTCAGTGTGGACCAATTCCCTCTGATGGCCAGCATCCGCTACCCCGAGCAGACTTGCCTCATCGCCCTGCTGTTCTGCGTGGGCATTGTGGCGGTGTTGTGCTGGTTTTTCGGCACCGAGTTGGGGAGCGCCGTTCGGGCCACCGGCAGCAACCCAAACATGGCCCGGGCCCAGGGGATCAACACGAACGGAACTAAGATGGTGGCCCTGATCCTGTCCAACGCCCTGGTGGGACTGTCCGGCGGCCTCTTTGCCCAGTACCAGAGCGCCTCTGACGTGAACATGGGCCGGGGCGCCATTGTCATCGGGCTGGCCGCCGTCATCATCGGCCAGGTGCTGTTCTCCCGTGTCCGGTCCTTCGGCGGACAGCTCACCGGCGTGGTGGTGGGCGCCATCGTCTACTACATCGTCATCGCCCTGGTTATCCGCATGGGTCTGAACACCAACGACATGAAGCTGATCTCCGCCCTGGTGGTGGCCATTTTCCTGGCCATTCCCTACTGGAAGGCAAATTGGGCCGTGAAAAACCGCCGCCGGAGCGTATCCGCCGGCGTGCAGCCCAGAGATCCCGCTTGGAACAGGAGGAGCAACCATGCTTGAACTGCATCAGGTCTGTAAGACCTTCAACCCCGGCACCGTCAATGAGAAGGCCGCGCTGAATCACCTGTCTCTCACCCTGGAGGAGGGGGACTTCGTCACCGTCATCGGCGGAAACGGGGCGGGTAAGTCCACCATGCTCAACGCCATCTCCGGCGTGTGGCCGGTGGACGCAGGCACCGTCCGCATTGACGGCGTGGATGTCACCGAACTGTCTGAGCACCAGCGGGCTGTCTACTTGGGCCGGGTGTTCCAGGACCCCATGGTGGGGACGGCGGGCAATATGACCATTGAGGAGAATCTGGCTCTGGCCGCCCGCCGGGGGGAGAAACGCACCCTCCACTGGGGCATCAAGAAAAGCGAGCGAGAGCAGTTCAAAGAGCTGCTCCGCCCCCTGGGACTGGGGCTGGAGGACCGGCTCACCGCCAAGGTGGGACTGCTCTCCGGCGGACAGCGGCAGGCCCTGACCCTGCTGATGGCATCCCTGAAAAAGCCCAAGGTTCTCCTTCTGGATGAGCACACCGCCGCCCTGGACCCCAAGACGGCGGCCAAGGTGCTGGAGCTGTCCGACCAGATTGTGGAGGAGCATAAGCTCACAACCCTGATGGTCACCCACAATATGAAGGACGCCATCGCCCACGGCAACCGGCTCATCATGCTGGACGCCGGCCGGGTCATCCTGGACATCCGGGGCGAGGACAAAAAGAAGCTGACGGTGCCTGAACTGTTGGCCCGGTTTACCGCGGCCTCCGGCGAGGAAGTGGAGAGTGACCGCCTGCTTCTGGCCTGATTTTTTGAGGAAATGACAGCGCCGCCTGAAATGTGAACTGCCCCAAATTGTACGGACATCACAAAAAGCGCCTGCGGATGTAAGAATAAGGAGTTTTAGTATGAGAGGCGTCGCGCCAGCGGCGCCTCTCCAGTTTTTAGTTGGATGCGCTCATGGTTGTAGAAGTGAATA
>NZ_JACJJE010000065.1 GCF_016899775.1 Pseudoflavonifractor capillosus
GGTCTGACCAACGTGACTATCCCGGAGGGGGTAACGAAGATTGGTGAGTTTGCCTTTCTTAACTGTACGGGTCTGACCAGTGTGACCATCCCAGAAGGAGTGGCATCGATCGGCAGGAGTGCCTTCTATGGCTGCACGAGTCTGACCAGCGTTTCTATTCCGAATAGCGTGAACGAGATTGGGGAATACGCATTCCAAGAGACACCCTGGCTAGAACAACGGAAGGAAGAACAAGGCGCCGTTTACGCAGGGCGGTGCGTAATAGCATGTAAAAAATCCCTCGCTAGCGCGATTATAAAAGAAGGAACCGAACGGCTTTGTGATTACTCTTTCTCTGACTGCAAAAGCTTGATCAGTGTGACTATCCCGGAGGGAGTGACGGAGATTGGCAGGGAAGCATTCTGTCGCTGTACGGGGTTGACTAACGTAACCATCCCGAAGGGAGTGACGAAGATCGGTGGGGGTGCCTTCCTTGGATGCA
Source organism: Pseudoflavonifractor capillosus (assembly GCF_016899775.1). Lineage (GTDB taxonomy): Bacteria > Bacillota > Clostridia > Oscillospirales > Oscillospiraceae > Lawsonibacter. The sequence continues at coordinate 482 of NZ_JACJJE010000065.1, forward strand.
CGGGTCTGACCAGTGTAACCATCCCAGAGGAGGTGACGGAGATCGGCTGGAGTGCCTTTGAAGGCTGCATGGGGCTGACTAGTGTGACCATTTCGGAGAATGTTACCAGTATCGGCAAGTGGGCTTTCTCTGGCTGCAAGAGCCTGACCAATGTGACCATCCCGGCGGGGGTGACCTATATCAACGGGTATGTCTTTGCGGGGTGTACGGGTCTGACCAACGTGACTATCCCGGAGGGGGTAACGAAGATTGGTGAGTTTGCCTTTCTTAACTGTACGGGTCTGACCAGTGTGACCATTCCGGCAGGGGTGACATCGATCGGCAATAATGCCTTCTCTGGCTGCAAGAGCCTGGACAATGTGACCATCCCGGCGAGGGTAACCAATATCGACTGGTGTGCCTTTGCGTGCTGTGCGGGCTTGACACAGGTCACTATCCCGGAGCGTGTAACCAAGATTGGCGACCGTGTCTTTTCGCGCTGCACCGGCTTGACGCAGATTACGATTTCAGAGGGTATAGCCGAGATCGGTCGCCGTACCTTTGAAGGCTGCACTGGCCTGACTCAGGTCACCATCCCAGAGAGTGTAACTAATATCGGTGACAGTGCATTTGAAGGTTGTACCGCGCTGCGGGAGATTATCTTGCTGGGAAAACCAGAGATTGGAAAAGAAGCGTTTCCGGACAGTGAACTCACGATCGTGGCGGAACAGTTTTTGATGTCGGATTTTTCCATCCCGGCCTATAAGCAGGCAGCCGCGAAGGGCTTTGCCCTGCGCTATACTGCCGGGGCAGAGCTTCCGGAGGAATACCGGGCCGACTGTCTGAAATACATCAAGAGCCAGAAAAAGAAGCTTTACCCCATCGCCCTGGAGTTTACTCCGCTGCTGCATGTGATGCTGGTGGAAAAGATGGTCCCTAAAGGGAGCTTTACGGAGCTGATGGATCAGGTCTCTGCCCATGGGAACGCGGAGGCGTTCGCCATGCTGCTGGACTATCAGAACAAGCAGTTCGAGCAAGGAGAGCTGAAGAAGCTGGTGGAGCGGAAAATGCAACAGGAGATGGAGTCCCTGATAACTGGCGTGCTGACGGCTACGGAGGCTAAAAAAGAATGGAAGTATGAAAAAAATCTGAAGGGTGGAATTTGTCTTCTGGACTATAAGGGCAGCGAGACCGACGTGGTGGTCCCCACCGCCATTGGCAAGGACCATGTGACAGCGATCGGCAGCTACGCATTCAGTCCGACGAGAAGCCGACTGACTGCGGTCCGAGCAGAACAGCGCCGACAGATCACCACGGTCCGCCTCTCGGAAACAGTGACTCAGATCGGCGACTACGCATTTAGCAGCTGTATAGGGCTGACCGACATCGCCATGCCAGACAGCGTGACTAAAATCGGCGAGAGGGCATTCTCAAATTGTCAGACGCTGACCAGCATTACCATCCCCAAGCGGGTAACCAACATTGGCAAGAATACCTTCCAGGACTGTCCTAACTTGGTCATCCACGCCCCGGTGGGCAGCTATGCAGAGCAGTACGCAAAGAAAAACAGTATTCCCTTCCAGACCATGGAAGAATAGAAAGGAAGTTTGATCCCCATGAAATGTTTGAATTGCGGGCGGGAGGCCCAGAGCTGTCTCTGTCAGGCCTGCCATGACCCGGATACCCTGGATCGGGTGGTGACGGAGATCCTTTGCTATAAAGAGGAGACCTGTGAGAACGAATTTGTACGGGCCTACATGCGGCAGTTTGAGGACCCCAAGGATGGCCGCGCCTGCATTCCGGAGCTGCTTGCGCTTTTCAGCGGGGAGGAGGCGGCGTTCAGCCGCTGCCGGTACGACGCCGTGCTTCGGAATCCGGAGTTTGAGTCGGAGGCCCTGGTCTACCTGGGCAGCCACCCGGCCTGGGACTGGCGGCGGCAGTGGGTCGTCCACGACCTGCTACGGAGCTATGCGCGCAACGACTTTGTCAAGCCCCGGAAGTGGTGCGATGAGCTGCTGAAAACAGACGGCCTGAGTGCGGAGCTGTACCAGGACGCCGCCCAATATTATGGGTTTGTGGCCGAGTACGATCAGGCGGCGGAGGCGGCGGAGAGAATGCGGGTGTCCGGGACCCAGGGGCGCTTTCTCAACTTGAGCGCCGAGTCCTTTCCCAGGGTATATGAGCGGCTCTGCACGGATCTGGAACGCTACCGCACGAAAAAGCCCTACTGGCCCGCCACCGAGGCCCGGCGGAGAAATCTGGCCCACATTCTGGAGGAGAAGGGAATCCCCCACCCCAGAATCACCCTGCCGCCGAAAAAGGTGCCGGAGGACGAGTTTCAGCCCATCGAGGAGTGGGATGGCGGAGTTTTGGAGAACTACTGCGCATTCTGGTGCGAGGAGGTGCCCAGCTATACGGCTCCTGCAAAAGATCTGTTCCAAATCGCCGCCGTCCGCGTGCGGGAGGGCCTTCCAACGGAGGCATTCCAAAGCCTGATCCGGCCATGGAAAGCGATGGGATGGAAAAAAATCCTGGGCAACCTGCCGGGGGTGGACCTGGAGGCGGTGGAGAGCGCGGACGATGTGGACCTGGTCATGAGGCGCTTTTTTGACTTTGCACAGGATGATGTGCTGGTGTCCACCCAGGCCCTGGGCAACCAGGGGAAGTTGATCTCCCGGGCGGCCCGGTACACCGGCCTGAAAGAGATCCCAAATCCCTTCCTGGACCTGCTGGATTACGCCGCAGATGTCTCCGAGGAATTTGATATGGAGCACAATACCCGGGAATTCCTGCTGCAGCACTTCCAGATCCCCGAGGGAGCGGACGCGGAGGACCGGGCCCGCGCTAATGTTCGGATCTACACGGCCCTGCAGGAGTTGGAGGGCTGACATGGAACTGACACGGGAACAGCAGCGGGCGGTGGAGACCATCGACCACAATCTCCAGCTGATCGCCTGCGCCGGATCTGGAAAAACGGAGGTCATTACCCGGCGCATTGCGTACATTCTGAAGAAAAAGCCGGATGTGAGGCCGGAGCACATCGTGGCCTTCACCTTCACCAACAAGGCTGGAAACTCCATGAAGGAGCGGATTCAGAAGGTGCTGGAACAGGACGGTCTCACCGCCGGCGGGGCCGATGGGATGTACGTGGGGACCATCCACGCCTTCTGCAAGCAGCTTTTGGACCGCTGCAGCGAGAAATTCCGGGACTTTCAGGTACTGGATACGGTGAAAACCCACCTTTTTGTGCACCGCTACGGCAGTTCGTGCGGAAGAGAGCGGCTGGGCCTGACGGGAGGGCCCAATGATATCCGGCTGTTTCTGGAGTGCATGGAGAAAATGGTGGATGACTACGACAGCCGCGTCCTCTGGACGCAGGAGCAGTGGGAGGTCTTTGAACAGTACCGCACATCCCTGTATGAGCACGGCTACCTGGATTTTTCCCTGCTGATTCTGGAGACGCTGCACGCTATTGAGACAGAGCCGGCCCTTCAGGACGATTTAAAAACCGTCCGGTATCTGGTGGTGGATGAGTACCAGGACGTGGACGATCTTCAGGAGAAGCTCATCGCCTGCTTTGCCCGCGCCGGTGCCAACCTCTGCGTGGTGGGAGATGACGACCAGACCATTTACCAGTTCCGAGGGAGCAACGCGGAGAATATGATCGGATTTTCGAAGCGGTATCCCGACGTGGTGCAGATCCGTCTGGAGGACAACTTCCGCTGCGCGCCGGAGATCGTAGACGTGGCTGACACGGTGATCCGCAACAACGGCCGCCGCCTGGAAAAGCGGATGCGGGCCCAGAGCGCCTCGGAACGGGATGCGTGTCTGGCCCAGAGCTTTTACACAGAAGGCCTGCAATACGATGCCATCGCGGAGGAGATCACGCGCCGCCACGGTCAGGGGGTCCCCTATTCAGAGATCGCGATTCTGGTACGAAAGGGGAAGTGTATCGACTCCATCGGAGAGTATCTGCGCCGTGGGGGGATCCCTTACTACACGGACAGCGCAAAACAGTTTTTTGAGGGAAACTATTTTCACCGGTTGGTCCAGACCCTCTCCATCCTGCATGATGTGGACAAGCCAGCCCTTGCCGCCTGCTGGAGCGGATGCGCGGAGGGGGAGCGCCTCAATGCCGGCTTCCGGTACCTGAGAAAAATAGCGCGGAGCGGGGGAGACAGCCGGCGCTGCCCGCTCAGTCAGGTCCTGCGGGAATTCGCAGAGAAAATCCAGTTCCTGGATGGGGAGGCCCCGGACTGGGCCGTCCGCAGCGACGACCTGGAGGGCGTGTGTACCATTTTGGACGACTACGATACCATCTACGGGGATCAGCAGCTGTCCGCACGGAACGCGGGTGTGCTCCGCTTTCTGGAAACCCGGGCCGCAGAGGAGTACAAGTATCACAACTTCCAACAGGCGAATACCGCGCCCGACGCGGTTCAGCTCATGACCGTCCACAAGTCCAAGGGCCTGGAATTTGACACGGTGTTCCTCCCCAACCTGCAAAAGGGGGAGTTCCCCGGACGCAGGCAGGGCGGCAGGAAGTACTGGCATGTCCTGGGCGGGAGATTTGAGGAGAACAAGGACCAGTATGCATCGGATATAGACGACGAGCGGAAGCTCTTTTATGTGGCGGTGACGCGGGCGAAACGAAAGCTGTACTTGTTCGGCACCCAGGAAAAGCCGCTGTCCAAATTTGTGGCGGAAGCCGCCCAGTCCAGCGCCCTATCTCTCAAGGACATTGACCGCGACGATTTGAACATCGCCCTGTACGACATAGACATTGCCCAGGTGAGGAAGTTGATCCTGGAGAAAGTCTATGCGGGAGCCTTCTCCGGCCTGAAGGGGATGTTCCTGGAAGCGGATGACATCCGCCGGGCCAGTCCGGCAGAGATCCTTCGCTACGCCAGAGAATACAATGTGCCGATCTAATGCAACGGACGGATATCAGGCAGATTTCCCGGTTGATTCCGATTGTTCAAGTCGAAATATTGGGAACAGGCATACGGATGATCCTCTCTTGCAAGTGGAATAAAAATCATTATAATAAATTTCAGGTATCCGTTCCGGCGGTTCTGTTCGCTGTGGAGACAGCGGGACGGAGAAAAGCACGCGGGATCATAAAAATAACTGCCTTTGCAGGCAGAAATTTCTGATTTTAGAATGAGAGAGGAATGGGCGTCTTATGGGGGAAAACTATGAACTGGTCCATAAGGGATTCCGGATTCTGTTGAATGCCCTGTCCGGGTATCTTGGGCAGACATTACGCAAGGTCTATCGGGATGGGTGGTGGGCGGAGGTGCGCTCCGCCCTTTCAGAACCAAAAGATCTGCCCTGGGAAGGGACATACGGGGAGCTCCTGGATTCCCTGGATATTGCCAACTGCCTCCGGCTGGTGGACCGGAAGTGGGGCGATGTTTTCCGCCATTGCCTCCCGCAGAATTGCCGCACCTGGGCCAAAGAGCTGATGGGGGTGCGGAACAGGGTGGCGCACCTGGGGACGCAGGACATGGAGCAGCCGGAAGCGGAGCGCGCGCTGGACACCATGGCGCTTCTGTGCCGGGCAATCGACGAGGAGAGCGCCGGTGAAATCCGGGAGCTGTATCAGGATATACGCGCCAGAGGGGAGCATGCGGTCATATCCTATGTAGGCGCAGAGCAGCCGGAGTCCCTTTCCAGACGGGGGGAACTTTTGGAGGGCAGCCTTCTGCAGAAGGTGGACACGGATGTGGTGCAGAGGACCGTCCTGACCCGAAAGGTGACTTACGGCGGGAAAACGGTGGTGTACCCGGTCTATCGGGTGCGCCTGGATGCGCTGTATTTCAACGACCAGAACGACCGCATTGCCACCTGGATTTCCCGCTATGAGGCCGAGCACGGCTCCGGCGGTCTGAAAAAGCTGGACCGGGAGCGCTACAACCAGGTGATCGAGGAATTCATCTACCAGAGCAACCCGGAGATGATCCAAAAGGATCAGAAGAACATCTCTGTATGCGGACAGACCACCCCCGGCGTGACCCTGGCGGACGGGCGCGTGGTAGACGGCAACCGGCGCCTGACCTGCCTGCGGCGGATTCAGCGGGAGACCGGGGCCCCGGCCTATTTTGAGACCGTGCTCATGGACGTGGATATCCAGGAGGACAAAAAGCAGATCAAGCTTCTGGAACTGGCGGTCCAGCACGGCGAGCGGAAAAAGGTGGAGTACGATCTCATCGACTATGCTCTGGGTACATACCGGGATGTGGTGCAGACCGGGCTGCTGACGGCGGGGGAGTACGCTTCCACCGCGGACGAACCCCTCTCCGAGGTAAAAAAGCGCATTGAGGTGGTGGAGCTGATCCGCGAGTTTCTCGCCTATCTCAAGCTGCCGGAGCAGTACCACATTGCGAGGGAGTACCAGGTGTACAGCCTGTTTCAGGAGATGCTTGCTCCGCTGAAAAAGCTGGACGGGGAAGAACGCAGGCAGCTGAAGACCATCGTATTCAACAACGCCATGATGAAGGCCATCCCGGACCAGAGAAAATTCATCCGGGATATCAAGGGACTGGTGAAAAGCGGCACGTATGAGTTCTATTTTGAAGATCAGCAGAGGTGGAGCCGCGCCATTTCCGAGCGATATGCCGCCGTGGAGATCCGCTCCAAGCAGGATGTGGACCGCTTTGCGGCGGAGAATTCTCAGCTGACCGAGGAGCTGCAGATGTCCATGGAGAAGGCGCTTCGGCGCTCCAGGGCGAAGCAGCTCAAGAGCATGCCGGTGGAAAATGTGACAAAGAGCATTGCTCTGATGATGGAAGTGGATTCCCGCCTGTTTGGAAAGATGGATTCCGAGGAAAAGGAGAACTTGAAGGCAGAGCTGGACGAGCTGGAAAAAATCGTGAAGAGCTTCCAGAAGCTCCTGACAAGATAAGAGGTTCCGCCATGAAGATAGAGCAAATGTCCATCGATGAGCTCGGACTGTCCGCACGTTCCCGGAACGCGCTGCACCGCATGGGAGTGCACAGCGTGGGGGACCTGCTGGGATATACCGAGGAGACGCTCTCTGCGGGAAAAAACTTGGGAAAGAAGTCCGTGGAGGAGATTTTGGAGAAACTTGAGGCATACAAGGGCGCGGGCGAGGGCGGCTGGCCGGAAGCCGATGCGTCCTCTCCGGCGTCTTCCTCGGACTATGTGGATTTCCGGACTTGGCTTGCGGATGCATCCCATCGGGCGCTGGTTACCGAATATCTCAAGGAGAAAGGAAGCCGCATTGACGAGCTGGAGCTGTTGTCCGCCAGGGCATTCAATCATCTGATGCTCCAGGGCTATGAGGAACTGCATGAGATCGTCTTCCTCACCCTGGAGGAGCTCCTGCAGATCCCCAGGATGGACGGGGAATCGGCGTCGGAAATCGAAAAACTGACCCGGAGATACATCAGCGAGCACGCAGAGGAAATTTTGGCGTATGCTGCGGAGAAAACGAAGGCGGCTGCCCCGTCCAGAGGGGAGCGTGTGACGCAGCTGCTCCTCATGCCGGAGCAGCATGACGCCATCCTCCGCTATGTGAAGGCCAATGATCGGGATATCCAGGCCATGGGTCTGTCCAAACGGCCTCAAAACCGGCTGCTGCAGGAGGGATACAGCCGTATGAGCGACCTTGTGTTTGTCAGACGGGAGGACCTGAATCAGATTCCATCCCTTGGGACCAAATCCATCGAGGAGATTCTTGACGCCATGGAGGTGTACTGGAAGGAGCACGGGGAGAGACTGGCTGCCTTCTGCGCGGGAGACGACTCCGTGCTCTGGGACGACAGCCTGCTTCAGAAAAGAATTTTGGACCTCTATCGGGACGCCCCGTTTCTTGGCCTGAGCCTGGCTGACATCACGAAGCGCCTGGACCTTCCGGAAGCGGTCACACAGGCGCGCCTCAAGGCGCTGATCGGAGGCCTTCTAGCGGCCAAGAAGCTGGAATATGTGGATTTCCGCTGCTACCGGGTCTATGAGAGCTTCCACGATTATCTGGAGGTCTGTCCGAATCTCGACGCCCGCAGCCGAGACTTTCTCCGCAAGCGCCTTCAGGGGGGCACCTTAGAGGCGATTGCCCAGGAGAACGGAGTGACCAGAGAGCGTGTGCGGCAGGTCGTCGAGAAGGGAGCCGCAAAGGTCCGCTCCGTACACTGCGCGGAGACCGGAGTGGATTTGTTTGATGAAGACTACTACCGCTGCCTCTACGAAGACTACAATTTTGACAAAAAGGAGGCTGGCGACTGGCTGGGCGTGCCCGCCGCTGTGTGGAATTACCTGGAGCTCAATGGCGTGAAGCGGGGCAGCAAGGAGCTCAAGGCGGCGCTGGACAATCCGCGCTTGGGCATCAGCCTCCGGCTGAAAATCAAGACCTATCTCAACCGAAACAGACTGTACATCGACGGCAAATGGGTGAATAAAAAGCGCGCAGACCTGGAAGAGATCGTGGCGGAGAAATTCTGCAGAGAGGACATCTCCTTTGATGAATTCGTCCAGCGGTACAATGAATTTCTGGAGGAGGAAGAGGTGGCCTATGACGAGGATGTGTACTACACTCCGGCAGTCTACCGAAGCCGGAAAAACCGCCTGTCCGAGGCCCGCTTCCTGCTCTGGAAGCAGAACGAGCAGCTCCGGTACTACGACGTGGACGGGCGGGATTACGAAGAGCTGCTGGAAACTCTGAAGCTGAACGCGTATCAAAATGTTGAACTGTCCACGCTGAAATTTATGGAGACCTACCCGGAGGTCATGAAAAAATATGATATCCGGGATCAGTATGAGCTGCACAATCTTCTGCGGAAGATCGTCCCCCAGAAGGATTACCCGAACCTCAGCTTTGGCCGCATGCCGGAGCTCAAATTCGGCAACTTTGACCGGGACGCCGCCATTTTCCGGCTTCTGGTGGAAAATGCTCCCATCAGTACGGCGGACCTGGCGGAACTGGTGCACCGGGAATATGGCTACGATCCCACTACGGTCGCCATGAACTATTTAACCCCTTTTGCAAAATTTTATCACCAGGGCTACTACACCGTCGACCAGAAGGTCATGCCCGATGAGAGACGCTCGGCACTTCAAAACCGCCTGACCGGGGACTTCTACTATCTGGATGAGGTCCGGGACCTCTACCGGGAGATGTATCCGGACGCGGATCTGGAGGAAGTGAACCCGTACAATTTAAAGGCCATGGGATTTTCCGTGTTCTCCAACTATGTGCTGCAGCACTACGCCTCTTTGGAGGAGTATTTCACGGCGCTGCTGACCCGCGAGGACGTGATGGATCTGTCTGCCATCCACAGCCGCTTTGTCGGGGTCCAGCAATTTTATCAGACCCTCCAGGAACTGAAGCGGGATCTGAGCGTAGTGGAGCTGGAGCCCAATCGGATCATCCAGCTCCGGAAGCTGGAGCGTTCCGGGATCACCCGGGAGATGCTCCGCTCCTTCTGCCGGAAGGTCTACAGCGTTACGGATGACGGCGCCTATTTCACCATCCAGTCCCTGCGGGAGGAGGGGTTTGCCTCAAAGCTGGAGGAATACGGATTTTCCGACTGGTTTTATGCCAATCTGCTGCTCTCTGACAGCCGGTTCTCCTACAGCCGCGTGTTCGGCAATATTGTATTCTACAAAGGCTCGGCTGACGTCACCATCAAGTCGTTCCTGGTGTCGCTGATCCGGGCTCAGGACAAAGTGGATGTCTATGAGCTGATGTCCCAGCTCTCCCGCACCTATGGCTGCCATGTGGATGACAAGTGGGATCTGATTTATAAAGTTCAGAATACCGAGGTCTACTATGACCGGATTCTGGACCGTCTGTACGCCAACGCGGATCTGTACTATCAGGAATTGGATGAAATGTGAGGTGACTGGCAGTGTTTCAAGAGCAGTTGGACCACCTTCTGGCCCAGGCCCAGGCGCTCCATGGGCGCAATCAGCTCTCCGCCACGGTGGGACCGGACTATTTTGAGCCGGGAAAGATGGAATATCTGGAGCAGTCCGACGGACAGTACGACGAAGAGGCCGGGATCCTGACCCTCCGCTTTGAGGCCAGGGGCACCCGGTATGAGGGGCGGACGGAGCAGATTGAATCCGTAAAGCTGGGGGACGAGATTTGGGTGGTCCGGGAGCCGGAGAATAAATTCAACGCCAACAATTTCCGGCTGCTGACCCGGAAGCAGCGGGACGTGGGGAACATGCCGGCGGAGCTTTGCAACGCCATCGCGCCCCTGTACGACAGCGGGCATCTCACGTTTCTCTCCGCCCGCGTCAGCTTTGTGGAGCCCCTCTCCAGGCGCAGCCGCTACGCCCGGCAGGCGGTGCTGTTCGTGGAGCTGCGCTGCCGCATTACAGCAGAATAGGACGCATCTCGCCGATGGGTTCCAAAGGGAGGACAGGGGTTCCTGTCCTCCCTTTTTTGCTGTGGCGGTAAGAGATGTAGGCATGTCAAACACTATACAAGCTGCATCGTATAGACTTCTTGGGTATTTTCACTTATAATATCCTCACATGAATGTGGATGATTTGGAACAGAAAGGAGGCAGCGCCTGTTTTTTGAACAGGTGGGAAAGATGCTGTGAGACATACCAGAGTAGATCAGAAATATTCCTTTATTTCTGTATTTGATGATGAGAACGGAGCCTATGTCCGCACCGGTATCATCGAACACGGACGAGACACGGGAAAAGACCCGTTTATGGCATCGTTCCCGCACCTGATCGACGTGGGCATTATGGGGCACTGCGCCCACGGGCGCACCGGGCTGTGCGCCAAGGCCGGGATTGGCTGTTATCAAAGCGGCCGGGATATCGAGGCTCCCAACATGACCCTGGAGGATTTTTCGGAGATCGTTCTGCAGTGCAGCGGCAAGGTGAACCAGTTCGCTCTGGGCGGCCGGGGAGACCCGGATATGCACGAGCACTTTGGAGAGATTTTATCCCTATGCCGGGAGCATGAAATTGTCCCCAATTTTACAACGTCGGGCTTCGGACTGACGGATAAGGCCGTGGAGCTGTGCGCACGGTACTGCGGCGCGGTGGCGGTGAGCTGGTATCGCAATGACTACACCCTGCGGGCCATTCATATGCTGCTGGATGCGGGTGTGCGCACCAACATCCACTATGTTCTGGGACGCAACAGCGTGGATGAGGCCATCCGCCGCCTGCGGGAGCAGGACTTTCCCAAAGGCATTAACGCGGTCATTTTTCTGCTGCATAAGCCGGCAGGACAGGGGACTCGGGACAACGTGCTGTCGGTGGACGACCCGCGTACCAGGGCGTTTTTCCTGGCGCTGGAGGAGCGGCACTCCTTTAAGGTGGGGCTGGACTCCTGCAACGTCCCTGGGACGCTGCAATTCTGCCATGATATTCTGTCGGAGTCCCTGGATCCCTGCGAGGCGGGGCGGTTTAGCTGCTATATCGGTCCGGATTTGCGGATGACCCCCTGCAGCTTTGATCAGGGACATCAGTACCAGGTCCAGCTGGGCCCCGGCATGGGTATTCAGGATGCCTGGAACAGCGAGACCTTTTGGCGTTTCCGGGCCCATTTGAGCGGCGCGTGCCCGGAATGCAGGCAGCGGGAGCTGTGTCTGGGGGGCTGCCCCCTGATGCCGGAGATCGTATTCTGCAGCCGGGCGGAACGGACAGCGCCGCCCAGTGAGAAGGAAGCTGAGAAACCGCGATAGAAAAGGAGGAGATCAGAGTGAAAATTAGGAGCGACTTTGTAACCAATTCCAGCAGTTACAGCTCGGTGGTGATCACCATTCAGAGCAAGAAGCTGGCCGACTTGCTCAAGGCGTATCAGGCGGATAAATACAATCACGAGTTGTCGGTGAGTGGCAGCCGGGTGTCCATCTATGAAGAGGAAATGGCGGACGCGTGGGAATGTCCGCCTGAACGCTTGGACGAACTGATCGACGCATTGATCGACGGCCTCAGCTATTTTAACAGGGATTGGGAAGATCTCCATGCCATGTGCCAGGAGCTCCGCCAAAGAAAGAAGGAGCTGACCGATTCTGTCCACTCGGTGAAATGGGAGTTTGAGGACAGCAGCTATGGTGAGTTCGAGGTGGACGACGAGGACCGTGAAAGATCGTATCATTTTAAACGGAACAAGGACGGCACCATTACGGAAAAGAGCTCCAGTCAAAGCAGCGCAGAAAACAGGCTGGCGCCCATGGCGCTCGAAGATCCCGACAGCTCCGACCAAAGCAGCTTAGAAAGCGCACAGGGGTCCGATGACTTTTTATACCGGGGGCCAGGGCGTAATGCGCTGGAGCGGCAGATGGGCCGGCCCTTTGACCAGGTGGACTGTGTGGTTGTGTCGGGCAGCACCTTTGTGCTGACGGGGCGTTTCTGGCACTGCGGCGATGACCGGGAGAAGATTCAGGCGCTGATCGTGGAAAAGGGCGGCAGAGCCACCGGGTCCGTCAGCGGAAAGACCACATATCTGGTGATCGGAGATTTGGGAGACTTTGGAGCGAGAAAGATCGAGCATGTAGAACAGCAAAATACCAAGGGAAAGAATATAAAGATCATCCGGGAGGAGGACCTGTTCCAGGCTCTGGAACGTGGTGAATAGTACGCACTCGGACGTGTTTACTCTGGAGTGAGAAGAAACAGCGGACTCCCAAAGAGAGGACAGGATTTGGTTCCCCCTGACAGGGGTAACTTTGCAGGTGTCTGAACCCCCGGCAGATATTGCTACGGCAGTATCTGCCGGGGACTTCTTTTTGTCTCACGCACCCGTGGTGCTGGACTGAACTTCCGGCTGGGTGAGTTCCACGCAGCCAATGTCGTTGTAGTGGATCTCCACCGTCTGCTGAGCGTGCTTGCTCCACTTCACGTCCTTTTCGTGGACCACGATCTTTTGAATGAACAGCCGCAGCATCTCCGGCGTCAGCTCCTGGATGTCCGTGTACCGCTTTGCCAGAGAGATAAAGTGGTCGGTGCCGGACACCTGCTCCCGCAGCTTCTGGATGGTAGTTTCCTTTTCCGGGATGGCCCTGTTCAGCACTTCCATCTCCTGGGTGTAGCTGCCGGAGAGCGTCTGGAACTGCTCCGCTGTGATCCGCCCCAGGACGCTGTCCTCATAGAGCCGCTTGAAGATGCTGTCCAGCTCCCTGCTCCGCTTCTTCATAGCAGTCAGTTCCCGTTCCAACCCGCGCGCCTCTTTGCGGATCTCCGCAGACTGCCTGCTGCTGATGTATGCGGCAAACTCCTGGGTGTGTTCCCTGGCCATTGCTGTCACCCGCCGCAGATCCTCCAGGACCACGTCATCCAGTATGCACTCCCGGATATAGTGGGCGGTGCAGAGGGTGCCGTCCTTCTTGTAAGTCCGGCAGGTGAAGTGGTTGTAAGACCGGCTCATGGTATGGGCGCGGTGGAGTACCATGGTACTCCCGCAGTCGGCGCACACCACCAGCCCGGAATACTTGTTCTGCTCGTCCATCTTGGTAGGCCGCCGTTTGTGCTGGCGCACCCGCTGAACGATGTCCCAGACCTCCTGACTTACCAGGGCGGGGTGGGTATTTTCCAGCACCATGCACTCTTCTCTGGGATGTTCAATTTTCCGCTTGTCCTTGTAGGAACGGGTGCTGTACCGGAGGTTAATGGTGTTGCCCAGGTAAATCTCATTCTCCAGCATGTTGGCGATCGTACTGTCAGACCACCCATAGGGGTCATTCAAATTCAGACTGCTATGGGCGACGCCAAAGGTTTTGTAAGCGTAGGTCGTGGGGCACAGTACCTGCTCCCGCTTTAGCAGCCGGGCGATCTGGCTGGGTCCCTGCCCGGCGGCGCACAGGGCGAAGATGCGCCGCACCACGGCGGCGGCCTCCTCGTCCACCACCAGCTTCTTGCGGTCCTGCTCGTCCTTGCGGTAGCCGTAGGGCGCTCTGGTACCCAGCCGCTCCCCGCGCTCCGCCTTGGCCCGCTGCACCGCCCGGATCTTCCGGCTGGTGTCCCGGATGAACCACTCATTAAACAAGTTCTTGAAGGGCATCAGCTCCGTGCTCTCACTCCGGTCGGTGTCCACATTGTCGTTGATGGCGATGTAGCGGACGCCGAACATGGGGAACCGCTCCTCAATGTACAGCCCCGTGTGGAGCTGGTTACGTCCCAGCCGGGACAAGTCCTTGGTGATGATGGTGCGGATCTTCCCGTTTTCCATATCCGTCATCATCTGCTGGAAGCCAGGGCGGTTGAAGCTGCCCCCGGAATAGCCGTCATCCACATAAAAGCGGGGGTTGGGAAAGCGGTGCTCCCGTGCGTACCGCTCCAGGATATTTCGCTGGTTCTGGATGCTGTTGGACTCTCCGTCCGCCCCGTCATCCTGGCTGAGACGGCAGTACAGGGCGGTGATCTCATTCTGGTTTGACTGTTTCATACAGCCCTCCTTTTTTCTCGTCAAACCGTTTCAGCACATCGCGCCTACACAATACCCCAAAGTCTGGGGAATGTCCAGCCCTTTAGGCGCACAGCTTTCCCTGCTGTGCGTCCAGATCGATGAGGGCTTTCAGCTTATCCTCCGGGGTGGCGCTGCCCTGTACCGGGAACACGGACACCACCTGGATGAGCCGCCCATGGGAGCGCTGAAGGCGTTCCACGGTTACCTGTCGAACATCATCTTTCGCTTCTTCTGACATTTTCGTTTCCTCCATCTCTGGTCGGGAAGGTTCGGCAACGTTGCCAAACCTTGCTGGGCAGCGCTTTTGGTGATTTCATCAAAAGCGGTCTTCTGGTTTTATGGCATATTCGAACTTTCTTGCGGATGGGTTCGTTGCAAAAAGAGCCCATAAAAACGAGCGAGGTTTGGAGCCCGAAATGGTTTCCAAATCTCGCTCGTTGCTTTATTCTTAGTTTGTGAAGACAAAGAAAAAGCAAAACCAGTGTACCGTATATGAGCGGAATGGTCAACTGGTACTTGCACTAAATTCAGAAAT
>NZ_JACJJE010000066.1 GCF_016899775.1 Pseudoflavonifractor capillosus
AGATGTGTATAAGAGACAGGGGATGAACATGCCCTGGCTGAGGCGGCTGTTCGGCCTGCTCCTCCTCTACGGAGGCGTGCGGTGTTTCCTCCCGTGAACGAGTGGCTGTTCCCCCTGCTGGCGGGGGCGGCCACCGGGGTGCTGTCCGGCTTTGGGGTGGGGGGCGGCACCCTGCTGCTGGTATATATGACCGTCTTTGCCGGGCTGGACCAGCATCTGGCCCAGGGCATCAACCTGCTCTACTTCCTCCCCGCCGGCCTGATGGCCCTGCCCGCCCATCTGAAAAACGGGTATGTGGTCAAGCCGGTGCTCCTGCCCGCCATCGGGGCGGGGCTGGCGCTGGCCGCTCTGGCAGCCTGGGCGGCCACCGCCCTGGACGTGGAGGTCCTGCGCAAGTGCTTCGGGGCTTTTCTGATTATTGTGGGAACTATGGAGCTCTTTGGAAAAGCCAGAGAATAAGGGCCTGTGTCCCCGTTTTTGAGGAACACAGGCCCTTCTTTTTCCTTCAGACCGCCTCCGGCTTGCGCAGGCGCCGCTCGGCCTCCAGGATGCGCTCATAGTTCTCGATCTTCTGATTCAGCCGGTCCAGGGACGCCTGCATATCCGCCATGCGGTCCACCAGCTGATCCCGCTGCTCCACCAAAATGGCCTTCCGGGCGTCCGCCGTGTCGTCCCCCTGGCGGAACAGGGTCACGTACTCGATGAGGGCCTCGATCTGGACCCCCGCCTTGCGCATGCACTTCATCATCTCGATCCAGCCGCAAGACTCCTCGTCGTAGTCCCGAATGCCGCTCTTGCTCCGAGGTACGGGCGGGATCAGGCCGATGCGCTCGTAGTAGCGCAGGGTGTCGGCGGAAATATCAAATTTCTGGCTGACTTCCGCGATGGTCATAACCACATCTCCTCCATCCATTCTGCCGCGCGTCCCTCCGCGCCGCTTCTGGCTCTATCCTAAACCCTGGACCCCGCTCCAAGTCAAGACAAATTTTTGTCCTCCCGCATAGAATAGAGGGAAAGGAGCGGATGAACTTGGACCCCCTGTTCCGGCGGAGGATCTATAACCTCCTGTGCATCAAGAGCATCGTCACTCTGGCCCTCACCGGCCTGTTTGTCTTTCTGGCGGTCACCGGCCAGGTGAGCGCCAGAGATTTTATCACCATTTTCTCCATCGTCATCGCCTTCTATTTCGGAACCCAGAGCCAAAATCCCGGAGACGACGTGCCGCCCGCCGGGAAGACATGATCCGCCTCCCGCCCCGTTTTTCCCGGGGCGGGAGCATTTCTCTGCGTTTTCATCTTTCTTTTTGACGGAAAATCGTGTATGATAGAGACAGACCGAGAGAGCCGCGCCCCTCCTTCGGAGCGGCTCCCGCCGGATCGCTCTGATCAAAGGAGGCTGGCCCTATGGAAGCTGCCAACATGCACAACAAACTGATCCTGGCCGTGGTCCAGGAGGATGACTATGACGCCACGGTGAGCGAACTGAATCAGAACGGATTTTTCGTCACCATGCTCAGCTCCACCGGCGGCTTTTGGAAGAAGAAGAACATCACCATCATGCTGGGCGTGGAGGAGTCCCGCCTTCCCCAGGCCATGGACATTTTGAAGCGGTGCGCGGGCAAGCGGAAGCAGACCGTCTACTCCAGCGTGTCCATGCCCGCCGCCGGCCAGTACGCCGCGGCCATGCCCTCCATCCCCATGAATATGGAGTTCGGCGGCGTAACCCTGTTTGTGCTGGATCTGGAGCGGCTGGAGAAGTTCTGATTCCATAGATTCTCTCCCTTCCGGAGGCGCTGCGCGCCTCCGGAATTTTTTGTTCCCGCGGGCTTTTTCATTTTTTCGAAGGCTCCGCAAAATTTTACAGGGTAATTTTGAAAAATCAGTAGGAAATCAGCATCTTTTGTGCTATAATAAGCATATAGTTATATTTATAATAAGCTCTAAGCTATAAAATAGCTGCGGCTGACCGGTGCAAAGGAGGACTGATCTATGAATGAAGCTTTGCTGTTGATGGGCTGTGTGATCTTGCTGTGTACGCTGATGGGGCGGTATCTGGACCGTCTGGCCGTCCCGTCCCTGCTGATCTTTATCGCCCTTGGGATGTGCTTTGGAGAAAACGGCCTGCTCCGAATCCCCTTTGACGACTATGACGCCGCCAACGTGATCTGCTCGGCCAGCCTGATTTTCATTATGTTCTACGGCGGCTTCGGCACCAACCTGAACGCCGCCCGGCCGGTGGTGGTCCAGTCGGTGGTGCTGTCCACCCTGGGAGTGGCCGGGACCGCCGGAGCGGTGGCCGCCTTTGCCCACCTGGTCCTGGGGCTGCCCTGGGTGGAGAGCTTTCTCATCGGCTCGGTGATCTCCTCCACCGACGCGGCCTCGGTGTTCAACATCCTGCGCTCCAAGAAGCTGGCCTTGAAGTACCACACCGACTCCCTGCTGGAGATCGAGTCTGGCTCCAACGACCCCATCTCCTACATGCTTACCACCGTGGCGGTTGGCATCATGGGAGGACAGGACGTGTTTATCCCCCTGCTCCTGGTGCAGCAGATCGCCATCGGCGCCCTGGGCGGCCTGCTCCTGGGCAAGCTGGCTATCTGGAGCCTGCGCCGGGGGATGTTCCCCTCGGAGCAGAGCCAGACTATCTTTGTCTTTGCGGTGGTCATCCTCTCCTACGCCCTGCCCACCGTGCTGGGGGGCAACGGCTATCTGAGCTCCTACCTGTGCGGCATTTACATGGGCAGCACCAAGCTGCCCCAGAAGCGCAACCTGGTCCACTTCTTCGACGTGGTCACCGACGTGGCCCAGGTGCTCATCTTCTTCCTGCTGGGCCTGCTGGTGACCCCGGTGGAGCTGCCCTCGGTGCTGCTGCCCGCCCTGGCCATCATGGTGTTTCTCACCTTCCTGGCCCGGCCCGCGGTGGTCTCAATCCTGATGCTGCCCTTCCGCCCCTCTCCGGCTCAGGTGGGGGTGGTGTCCTGGGCCGGGCTCCGGGGCGTGGCCTCCATCGTGTTCGCCATTATGGCGGTCCTCCAAGGGGCGGAGACCCGCTACAACCTGTTCAACCTGGTGTTCTGCATCGTCCTGCTGTCCATCTCCCTCCAGGGCAGCCTGCTCCCCCGCGTCTCCGCTAAGCTGCACATGATCGACCACACCGCCGACGTGAGCAAGACCTTCAACGACTACCAGGAGGAGAGCGACATCGACTTCATCAAAATCCACCTGGACAAAAATCATCCCTGGAACAGCAAGACCCTGAAGGAGCTCCCCCTCCCCTCCGACCTGCTGGTGGTCATGATCGCCCGGAGGGAGGAGACCATCGTTCCAAACGGCAGCACGGTGCTGCTGCCCGGCGACCTGCTGGTGCTGGCCGCTCGGGCCTTTGAGGACCGGGAAAACCTGTCCCTCCAGGAGATCGTGGTGGAAAAGGGCCACAAGTGGGTGGGCCGTTCCCTGCGGCAGATCCCCACCCGGAGCGACACCCTCATCGTCATGATCAAGCGCGGAAACGAGACCATCATCCCCGGCGGCTCCACCATCCTCCAGGCGGGGGACACCCTGGTCATCGCCCAGTCCTCCGCCGCCCCCGCTCCGGCCTCCGCCTGACCGGAACTACTTTTCCGCACCCGGGAAACTTCTGTCCATACGGCAGAAGCTCCCGGGTGCTTTTTGTGCAAAGTGTGTCCTTTCACCGCCCATTTTTCTATGTTTTTTAGGGCTTCAAAAGGGTTGCGAAACAGGGGCGCTTGATGTATCTTAATTAGTGCTCTTGAAAATGTAAATTTTTTGTTAAACAAATACCCACGGCTCCCTTTCAGCCGGCGCGGCCGCGCCGCCCTGGACCGCCCCGCGGGCGATTTTGGAAAGGATGGTCAACGTATGCTCCGCACCAAGGCGCACCACCAGCTGGACATGTGTCATGGCTCTCTGGCCGATAAGATTCTGCTCTTCGCCCTTCCCCTAATGGCCTCCAGCATGCTGCAGCTCCTGTTCAACGCCGCCGACGTCATTGTGGTGGGGCAGTTCGCCGGCCAGGAGTCTCTGGCCGCCGTGGGCTCCACCACCTCCCTCATCAACCTGCTCATCGCCCTGTTTGTGGGCCTGTCCGTGGGCGCCAACGTGGTGGTGGCCCGAAACCTGGGGGGCCAGCGGCCCAAGATCGTCAGCCGGGCCGTCCATACCGCCATCTTCCTGGCCCTGGTGAGCGGCGTGTTCCTGGGCGTCTTCGGCTTTATTATGGCCCATCAGCTGCTGGTGTGGATGTCCTCCCCGGCGGACGTCATCGACCTGTCCACCATCTATCTGCGCATCTACTTCCTGGGCATGCCCGCCACCCTGGCCTACAACTTCGGCGCGGCCATTCTCCGGGCCCAGGGGGACACCAAGCGCCCTCTCTACTACCTCATTGTGGCCGGCATCGTCAATGTGATCCTGAACCTGTTCACGGTACTGGTGCTCCACATGGACGTGGCCGGCGTGGCCTCGGCCACCACCATCTCCCAGTACATCTCCGCCGGTCTGATCCTGCGCTGCCTGTCCAAGGAGGAGGGCCCCCTGCGCCTGGATCTGAAAAAGCTGAAGATGGACAAGGTGATTCTGGGCCACATCCTCCAGATCGGCCTGCCCGCCGGATTTCAGGGCATCGTGTTCTCCCTGTCCAACGTGCTGATCCAGTCCTCCATCAACTCCTTCGGCTCCACCGTGATGGCCGGGTCCGCCGCCGCCAACAACATCGAAAACTTTGTCTATCAGGCTATGAACGCCTTCTACCAGACCAATCTGACCTTCACCGGGCAGAACTACGGCGCCGGGGACTGCAAGCGGGTGGACAAGAGCCTGTTCTACTGCCAGGGCTTTGTGATCCTCACCGGGCTGATCCTGGGCAACCTGGCCTACTTCTTCGGACACCCCCTGGTGAGCATCTACAACTCCGACGAGGCGGTCATCCAGCAGGGCATCATCCGCCTGGGCTACATCGCCCGGACCTACGCCCTGTGCGGCATCATGGACACCATGGTGGGCAGCCTGCGGGGCCTGGGCTACTCCATCGTGCCCATGGTGGTCTCCCTGATCGGGGCCTGCGGCCTGCGGATCGTGTGGATCTTCACCATCTTCCAGATGGACCGCACCCCGGAGAACCTGTACATCTCCTACCCCATCTCCTGGATCGTCACCGGAGCGGTGCACATCCTCTACTTCCTGTATGTGCGCCGGAAGGCCTTCGCCCTGGTCAAGGCCGACTCCCACATGGCCGCCGAGGGCCGGCATCCCGCCGCCAAGGTCTGATTCCTCAACACAGCAGAGCGCGGAGAGGCAATAGCCTCTCCGCGCTCTGCTTGTCAAAAAAGCCCTCCTGCAAGGAGTTCCATCGTCCGCAGGCGACGGAATAAGATCTAATCTCGTCATTTTCGAGGACATGTGCCTCGGAAATGACACCTCTCACGAAATTTTGACCGACAATTTCGCAAGAAATCGAGGTTGAAATTTCGTGCAGCCCCATTCGAAAAAGTGGCTTTGCCACTTTTTCGACAGTCTGAGCGCGGAGAGGCGATAGCCTCTCCGCGCTCTGTCGTTTACTGTGCGCCTCCGAAGGGGGTGTCCTGTTTGTCCATGATTTTCATGCGGTGAAGGCGGTCGTAGATCTCCTCCTGCTCCTCATCGTCGGAGAAGGTGACGGTGATCACGTACAGGGTGTCCCCCGCCGCCACCTCGCCCAGCAGCTGCCGCAGGGGCATGTCGGGTTCCGCCTTGTTGGGGATATCCTTCCACCCCCAGCGGGCCTTGCCCCCCTCCGGCTCCAGGGTCTCCACATCCTTCAGTTCGGACATGTCGGCGTTCCAGTCCGCCGCGCCGTCCTTGTTCCGATAGCCGCTCACCCGCCAAATGGGGCCGCCGCCGTCCTCGTCGATCCAGATGCAGCCGGCATTGCCCAGGCCGTCGTCGTTCCACTCATAGCGGTACACGCCGGGCAGTGGGAGCCACAGCTTCTCATAGCTCTGGAGCAGTTCCCCCTTATGGTAGCCGGGCGTGAACTCCTCCTCCAGCTCCGGGGCGTCCTCCGGGATCTTGAAATTCCGGCCGTCCATGATGCACAGCTCCCGGTAGGCGGACATGGGCAGGGGCAGAGCGGGGTCCAGCTGGTAGGCCCGCTCCAGGAAGCTCAGCACAAAGCCGTTGATCTGTTCATCGGAGTAGTGCCGGTCCGAGGGCGCAAAGCAGCAGTCCTGCCACATGCGCTTCATGGCCCCGTTGCGGTAGTAAAAGGCGTCCTTAGATGCGTTGGGCCACAGGAAAATCCGCCGGGCCAGCTCCTCTTTCCGGCCCTGGTTCAGCTGCTCCTGGAGCCACCCCTTGGAGAAGCGGCCCATGGGGGTGTAGACCGTATCCGGCACCTCCTGGGGCAGATAGTCCTCCTCCCCCCAGAACAGCGGAACGCTCTCCGAGGACTGCTCCAGCTTCCCCAGCGCTCCCCGCAGCTCCTGCTCCAGCCAGGGGACGTAGGTCTCCTGAGACAAACGCTGGAAATCCCGGTTTTCCCAGAAGCCGGTGCTGTCCACCACCTGAACCTCCTTCAGGTCCTTTTTGCTCAGGGCGTCGATCAGCTCCGCCACCGCCTTGTGCAGGCCGGGGCCGCCGGGGACGGTGATGCAGCCTCCGGTGATCTTCCAGCCGCCGAACAGCCCGCTCTCCCGGGTCCAGCCCATGTCCAGATAGCCCAGAGGGCACAGGACCACCCGCATTCCGTCCTTCCACGCCCCCAGCTGATACTCCTGAGACTTGGCCAGCCGCTGGATGCTGCGGATGAATGCGTCCCGGTTGCGGGTCTTTCCCTGAAACGTAATTTCCAATTTCATGCTTTAACTCCTCTCTGACAGCGCTCACATGCACTGTAGGACCAGCCACGCCCGGTCAAACCGCCGGGCCAGGAGATCCTCTCTCCGGATGTAAAAATAGATGCGGCCGCAGTCGCCGAACATGAGTTCAAAATTCCCGGACGCCACCGTATCCAGCTGGAACAGCAGCCGCCAGTCCTGGACGCTGGGCGCACGTAATGCGTCCCGCTCCTCCTGAGGGACGCTCTCCCAGCTGCCCCCCAGATAGTGGCCCCGGGACACCAGCTCACACTCCAGGGTCATGTTGTTCTGAATGATGTCCGGCCAGCCCAGCAGCTGGGAGCGGTTGTCCGGATAGGCGTACCCCAGCTCCCGCCGGGCCTGGTCAAAGAAGCGGTAGTCGTTGGCGGTGAAGGGGTAGTCCAGGGCCAGGCAGGCGTCCTGGAAGTCCGGCGCGTCCGTCCCGCCCGACAGCTCCGCCGCCAGCTCTGGCAGGCAGAAGTCCTCCTCCAGGTCCTGGGGAAATTCCGCCGGAGCCAAGGGCTCCCCGTCAAACCAGAACACCCGGGCACAGCCCGCGTCCTTGGGGTCATAGCCCCACCGCTGGGACCCCAGCTCATAGAAAAAGGAGAGCAGGCCGGTCCTGGGCAGCAGCCCCTCCGGGTCCAGCCCGGCCAGCCGGGCACAGTCGAACTGGGCCAGGAAGGCCAGGGGCCTGGGCTTCACCGTATCGTCGTCAAAGGTCTTTGTCTCAAACACCGGCCACACAAAGCCGGCGGGCACATCCGGCCGGCCGCCGAACTTGCTGCTCCCCGCCGGCAGGTCCTCCCCGGCCGTGGCGAACCGAGTCTCAATCCGGCTCCGGCACAGGGGGGGTAACACTTGTTTCCAATCCATGTTGCGTCCTTTCCGGGCTTCGGGCGCGGCAGAACAAAGCCGCCCCCGGCCCCCTTTGGTAAACTGCTTTTTCTATCCTACCACAAACCGGTTCTTTTGGTCAAACAGTCTAAAAATTCATGCCCAGCTTCCCGTCCGGCTGTCAAATCTCTTTTTCCGCATTCTGGCACGGTTTTCTCTCGCCGCCCTCCCGGTTTTCCCGGCAGAATTTGCATGATTTCCTTCATGGGATATTTTTTCAAGTTTCCATTCATGCCAATAATTCAGCAAAATGCCCAATAGCTTTCCATTCTCGAATCCATTATTATGGTATTATGTGGGGCATACCGCCCATTTTGGGCGTTGACCAGGAAAGACGAGGTGTAGAAAACTATGTCCAACGGAATCTCAATGGAGCGCGTGGAGGAGATCATCGACTCCTACGGCTGCCAGCGCCACCATCTCATCGCCATTATGCAGGATATTCAGGCGGAATACAAGTACCTCAGCCCGGAGGTCTTGGAACGCATCGCCCAGAAGCTGGATATCGGCGTGGCAAAGGTGTACAGCGTGGCCACCTTCTATGAGAACTTCTCCCTGGAGGCCAAGGGGAAGTACATCATCAAGGTCTGTGACGGCACCGCCTGCCATGTGCGCAAGTCCCAACCCATCTACAACGCCATCCGGGAGTACCTGGAGCTGGAGGACAAGCAGAAGACCTCCGCCGACTCCCTGTTCACCCTGGAGACGGTGGCCTGCCTGGGGGCCTGCGGCCTGGCCCCGGTGGTGACAGTGAACGACCAGGTCCACTCCAAGATGACCCCGGAGCTGGCCATTGAGCTTCTGGAGGAGCTGCGGAAGGAGGAGGCTGCCCAATGACAAGCGGTACCATTACCCGGGAACAGTTTGAAGTCCGCCAGATCAAGGACAAGCGGGCCCTGTCCGCCCAGAAGAAGCAGGTGCTCATCTGCGCGGGCACCGGCTGCATCGCCGGCGGCTCTCTGGACATCTACGACTATTTAAAGGAGGCCTGCGCCAAGCGGGGTATCCAGGTCCAGGTGGGCCTGCTCCACGAGGACGGCGAGGTGGAGGCCCCCGCCAAGGGCAGGGAGCTCCACCTGAAAAAGAGCGGCTGCCACGGCTTCTGTGAGATGGGGCCCCTGCTCCAGATCGAGCCCGACGGCATCCTCTACACCCACGTGCAGGTGTCCGACTGCGACGAGATCATCGACAAGACCCTTTTGAAGGGGGAGCTGGTGGAGCGGCTGCTGTACCAGCTGGACGGGGTGACCTACGCCAAGCACGAGGAGATCCCCTTCTATAAAAAGCAGCACCGGGTGGTGCTGGAGAACTGCGGCACCACCGACGCGGAGGACATCGACGAGTACATCGCCCGGGACGGCTACTCCGCCTTTGAGAAGGCCCTGTTTGAGATGACCGATGAGGAGATCTGCAAGGAGATCTCCGACTCCGGCCTGCGGGGCCGGGGGGGCGGCGGCTTCCCCGCCGGGCGCAAGTGGGACAGCGTCCGCAAACAGCCCCCCGGCAAAAAATATGTGGTGTGCAACGGCGACGAGGGCGACCCCGGCGCGTTCATGGACCGGTCCATCATGGAGGGCAACCCCCACTCCATCATCGAGGGCATGCTCATCGCCGGCGTGGCTGCCGGCAGCGATGAGGGCTACATCTACGTCCGTGCCGAGTACCCCCTGGCCGTCTCCCGGCTGAAAACCGCCATCGCCAAGGCGGAGGAGATGGGTTTCCTGGGGGACCACATCATGGGCACCGACTTCTCCTTCCACCTGCACGTGAACCGGGGCGCCGGCGCCTTTGTGTGCGGCGAGGGCTCCGCCCTCACCGCCTCCATCGAGGGCAACCGGGGCATGCCCCGCGTGAAACCCCCCCGGACGGTGGAGAAGGGCCTGTGGGCCCGGCCCACGGTCCTGAACAACGTGGAGACCTTCTCCAACGTGCCCCTGATCATCCGGAAAGGCTCCGCCTGGTACCGGTCCATCGGCACCGAGGGCAGCCCGGGAACGAAAGCCTTCGCCCTCACCGGCAACGTGGTGAACACCGGCCTCATCGAGGTCCCCATGGGCACCACCCTGCGGGAGGTCATCTTCGACATCGGCGGGGGCATCAAGGACGGGAAGAAGTTCAAAGCGGTGCAGATCGGCGGCCCCTCCGGCGGCTGCCTCACCGAGGAGCACCTGGACATGCCCATGGACTTCGACTCCCTGAAAAAGGTGGGGGCCATGATCGGCTCCGGCGGACTGGTGGTCATGGACGAGGACACCTGCATGGTGGAGGTGGCCCGGTTCTTCATGAACTTCACCCAGAACGAGTCCTGCGGCAAGTGCGTCCCCTGCCGGGAGGGCACCCGCCGCATGCTGGAGATCCTCACCCGCATCGTCAACAACGAGGGCTCTCTGGAGGACCTGGACCTGCTGGAGGACCTGTCCTCCACCATCACCGAGACCGCCCTGTGCGGCCTGGGCCAGAGCGCCTGCAAGCCGGTGCAGAGCACCTTGAAGTATTTCCGGGACGAGTACCTGGCCCACGTGGTGGATAAGCACTGCCCCCACTGCAACGGCCGGAAAAAGGTGCTCCAGATCGACCCGGAGCTGTGCAAGGGCTGCGGCAAGTGTATGCGCCAGTGCCCCATGGAGGCCATTTCCGGCCAGATCCGGATGCCCCATGTCATTGACACGGAGAAATGTATCAAGTGCGGCGCGTGCTGGGGCTGCTGTCCCTTCGGCGCCATTCGGGAGGAGTGAGCGGTATGGCAAACAAAGGAATCATGTACATCGACGGCCAGCGGGTCCCCTTCGACGGGGAGCCCAACGTCCTCTCCGTCATCCGCAAGGCCGGCATCGAGATGCCCACCTTCTGCTACTACTCCGACCTGTCCGTCTACGGGGCCTGCCGTATGTGCGTGGTGGAGGACGAGCGGGGCAAGATCGAGACCTCCTGCTCCATGAAGCCCCGGGACGGCCTGTCCATCCGCACCAACACCGCCCGGCTGTTAAAGCACCGGCGGATGATCCTGGAGCTGCTGCTGGCCTCCCACAACTGCTCCTGCACCACCTGTGAGAAGAGCGGCGACTGCCGCCTCCAGGAGCTGGCCATGCGCTTCGGCGTGCGGAAGGTGCGCTTCGGGGACAGCCGGGAGGAGTCCAAGCTGGACGACAGCAGCCCCGCTGTGGTCCGGGACCCCAGCAAGTGCATCCTGTGCGGCGACTGCGTGCGCATGTGCGGCGAGACCATCGGCATGGACATCATCGACTTCGCCCAGCGGGGCTATAACATGCGGGTGTCCCCCGCCTTCGGCCGCACCCTGTCTCAGACCCACTGCATCAGCTGCGGCCAGTGCGCCGCCGTATGCCCCACCGGCGCCATCACCATCTACAACCAGATCGGCAAGGCCTGGCGGGCCATCCACGACCCCAAGGTGCGCACCGTGGTCCAGATCGCCCCCGCCGTCCGGGTGGCGGTGGGCGAGGCCTTCGGCCTGCCCGCGGGCACCAACGTGCTGGACCAGCTGGTCACCGCCCTGAAGTACATGGGGATCGACGAGATCTACGACACCACCTTCGGCGCCGACTTCACCACCATCGAGGAGTCGGAGGAATTCCTGGCCCGGCTGGAGGCGGGGGGACCCTTCCCCATGTTCACCTCCTGCTGCCCCGCCTGGGTCAAGTATCTGGAGATGGAGAACCCCAAGTATTTAAAGCACATCTCCACCTGCAAGTCCCCCATGGAGATGTTCGCCTCCATCGTGCGCAGGCACTACCAGGAGAAGGACGCCCAGGATGGAAAGACCACCTTCCACATCGCCATCATGCCCTGCACCGCCAAGAAGATGGAGGCCGCCCGGCCCCAGTTCCAGCACGACGGCAAGCCCGACGTGGACCTGGTCCTCACCACCCAGGAGATCATCAACATGATCAAGGAGTCGGGCATCCAGCTGCCCCAGCTGGACCTGGAGGCCCCCGACCTGCCCTTCGGCCTGGGCTCCGGCGCGGGCACCATCTACGGCACCACCGGCGGCGTGGCCGAGGCGGTGGTCCGCCACTGCATGCCCGACAAATCCCGGAACACTCTCCGGGCCCTGGAATACTCCCCTCTGCGGGGCAACGAGTCCATCCGGGAGGCCACCATCCCCGTGGGCGACCGGGAGATCAAGCTGGCGGTGGTCCACGGCCTCATCAACGCCCAGAAGCTCCTGAAGGAGATCGACGAGGGCACCGCCTACTACGACCTGATCGAGGTCATGACCTGCCCCAACGGCTGCGTAGGCGGCGCGGGACAGCCCTATGGCCTCAAGGCAAAAAAGCAGGCCCGCTCCGCCGGCCTGTACGCCACCGACCGGTCCGCCCCCTTCAAGCGGGCGGAGTACAACCCCGGCGTCACCTCCATCCTGCAAAAACTCACCCACGAGCAGCGCCACGAGCTGCTCCACGTGAGCTATCAGAAATAACCCCTCTCCCTCCTGCGTTCCAGGCGCCGCGGCTGCGGCGCCTGGACTTTTTATGCTTTTTTAAAGTTTTCCTTGCAATACCTCCCAAAACCCGGTATGATATACAAAGTCGCCTTTTGGCGCATATTAGAAAAAAACGCGCCGCATCGCCGCGGCGCGGGGAGGTTTTTCAATGCGGACACGACAGTTCTTTGTCTCCGGCTTTGCCTTGTTCGCCATGTTCTTCGGGGCCGGGAATTTGATTTTCCCGCCTTTTCTGGGAAAATCCGGCGGAGAGGACTGGGTCATCGGCTTTCTCTGCTTCTTCTTGGTAGAGGTTCTCTCCTGCGTGGGCATCTATGCCGCCATCCACGGCGGTGGCAGCGTCCAGGCCATGAACAAATCCGTCGGCGCCAAGCCGGGGGTCATTCTGAACACCGCCGCCATCCTCTGCACCGGCGTGTTCATCGCCCCGCCCCGCACGGCGGCCACCACCTATGAGATGGCCGTCCGCCCCCTGTTTGATGGGCTGGGGCTGCTCCCCTTCTCCATTTTATTCTTTGCGGTGGTGGTTCTCCTGACCATCCGCCCCAGCCGCCTGGTGGACATCATCGGCAAGTGCCTCACCCCGGTGCTCATCACCGGAATTCTGATTCTGATCGTGGTGGGCATTGCCAATCCCATCGGCCCCATCGGCCCGGCCGCTTCTCCCAACATCGCCCAGGAGGGACTGCTGGCCGGATACCAGGCCATGGATATTCTGTCCGTGGCCGGCTTTGCCATCATCATTCAGGACTCCATGGTCCAGTCCGGCCTGAAAACCTGGAAGGAGCAGCGCCCCCAGGTGGCCGGTTCCACCGGCGTGGCCGCCCTGCTTCTGGCCGTGGTATACGGGGGGCTCACCTTCCTGGGCGCCACCACCAGCACCGCCTTTGGCAGCGGGCTGGACCCGGCCGCCCTCATTGTGGCCATCACCCAGGAGCTGCTGGGCCAGGCCGGAGTGGTGATTCTGGCCATCGTGGTCACCCTGGCCTGCCTCACCACCGCCATCGGACTCTTCGGCGCCACCGCCTCCTACTTTGAGGAGATGACCAAAGGCCGCCTGTCCTACCGCACCGGCATCTTCCTGCTGGCCGTCATCGGCTGCGCCATCTGCAACCTGGGCCTGTCCACCATCATCAGCGCGGCCAGCCCGGTGCTGTCGGTGATCTGTCCTCCCTTCATGACCACGGTGGTGCTGCTGGCCTTCCAGAACTGGATCTCCCGCGCCGGCCTCTACAAGGGGGCGGCCCTGGGGGCCACTCTGACCGCTCTGGTGCTCACCTTCCACGACTACCTGGACCTGTTCCCCCTCGTGGAGCTCCTCCCCTTCTATGACTACGGCTTCGGCTGGCTCATCCCCGCCGCGGTGGGCGGGGTGATCGGCGCCCTCCTCTCCAAACCGGTCGGGAAGGACGCCCCCTGATCCCACCACACAGTGAAAAAGCGCTCTGGGCTTTTTGCCCAGAGCGCTTCAGGCTGTCAAAAAAGTCCAAGAACTTTCCCGACAGCCTGAAAAATGCCGTTACTTTCCCGCCGTTCAACGGCGGAAAAGTCCTCGCTGCGCTTGCTGAATGCCTTGCCCTGCAAGGCATTCAGGGCATTTGATCCCACTCGAGGCGGGCTGCCGCCCCCTCGAGCTCCCCCGCCAATACTCGGGCGGATTCGTCTAAACAGAGGTTTTTCGACAAACTGAAGCGCTCTGGGCAAAAAGCCCAGAGCGCTTTTTTGGTTCAGCCAAACACCTTCCGGTCCAGCCAGCGCTCCCGCAGCAGGCGGATCAAAAACAGCACACCCCGGAAGCACAGCTCGCCGCACATAGCCAGCCACACTCCGGCCAGGCCGATACGCGGGGCCAGCAGGGCGGCGGCGGTGATCCGCACCCCCCACATGCTCACCAGATTCAGGATGCTGGGCACCAGGGTGTCCCCCGCCCCCCGCATGGCCCCGGCCGAGGCGATGGATGCGGCATACAGGGGCTCTGCAAAGGCCTCGATGCGCAGCACCTGCACCCCCAGCGTCCGGACGGCCGGGTCCGGGGTGAGCAGGGCAAACACCGCCGGGGCAAACCAGAACATGAGGGCCCCCATGAGGGTCATCAGCGCCACCGCCAGCAGCACGCACATCCGGGCAAACCGCCGGGCCAGGTCCCGCCGCTTCGCCCCCAGGCTCTGTCCCACCAGCGTGGTGGCCGCCGCCGCAACCCCATAGCCGGGCAGATAGCACAGGCTCTCCGCCGTCACCGCCAGAGAGTTGGCGGCGATGGACACCGTCCCCAGAGGGGCCACGATCCGGGTGGAGGCGATCTGCGCCCCGCACATGACCGTATACTCAAAGGCCATGGGTATGGAGATGCCGGCGGCGGTGCGCAGGCACCGGACGGTGGGCAGCCAGCGCCCCCGCTCCCGGGTCAGGCGCAGCTTTGGGGCGCGCAGGCAGACGGTAAGCAGCATCAAAAGGGCGGTGACCTGTCTCTTATACACATCT
>NZ_JACJJE010000067.1 GCF_016899775.1 Pseudoflavonifractor capillosus
GGGCCGGGGTCGGGCTCCGCCGCGGTCTCCCACACCAGGACGAAGGGGGAGAAGCCGCCGGGCTCCACAGTGAAGGAAATGCCGTTGGAGTTGTTGGTCACTTCGACTTCTTTAATGTTGCTATCGGCGATATCATCGGGGTCAAAGCCGGTATTATCGCCACCAGAGGTATCCCGGTGCAGGTCCTCAAAGTGCAGCAGTTTGAAGGTGGTGTTCTGGTCCGTGGTGGCCGGATAGCCCCAGTAGATGGTCACAGGTTTGCTGGCTTTGATCCAGGCGTTGCCGTTGTTGGCGTCTACTAGGTCCAGGTACTTGGCCTCGTAGTGGCGGATACCATCGGTGGCACCCAGTTTGGTATCTACGGCATTTTCCAGCGCATCAATGCGGTCCACATCATCGGATGTAATGATTTCGTCAAACAGCAGAGAGGGCTTGCTGTCCGTGGGCAGAGCCACATCCGTGTCGTTCAGGGTGTAGGTGGTGCCTGCCGGAGCAACCGCCGTGGCGGAACCCGACGTGACAGGCGCGGTAATTGCATCCACAATATCGCTGGTGGGGTCATCAGCCTCCACTGCGCGGACGGTCAGCACACCGGGGCCGGTGATGACGGTGCAGGTGTAATACTCATCAGCCGCCTTTACCTGCACCTCACCGGCAGTTTCACCGGCATAGATCGTCACGGTGTACTCTTTGAACACATCCGTCTCGGGGGTGAATTCGTCCTCCGTTACCACGTTTGTACCGTCGCTGTACTGCACGCGGACAGAAACGCCGTTCTCGGCCACCGGTTCGAAGCGATAGTAGCCGCCGCCGACCTCTTCCAATGTCCAGCTATTGCGGCTCTCGCTGTTCTCAAAGATCAGGTCTGTTAGGGCAACAGCCGCCGGGCCGCCCTTGACCTGGAAGATCGGGCGGGGCAGAGAACCGCTGTCCTCGACGTCAACTTTGCCGCCCTCATTATTCACAACGCCCTCATAGCCGCCGTTGCCGCCCATATAGGCGGTCAGGCTGGCAGGGATGACCGTGATGATATCGGACGGCTGAGTTTCTTGTAGGAACACAACCGCATAGCCATTCGCGCTGCGCTCCAGAGGCAGCCGGAAGCTCTCGCCCCCTGTCACAGCAATGAGGGTGCTCTCGCCCGCCGTATCTACCGCACCAGTCTTGTCCGTCGGCACAATCGCAGCGAAGAGGAGCTTATCCTCGTCATAGCTGAGCCCGGAAATGTCCAGCGTCACATTGCTGTCAGACTGATACCAGAAGGAGCCAACAACCGTGTCCAAGTAGTCATAATCTTCAGTGTCATACTTGCTCGTGGCTGCCGTCTCACACGCCGCAGCCGCATTGCCCAGCTTGACGCCGTTGATGCGGTCGATGGTGAAGCCGTACTTTTCCATAAAGAACTGCGCGTTTGCCATAACAGCGCCATCATCAAACTTGTAGTTTGTGGTGATGCTAGACTTTGAGCCTTCTTTTGTAGCAGAGAAATCGTTAGACACTCCACCTTCAGCGGTGCAAGTCCCTTCATCCGCGTCAGGAGTGAGCGTCGCCTTCATATAGTTGTCAGAAATTGTGCCGTCGGTTATCTCAACGCAACCTTCTTCGGACTGGAACGCAACGCCGCCGCCGACCTCAGCTGTGTAGTTGCCGGAAATCGTGCCGCCTTCCATGTAGAAGCTGCCACCCTGACGGACAAACACGCCGCCGCCGTCCATGGATGCATAGTTATCCTGGATGGTACCGCCATACATGGTAAAGCTTCCGTCACTGACAAGAATAGCACCGCCAGTTTCTTTGGAATAGTTCCCAATCATTTCTGCGCCATCATACATGGTAACAAAGCTATCGCCGTGGTTGGTGATGGCAATGGCACCGCCGCGATCTGTGCTGTAGTTATAGTTGATCTTGCCATATACGTCCATAGTATTGCCACCCTGGATATAAAGTGTGCCATAGGCAACTTTATTGTGGTGAATGTTCGCAGATGGCCCAACAGTGATTTTTGTGTCGACACATTGCAGAATATGGCTTCCGTCGGTATTTACATGATCAATTTCACCATTCAAAATAAGCATAGCGTCAGAAGCAAAGAAACAATTGCCTACTCCGTTCCAATCATGAATTCGAGCACCACTCTCCATCTCAAGGGTTCCCTCGTGGATGAGGTTAAACATGGCACCACTTGCAAGAGACTTGTCTGTAAACGTGTTATAGATGTCGCAACCGTCACCCAGTGTACCATTCGCACCAGAACGGAGGTGAGCAATATACCCACCTGTTCCTTGCCACATTTCAGAGTTGGATGTGATGTCATAGATGCGGCCAGAAATATTGACTTCGCCAGAGTCAGCATAAACCACGCGGCCGTTCAAGTTGGAAATCTCTGCACCCTGCTCCATGACGAACTCGCCGCCCTGAAGCCAGATCGCACCAGCGGGACCAAAATCCGGCTCAACGTCGGTTTTCCATGTCGATCCAGATTCTGATTTCAGTTCTGCCTTCACTTTGGGAGCGCCGTCGCGATTGAATTCCTGATCATCATAAATCGCGCTGCCGGCCTGCATCACAAGCACGCCACCGGAGACGCGCACGGCAGACATGCCACCATAGTTCTTCAGCACCGCACCATCTCCCAGCGTGACGATGGCGGTGTTGTTATAGGTGGCGATCATGGCGTCCTGCACAATGTCCGTGTTCTGATAAGTCAGTGGTTCGCCATAATAGGTTACACCGCTGTCGTTTGTTGCGGAATATGTGAAGCCTGTGGTTCCTGTCCCGGACGAGGCAGCCTGAAGAAAATAGACGAAATCTTCGTCTTCTCCTTCCGCTGTGTTGTAGTCCTTGCCGCCCTGCAGGCCCGCATCATCCAGAATGATGTTCTCCAGGACCAGGGAGGACTCCTGGTTGAAGGACGATCCGCCCACCTCAATCAGCGCGCCATTGTAGCCACCACGGGCAGGGTCCGTTACAGCGGTAAAAGGAGTCCCTCTCGTCAGGGTCACGGGTTCGTCCGGGTCGAAGCTCGTAATGGTCAGATGCTTGTTCCAGAAGCGGGCGATCTCGGTCATGGTCAGGTCGGTCATGACATAGATGGTATCGCCGTTTTTGGCCACTCTTACCGCATGGGCCAGTGTTTGAACAGGGGCCCCCTGATCAGTTCCAAGATTAGGGTCTTCCTCTGTCCCATCGTTACCGTCCGCCGACACATACACCGCACCCTCTGCGTAAGGAACCGGCTCCCCGGCGGTCTCGGCGCCCATCTGCTCCTCCGTGGGGACCGAGTTGGCAGGCGTCTTGGGTTCCTCAGTCTCGCCGGTCTCCTCGGTTTCACCGGGTTCCTCGGTCTCATCGGGGATCTCAGTTTCGCTGGGCTCCTCGGGCTCACCGGGCGTCTCGGGCTCACCGGGGACCTCGCCGCCAGTCTGCTCCTCCTCGCCCGTGCACCGGAGCACGTCTGCTGCGCAGACCGGACAGTCCTCATTGAAGTTGTCTTCGGTACACCGTGTATCGCAGATACAGGTCTCGGTTTCTGGGTTTTCGCCTTCGTCTTCCAATGCAAAGGCAGAAACCGGCAACAGGGAGACGATCATGCACAGGGACATAACCGCCGCCAACAATCGTTTTTTCATTTTGCCTTTTTCCTCCTTACTTATTTCAAATGGCCGCCCCATCATCGCGGGGCCCGCATTCCTCACACGCCGCTCACCCCCTGTCCAGCATAAACAAAATAAATGTTTTGACATAATTTTTGACCAAAATACCAAAACGCCGCCTATAAGTAAGAGCATTATAGCACGGAAATCCCAAATTTTCAAGGGAGTCTTCCTGGCTTTGGGTGCAAAAACTCGGCTGCATAGACCATCGCTGTTCATGCAGCAGGATTTTTGCGCCCTTTTTCTGTTGATGTAGCCTTTGCCGGCTGCCAGGTCTCCGGTTTTCAGGAGATTCTTTGTCCTGCCCGCCCCAACTATGTATCAAAACATTTATTTTGTTTATTGGACCAGGCGCAGTTTCCTTAAAATTTCCGCGTGCTCCGCGCCGGTGGAGATGAGGTAGATGCGGGTGGTCTCCACGCTGCTGTGCCCCAGCACGTCGGCCAGCTTCACCACGTCCCGGCACACCTTATAGAAGGTCCGGGCGAACAGGTGCCGCAGGTTGTGAGGGAACACCTTGCTGGGGGCCACCCCGGCCGACTTGCACAGCCGCTTCATCTCCGCCCAGATCTGCCGTCTGGACAAACTTTTTCCGCTTCTGGTGCGAAAAATCTCGCCGGAGGCGATTTTTTGTGCCCTGGCGTACTTTTTCAGCTTCCGGCACAGCTTGCCGGGGAGCAGAATGGTGCGCAGCTTCCCTTTCAGGGAGACCTCCGCCCGCCCGGCCCGCGCCGCCTCCACCGTGATATACTTCACCTCGCTCACCCGGATGCCGGTGGCGCAGATGGTCTCCAGCAGCAAAGCTAACCGCTCCCGGCCCAGACCGTGGGCGGCGGACAGGAGGCGCTCATACTCCTCCCGGGTGAGCTCCCGCCGGTCGTCCCGGAACAGCTTCCGCTGGATTTTCAGGGCCTTCACCTTGCAGTCCTCCCAGCCCAGAAAGGCAAAAAACTGGTTCACCGCCGCCACCATGGAGTTGACAGTGACGGGAGCATAGCCCCCCTCCAGCAGGCTGTCCCGCCAGGCCGCCGTCCGCTCCCGGCTCACCGCTCCCCCGCCTGCCCATGCGGCAAATTGACATACATCCCGCCGGTATTTCTCAATGGTCCCCGGACTGCGCTCCGCGGCCCGCAAAGCGCGGACAAAGGCGGCGGTCTGGCCCGGTGACAGGTATCGTTTGTCCATTGATTCGACCTCCATCCCAAAATATCTCTTATTTTACCTGGGATCGGAAGGTTTATGCAGGCGTCATGCCCCGGGAAAGGGCCGCTCCCCTTACGCCGGAGTAAACAAAATGCCGCCCCGCCGGAACAAAGTTAGTCCGGCGGGGCGGCCTGATGACGGGAAATTTAAGCCTCCTGGTAGAGCTCCAGAATGGCCCCGTCCTTCCAGACGAAGGCCAGCCGGTCCCCCTTGTCGTTGGCGGCCATGGGGCCGCAGATGACAGAGTCGGCGTCGGCGATGTAGTGCTCCAGATCGTCCACCTTGTAGGCCACGTGGGGGTTGCGGTGGATCTCCTCGGGGAAGGGGGTGCCCTCCTCAAACTTCAGGTACTCGATCTTGTAGTCGTAGTCGTCCACGTTGCTGACCCAGAACTTGGCCCCCTCATTGTAGACCATGCCGGGCTTCTTGTTGGTGATGGGGATGCCGATGTGCATATAAGTGGCGGACATAGCGATTCCTCCTTATTTGGCGTTCTTGACTTCCTGGTAGACCTCGTAGGCCTGCTGAGCGGTGTAGCCCTCGTGGACCACCTTGCCGATGGCCTGGGCCATGCCGGCGGGGCAGTCGGACTGGAAGATGTTCCGGCCCATGTCCACGCCGTGGGCGCCCTGGTCGATGGCCTTGTAGGCCATCTCCAGCGCCTCCAGCTCGGGCAGCTTTTTGCCCCCGGCGATGACGATGGGCACCGGACAGGCGGCGGCCACCCGCTCAAAGCCGTCGCAGAAGTAGCTCTTGACGATGTTGGCCCCGTTCTCGGCCAGCACCCGGGTGGCCAGCAGGAAGAACTTCTCCGTGCGCTCCATCTCCTTGCCCACGGCCACCACGCCCAGGGTGGGGATGCCGTACCGGGCGCCGGCGTCAGCGGTGCGGCACAGCAGCTCCAGGGAGCGGCTCTCGCCGGAGGCGCCAATGAAGGTCTGCACCGCCATGCAGTCGGCGTCCATGCGGATGGCGTTCTCAATGTCGCAGGCGATGCCGCCGCCGTTGGACATGTCGTCGTAGAGGACGGTGGAGTCGTAGGTTACCCGTACGCAGCGGGCCACCCGCTGGGCGGGAGAGATGCAGGAGCGGATGACTCCCTTGGTGCCCATCAGCACGTCCACATAGGGGATGAGAGGCGGGATCACCAGGTCGATGCGCTCCAAACCGGCGGTGGGGCCCATGATGTAGCCGTGGTCAAAGGCCAGCATCACCGCGTTGCCCGACTTGGGGTTGAACATGCGGGCCAGGCGGCTCTTCATGCCGAAGTCACAATTGGCCGCCCCCCGGACATAAAAGCCCTCCTGGGCCACGGGCACATCCAGATGGTAGTCATGGGCGGCCTTGTTTCCGATATTGTCTGCCATGGCTTACTCCTTGCTGTACGCGGGGGTGTGGCAGGGGGTGTTCCAAAGGTGGATGAACTCCTCGTCCCACTTGGCGATATTCATCTGGAAGCCGCCGGCCTCCTGCACGGTGAGGATCTCGCCTACCATGCTGGCCACCACCTCAATGTCCCGGGCCTTCAGGAACTCCACCGTGTCCTTGAACAGCACCAGCATCTCCATGGTGGTGGTGGCGCCGCAGCCGTTGATCATCACAAAAGTCTTGTCCCCGGCCTTCAGGTCCAGGGCCTTGCACAGGGCCCCGGCCACGTGCTCCACGGTGTCCTTGGAGGACATCATGGGCACCCGGACGCCGCCGCCCTCGCCGTGCTGGCCGGCGCCGATCTCCATCAGGTCGGTCTCTCCCAGGTCGCCGAAGGACATGCCGTTCTGGGGGTGGGTGGCGTCGGTGGACTTGACGGTGAGGGAGGCCATGCTGTCCGCGTAGCGCTGGGCGATCTCCGCCACCTCATCCAGGCTCTTGCCCTCCCGGGCGGCCGCTGCGGCGATGTGGTACAGGGCCACCGCGCCGGCCAGGCCCCGCTTGTTGTCCTCGCCGTTGGGGTCGTACTGGATCTCCTCGCCGGTAACCACCTGGCGCACGTTGAGGCCCGCCTTCTTGGCCAGCTTCATGGCCTGCTTGCCCGCCAGCTGGTCGCCGGCGTAGTTCAGGGTGAGCAGCAGCACGCCGTGGCCCTTGTCCGCCAGCTTCATGGCGTCAAAGACCAGCTGTCCGTTGGGGGCGGCGAAGATGTCGCCCACCGCCTGGACGTCCAGCATGCCCTTGCCCACAAAGCCCGCCTGGGCGGGCTCGTGGCCGGAGCCGCCGTAGGTGACGATGGTCACCCGGTCCGCGCCGGCCAGGTCGCGGCTGACAACCAGATGGCCGTCCACGTCCAGAATGTCGGGGTAGGCAAGGCCCAGTCCCACCAGCTCCTCGTCGGTGATGGTCTCAGGGGCGTTGATAAACTTCTTCATTTTCATATGCAGTACCTCTCATTCAAACAGAGTCAGTTGGATTCGGAGGAGTCCTGAGCCAGGCCCCGGAAGAAATAGGCCATGGACATGGCACCGGCGTCCGGGGTCCCGATGGTCTGGGCGCCGTAGCTCTTGGCCCGGCCGAACTTGGACACAAAGTTTTTGGAGTTCTCCGCGCCGGCCGCGGCGGCCTGAGCCGCGGCGGCGAACAGCCCGGCCTCGTCCGCTCCGGCATAGGCGGCGACGGCCTCACTGGCGGGGATGAGGGCGTCCATCATGGTCTTGTCCCCCACCTTGGCGCCGGACATGTCGTTGAGCTCCTCCAGAGCCTGGGCAAATACGGCCTGGAGGCCCGGCACGTCGATCTCCTCACCCTCGGGGGCGGCCTCCTGCATGCCGTCCAGCCAGGTGTTCCACAGCGGGACAGCGCTGCCCCCGTTCAGGGACATGACGGCGGTGGCCGCGTCGTCCAGCATGGCCTGAATCCCGCCGTCGGACTGGTCCACCGCGTCGGAGATGGCCTTGGCGATCTTGGTCATGGTCAGTCCGTGGTCGGCGTCACCGAATTTGGAGTCAATCTCCGTCAGCTCCTGCTCGGCGGAGATCACCGACGCACAGGCATGTTTCAGCCTGGCGGCAAACTGTTCTTTTGTCATCTGCTGTCACCTCCTTTTCAGAGAGCGGTGGGCGCAGCGCCGCCGCCGGAGGGCGGAGCGGACGCTGCAGAGATGTTACATCTGTGCAAAATATACGCCGACAAGTTACAAAAGTCAATTATATAAGGTGGAATTCCATGAAATAGACAGAAAAATCAAAGCAGATTTAGACAAAATATATAAAGCGCGGAGCGCCTTTTGAGAGGCGCTCCGCGCTTTGCAGTTACATATGTTACTTATGAGGGCAGCAGAGCACGGACCAGCTCCGCCCGGGCGGCGATGTGTGTGAAGATGCCGGAGTGGAGCGCTCCGCGCAGGGCTTTGGCGCTGGTGTTGGCTGAACAGACCCCAATGATCCTGGGGCACCGCTTCAGAAGCTCAATGGGGATCTGGATGGCGAAATCCTGGTCGGACTGAATGACGGTGCCCGCCTCGTTGAAGTAGTAGATCAGCATTCGGCCGCAGGCCCGCTGGTCCTGGAGCAGGCTCCCATACCGGACCAGGGAGGCAAAATCCGGGCTGGAGGGGTAGTCGCCGATGTTCACCAGAGCCGTGTCGATCTGTTCCCACTGCTGGCAGATCTGGCGGTAGATCTCGGTGGAGCACAGCAGCTGCTGCTCCTCCAGACTCTCCGGCAGGGCGGGCAGGTAGAGGAAGTGGGGGACGGCGCCCAGCTGCTGGGCCATCAGGCGGACGTTTTCGTTGGACTGGTAGTTGCGGGCGGGGATGCTGGCGTTGCCCACCAGGGGGCAGATGTCGGTGATGGCGCTGTGGGGCTGGGGGTGCTGCTCCAACCAGGTCACCAGCTGGCCGATGAGGTAGCCCCAGCCCACCCCCAGGCGGCGGGCGCCGATCTCCCCCAGCAGGGCCACCGCCCCCTGAGAGAGCCGCTGGTTGGTCTCGTCGCTGTCCGCCCCATCCTCCACCAGGACGCCCCCCTGGATCAGGCCGGCGCTCCGGAGCTGCTCCAGCAGGGCGTCCGACTGGCGCTCCGGGTCGTGGATCTTGATCTCCACCACGCCGAACTCCCGGGCCTCCGCCAGGAGACGGCTGACCATGGGGCGGGAGATCCCCAATTCCCGGGCAATATCGCTCTGTTTCTGGTCCTCCAGGTAGTACCGGCGGGCCGCATAGACAAGCCGTTTTTGTTTTTCCAAACTCAGTTTCACATTGGGGCCCCTTTTCTCCACGATGTTACATATGTTACTTATAGCATAAAGCGCCCGGGGATGCAAGGTTCCAGTCCGGAAAAAGAGGCGGCAGCCCTTGGAAGGCGGGGCGGCGGCAAGTGTAAACAAATTATGAACCCCCTTGCATTTTCGGCGGAGCGCGCTATAATAATGTTAGCACTCATAGAAAACGAGTGCTAACATTATTTTTCTTTTTGTTATCAAAATACTTTCTTATACATGGAGGAATCGGAAATTATGGCAAAGAAACAGTTTAAGGCGGAATCCAAGCGCCTGCTGGACCTGATGATCAACTCGATTTACACCCACAAGGAGATCTTCCTCCGGGAGCTCATCTCCAACGCCAGCGACGCGGAGGACAAGCTGGCCTATAAGGCCCTCACCGACGACCAGGTGCCGGTGGACCGCAGTCAGCTGAAAATCACCATCGTGCCCGATAAGGAGAAGCGCACCCTCACCATCTCCGACAACGGCGTGGGCATGACGAAGGAGGAGCTGGAGAACAACCTGGGCACCATCGCCCACAGCGGCTCCCTCCAGTTCAAGCAGGAGATGGACCAGGAGCACAAGGGGGAGGACATCGACGTCATCGGCCAGTTCGGCGTGGGCTTCTACTCCGCCTTCATGGTGGCCGACGCGGTCACCGTCATCTCCAAGGCCTACGGCAGCGACGAGGCCTTCATGTGGCAGTCCGACGGGGCTGACGGGTACACCATTACCCCCTGTGAGAAGGACGCTCCCGGCAGCGACATCATCATGCACATCAAGCCCAACGCCGACGAGGAAAACTACGACCAGTATCTGGAGACCTACAAGCTCCAGGAGCTCATCAAGAAGTACTCCGACTACATCCGCTACCCCATTGTCATGGAGGTGGAGGACTACCGCCAGAAGCCCAAGCCCGAGGACGCCGGGGACGACTACAAGCCCGAGTGGGAGACGGTGAAGGAGTGGAAGACCATCAACTCCATGGTCCCCCTGTGGCAGCGGCCCAAGGCCAAGGTCACCGGCGAGGAGTACAACAGCTTCTACAAGGAGAAGTTCATGGACTGGCAGGACCCCCTGGCCGTCATCCACACCAGCGCCGAGGGCGCGGTGACCTACAAGGCCCTGCTGTATATCCCCCAAAAAGCCCCCTACGACTTCTACACCCGGGAGTACCAGAAGGGCCTGCAGCTCTACTCCTCCGGCGTGATGATCATGGACAAGTGCGCCGACCTGCTGCCCGACTACTTCCGCTTCGTCAAAGGCGTGGTGGACTCCCCCGACTTCTCCCTGAACATCAGCCGTGAAATCCTCCAGCATGACCGGCAGCTGAAGGTGATTGCCAACGCCCTGGAGAAGAAGATCAAGGGCGAGCTGGAGAAGATGCAGGAGGACGACCCGGAGAAGTACGAGAAGTTCTGGGCCGCCTTCGGCAGCCAGATCAAGTACGGCGTGGTGGCCGACTACGGGGCCCATAAGGATAAGCTGAAAGACCTGCTCCTGTTCTGGTCCTCCAAGGAGGGCAAGAACACCACCCTGGCCGCCTACAAGGACCGCATGAGCGAGGACCAGCCCTATTACTACTACGCCTGCGGCGAGAGTGTGGACAAGATCGCCAAGCTGCCCCAGGTGGAGCGCATCCTGGACAAGGGCTATGAGATCCTCTACTGCACCGAGGACGTGGACGACTTCGTCATGCAGGCCCTGGGGGAGATCGACGGGAAGAAGTTCATGTCCGCCACCGCCGAGGACGCCCTGCCCCAGACCGACGAGGAGAAGAAGCAGGCCGAGGAGAAGGCCGAGGCCGGCAAGCCCGTGCTGGAGGCGGTGAAGAACGCGTTGGGCGACCAGGTGAAGGAGGTCCGCATCTCCAAGATCCTGAAGTCGGGCGCCTGCTGTCTGTCCGCCGACGGCCCCGTCTCCCTGGAGATGGAGCGCTACATGCGCAAGCTGGAGGGCGGCGAGCACATGAAGGCCCAGCGGGTGCTGGAGCTCAACGCCGACTCCGCCCCCTACGCCGCCCTGAAGAAGGCGGTGGATTCCGGCGATCAGGCCACCGTGGAGAAGTATTCCAAGCTGCTCTACGGCCAGGCCCTCCTGCTGGCCGACCTGCCCCTG
Organism: Pseudoflavonifractor capillosus; assembly: GCF_016899775.1. GTDB lineage: Bacteria > Bacillota > Clostridia > Oscillospirales > Oscillospiraceae > Lawsonibacter. The sequence goes on from NZ_JACJJE010000067.1 coordinate 11,169, forward strand.
GAAAATCCTTCTGAGTACGCCGAGCTGGTGTGCTCCCTGATGGTGTAAGGGCCGCGGAGGGTCCCCTCTCCCCTGCCCCGAAGATAAGCGAAAAAAAGGACGCTGGAGCGTGCTCCAGCGCCCTTTTTATCGTTTTGTCTGTGAAATCAGAGCCGCTCCACCTGCTCCTGGTCCAGGACCTGGATGCCCCGGCTGGCCAGGGCGGTCTCGGCGGCCTTGTCGTCGGCCACCCGGAAGATCATATAGGCGTGGTCCACGTCCTTGCCCCCCAGGAAGGCGTACATGTACTCCACGTTCACCTTGGCGTCGGTGAGCACCTGGAGCACCCGGTTCAAGCCGCCGGGCACGTCGGGGATGGCCACCCCCACCACAGGGGTGAGGCTGTGGACGTAGCCCGCGTCCTTGAGCAGGGTGGTGGTCTTGTACAGGTCGTTGACGATGAGGCGGACGATGCCGAAGTCCTTGGTCTCGGCCAGGGAGAGGGCCCGCATGTCGATCTGCCCCTGGGCCAGCACGGCGGTGAGGGCGTACAGGGCCCCGGGCTTATTTTCCACAAAGACGGAGATCTGCTTCATGCTCATAGCGTTGTACCCTCCTTAAATTTTCCGCTTGTCGATGACGCGGACGGCCTTGCCCTCGCTGCGGACGATGGACTTGGGGGCCACCAGGGTGACCTTGGCGGCCAGGCCCAGCATGGACCGCAGGCCGTCCACCAGCTCCTTCTGCCGGCGCTCGATCTCGCCCATGTTGTCGGTGAACATCTCGGGGGTCATCTCTACCTGCACGTCCAGGGTGTCGGTGGAGCGCACCCGGTCCACGATGATCTGGTAGTTGGCCGGGTAGCCGTGGTTGAGCAGCACCGTCTCAATCTGGGACGGGAACACGTTCACGCCGCGGATAATGAGCATATCGTCGGTGCGGCCGCGGGGCTTGGTCATCTTCACATGGGTGCGGCCGCAGGAGCACTTCTCATGGCTGAGTACGCAGATGTCCCGGGTGCGGTAGCGCAGCAGGGGGAAGGCCTCCTTGGTGATGGAGGTGAACACCAGCTCGCCCTGCTGGCCGTCGGGGAGGACCTCGCCGGTCTCCGGGTCGATGATCTCGGCGATGAAGTGGTCCTCGTTGATGTGCATACCCGACTGGGCGGAGCACTCAAAGGCCACGCCGGGACCGGACAGCTCGGTGAGGCCGTAGATGTCATAGGCCTTGATGCCCAGGGTGTTCTGGATGTCCTGGCGCATCTCCTCGCTCCAGGCCTCCGCGCCGAAGATGCCCGCCTTCAGGGGGATCTGGTCGGGGGTGAGGCCCATCTCCTTCATGGTCTCGCCGATGTAGGCGGCGTAGGAGGGGGTGCAGCACAGGATGGTGGCGTTCAGGTCCCGGATGAACATGATCTGCCGCTCGGTGTTGCCCGAGGAGGTGGGGATGGTGAGGCAGCCCACCTTGTGGCTGCCGCCGTTGAGGCCGGGGCCGCCGGTGAACAGGCCGTAGCCGTAGGACACCTGGCACACGTCCTCGTTGGTGCCGCCGGCGGCCACGATGGCCCGGGCGCAGCAGTCCTCCCACAGGTCGATGTCGTGCTGGGTGTAGAAGGCCACCACCCGCTTGCCGGTGGTGCCGGAGGTGGACTGGATGCGCACGCAGTCCTTCAGGGGCTTGGCTACCAGGCCATAGGGATAGGCCTCCCGCAGGTCGGCTTTGGAGATAAAGGGCAGCTTATGCAGGTCTTCCGTCCCCTTGATGTCCTCCGGGGTCAGGCCCTTGGCCTCCATCTTCTTGCGGTAGTAGGGCACATTGTCCCACACATGCTTCACCTGCTTGACCAGGCGCTCGTCCTGCCAAGCCTTGATCTGTTCCCGAGACGCGGTCTCAATCTCGGGCTGGTAGTACCGTTCCATTGGGATCATCCCTTTCTTGATTTGATTTTTCGCAGGAGAATTTCGCCGCTCACCTCCTTAAGCCTTCCCCCTGGGGGCCGACTCCCCTTGTCAAGGGGAGATGGCCGAAGGCCAGAGGGGATAGGGTCAGGTGCCCCCGAAGGGGGCGGATGAGGGGGCGGGTTTCGGATTAGGTTCTTTTTCCGCAGGGGGATTCCGCCGCCTGCGGGCGGCCCGGTGTGCCGCCCCTACGACATTCAGGAGGGGCTTCCGGTTTTGCCGTAGGGGCCGACGACCTCGGCGGCCCGCGGGCGCACACTGTGCGCCCCTACGAAGAGGCGGGGGAATTGCCACGACGGGCGGGTGAGGACACCCGCCCCTACGGCAGAGCAGATATCGAAACGGTTTCGTTCTTTTCGTAGGGGCCGGTCCCGTCCCTTCCAGTCCGCCGGATGGTTTGTAACACCCGTAGGGGCGGCCCCATGTGGCCGCTTGCTGAGGCTGCGTATTGTTTAAATCCGGCTCAGCCGCTGTCCCAGGGCCACGCCCAGAAGACAGAGGACCATGCTGAGGACCATATAGCTCCCGCCCAGCAGCCACCTCCCCTTCTCCAGCAGGGTCAGGCTCTCCAGGGAGAAGGTGGAGAAGGTGGTGCTGTCTCTTATACACATCT
>NZ_JACJJE010000068.1 GCF_016899775.1 Pseudoflavonifractor capillosus
CGCAAATGCCTAGGCTGGAAATCTCCTCTTGAACTCTTTTTTCACAAACCGTTGCACTTCACTTGACAATCCGCCCGTTGGGAAAGTACCTCGCCGCCCGCAGGCGGCGAAATCCCTGCGATTCACAGAAACAAAAATCAGTGATTGGCCAGCCGGTAAATCTCCAGAATATCCTCATACCCCAGCACCCGGAAGGCCCCGATGGTGCGCTGGCCGTAGAAGGTGCACCGGCGGGCCAGCTCCTCCAGCTCCTCCTCCGTCTGAAGGCCGCAGCCCAGCTCCACCAGGCTGGTGGGCATGCCCAGAGAGCGGAAGAAGTCCACCGTCCGGGCGATGGCCTCCTGGGCCAGCTCCTCCTGGGTCCGCCCGGCGGGGTCCAGCCCCCACACCTTCACGCCGTACTGGGCAAAGCGGGCGGGGTTGGTTTTCCAGCAGTAGGCCGCCCAGCTGCCCCAAACGGCGGACAGGGTGGCCCCGTGGGCGAGGTCGAACCGGGCGCTGAGCTCGTGACCCAGCTGGTGGGGGGCGAAGTCCTTGGGGGCCCCCAGGCCGGTGAGGTCGTTGTGGGAGAGGCTGCCCGCCCACATGAGCTCGCTCATAGCCTGGGCGTCGCGGGAGTTTTTATGGGCGCGGGCCCCGCAGGTAATCACCGTGCGCAGCAGTCCCTCGGCGATCTCGTCGGTGAGCAGATTGCCGGTGACCGAGGTGAAGTACCGGTCCAGGGTGTGCATCATAATGTCCACCACCCCGCAGGAGACCTGGTAGGGGGGCAGGGTGTAGGTGAGCTCCGGGTCCAGAATGGCGAACTTGGGCCGGAGCAGGTCGGAGCCCAGCCCCCGCTTCACCAGCGTCTCGTCGTGGGTGAGAACGGCGGTGTCGCTGGTCTCGCTGCCGGAGGCGGAGATGGTGAGCACCACTCCGATGGGCAGAATCCGCTCCACCGGCCGCTTCCGCTGCCAGAAGTCCCACAGGTCGGCCTCCGGGTTGGCCGCCCCCAGGGCGATGGCCTTGGAGGCGTCGATGACGCTGCCGCCCCCCACGGCCAGGATCAGGTCGGCCCCGAAGTCCAGGGCCTTCTGAACCCCCTCCCGGGCCTGAAACAGGCGGGGGTTGGGGTGGATGCCGCCGAAGGTATCGTGGGCCAGGCCTGCCCCATCCAAGGAGGACAGCACCCGGGAGAGCAGTCCGCTGGCCTTGGCGCTCTGTCCGCCGTAGACCACCAGGACGCGCCGCGCCCCCAACTGGGCGGCCTTGGGACCGGCCTGAGCCTCGGTACCGGGGCCGAAGACAATGGCGGTGGGCTGATAAAATTCAAATGCATGCATGATACAGAAGTTCCCCCTTTCCAAAACTTAAAACCATAAGAAAATGGTAGCACAACCGCTGTCCGGTGGCAAGGGGAGGGGGACCATTTTCTCCCGGAACGCATAGGCTGGGATGTGGCACAGCCACATAGAACGATCCAAGGAGAAGGAGCGTATCCTGCTATGAATCATTACCTTCCATCCGACCGGGGCGGCCGGCCCTGTGGGGAAGTGGTGGCCTATCTGACTACCTCGCGCCCCTCGGACTGCTGCTGCCCCGCCCCGTGCCCGCCTCCTTGTCCGCCGCCCTGTCCTCCGGTCTGGGGCCCAACCGGCCCCACGGGACCTCAGGGACCCACCGGTCCCACTGGACCCACCGGCCCCCAGGGGATTCAGGGGCCCCAGGGCTTTGCCGGCCTGCCCGGCCCCACTGGGTCTACCGGTCCGCAGGGGACGCCCGGGCCCGATGGGCCCACTGGTCCCACCGGTCCCCAAGGAAATCCAGGCCCTGACGGCGCCACCGGCCCGACAGGTGCCACAGGTGCTCAGGGTGCAACGGGTCCAACCGGCCCGACGGGGGCTACAGGTGCCCAGGGGGCAACCGGCCCAACCGGCCCGACAGGTGCTACAGGAGCCCAGGGAGCCACCGGCCCCACCGGCCAGACGGGGGCTACAGGTGCCCAGGGGGCCACAGGCCCCACCGGTCCCACCGGCCCGACAGGCGCCACGGGGGCTCAGGGGGCCACCGGTCCCACCGGCCCGACGGGCGCTGCGGGAGCTCAGGGCGCCACCGGCCCCACCGGCCCGACAGGCGCCACGGGAGCTCAGGGGGCAACCGGCCCAACCGGCCCCACAGGTCCTACTGGTCCCACCGGTCCCACCGGCCCGTCCGGTGAGGACGGAGATGCGGCCACCGTCCAGGTGGGCACCGTGACCACCGGAGAGCCGGGGAGCCAGGCGGCGGTCACCAACTCCGGCACTCAGCAGAACGCGGTGTTGAACTTTACCATTCCCCGAGGGGATGCGGGGACCGGGAGCCAGCCGGTCACCCTGCTGTCCGCCTATTCCACGCCGGTACAGAACGGGACCTCCGGCACTGCGCTGATCTTTGACCGCAACGGACTGAGCTATGGCAGTGCGATCTCCCATGCCAGCAACAGCGCGGCCTTTACCATCAACACGCCGGGCGTCTATATGACGTCCTTCCAGGGGGTCATCAATCCGGCCTCCGGGGTCAACTTCCCTCTGAGCATCACCCTGACCCTCCAGCAAGGGGGGAGCGGCGTGCCGGGCGGGGGAGTGCTGCACACCTTCCACACCTCGGCGGACGCGGCAGTGCTGCCCATCGCCGTGCCGGTGGCCGTCACCTCCGCCCCCTCCACCTTACAGCTGGTGGGGACGGGAGGCAGCTTCCAGTACAGCGGCATCACCATGACCATCACCCGGCTGGGGGACATTCCCACCGCCTGATTGGCCGGCCGCCGCCAGCGATTTCAGAGAGGGCGCAAAGCGCCCTCTCTTTTTGAAAAGGAGAGGTTGAGAATGAAAATCGTGGTGTATGCCATCGCCAAGAACGAGAGCTCCTTTGTGGACCGGTGGATGGACTCCATGTCCGAGGCGGACCAGGTGGTGGTGCTGGACACCGGCTCCGACGACGGCACGGTGGAGCGGCTGCAGGCCCGGGGCGCTCAAGTGACGGTGGAGCGGATCGTCCCCTGGCGGTTTGACCAGGCCCGGAACCGCTCTCTGGAGCTGGCCCCGGAGGACGCGGACGTGTGCGTGTGCACCGACCTGGACGAGGTGTTCCGTCCCGGCTGGCGCTCCGCTTTGGAGGGGGTCTGGACCCCGGAGACCCGGCAGGCCTCCTATCGCTACACCTGGAGCTTTCAGCCCGACGGCTCCGAGGGGGTTGTATTCTGGCAGGAGAAAATACACGCCCGCCGCGGCTTCCGGTGGGTCCACCCGGTCCATGAAGTGCTGGAGTGGGTAGGCGAAGGGGAACGGGGCCCTATGGTTTCTGTCCAGGGAATCCAGCTGGACCACCACCCAGATCCCCAAAAATCCAGGGGGCAGTACCTGCCCCTGCTGGAGCTGTCGGTGGCGGAGGACCCGGAGGACGACCGGAATCTCCACTACCTGGGCCGGGAGTACCTCTACTACGGCCGGTGGGACGACTGCATCCGCACCCTGACGCGGCACTTGTCTCTGCCCAGCGCCGTCTGGCGGGACGAGCGGGCGGCCTCCATGCGGTATATCGCCAGAGCACACGCCCGGAAGGGGGAGCGGGACGAGGCCCGGGACTGGTATCTGCGGGCGGCGGCGGAGGCCCCCCACCTGCGGGAGCCCTGGGTGGATCTGGCCATGCTCCTCTACGAGAACCAGGAGTGGGAGGGCGTGCTGTACGCCACGGCCTGCGCCCTGAAGATCCGGGAGCGGCCCCGCACCTATATCTGTGAGGCGGAGGCATGGGGCAGTCTGCCCCACGACCTGCGCTGTCAGGCCTATTACCACACCGGGCGCCTCCCTCAGGCCCTGGAGGAGGCCCGGCTGGCCCTGGCCGCCGCCCCCTCAGACCCCCGCCTGGCGGGGAATGCGGCGCTGTTAGAGAAGATGGCGGGGACAGCCGGGGAGCTGTAAAGAAGCTGCAAGCGGTGCGGGGCAGTCCGTACCGCTTTTTCTGAGAATGGGGATGCCTTTTGTGCAAGGTGACGATTCCAAAACGGGAGAGAACTGGTGAAAAAATGGAGGATCTGGGCAGAAATGCACAATTTCCTACCGTAAACAGGACGTTTTTCCTCCCGCCTCCGGCGTTAAGAAACCGTTAAAAATGTTGTTTTTTCTCTGGAGGAGAAGTATCATGTATCAGAATAGAAATCAGTCTGTTAACATGGAAACGAATGTGAGGAGCATTTTCAGTTTATGAGTCTTCGTATCGGCATCGACATCGGCTCCACCACGGTCAAGGTGGTGGTGCTGGACGAACAGAACAAGCTGCTGTTCCGCTCCTATGAGCGGCACTACTCCAAGACCCGGGAGCGGGCCTGCGAGACCCTCCGGTCCATTTCGGACATGCTGGCGGGCAGGCAGGTGAAGATGGTCATTACCGGCTCCGCCGGACTGGGAGTGGCCAACGCCTCCGGGATCGACTTTGTTCAGGAGGTGTACGCCACTGCCGCGGCGGTGAACACCTACATACCGGGGACCGACGCGGTCATCGAGCTGGGGGGCGAGGACGCCAAGATCATCTTCTTCGGCGGCGCCCTGGAGGAGCGGATGAACGGCTCCTGCGCCGGCGGCACCGGCGCCTTCATCGACCAGATGGCCACCCTGATGAACGTGTCGGTGGATGAGCTGGACGCCCTCTCTCTGAAGCATGAGAAGATCTACCCCATCGCCTCCCGCTGCGGCGTGTTTGCCAAGAGCGACATCCAGCCCATCCTGAACCAGGGCGGGCGGAAGGAGGACGTGGCCGCCTCCATCTTCCAGGCGGTGGTGGACCAGACGGTGGCCGGCCTCACCCAGGGCCGGGAGCTGAAGGGCAAGATCGTCTTTCTGGGCGGCCCCCTCCACTTCCTCATGGGCCTGCGGGAGCGGTTTGTGGAGACCCTGAAGCTGGATGAGGAGCACGCCGTCTTCCCCGAGGACGGGGACTGCTTTGCCGCCATGGGCGCGGCCCTGTGTTCTTCCGACTATGACACCATCCTCTTTGAGGACGCCCTGAAAAAGCTGGAGGAGAGCGTGGATACCACCACCCTGGTGGACACCATGCCCCCCCTGTTCCAGGACGTGGCCGAGTACGGCGCCTTCTGCGCCCGGCACAACGCCAAGCGCCCGCCCCAGGTGGACATCAAGACCTATGAGGGGCCCGCCTGGCTGGGCATCGACGCCGGCTCCACCACCACCAAGCTGGCCCTCATCACCGAGGACGGGGGACTGCTGTACACCTACTACCACTCCAACCTGGGCAACCCGGTGGCCATTGTGCTGGAGCAGCTGCGGGAGATCTACGCCCAGTGCGGGGACCGCATTGAGATCCGCGGCGTGGCGGTCACCGGCTACGGCGAGGACCTGATCAAAAACGCCTTCTCCTGCGATCTGGGGCTGGTGGAGACCATGGCCCACTACAAGGCGGCCGCCCACTTCGAGCCCGACGTGGACTTCATCATCGACATCGGCGGCCAGGACATGAAGTGCTTTAAAATCCGCAACGGAGCGGTGGACTCCATCATGCTCAACGAGGCCTGCTCCTCCGGCTGCGGCTCCTTCATCGAGACATTTGCCAAGGCCCTGGGCTACACCATCGCCGACTTCGCCAAGCTGGGCCTGTTCGCCCAGAAGCCGGTGAACCTGGGCTCCCGCTGCACCGTGTTTATGAACTCCAGCGTGAAGCAGGCCCAGAAGGACGGGGCCAGCGTGGAGGAGATCTCCGCCGGCCTGTCCATCTCCATCGTGAAAAACGCCATCTACAAGGTCATCCGGGCGGCCTCCGCCGACGACCTGGGCAAGCACATCGTGGTCCAGGGCGGCACCTTCCTCAACGACGCGGTCCTCCGGGCCTTTGAGCAGGAGCTGGGCCGGGACGTGACCCGCCCCACTATCTCCGGCATCATGGGGGCCTTCGGCGCGGCCCTGGCGGCCCGGGACCTGCACCTGGAAAAGAGCGCGGTGCTCACCGCCCAGGCCCTGGAGAAGTTCACCCACACCGCCAAGCCCGCCACCTGCGGCCTGTGCACCAACCACTGCGCCCTGACGGTCAACACCTTCGACGGCGGCCGGCGCTTTGTCTCGGGCAACCGGTGCTCCCGCCCTCTGGGAGAGGAGCCCACCCACCTGCCCGACCTGATGCGCTATAAATACGCAAAGCTCCGCGCCCTCCAGGGCAAGGGCCAGGGGGACGGCTCCCGGGGGCGCATCGGCATCCCCTTCGGCCTGAACATGTACGAGAACCTGCCCTTCTGGTTTGAGCTGTTCACCCGCCTGAATTTCGAGGTGGTCCTCTCCCCGGAGTCCAGCCGGAAGCTGTATGTGAAGGGCCAGCGCACCATCCCCTCGGACACGGTGTGCTACCCCGCCAAGCTGCTCCACGGCCATATGGAGGCCCTGGTGGAGCAGGGGGTGGACGCCATCTTCTACCCCTGCATGCCCTACAACTTCAACGAGGGGGTCAGCGACAACAACTACAACTGCCCCGTGGTGGCCTACTACCCCGAGCTGCTGGCTGCCAATGTGCCGGAGCTGAAAAAGACCCGGTACCTGTATCCCTACTTCGGCCTGCACCGCCCCAAGGACTTTGAGAAGCACGCCGCCAAGTGGTTTGAAGAGGAGTTCAACGTCCCCAAGAAGGAGACGGTGGCCGCCGCTCGGGCGGCCTACGGGGCCTATGACGCCTATAAAGAGGACCTGCGCGCCACTGCCCAGCAGTACATCGCCCAGGCCCGGGCCGAGGGCCGCCCCATCCTGGTGGTAGCCGGCCGTCCCTACCACATGGACCCGGAGATCAACCACGGCATCAACGACCTGATCACCAACTACGGCTTTATCCTGATCACCGAGGACGCGGTGGCCTATCTGGAGGATAAGGCCCCCCGCCACGTGCTCAACCAGTGGACCTACCACGCCCGTATGTACAACGCCGCCCGGTATGTGTGCACCCAGCCGGACATGGAGCTCATCCAGCTGGTGAGCTTCGGCTGCGGCATCGACGCCATCACCGGCGACGAGATGCGCTCCATCCTGGAGGAGGGCGGCAAGCTGTACACCCAGCTGAAAATCGACGACATCAGCAACTTGGGCGCTGTCAAGATCCGTATCCGCTCCCTGATGGCGGCCATTGAGGCGCGCAAAGCGAACTGATTGCGGGTCATACGGCCTGCTTATAGGGGCGGATACCATCCGCCCGCGTTATAGAGTCGTGCCGTATATACGGGCGGCTGATAGCCGCCCCTACATCGGGCGCGAAACAAAAAGGAGTATTTATGGCTAAGTTAGTATACGACGAGACCGGCCGTCTGCTGTTTACCAAGGAGATGAAGGAGGAGTACACCCTCCTCATGCCCCAGATGCTCCCGGTCCACTTCAGCATGATGCAGAAGCTGCTGCAGAACGCCGGGTTCAAGGTGGACATGCTCACCACCAACCACCGGGGGATCGTGGATGAGGGCCTCAAGTACGTCCACAACGACACCTGCTACCCCGCCCTGCTGGTCATCGGCCAGCTCATCGACGCGGTGAAGCACGGGGGCTATGACCCCCACAAGGTGGGCCTGCTCATCACCCAGACCGGCGGCGGCTGCCGGGCCTCCAACTACATCCACCTGCTGCGCAAGGCTCTGGAGAAGGCGGATATGGCCTACATCCCCGTGGTGTCCGTCAACCTGTCCGGCCTGGAGAAGAACCCCGGCTTCAAGCTGACCCTCCCCTTTATCCGCAAGGCGGTGTACGCCATGATGTACGGGGACATTATCGTCAACGTGGCCAACCAGGTCCGCCCCTATGAGGTGAACCAGGGGGAGACCGACGCCATGATCGAGGCCTGGACCCACAAGCTGGTGGACGGCTTCGAGGCGGGCAAGGGCATGAGCCGGGGCCAGATGCGCCGCCTGTTTGCCCAGATCTGCGACGACTTCGCCGCCATCCCCGTCCAGGGAGAGCCCAAGGTCCGCGTGGGTGTGGTGGGCGAGATCTATGTGAAGTTTGCCCCCCTGGGCAACAACAATCTGGAAAAGTTCCTCCTCAGCGAGGGGGTGGAGCCGGTGGTCCCCGGCCTCACCGACTTTATCATCTTCAAGATCTACAACCGTGTGGCCGACGTGGACCTGTACGGCGGCAAGTGGATCAAGAAGGCGGCCTGTAAGATCTTCATGGGCTATGTGGAGAACTGCCAGAAGGATATGATCCAGGCCCTGGAGAATTCCGGCCGCTTCCGGGCCCCCGGCACCTTCCAGGAGCTGCACTCCCTGGTCCACGGGTACCTGGGGGACGGCAACAAGATGGGGGAGGGCTGGCTCCTCACCGCCGAGATGCTGGAGCTCATCCACTCCGGCACCAGCAACATCGTGTGCACCCAGCCCTTCGGATGCCTGCCCAACCATATCGTGGGCAAGGGTATGATCCGCAAGCTGAAGGAGGACTATCCCGATTCCAATATTGTGGCCATCGACTACGACGCCAGCGCCACCAAGATCAACCAGGAGAACCGGATCAAGCTCATGCTGGCCAACGCCAAGGGCATGGCCAAGCAGGAGAAGGCCGCCCGGGAGGTTCCTGCCCAAGAGGCGGCGGAGCCCCTCACCCGCGCCTCCGCCCACGCCTGACCTACTTTTCTTGAAAGAAAAGTAGGCAAAAGAACTTCCTTTCTTTGAAAAAGAAAGGAAGCAAAGAAATTTTCTGCGAAGCTTCGCTTCGCCTCTTGGGTACAGATACGTCTGGCGTAATTTGATACGCGGCTGACAGCAAAAAAAGTCCCGGAAACCGGATTGAAACCGGCTTCCGGGATTTTTGTTCTTTATCAAAAACGGCGGGGCGCTGGAGAGCTTCCAGCGGCCCGCCGTCTGGTTGAGAGGGAAAGTTTTTTATCCGTCGATGACCTCGCCGGTGAGCACCTCCTTGGTGTCCACGGTGAGCTCCCCGTCCCGGCAGTCCACGGTGATGCGGGAGCCGGGCTCCACCTGGTCGGCGATGATCTTCTTGCTGACGAGGGTCTCCACTGTGTGCTGGAGGAACCGGCGCAGGGGACGGGCACCATAGATGGGGTCGTAGGCGCTCTCGATGATATAGTCCTTGGCGGCGGGGGTGAGGTCCACCGTGAGCTGCTTGTCCTCCAGGCGGCGGTTGATGTCGGCCGCCATCAGGTCGATGATGTGGGTCACGTTCTCCTTGGTCAGCGGCTTATAGAACACGATCTCGTCCAGCCGGTTCAGGAACTCGGGGCGGAAGGACCGCTTCAAGAGCTCATTTACCTGGTCCCGGGCCTGCTGGCTGATCTCTCCGCTTTCGTCGATGCCGTCCAGCAGGTACTGGCTGCCCAGGTTGGAGGTCAGGATGATGATGGTGTTCTTGAAGTCCACAGTGCGGCCCTGGCTGTCGGTGATCCGGCCGTCGTCCAGCACCTGGAGCAGGATGTTGAACACATCGGGGTGGGCCTTCTCCACCTCGTCAAAGAGGATGACGGAGTAGGGCTTCCGCCGCACGGCCTCCGTCAGCTGGCCGCCCTCCTCATAGCCCACGTATCCGGGAGGCGCGCCGATAAGCCGGGACACGGAGAACTTCTCCATATACTCGGACATGTCGATGCGCACCAGGTTCTTTTCGCTGTCGAACAGGGCCTCGGCCAGGGTCTTGGCCAGCTCGGTCTTGCCCACGCCGGTGGGGCCCAGGAACAGGAAGGAGCCGATGGGCTTGTTGGGGTCGGCGATACCGGCCCGGCTTCTCAGAATGGCCTCGCTGACCAGGCGCACCGCCTCGTCCTGGCCCACCACCCGCTTGTGGAGGATGTCCTCCAGGTGGAGGAGCTTCTCCCGCTCGCCCTCCATCAAACGGGCCACGGGGATTCCGGTCCACCGCTCGATGATGCGGGCGATCTCCTCCTCGGTGACCTTGTCCCGCAGCAGAGAGCGGGCCTTGCCCTCGTTGGCGATCTGCTCCTCCGCCTCCAGGGCCTTTTTCAGCTCGGGGATGCGGCCATACTGGAGCTGGGCGGCCTTTTCCAAATCGTACTCCCGCTGGGCCTTCTCCAGCTGGGCGTTGGCCTCCTCCAGGTCGGAGCGCAGCTTCTGCACCTTGCCGATGGCGTTTTTCTCGTTCTCCCACTGGGCCTTCTTGGCGTTGAACTCATCCCGCATGTCGGAGAGCTCCTTCTGGATCTCGGCCAGGTGTTCCTGGGACAGCTTATCGGTCTCCTTTTTCAGGGCGGCCTCCTCGATCTCATGCTGGATGATCTTCCGCTGGATCACATCCAGCTCAGTGGGCATGGAGTCGATCTCGGTGCGGATCATGGCGCAGGCCTCGTCGATGAGGTCGATGGCCTTGTCGGGCAGGAAGCGGTCGGTGATATACCGGTTGGACAGTGTGGCGGCGGCGATGATAGCCCCGTCGGTGATCTTCACCCCGTGATACACCTCGTACCGCTCCTTGAGGCCGCGGAGGATGGCGATGGCGTCCTCCACCGAGGGCTCGTTCACCATCACCGGCTGGAACCGCCGCTCCAGAGCGGCGTCCTTCTCGATATACTGGCGGTACTCGTTGAGGGTCGTCGCGCCGATGCAGTGGAGCTCGCCCCGGGCCAGCATGGGTTTCAGCAGATTGCCCGCGTCCATGCTCCCCTCGGTCTTGCCCGCCCCCACGATGGTGTGCAGCTCGTCGATGAACAGGATGATCCGGCCCTCCGACTTGCGCACCTCGTTCAGGACGGCCTTCAGCCGCTCCTCAAATTCGCCCCGGTACTTGGCGCCTGCAATCAGGCTGCCCATGTCCAGGGAGAAGATGGTCTTGTCCTTCAAACTGTTGGGCACGTCGCCCTTGACGATTCGCTGGGCCAGACCCTCGGCGATGGCGGTCTTGCCCACGCCGGGCTCGCCGATGAGGACGGGGTTGTTTTTCGTCTTTCGGGACAGGATGCGAATGACGTTCCGGATCTCGTCGTCCCGGCCGATCACCGGGTCCAACTTGTTCTGCCGGGCCCGCTCCACCAAGTCGGTGCCGTATTTCTTCAGGGCGTCGTAGGTCTCCTCCGGGTTGTCGCTGGTGACCCGCTGGTTGCCCCGGACGGAGGCCAGGGCCTGCATGACCTTTTCCTTTGTCACATTATAGGTGCGGAACAGCTCCTTCAAACTGCGGTTGGCGCTGTCCAGCAGCCCCAGGAAGATGTGCTCCACCGAGATATACTCGTCCTTCATGGACTGGGCGGTGGACTCGGCAGCTTTCAGGGCCTTGTCCACATCCTGGGCGATATAGACCTGTCCCGCCTCCCGGCCGCCGCCGGACACCTTGGGCAGTTTCTCCACTTGGGCGGTTACCGCGGCGGTGAAGCTGGGCACCGTCATGCCCATGGCGGACAGAAGCTGGGGAATGAAGCCCTGCTCGTCGCTCAGAAGGGCCAGGAGCAGGTGCTCCTGCTCGATCTGCTGATTGCCGTGCTCCACGGCGATATCCTGGGCCCCCTGAATGGCGGCCAGGGATTTTTGGGTAAATTGGTTCATGTTCATACGCAGAAACCTCCTTTGCTTCGGTTTCGATGTTTTCATTGGTTTTAGCACTTAATAAATAAGAGTGCTAACACTAGGGTATAACAAACCCATCAAAAATACAAGAGGGGAAGAAAAAATTTTCGGAAAAAGCGGGCGGACCTACAGGTCCGCCCGCCAGAATTTTTCTTCTGCTTACTGAATGGAGATCTTCCGGCTCTGGGGGATGACCTCGCCCTGCTTGGGCAGGATCAGCGTCAGCACGCCGTTCTCATAGGCGGCGGAGATGCCCTCCTCCTGGATGCCGCTCACATCGAAGGAGCGGGCGTAGCTGCCCACCCGGCGCTCCCGGCAGATGTACTTGCCGTCCTGCTTGTTCTCGGCGGTCTCCTGGTGCTTGGCGGTGATGGTCAGCACGTTGTCCTCCAGGTGCAGGTCGATGTCCTCCTTCCGGAAGCCGGGCAGGTCGGCCTCTAGCAGGTAGTGGTCGCCCTGGTCCTTGATGTCGGTGCGGAAGGCGGGCAGCCGTCCGCTGGGCTGAGCGGGGAACATGCTGCGCTCCATCTCGTCAAACAGGTCGTTGAAGGTGCGGCTCATATGGTTAAAGGGAAGCATGGTATACATGGTAAAAACTCCTTTCGGCGCTGGGGGAGCGTTCTGTTCCGGCCCCCGGCCTCTCTTAACTTTGGCTTTAGTATACCGTGGAATTATGAACAGTTCTCGCAAAATATATGTCTAAATTGTAAATTTTAGCACTCAGTGAAATAGAGTGCTAATTTTGAGGAGGCCGCCTTGTCCGCCGTCTCTCCGGCTGATATAATAGGAGAGAAATCAAAATCGGCCTCCCCCGCCGGGGCGGAGGCGCGCAGATCAGGAGGGAGTCGTTCCATGAAGATCCTCGTATTTGGCCCCAAGGCCCGCTATGACGCCTACATGCCGGAGTTTGCCCGGGAGCTGGGGGCGGAGCTGGTGTTTTGCCCCCTGGGCAGTTCGCCCCGCCAGGCGGCGGCGGACAACCCGGACGCCCAGGTGCTGTTTGACGATCCGGTTATAGATGTGGACCGGGAGATTCTGGACCTGCTGCCCAATCTGAAGCTGATCCAGTCCGAGGGGGTGGCCTTCAACCGCATCGACCTGGAGGCGGCCCGGGAGCGGGGCGTCTACGTGTGCAACAACAAGGGGTGCAACGCCGACTCGGTGGCCGAGCACACGGTGATGCTCATGCTCATGGCCCTGCGCCACGGGATCACCGGCCACAACGCGGTGCGGGAGGGCCGCCAGATGCAGATGAAGGAGGCAGTGATGGCCTCCAATAGCCCGGAGCTGGGGGAGCAGACCGTGGGTCTGGTGGGCCTGGGGGATATCGGTCAGGCGACCGCCCGGCGGCTGAAACCCTTCGGATGCAAGCTGTACTACTACACCCTACACCGCCGGCCCCCGGAGGTGGAGGCGGAGCTGGGGGTGACCTATCTGCCCCTGGAGGAGCTGTTCTCCGCCTGTGATGTCCTGTCCCTCCACTGCGCGGTGAACGACCAGACCCGGGGCATGGTGAACGAGGCCCTTCTGGAGCGTGTAAAGCCCGGGGCCATTCTGGTGAACACCGCCCGGGGGGATCTGGTGGACAACCTGGCGGTGCGCCGGGCCCTGCTGGACGGCCGCCTGGGGGGCATCGCCATGGACACCCTGGCCCCCGAGCCCACCCC
>NZ_JACJJE010000069.1 GCF_016899775.1 Pseudoflavonifractor capillosus
ATGGCAATTTCCATTCTTCTGCCCTCCTTAGACGCAAGAAAACCCGCCGCAGAATTTTTCAATTCTGCGACGGGCCCATTTTCTGCTCCTGTGACATAAAAGTGACGCTCCTGACGATTCGGCTGAAAGCGCCCAGTTTCTCTCTGGGGCCATACCTATTCCCCCTCTGGGCCTGCGAGGCCACACGGGGCCTCCTGTGGCCTTACAGAGGCTATTGCTGGGTGGAGAGAAGGAAGCACTCCTCACAGAGCTTGTCCGCCAGAAACTCCAGCTGCGCGATCTGCTCCGGGGCGAGTTCTCTGGCCCTTGGGCAGTGGGCGATCTGCCGGATGTTGGAGTAGATATGGTTTACGGCGGGATGCGGGTCTATCTTCTGCCTGGGCATTCGGGCGTGGATCGTGGTTTCCTTGATCAGCTTGCGGAAATAAGTTGTGACCGGCAGTCTGGTGATGGCCAGATAGCGGCACAGCCGCTGGTACTGCTCATCCGTCATGCGGACGGACAAGGAACAGCTGTTGTCCCGTATAGGTGGGCGTGGCTTGTGTTTATACCGCATAGGGATACCCCAGCTTTCGCACCTGCCGGAATTGCTCCACCACCTGGGCCAGGCGGCGGACGGAAAAGCCCAGCTGCTGGGCGGTGCCGCAGCCGCTGTTGAATGCCCTGGCCACGGCGTTGATGTCCCGGCCAGCCTCATCCGCAAAGGCGATGGCCGCTCTCGTCTCTTTCTCCCGGTAAAGTATAGGGCGGTTTCGCTCCAGCTCTCTCATCAGCCAGGCGTTGGCGGACAGTCCGGCAGCCCTGCTTTTCTCTTTCAGCTGGTCGTATTCCTCCTGGCTCATGCGGATACAGGTGCGGTGTGTTTGTGTGTTCATGCTGCTCCTCCTCTCGGGAGACGGCTCTAGGGCCATCCCCGGTTCTCGCACCCATCCTAACAGATAATGCGGACAGTCTGTGTCCGCATTAAAAAAGAAAAATGGGGGTCTCATGATGCACCCTGCCCTGGATTTCTTGACCTCCAGGGTGCTAACATGGACACCCTTGTACGGATTGTAATGTACCCAATCATGTAGACAGTTTATTGAAAAAACGACATCCTGATGCAGGTGAAAATCGGGTCCGGCAAGGTTGCCGGACCCGATTTTCAGCGCAATGAACTGCTGCCGGAATTGCCAAATGTTCAAATGAGATCGGGTTTGATGATTTCACCAAACCCGATCTAAGCTCAGACGACCTTCCGGCAACCTTGCCGGAAAGTTCCGCCCGAAGGCGGCATTGGGGACAGGGGTTTCCCCTGCAAGCGCGTTTTGACATCAAAACGCTATGCTTGCGTAAAACGCCCGCCCTGAAGGGCGGGCGTTTCACCGCCGCCCCTGGCGGCGGATCGTGCCTGCGAAGACCAGCCAGAAATGAAGCGTTTTATGGACAAGGGTAATTTTGCTTATTATGATCAGCATCGTTCGGAGTGGCTGCGATCCATAAGTCGCAGCATTCCAGCAGCTTGATGACATCCTGCAAAAAATGGTATCGCACAGGTGAGGTGTGCTGGATGCCTACTGCTTCCTGTTTATAGTAATTGTAATTCAATTCGTTCGCCATTTCCAAAGCCAGGTGAAATCCACAGAGAAAACTGTCCGTAGCGTGTTCCTCAGCCATTAGATTCTGGGTATCCATGATCCGCAATACCAGTTTCCTCTCTGGTTTTTCCAATTGCTCGATGATCTGATGGTGGCAACTTTCAATTTCCTGCTCAGGATCCATCATGGGCAGTGGCGTATAAAATCTGTCATAGAGCAGTTTTAGTGCATCGTGCATATTATCCTAATTATCCCGGTACAGCGTTGGCCGACAACCCGGCAGAGCTGCTTTTCTTTTTTAGCAGGGCGTATTTCTCTCCGCTCATGAGATGGTAAAGTATATGCAAAGCAATGAATGCAAAACAATTTGTGCGCCAGTAGATCTCAAATTTCCCCTTACCTTTTAGGGACAAAGTCATTTCAAATACAGGATATATTTTTTCTAACATCACCCAGCAGCCACACAAGTTCAAGACAGGTGGGGGATAGTTCATGATTCGGCTTTACCCGCTCCCCATGAAAATCGCTTCCGGCCGTAACTTTTAAGTCATATCTCCTGGCTAGTTCCAGATAGTTTTGCACCATTTTCGGTGTATGCCGGGGATAGTAGCACTCCAGACTGTGTTTGTCAAACGAAAATGTGAGCAAAAGGGCCCCAAAAAAGTGAGCACCTTCAGCACCAGATTTCATGTCGTGAGCAATGTTTTTCCCAAGTACCAAATGCTCACCTTTTGAGTACCCGGAAAGATGAGGGCCTTTTGCAAGAGTGAGTGCCCTGGGGGCCTAATGCTCACATCGGTCCCCCGGAGGCCAAACGCTCGCATCGGTGCCAATAGGGGCCAAGTGCTCACATCGGTGCCCAAAGCCCTTTTGCACTAATTTTGAGTACCCTAAGTGTATGCCCTCTGGCGGTTTAGGGACTGGGTAAGCCGGTAGCTTTCCCCAGAGAAAATCACAATATGGCTGTGGTGGATAAGCCGGTCAACGAGCGCCGCAGTCAGGCGGTTGTCCCCAAAGACAGTGTTCCACTGAGAGAACTCCAGGTTTGAAGTAATAATCAGGCTCTTGCGCTCGTAGCAATCGGAAATCACTTGGAACAGCAGTTCAGCGGCGTCCTTGTGCAGAGGGACGAAACCAATCTCGTCAATCACAACAAGCTCTACCTTTTTCAGCGTACCCAGGTAATTGTTCAAGGTTCCCTTGGTGTTCTTTTCCAGCAGTATGTTTGCCAACTCAGCCGCAGTAAAGAAACGGACACGCCGCCCCTCCTGGCAGGCTTTCAAAGCAATAGCCGTAGCCAGATGGGTCTTTCCCGTCCCAACGCTCCCCATAAAAATCAGGTTCTCTTTTGGGGCAAGGAACTGGAGGTCGGTCATGTATTCCTGTGGCAAGCCGCCAGGAAGTTCAATGGCGGAGTTCCACACAAAATCATCCAGTGTCTTCATCACCCGGAAACCAGCCGTCTTTACCATGCGGTTAATCCGGTTGGTTTCTCGTTCCTGCAATTCCAGTGTCAAGAGATCGGTCACATACTGCTCGGTATTTTCGTAGGGGACGCTCCGCCAGCCTTTCGCCATGCCGCCCAGCTTCACTTGCCGCATGAGCTGTTCAATCTGTTCAGCCATGAGCCTCACCTCCCATCAGGCCATCATAGGCTGAGAGGTTTGGATTGTAGTTCAGCAATGGGGCTCCGGAGAGTTTAAGCGGATCTGGGCGGTACTCCTTCTTGGCAATCATGTAATAACACTGCCGCAGGCTGTCCACATCGGCCCGGCCATTGGCGGCTGCCATTTCCAGAGCATCATCACAGAACTCAGAGTTTCCGTCAGCAACGATTTCGCTGAGAAGTTGCAGGGCGCTCTTCCGCTCTTTTCCCTTGGTGGAAGCAAGATAATCCTGCCACCGTTGCGGCATTTGGTGGAAGAAACGGGTATGCTCAATCGCTCCTGGCTTTTTGCAGAGGGTGGACACATACTGCGTCCAGTCGTAGACATCATCATTGGTTTTGTAGCTTCTGGGAAAGCGTCCAACCGGTCTGTGGTCGTGGTAAAACGCTACATGGTCATAGAAGATTTTGGCCTGTACTTTTTCGCCGGCCAGCATGGGAGATAGCCCGTATTTATTCGTCTCAATCGTTACAAAGCCTGTTTTACTCACGGTAAGCGTCGTGTAGCGGAACACAGAGAAGGGATACTGTGGCAGCTCTAAAAGTGCCGCCTTGTCCTCTTCCCAAAGTTCCCGGATGGGAACCTTGTGCTTGTAGTGGAGCCGGTCAGCGTCCTTTTCGCACCACTCCAAGAGCTGTTCATTAAATTCCTCAAACGAGGTAATGACTGGGACCGGGACAAACGCATTGCGGCGGCTGTAACCAACCTTGTTCTCTACATTGCCTTTTTCGTTGCCGGAAGCCGGATTGCAAAAATCAGCCTGGAAACGGTAGTGGAGCATAAAGCGGGTAAAGCCCTCCGTAAGGACACGCTCACCATCTTTTAGTACCTGAGCAACCGCCGTGGTCATGTTGTCAAACCGCAGCCTGGGAGGGACGCCGCCAATGTGCTCAAAAATCCGCTTCATGCCTTCCAGCAGGCACTCTTGGTTTTGAGACGGGAACGCTTGCGTTACTCCGTTGTTAGAGCCGGGGAATGAGATCGTCAGCGCATAGAACGGAAAGCGTTCTCCGGTAGCGGCCCATTCGCCTTCCGCAAGGCCAAAGTCCACCTGTCCCCAGCCTTTGGGGTGCTCCAGAGGGAGATACCCGGCACTCAGAGTTTTCATGACATATTTTTTCTTGCGGACATACTTTTTCACGGTGGAATAGCAGCCAGTAAACCCATGCTCATCACACAGGCGGTGGTAAATCCGCATTACTGTATGGCGCTGTTTCCTGGGGGCCTTTCGGTCCTCCTCCAGCCATTTATCAATGATGGGGATGAAGTCTTGCAGCACCGGATAGCTCTGTGGCTCAATATCCGGCAGATTGTCCTCGCTCCAGTTTTCCTGGTAGGCGTACTTGCGGACAGTCTCAAAGCTGTGGCCGGTTATGCGGCATATTTCCCGCAAACTTGCCTCTTCATTTTCGTAGAGGTCTTTGATATACTTGATTTGAGCCATTCGTAACACCTTTCTGCTACCCCCTTATGGGTTATCCCACCTAAAGGGTAGCGTTTATTTCGGGTGCTGACAATGGCTCATTTTTATTTGCCATTGGGGTGCTCACTTTTTGAGTACCATTTGCTACATTTTCATTTTACCGAAAACACCAGACCGTCCAAACCATTATTTTTTAATGCCCGAATGGTCTGCTCCAAATGTTCTTCTGAAAAGCCTAACTGGTATGGATGTGCCAGAACGGCTTTTCCACCTCCCTGGTGGATGGCGGCGATACAGGCCTCTGCGCTGGCCTTAAAGCGCTCGATACGTTGATACTCCTCTGTGTCCAGATAGCGGTCAAAGGCCTCACGTGAATCTTTCACATAGCCGTGACGCACCATGATTTGGGCAAAGTGAGGACGGGCGATCACATCGCCGCCAGCCAGCGCTTCCACCTCGGCCAGGTCGATTGATATGCCCTTCTCACTTAAAAAACGGACGATGCGGTATTTCCGCTCATTTCGGCCATCCAGCAGCTTCTGGCAGAGCTGAGCCAGCTCAGGACAGTCTTGCTTAAGCCCCAGTCCCAGAATGTGCATATGGCGGTCTTCCTGGGCGCCCAGCTCTACCCCCCGGAGGACTGTCAGTTCCAGAGACTGTCCAGCCTGTACAGCTTCTTCCACACCGTGAATGGTATCGTGATCGGTAATGGCCAATACCTGAATGCCCGATTTGTGGGCCAGCTCTACCACTTGTGCAGGGGAGTATTGACCATCTGAGGCGGTGGAATGGGTGTGAAGATCGGCCAATAATCTCATGACATTCCCTCCTCTATGGTTTGACAGCTACAATACGGATGACTGGAGGATCATCGTTTCCGTAGGGGGCAAATCCGGTTTGCTCCTTGGCGTACTCCACCCGGAATCCACAATGCTCAAACGCATGGACCAGTTCATCCCGGACAATAAAGCGGCGGTAATGGTTATCATAGAAAAAGGCATTGCGTTCAACTGCCTTTCCTTTTCCGTATAGAGGATCGTTGACGCTGCGAACCTCTACAAAGAATTTCCCGCCCGGTTTCAACGCCCGGAACATGGCCTGCAGCAGCATGGTCTCCTGCTTTTGATTGATGGCATGGATCGTAAAACGGCTGTAGGCGTAATCATAGCTGTCCGGTTTGTGGGCGTCGCTGGCAATAAAATCGCCGCACAGGAAGTGAGCATGATCCACCGGATTTTGGTTGAGCTGCTCGATGGCGGCGCGGGACAAGTCAATGGCCAGCACATCCAGACCTTGTCCGGCAAAAAACAGCGCGTCCCGTCCGTTTCCACAGCCCAGATCCACAAGAGTCTTCCCCGGCTCTACGAGGGTGGAGACATACTGAGCGAAAGGAGAGGGCTGGGTGGAGCAAATCTGATTGTGATAGTATTGATTCCAGTAGGCAGTATTGTCAATGGGGTTTTCCACAATGTTGGGATAGAACTTGCGCTCTACCTCTTCCACCAGTTCAAGAGGCGTGCGGTCGCCGTCATTTTGCAGGATCAAGTCGGGGGACTTGGGCTCGTCAAAGGGAAGATCCACGCCCACCACATTGTGTCCCGCAGTGTACAGGCCCTTTTGATTGCGCTGGATGAGGGTCTCTTTTTTGACCCGGATATAGATTTCCTTGTAATTGGGAATGTGTTCCCGGTTCCAGTGGCGCACTGTGTCAAACATGGCGATGGAACAGCATATCACATCGATGCCCTGGTCGGAGAGCAGCTTACACACCCGAAAGATTCGTCCCGCCCAGCGCAGACGCTCCTCGTGCGTGTAGCCAACGTCCTCACCGAAGGCCAGACGGATCTCGTCCCCATCCAGATAGACCACATTGGGTTTGGTGGATTTCAGACGGCGGTAAAAGAGACCGCCCACAGTAGTCTTACCTGCGCCGGACAGTCCGGTGAAGAAATAGACAGTTCCTGGATTATCCATCCTTACCCCTCCTTTAATGGTACAGCGGCTGTTCCAACAGCTCCGGGTCCAGCTCCAGCTTTTTCATGAATTGGAGCGGCTGATTGTCCCGGTTGACAAAGAGCAGATTCTTCATCAGCAGCTCTGTGATTTCCAACCGATCTTCATGAATGATGTCTAACCTACGCTGAGCAATCGAGTCTGCGGTCTCGTCCTGGGAATGGGCAACACTATTGGTTATAAACGTAACCGATTTGTTGCCTTTGCTTGTGTAGTCCACCCAACGAAGTATACTTTCCTTGATCAGGCGATCCAGATTTTGAATCCCATTCAGTTTCTCCTTGACCCAATCCATGTCCGCTGTTTCTCCGTGGTAATAGTGGAATTCATAACCGTATTCCTGATAAGCATCCCGCAGGAAATATTCCAGCAGGGCGCGATCATCATCATTGACGTATTCATCATAGGTACGGTAGATAGCGGCGGGATCAAAGCCACGATCGTTTCCTTTTAATGATTCTGGATTCATACCAGTTCGGCCAGAACAATAGGTCATGCTCTCAGTATAAGGAATGTCCAAGAATTCCGCCAGGGCGGTAAAGGTAGCTTTGGGATTCAATTTGCCGTCTTCAAATCGTACCAGCACACTGTCCCGGTACAGCCGGTCACTCCGGTCCACCATAAAGCTGCGGTTCAGCAGTCGGTCTAGAAACGCATCTCCTACGACAGTGTCCTTACCGTCCTCCTCTTGGGTGCTGTTCACCATAAAGCGGACAGTTGCTCCATAGCTGGTGGTGGGGCGGCGCATGGGGGTAAAGGATTTTACATATTTGAACTGCTGGAACAGAGGAGAGTTCCGAATTGCCTCATACTGTTCGGAAACTAGGATAGCACGGTCTCCGGTCTGGTTGAGCTGGGGACGGTAGACCATGTTGGGAAAGTGAGGCTGGAAAAGTAATGCGGGTGCAATGCGGCAGTTGCCGCACGCGCTGTGACTGGCGCCATTACTGGCCAAAAATATAGCTACCACCAGGTCTTTATCCGTGGGATTTTGAATTTGCAGCAGCTCTTTCAGTGAGGCGGGATAGGGACCATCTCCTTTTTTCGCTTTTGCCAGCGCCTTGCGCTGCTCTTTGATGATCTCTTCTACATTTTCAAACATAACGGACTCAAGAGCGATCAGATTGGGGTGGTCATAAAAAATCTCATTGAAAAAGTCGCCGCCATTATGGGTGGATAGCTGGATGTGCCAAATGATACGCTGAATTTCCCGAATACCCACAGGCCTTACAGGAAATTGGCTGTAATCGATCCCAAAGCGGGCCTGGAAGTCAATGGGATATTGGGAGATTTCCTCTTCGATTAGAAAGACCAGCTTTTTCTCTTTCAGAAGCTGGGTAAAATCCAGACACTGGAGATAGGTGCAGAATTGAGTCCAGTCGGTGTAATGGAGGTAAATATGGTTTTCCCGCCCTACCCACTCACTTTTGCGCACATTGTCGTTTAAATATTCCAGTTGATACTGGGAGTAAACATCCTGAGCCAGGATGGGATTTTCTAAATCTCCAAAAAAGTAGCGGTCGATGACCGGATCGTCAAAATTTGTATAGTCACCAAAACGGTTCTCAGCTTTGAAAAAGGGAATATAACCTTCATCATCAAAGGGGAAAAAGAGAATGGGTAACTCTTCAAAGTCAAGAAATTCGTCCCGGAAAAAGTAAGGGTACCGTGCCAGAGCGCGGCAGTTGCGCCCATATTGCTTCTGCTGCCGCTGTACATTGGGCAGATAAAAGGCCTGAAGCATCAAATCCATCAGCTCGGCCTGGAAAAAACCGCGATTATAGAGAGAAATAAAAATGGTGAAAGGGAGTTTATAGTCCCATTTGGAAAAAAACAGGTAACTGGCGGCCTCCAGCTCTTCTTTGGGGTCCAGTTCCTCTTTGTTTTGCAGAGCCAGAAAATAACCCTTCTGGGCATCGTCCTTTTGGCCTGCCTCCGCCAGCTGTCTGGCAAGATCTATGCTTCGCATAGCAATGTCCTCCCTTGGTACAAAAAGGGGGCTGGGCGTTGATCCCAGCCCCCTTTCCTGGTATTGGGTGCGTAATCTGAATAGAAACCAGTATTTAAGATTACTGCAGCAGCTGCAGCACGCCCTGAGGCACGGTGTTGGCCTGAGCCAGCATGGCCTGAGCGGACTGGATGAGGATGTTGTTCTTGGTGTAGGCCATCATCTCGTCGGCGATGTCGGTGTCGCGGATGGTGGACTCGGCGTCCTGGATGTTCTCCTGCATGACGCTCAGGTTGTTGATGGTGTGATCCAGACGGTTCTGGGTGGCGCCCAGGGTGCCGCGGACGTCAGACACATAGTTGATGGCGCTCTTGATGATATCCAGAGCGTCGGCAGCATCGGTCTGATCGGCGATGCTGAGGTCACTGATTCCGATGGCGCTGGCCTTGCAGCTCTTGATGCCCACGGACAGCTGGTTAAAGTCATCACTGGTGTCGCCAATCTGGAGGACCAGCTCGCTGCCAGTGCCCGGCGCAGCGGTTCCGGTGGTGTTTTTAATGGCGGCTGCGGTACCCGTTGCCTTGTCGACCGTGCCGGTCACAGTGGCGCTCTTCACGGCATTGAGCACCTCGTCGCTGACGCTGGTAGCGGTGCCAGTCGCATTCTTCAAGATCTCCTGGATCTCGGCGGCGGAGTAGTCCTTGCCGCCATCGATCGTAATGGTGACCGCTCCGGCGGCGGTGACTGTGGCCTTGTTCGTCTGGGAAGCGGTGGCATTGTGGGCAAAGGTGAAGGACAGGGTACCGTCAGAACCATTAGCCAGCTGGAACTTGTCCACACTGATTGCCAGGTTGATTGCGGCGCTGCCATTCGTCGCAGTGTCCTTGAAGGTGGTGACGGTACTCTCGTTCATGGAGCCATCCAGCAGCTTGATGCCGTTGAAGTTGGCAGAATCGGCGATACGGTCGATCTCCTTTCTCAGCTGGTTGACTTCCTTCTGCAGCTGGGTACGGTCGGTGCCGTCATAGGTGCCGTTGGCGGACTGCTCAGCCAGGGAGTACATACGGTTGAGCATATCGTGGACCTCGGTCAGAGCACCCTCAGCGGTCTGCACCAGGGAGATGCCGTCCTTGGCGTTGTCCTGAGCCTTGTCCAGGCCGGTGATCTGGGCGCGCATCTTCTCGGAAATGGCCAGACCGGCGGCGTCGTCGCCAGCGCGGTTGATCTTGTAGCCGGAAGAGAGCTTCTCCAGGTTCTTGGACAGGGCGGAGGTGTTGTTGTTGTAGTTGCGGTAGGCATTCATCGCCATTATGTTATGTTGGATTCTCATTTCATTTAGCTTCCTTTCTAAATAAATTGAACTGTGCTGGGGGTTGTACCCTTGCGCACATCCCTGTGCGGGTACGGGGTGTACTTCCAGGCTCAAAACATCCGGCCGGACTGCTTAAAACCCTTTGGTACAGGAATCTATATTTCAACCGGCTAGCTGCACCGGATGAAACCAAAATTAAGTTACTCTGCGTTTGCCTCTTTCACGGGCGGGAACATGTGGTTGAGTTGCCTTCGGAGCGCTTTGACATTCTCGTCTTGTTCATCCATACGCTCCAACAGCTTCCGCATGGCGCAAAGTGCCTGCTCCTTGCTCCGGTTCCAGGGGATCTCCACTTTTCTCCAGCGGCTTTTTTCAAACACACAGTCAGGCCGCCTTTCACCGCTCCGCTCCCACACCTCTCCCCGCAAAACGGGGATCTCTCTTGGGGCCTGAATGACCAAGTCACATCGGCCCGCTGTCATGTGGTCGAATTGAAGGATGACATTGTCACCGATGGTGACGTAATCACCCGGCGAAATGGTTAGACAGAGCATCGTGTGGTCTCCTTCCCAGCGCTGGCAACGGATTCCTTTCCGCGCCGGAACCTGATGGTTCTCGAATTTTCATCGTCATAATATTATGGACGCCCTGGGAAAAGGGCTTTGGGCACGCTTCCCAAACGATGGAAGGATACCCTCTCGTTTCCCGCTTTCCGGTTTTCAGCACGCGGATCGAAACGGAATGGATGCATTTCGCTTCGATCAACGCACTAAATCCGGATTACGGGCGCTTACCGGCGTCCCGACCGGCGCCAGCTTTCTAAAAAAGCCGGGCAAATAGTTTTCTGAACACTATGGTTTACTTTTGGGGCGGACTCTTTTTGCAAGGCTTACAGGTTTCCCCATGGGAAGAAATCTGCCGCAGGCCCGCCTGTTTAATATTTTGTGCCGCGTTGACCTCCCGGTTGAGTAACGCCCCGCACTGCGGGCAGTTCCAGGTCTGGCGGTTATAATCGGCCGCTTGGGGCAGCTCATACCCACAGTGCCGGCAAATGCGGGAGGAAGGATAGTACCGGTCCACCAGGATATACTGCTTTCCCTGCCGGGCCAGCTTATATTTCAAGCACTCCCGAAACATCCCAAAGCCTGCCTCATACAGGTTGGCCCGATTCATGGTCCGGCTCATCTCATCCAGCGCATCGTCCCGCATACACACGGCGTCCCAGTCATTGGCTATCTGGCTGGACTGCTTGTGGATAAAATCACGGCGCTGATTGGCAATGTGCTCGTGGAGGGCACGGTATTTTTGAACCATCTCCTGATAGTTTTTGGACCCTGGCTGCATCCGGCTCAGCTTCCGCTGACAGTTTGCCAGCTTTTCCTGAGACTCCCTGAGCCAATGGGGCGGGTCCGCTGTAGTGCCATCATCGGTTACAAAGAAGTGGGGAACCGAGTATTTGATGCCCACTGTCCGTTCCTCAGTTGGCTGTATTGCCTTCGGCGTGCACACCCTGTAAGCGTACACTAGGTAGCAGTAGAACGTTCCGGCTTTTGTCTTTTGCACGGTAATCCGCTTCAGGGCCCAGTCAGCTCTGGGTTTGCGGGAAAATTTTGCTTTTACAATCCCTGCCTTGGTCATGCGGATGCCGTCTTTGGTGGTGTAGATGGTAGGCCCAGAGGGAAAATTGTGGTTGCAGGCAGAGAAAGATTTTTTGTCATCCTTTTTTCTCTTAAACCTGGGATAACCAAAGGACTCCGGATTCTTGAAAAACACCCGAAACGCCTGACACAGCTTGTTGTGCTCCTGGATCAGCGCCTGGTTGTCAACTTCCCGAAGAAACGGCGCTAGGTTTTTATATTTGGCTGGGGTAGGGATAAAGTGGGCACCTGTCTCCAGATAGAATCTCTGCTGGTCGGTGAGCATCTGGTTCCAGAGGTAGCGGCAACAGTCAAAGGTCTTTTCAAAGAGCTCCGCCTGCTGCTCAGTGGGATAGAGCCTTGCCTTAATGGTGATGTATTGGAGACACTTTCCGCTTTCTTTGAAGGCTTTTTCTTTCCCTGCCATCGGTTCACCTCGATTGCTCTTTTTGTGTTTCAAAGGCCAGAAAATCTTTTCCGCTCAAAATGCTTTCCCATGCAAAATGGTGAACCCACAGTTTTAATCTTTGATCCACTTGAACTCCAGTTACATGCAAGAAAGTTTCCAGCATTTGGAGTTATGTTATGGGATTCTACAAGCGTTTTTTTCGTTTTAAACCGATGATGTGGTCGAAAATGTATACCTATCCGACCGACACATTTATCCACACACTTTATTGCCTTCAATGCATATATCGTCACCCGTTTCCCGAAAGTTAATAGCAAAATGAAAAAGTTTTGTCAGTCGCATTGGTATACCTATCCGACCGACTTATTTTATACAGGAAGCGGAATTTCTCTCCCGGCAAACAGCATCATAAAAGGTGGTTTTAGCCATTGCGCATGACTCTGCGGCCGCTTTGAGGGAGGTTGTTCCAGAACAATATGCACTGCATATCTCCGCAAAATTACCGGGCAGTTCCTTGCGGGGGCGGCCAAATTTCACACCACGCAGTTTTGCTGCCCGAATCCCCTCCGCCTGCCGCTGGCGGATATGCTCCCGCTCGACCTGCGCTCCGAAAGAAAGTACTTGTAGGATGACATCAGAAATAAGAGTCTCAATGAGGTCTCTAGCCCGCCGGGTGTCCAGGGCCGGGGTGTCCAGGACGCACACATCCGCTCCAATCTCCTTGGTTAGGATGCGCCACTGCTTTTGGACCTCTTCATAATTTCTCCCCAACCGGTCGATACTCAAAATGTAGAGCAGATCACCCCTCTGGATTTTCTTGAGCATTTTTTTGTATTGTGGCCTTTGAAAATCCTTTCCAGACTGTTTGTCCAAATAGATTCGCATATTTGGGACATCCAACTCTTTAAGTGCCAGAAGCTGCCGGTCCTCTTTCTGGTCCGTGCTGGACACCCGAATGTAACCGTAGATGTTCAATGAATGTTCCTCCTTCTGTTTTTGTGTTCTATTGGGTAGCAAGTGTCGCTATTTTATTTTGACATGGCTTACATTGTCTTGCCTGCAATTTTTCAGGCCATAGTGCACGCAGAGTAGTTACAATTGTTTTAAAAAGAAAGGGCCCGTCGCAGAATTGAAAAATTCTGCGGCGGGTTTTCTTGCGTCTAAGGAGGGCAGAAGAATGGAAA
Source organism: Pseudoflavonifractor capillosus (assembly GCF_016899775.1). Taxonomy (GTDB): domain Bacteria; phylum Bacillota; class Clostridia; order Oscillospirales; family Oscillospiraceae; genus Lawsonibacter. The sequence continues at coordinate 13,171 of NZ_JACJJE010000069.1, forward strand.
TTGCCAT